>JAJZVO010000004.1 GCA_021845665.1 Bacteroidota bacterium | reverse complement strand
ACACTCGCCTCTAACCCTTTGCAATAAGGAAGGTCGGCACTACATCGACTTTTCCAGCCTCATCCGCTTATCCAAATCAAATTGCCACAAAAAATATTTCTTCTGTACCACTACCGTCGAACTTGGGGTAACAGTCCGCTTCAGCAGAGTCGAACCTCCACATCTCATACTGGAGCTCGTTCTGTGCCATCGAGGTGTATTCGGTTGTGTATGGCTGCTGGTCTTTTTTCAAGAATCTGTTCACTTCTGCAGCCAGCTCGTACGGCTTCGCTTAGGTGAGGAATCGTTTGTACGTGTCGCCTACCCAATTCGAGTAATGGGAATGATCTCCTTCATCTTTCTGTGTGTAGCCGAGCCCCTTGCCGGCCGCAGGATCTGGTGACTCAAGCCTCAAGAGACCGTTTATATGCGCGTATGAAAAGTATTGTGATATGTAAGGCTCATCTTTCAAATAATACCTTCCGAGAGCGGCGTAAGAATCGTATTGTTGAGCATCAGCTTCTACCTTAGAATCATAATAGCCGGAGAAAAGCGAATCTGTCGAGAAGTCTGTCTTTCCGTCGGTGCTCTCGATGCGAATGTCGTCCAGCCATGCCTCGATCTCGCCGTACCACCAGACCCTGACATCTATGTTGTCAGGGAATGTCGATTGGGAGGCTGTCGACTGGCTTTCCGCGACGTAGTAATTGGGGTTCTCGCTGACTGCCGGAGTGCCGCCCGGGGAGTAGGGCTGATTTGGAGGCGTGAATGTAAGCTCAAACGTCTGCCAGGTATTGCTTGCGTTAAAATTGACCGTGTATAAAACCTTGCTCGCCAGCACGCTCTGCGTTGTTTCATCGTAAACTTCGATCTTCACTACCGGTGTTGGTGGTGGATCGATGCTTTGCGCCTTCAGCCGGAAATACACCTGGTACGACGCGCCGTCGACCCACGGATCGACCGGGTCGTGCGTCGCTCCCTCGACCATGTACGCGTTTGCGAGTGTAGCCTCTAATGGCTTGAGGTCATAGTAAGGATCACTGTGCGGCTGGTCCGAATTTGGATCAGGTGAAAGCGAAGAGTGAGTGCCGTTCACCGTGCTAAAGTAGGTCGGATCTCCTTCCAGGTACAGCCTCTCCGCCCAGCCGTAATCCGGGATCGGGCCCTCTAAGATCAGGTTGACATTATGCTGGGCGGCCGCGTTAAGAAGGTTTCCGATTTCAGACGGATCGGTTGTGATGGCTATCCCCCAGTTGAAGCCCGCGCTCTGCATCATGCCGGGGGTCGTACTGATCTCCGTCTGCTCAAAGGACTGGCCCGGAGATGAGAACATATTGTTCGCACTGATCGGGAACTGCTGGGCAAACGCATTTGCACCGAGCAGGATCAGAGAAGTAAAAAGTAGCTTTTTCATTTTTAGCTCTCCTTTGTCGTTCCCAAGCTCCGGCTTGGGAACTCACTTGTTCACTTCAGGAACACGGCCTTTTTTGTCTGTGTACCGCTATTTGTCTCAAGCTGGTAGAAATAGACCCCTGAACTTATGCGTTCTCCTTCGCGGTTCGTCCCGTTCCAGTGGACCGTGTAAGTTCCGGGAGATTCTTCCTCATTGTTCACTAAGGTCACCACCTCCCTTCCGAGTGTATCATAGATTTTTAAAGTGACACGGGTGACCGCTGATAGTTCATAGCTGATTGTCGTAGTCGGATTAAAAGGGTTCGGATAATTTTGTTCAAGCTTCATCTCCTTCGGCAGAACCGGCGGGGGGGTGTTCTGGGCCTTCATGGAAGTATCGCCCGAGTAGATGCCGAAGAAACCGTAGTCTTTGAAGATAAACCATCCGCCATTGCCCACGATAATGTCGTCAACGCCTCCTCCATTTACATCGCCGGCGTTCTCAGGGTTACCAGAAAGGTCGACGGTCTGATCCATTTGAGCATACACTCTGTACCCTGCGAACTGTCCGGGGTCGTCGATCCCGTCGACCATCACGAAGACTCCGCTCGTCATGCCGAGACCTCCACCGCGCTCCGACGCGAGGAGTATGTCAGGTATCCCGTCTCCGTTGTAATCTCCGCCTCCCGCAACCCAGGGATAGGCGCCATAGTCCGTCGTATCCCCTCTCGGCGGACCGACACGATATGTTGGAAGAGTGTCTATCTTTGCTCCCCCTTTGAATATGCAAATCCCGCTGACGAGTATATCAGGTATTCCGTCACCGTCTGCATCGAAGCAGGCGACACTGCCGTCAGGTGAGTCAGGTGGACCAAATCCCCCAGGCACATCACGGGAATCGATGTAGAGTTCCCTATTCATATGATAGCCAGTGCCATCCGAGTAGATCGAAATGTAAGCATGATCGCAATCGAGTGTCCCGCATGACTCGTCAAATCCCAACGCTACAATTTCGTCCCTGCCGTTTCCATATATGTCCCCGGCAGCAAGTGCCGTACCCAGGCCGGCGCGTATCGTGTCACCCTCGATCGTATCCACGGGAGTCGCGTTCATAAAGGGCCCACCGGCATAGATGAATATTCTACCTCTCTGGTACAGTTGTTCATTTTGCGATTGGTTCTCATCCATTGCCCCGATAGCAAGATCGCTATATCCGTTCCCGTAAAAATCACCAGCTGTCATTACTTGGCCGAAGTAATCTGAAGGTTGTGTGAGTACCAAGTCCGGTATCGTGTCGAGACCCTTCGGGCCGTTGAAGTAGACAAGTACGGTGTCGTGGAAAGGTATCTCGATCGCGAGGTCTATCCAACCGTCGCCTCTGAAGTCCCCCGATACAATGTGTCCACCACCCTTCAACGTCAGCGAAGGCGTCTTGCTCATAGTTTTCCCGCCGTAGTAGATATATGTTTTGAATAATCCCGGAGCGCTCACCGCTACATCGGCGTAGCCGTCGTGATTCAAGTCTCCGACCCCCTTCACATACGCACCGAGCTGCGCGCCCGGAATCGTGTCCTCGACTTCAAGTATCGGGGTGAGTTTGACCAGCTGCTGGGCCGTCGTCGTTCGTACCTGGAGAACCGCCAGTGCGATAAAAGCTGCAATCACAATTTTATTCTTCTTCATGATTTGTCTTTCTTTAACCGAGGGAACCTAACATTCCAACTCGTCACCTTTCTCGTTCCCAAGCGGGAGCTTGGGAACTCACTTAACTCGTTTGTATTTCATGGTATCTCTAGCGGTTCTTTCTTATTAGATATCCGGCACGCGCTCGCGTTTTGCTGCTGCAACGTGACAGCGGAAGGAAGGAACGCGGAGCTCGAATACTGATCAAGGGATGTAATGGCTGGACCTGAAGGAGTGCTATCAAGCAAAGGATGCGAAAAACTGTCGATTGGTCCGCGCGGAGAAAGTAATTCGCTTATCCGGATGTCGGTACCTTTTTCCGCCTCGATACCTCTTTTTGCTTTTGCATCACCGTTTCGCCCGATTCAGCTCTTTCTTGCGATCGACTCTCTCATTCGGGCTCAGCATCGTTGCCTCCCCTCCTTGAGCCCAAGTAATCCCGATTCTAGTATTCCGTTCGACCGAACAGAACGTGATGATCGGTCTGTAAATCTAAAAGAAGTTATCCCGGATATGAGCGAATGTCAAGATGGTACAGCCGACACACGTACACACGCACGGCGCATCCAGTTGCATTACTGCTGGTATGTCAGGACGCAGCAGGTTCCTTTCTTGTTCTCCAATCCCGCCGTTTTTATATTGTCAAAGTAACTTCTCAAATGAAAAAGCTTTACAGACTCTTTGTTTCCGCCAGCGCCGCCGCGTGCCTATTTATAATGGGATGTTCAGGTTCGTCGCCGCGATTCACTTTCGGCAACAACGGGACATCGAGTAGTAAGCCGCGATTCACTTTTGACGAGACGCCTGAACAGCTGAAGATGGAAGTGAAAGAGCTGAAGGCGGAGAACGACCGGGCCGTAAGTCCCGACAGGCTGCGGGAAGAGATCGGCCGAATGGAAAGGGAGTCCCCGAACGCCGCGAGAAGCAGGCTAATGAGCGCGATCATGTCGTATATGGGCACTCCTTACCAGATAGGCGGGACTACACCCTCGGGTATTGATTGCTCCGGTTTCACGATGGACGTTTTCAACTCCGTCTACGGCATCCAGCTCCCTCATAACGCGCTTGCGCAGTCGGAGCTCGGCGAGAGGGTGCCGAAGGATGATCTTAAGCCGGGCGATCTGGTCTTCTTCATCACGGTTGGACGGAGAATAAGTCACGTCGGCATATACGTAGGCGATGATCTCTTTGCAAACGCGAGCGTTTCGGACGGTGTAACCTTATCATCTCTCGACAGCCGCTACTACAAACGCCGCTACGCGGGCGCCAGAAGAATCAACACAACGGACATTTCAAATGGCAATTAATAATCTTAATGAGTTCATTCAACTACTGAAAAGGAAACACGAGCTGAAGGTTATCGATACCGAAGTCGATCCTAAGCTCGAGATAACCGAGATAGTCGACCGAGTTGTCAAGTCGGGCGGTCCCGCGCTCCTCTTCACGAACGTGAAGGGAAGCAGGATACCTCTCGCCGTCAACATATTCGGGACGAAGCAGAGGATGGCATGGGCGCTCGGCGTCGAGGACCTCGACGAGATCGGAGACAGGCTCTCCGATATGCTGAATCTGAAAGTACCGGAGTCGCTTCTCGGCAAGATGGCGATGATGCCGAAGCTTATGGAGATGGCGAAGTTTCCGCCGAAGATTGTGAAGAAGGGAGCATGCCAGGAAGTCGTCATAAATGGAGAAGATGTTGACCTCTACCAGCTGCCGATCACGACCTCCTGGCCGCAAGACGGCGGACCGTACATACTCTTCGGACAGGTCGTGACGAAGTGTCCCGACAGCGGAATCCGTAACATGGGCCTCTACCGCCTGCAGGTCCTCGACAAGGATACTACTGCGATGCACTGGCAGAGACACAAGGGAGGCGCGGCTCATTTCAGAAAGGCGAAGGAAAAAGGTATGAAGCGTCTCGAAGTCGCTGTAGTAGTCGGCTCGGATCCCGCCACGATGTACAGCACGAGCGCGCCTCTCCCTGAAAGCATCGAAGAGTACCTCTTCGCAGGTTTCCTGAGGAAAGAACCGGTCGAGCTCGTGAAGTGCAAGACTGTGGACCTCGAAGTTCCCGCGGAAGCTGAAATAGTATTGGAAGGTTATGTCGACACGGAAGAGGCGCTTCGTCTCGAAGGACCTTTTGGCGATCATACCGGTTTCTATTCGCTCGCCGACTATTATCCCGCGTTCCATGTTACAGCGATCACGACCCGCAAGAAGCCTGTATTTGTCTCGACGGTCGTCGGACAACCCATCATGGAAGACGATTTCATGGGATTAGCCACCGAAAGGATCTTTCTCCCGCTCGCTAAGCTTGTCATTCCCGAAATCGTCGACTACCATATGCCATTCGAAGGTATATTCCACAATCTCGTTTTCGTGTCGATTGACAAGCGGTACCCGGGGCATGCCTTCAAAGTCATGAACGGGCTCTGGGGAATGGGGCAAATGATGTTCGCGAAGGTAATAGTGGTTGTCGATAAGGACATCAACGTGCAAAACACGCAGGAAGCGTGGTGGTACGCGCTGAATAACATCGATCCGCAGAGAGATGTCGTCTTCACGAAAGGGCCGGCCGACGTTCTCGACCATTCGGCACAGCATTTCAGCTTCGGAAGCAAGATGGGAATCGATGGTACACGGAAGTGGCCCGACGAAGGGTTCACCAGGGAGTGGCCCGACAAGATCGTTATGACGGACGAGATTAAGAAGCTCGTCGATTCGAAATGGAAGTCTTACGGAATTTAAATCAGAATTTTGAATTATGAATTTTGAATTCTCAATTGGGGTTAAGAATCATACCGGAATAACAATGAGTGTTTTCCTCTTTCTGATATTGGCATTCCCGCTTTTTCTGGTGTCATGCTCTAAGAACCCGCAACAGCTTCATGGGGAGGGAATGAAGGCTTACGCCGCGGGTGAGTACGCTAAAGCCCAGGGATATTTTGCCGATGGAATAAAGAAAGAAGGTACCAGGGAACTCTATGCAGGATTCATCGCAGCCAATCTCGTGACGGGAAAATATCCGCAGATAAATTCTGCGTACAACATGTTTTGCGATAATATCCACGCATCCCTCGTCAACCTGTATGGAAAGAGGTCCATCCTGGCCCTCGGCGTTACGAGCGGGCTGACCCCATACAAGATTAAAGGCGGAAATCAAATTCCCTCGGACTATCCACAGACCATTATGCTCCAGGAGACGGCCGATTTCAGCGGTTACCTTATTATCAAAGGACAAATCGACAGCATATTGAGGAAATGATATTTTTTTCTAGCCGTCTACGCGGGTGGGTAAACGACAGCTCCGGAAAGCCGAGATCGTTTATAGAACCAGGACGGATCAGCATCCGTTTTTTAGCTGAAAGCGGATGCAAAGGATTGCGACGGTGTAATGCGTTCGCCCTACGCCGTCGCATTTTGGCCGCAATCTTCATCTCCTTTCTCCTTCCCGCCCCAACTTTCGCGAATATTGTTAGCAACCGTATCGCGGACTACTCGATAGGCGTTCAACTCAATCCGCGTACAAATTCGATAGATGGACATGAGGTCATCGTATGGCATAACACTACAAGCCAAAGCGCCGATAGCCTCTGCTTTCACCTGTATCCCAATGCCTTCAGGAGCGACAACACCACTTATATTACCGAGGCGGGATACAGCATTTCACCTTCGGCCCGTGGATGGATAGATATCACAAGCTTGACCGACCTCCGGACGAACAGCGATTTGTCCGACCAGATCCGGTATGTCGGTCCGGGCAACGGCAACCCGCGCGACAGCACTGTCATGATGGTACAGCTGCCTTCGCCGGTTGGCCCGGGAGACTCGATTACCGTCTCGATTGATTTCGTCGAGCAACTGCCGCAGTCGATTGCATGCGGCGGCTGGTCACCTGGATCGAGGTCCTATCTTGTCACCAGGTGGTTTCCGCAGATAGGCGTGTTTCAGAAAGGGGCCTGGTATTGTCATCGGTTCCACGCGCTCGGCGGTTCTTTCGTCGATTTTGGCGTGTTTGACGTGAAGATCACCGTCCCTGCAGGGTACAAGGTCGGCGCAACAGGCGAGAATATCGGCAAATCGGCCGGTTCGAACGGCTCTGTCATCTATCACTATGTTGCTTACGACGTTCAAGGCTTTGCCTGGACCGCCTCGCCTGATTTCGTCAGTATCGCTCGCAAGTTTAAGTATCCGGGCCTACCGGAAACTCAAATCGTTCTTCTTCTTCAGCCGGATCACCGCAGCCGGGCGGACTCATATTTCTCTGCGGTGGACTCCGCGATGAAGTACTTCGGATTGTGGTACGGACCTTATCCTTATCCTGTTCTCACTCTGGTTGATCTTCCCCGGACAATGGCGGTCGATGGTAGCAACCTGGAATGTCCCACTCTTATATCCGTGCGCGCCCCGGACTACACGCTCGGCGGCAACCCTTCGCTGGAAACGGCTATCATACGCGAGTTCGGATACCAGTACTGGTCCGGCCTCGTTGCGAACAGCGGATTTCAGAACTCCTGGCTGGATGAAGGATTGGATTCATACTTGGCAGATAAAATCCTGGAGAAAGCTTACGGCCCGGGCTTTTCCGTCTTCAAAATTGGAGGTACCTATCCCGTCTATATGTACCCGATTGCGACTATCTTCGGTGTCCCTATCGCGGCTATAATCGGTAAGGTGCGGGTTCGCGATCCATATGACAAACTCCCGCTCTATCTCCAGCATGCGGAGACGAACGCCATATCGGACTACGACCGTCAATCTTCTGATCGTGGGGCGTCCAGAGCCATAGCGTGCGACAAGCCTGATCTCGTCCTTTGGACACTCGAAGGCGTTCTCGGGCGGGATACAATGGCGGCGGTGCTGAAGACCTACTTCAATCAATTTGAATTCAGGCATCCGACTCCCGAAGATTTTGAAAAGGTATGCGAACAGGTTTCTGGAAAAAACCTCGACTGGTTCTTCAAGCAGTTCGTTGATGGAACAGGGACGGTCGACTTTGCAGTGAAGTCCATCAGCTATTATAGGGAGACCGATCTCGGCACGGGAGCATCAAACTATTTCACCACGGTCATCGTCGCCAGGAACGGCGAGGTTAAGATGCCGGTCGATGTTCGCCTGGCGCTTGATGACGGAACTGCGGTAGACACTTTGTGGAATGGAGAGAGCCGGTGGCAATCATTTAGCTTTAAGACGACCGCTCCTCCTGATTATGCCGTAGTAGACCCGGCCGGAAAGATTCCGCTCGACACGAATTATTCCAATAACAGCCTCCGTATGCATTCCTTCTTCTTACCTGTCCTGAAATGGGGTGGGAGGATATTCAACTATTTTCAGAATATGCTCTTGATTATGGGGACGCTGGTTTGAATATAGGTGCACCCAAAGCCCTATTTCTGGGAACCGGAAGAGCGCTGAAAAACTGGAGGCTCGCGTTTGTTCTCTATGCACTGGATTTCATTTTCGCAGCGGTGTTGGCTCTCCCGTTCGCAACAGTCTTCATGAAAAACGTTTCGAGAAGCCTGGTAAGCTCCTCTCTTC
This sequence comes from Bacteroidota bacterium, assembly GCA_021845665.1. Taxonomy (GTDB): domain Bacteria; phylum Bacteroidota; class Ignavibacteria; order Kryptoniales; family JAKASW01; genus JAKASW01. The sequence continues at coordinate 124,693 of JAJZVO010000004.1, read as the reverse complement.
TTTCGGGATTTAGCTACCGGTGGTATGTTGAGTTCATTCACGCGAACGGCGCATATTTCAACTTGCTCATTCCGCAAGTGATGCTCCTCTTCGCCATCTTTATATTAGTAGAGGCGTTTTTTGCCGGCGGATTCTTCACTTCCTTCGCGGCAGAAGGGAAGGTGAAGTCGGCCACATTTATTTCGCAGGGCGCATCGAAGTTCTTTCCGATTCTCCTTATAACGCTCGCTGAGGTGATACTGCTCTTTCTTCTGTATGAGTTCAATGCAATCTGGGCCGCGGCAAACAAGGAAGCGGCTCGGAAGGCCCTTACCGATTACCAGGTTTTTCATGCGGAGCTTTGGCGCTACGCCGCCGTCGCGCTAATCTTCTTCATCGTGAATTTGGTGGCGGATTTCGTGCGCGCTGCCGTTGCGATTGATGACGAGACGATGACCGCCAAAGTGGTGCGCGGTCTCTCATTTGTTATAAAGCATCCTCTTTCATCGACAGGCGTTTACGGAGGTGCATCTATCTTCAGTGCCGCCGTGATCACGGGCTGGTTTTACCTTGACTCCAACATACGCACAGAAAATCTAAATGGGATTCTTCTCGAAATCGTGGCCGGCCAGATATTTGTTTTGCTTAGAATTTTCTCCAAGCTTATCTTTTACGCCGGAGAAGCTGCTCTATACAAAGAGAACCAAATTGAAGTAATTAAAGTTAAACCGGAAATGCTGGAGTAATTTTGCCATGATTATGCCGATTCATATGTACGGCACGAAGGTGTGGGATTCACCCGCGAAGAAAATCACGAAATTCGACGACGCACTTGTCGGATTAATTCGTGACATGTTCGAGACGATGCATAACGCCGACGGAATCGGCCTTGCGGCAAACCAGGTCGGCCTCTCGCTCTCGCTGGCCGTGATCGACATTTCCGTCATGGACGATTACGCTTCAGAGCAGCCTTTGGTGATCATAAATCCCGAAATTCTCGAAAGCAGCGGAGAACAGACCGCGGAAGAGGGATGCCTCAGCATCCCAGGAATCCATGACGAGGTGACGCGCGCACAGGAGATCAGAGTCAGGTTCACCGACGGGAAATTCGAACGCGTAGAGAGAGAGTTATCGGGAATGTGGGCCAGGGTGTTCCAGCACGAGTATGATCATCTCCAGCAGAAATTCTTTATCAACAGATTGTCAAGCGTAAAGAGACAGATACTCAAACCGAAACTCGCCAAGATTAAGAGAAACGACGTCCGGGCTAAGTATCCGGTCCTTTCCGCTATCGAAGAAAAGAAGTCCAGATAGTAGCTTCGCCCTAGTCCAGCGAGCTCGTCTGTACAAGCCTGTAGTCTCCCGTCCCGAACTCGTCCAGGAACACGAATTCAAGTTTCAGGTTGTAGTAGTACCAGATCTGGTACGGCGGAGTCGTGAAATCTTCGTCGTGAGTCTCGACCTGATCGGGCGGCCCATATAAGATGTAAATTCTGCCACGGTCTGATTCCCAACCCTGCCCGAGCCCTCCGCCAAGATGGAGATTCGCGTAGTCGATCCTTTTGTAGAACTCCGCTCTCATCGCCGCGGCTTTCTCCTCGTTGCCGTCCGCGCGTGTCAGCCAGAAGTCCATAAATCTCTGTCGTCTCTCCTCGAAAGTACCTTTCTTGAGCAACGCGACTTCATCCGGAGTAGTTATATAGATCAGAGGCCTTATTTCCTGGTCCAACTCTGCCGCATTTGCGGGTATGCTGCTCCTCTGTATCCTGAACGTCGATTCCGAACTGCTTTCAACTTTCCCCTTTTTGACGGTAAGTCTGAGCTGGTATGTCCCGGCCGCGAGATCCTGTGTCTCAATGGGAAGCCTGTATTTTTGAACTCTGTTAGCCTGGGTAATCTCAATAGTCGTGTCGATGGAAGTCGGTGACTCGGTGGACTTTGCGAGGGCGTGCAGCGAGAAGGCATCCGGGGCGTCCTTCATCGTGACGTAGAAATCTGCGAGGAGCGTATCCTCACGGCTCTGAAGAATATCTATCGGGATCCCGCTCGTGTCTGCATTGTCGTAGAGTAGAACGTCGCTGATGGCGAGCGGACTTTTCAGGAAGTCCTTGAACGTGTGTACTATTTCCCGCGAGGACGTGTGGTTAGTATTGTAATCGTACAACTTCAATATGATGCGATATTTTCCCGGCTTCAGAGTTACCTTGTCCCTGACCGTATCGAACGACGTTGTGGAGTTTGTCATGGCATAATTTGGGACGGTGATTCTCTTGTCGATGATCTTCGAATAGACTACGTCAGTTAGCTCCTTGTCGGAGAATATGTTTGTGGAGAACTGATAATGCGCGGAGAAGCCCGAATCAGTGTGAAGAAAAACGACGTCGTCGTATCGAATTCTTGCGTAAAGTTCACTAACGGACGAGTCGCTGTTCATTAGCGGGTAATTTACTATGAAGAATCCGAAACGCGGCGGAAAGAGTGTGTTCTTGAAATCCGGGGCGAACGAATGGATTTCGGATCCGCAGCCCGATACCAGCACCGCAAGGCCGAAAAGGCCGACGGCAAGCGCAGTCATATGTCCGCGCCCGATCTGTTTACTTATCTTTGTCATTTAGTAAGTCCGATGCTTCAAGGAGCTTTTCAATTGTGATAATTCCGTACAATGTGCCGTCCCGTTCGACAGGAGCCACAGTTACGTGTGAAGACCTCATTGCCGTCAATGCCTCGGCGGCTTTCGCCTCCGGGAGAATCGAGGGAAAATCCTTCTTCGCTATGTCCTTCACGAGAGTCTCGTGAAGTCTGTGGCGCAGCGATTCGATCACCGATGTGCGAGTTAGAATTCCGACGAACCTTCCGTCCTCGACGACGGGGAAGTCATTCTGAAATGTGTGAAGCGACTTGTCGACGACCGCCGTCAGCGGCTCGTCCGGAGATATTGTCTTGAAATCAGTGATCATAAGGTCGCGCACCTCAATCTTCTCAAGAGTAGACGAAAGCACGGTCGCCTCGGCCTCCGAACTCGCGCTGCTGAAGACGAAGATACCGATCAGTATCAGCCACCAGTTGTAAAAGAATCCGATTATGATGAAGCCTATCGCAAACACCTTGCCTACGTCCGCGGCCAGTTTGGTCGCCTCAACGTATTCTCTCTTCATCGCAATGAGCCCGCGGAGAATCCTTCCGCCATCCATCGGGTAGGCCGGGACGATGTTGAAAAGCCCGAGCATCACATTTGCCCAGAAAAGGTCGACGACGATACTCCCGCTTTGAAGGGAAATCTCTGAAAATTGCAGCGATGGAAAGAGACCCTTTCCAAACAGGAGAAGAACTCCCGCGATAAGGAAATTCACCGCCGGCCCTGCGACCGTTATAGCGACCTCTTTGATCGGGTCGCGAGGAATCTCGGTTATCTGTGAAACGCCACCGATCGGCAGAAGGATTATCGAAGCGATCTTCAACCCGTAGGATTGAGCTACCAGGCTATGCCCGAGCTCGTGTAAGAACACGCAGAAGAATATCAATACCCAGAATATTAAGCTGTAAAATCCTGCGTACGGTCCTTGTACCGACGATTCGACGTACCAGATGAATGCAAGGAGCAGTAGAAATGTAAGATGCACTCTTATCGGAATGCCGAATAGCTTGCCGACAGGAAGTGACCATCGCATTTTGGCCGATAATCCTTTTTATGAATTTACCTCTCCACACTATAAATGACAATCAACGGTTTTTTGTTCCAGCCTGAAGCTTGAGCGAAGGGAACTAATCGATTTGATGGAGGCGATTAAAACGAAGTTTAGTCACCCGCCCGTCCGCTGGCGGCATTTTTCCGCCCAATTTGCGTAAACATTAATTTCCCTTCACACTGTAACAAACCGAAAAGGGGGCCGTCTAATATCTCAGCCAGCACTCAAAAGAAGGACCTACCTAGAATGCCTCCTTCTACCCGCCCTAACTCAGGGCGGGTTTCTTTTTATACGGGGGAACTCAAGAACTCTGAAATTTTCTCGACGAATGCCTTACCCCCCTTTTCCAATACGTCGACATGACCGGCGCCTTTGATGGAGAGAAGTTGCGCCTTTTCATTCAGCTCTGCCAGCCTTTCCGGATATTGACGCTTCACTGTCTTGTCCAGATCGCCGTGTACTATCAGAATAGGTACATGGATCTTTATGATGTCTTTCGCGGGAGATACTTCGGATGTGTCGAAGTCCGCAATCTTCTCCGCACGCCGGAAAACGGACCGCAGCAGAAATTCATTCTTTATTCCCAGACGCCGGTACTCATGATCGAGCGCTATCGAGAAGAGATCATAGAATGGCGCGACAGCGATAACCCGGGAGACCCTGCTGTCGATAGCAGCCGCCTGGATTGCGATGGCTGCGCCCATCGATGTACCGAGAAGCGTAATCGGCAACCCGGGCTTCTCGGCACTGATCTTGTCAATGAGACCGACGACGTCATGTTTTTCGTAATATCCGTAGGTACAGTATTTTCCTCCGCTCTCCCCGTGACGGCGCATGTCTACCAGGTACATTTTCTGGCAAAGCTCCCTGAGCTCTTTTGCGTAGTTCAGCCCGCTTTCCTTGCGGTCGGTTATCCCATGAAGGAAAATTACAACTCCCTTCGCGCCCTTGCAGTTCGGATCGTCCACCTCCCAGTAAGAAAGGCTAAATCCTTCTTTCGTGGGAATGACGCATTCCTCGTGGTGAAGTCCTAATTGTGAGGGATGATCGAACCCGAATTTCTCCAGGTAGTATTCCGGCTTTCTCCGGTCCGGCATTAGAAGCATCTTCGATCCGACTAGAATTATAGAAATCGGAACAAGTGAGAGAACTATTAACGCGATGATTACTACGGCCAAATAAATCATCTGCAATCGATCTTCAATTTATGCGTTCCTTTAACCTCATGCTCTAAACTAATATCAACCTTTTTTCAGAAATTTACATCACTGTAATAGAAGAGTCCGCCGGACTCTTCCCGTCAAAAGCGTCCCATACTTGGATAAATGATTGCACAAGAAAAATACGGAAGAAGGACGGGTCCCTACAGTTAAGATTCGATCTGATACTTGATCAATCACGGTCGATTCCGTTTCATCTGTGTACCAATACTTCCGTGCGGAAACAGCCAACTCATCTGAATGAAGAGAAAGTGTATCCGACTTGCGTCAGCTCACAGAAAAAGCCGTCCGAAAGAAAAGGACGGCTTCCATGAATCGTGCGGTCATTGCAAGTAGTGCTGCAGAAAGTTTGCGAAGCATAGTTTTCTCCTTTGATTTTTGTTTGGGTTTCTATTGCTTGCATGCCTAAAGCCGGAAATTTGCTACTTACACGAATATGGGACACCAACTGAAATCGTTGATGTAGATTTTTTTTTCTGCTAGATTGAAATCAGCCGCACCCGCAAGGTCCAATAAAGACTGAATTCAGGTAGTTCACATGCAACAGGTTCCACTTCAATTGTGACCGGAATCTAACACTGCCATTGAAGTTGTTGATTGGAACGTCCTTTGCTTTAAGCCCCGTCAGGGTTAAATTTTGGCACTACTTTGAATTACGATATATACCGATTCGGAAAAATCGACTCGACAAACAGCTATCTCCTCAAGCTGGGGGAAAAAGGCTTTCCCGAAGGGACAGTTGCAGTCGCGGATGAACAAACATCGGGGCGCGGGCGGTTTGGCAGGAAGTGGCAAGCCGAACCCCTCTCGAGTCTCCTCTTCTCAATTCTCTTGCGTCCGGCATTCTTGCCCAGGGACGAAGTGTTCATATTGACATTTTCGGCCGCAGTCGCGGTTGCCGATGCCATCGAGAATGTCACCCGCATCCAAAGTGAGTTGAAATGGCCGAACGATATTCTCTTTCGTGGAAAAAAGTTGTGCGGAATATTGCTCGAATCGAATTTTGAGGGCGACAAACTGAATTATGTCGTTCTCGGTGTCGGGCTAAATGTGAATCAGACCGTATTCCCGGAAGAAATAACGGCAAGCGCAGTGTCGCTTTCGATGATCGCCGGACGCAGTTTCGACCGTGAAGAAGTTCTCTCTTCCATTCTCTTTAGGTTCAACGAAAATTATCAGTCTTTGAAATCAAAAGATTTCTATTCGATCATGAAAAGATGGAGAGACAGATCATTCATGTTTGGAAAGAGGATCAAATTCAATGTAGCCGGAAGGGAATTCGAAGGCACTTTGGATGAAGTCACCGACGATGGGGCCATTTCCATCGCCACTTCATCCGGAGTGCTGAAGTTCACTGCGGGGGAAATAACTATTTCTGAAATTAGCGGACCGGGCACAGGAGGGATGAAATGATGCTGCTTTGCATAGATGTCGGAAACACTCACACTCAATTCGGCGTGTACGACAGGGGGAAGCTCAGGAATGATTATCGAGTCTCCAGTGAGGTCGTCCGGACTGAGGACGAGATCGGCATCGTGATCCTATCGCTGCTTGAGCATGATGGAATCAAGCCGAGGAAGATAGAGGGAACCGGAATCTCTTCGGTTGTCCCAAACCTCACCGGCATTTTGGAAAGGATGTCGGAGAAGTATTTCGGCTGCGGCGCCACGGTGGTGAATTCCGAGCTTGATCTCGGGCTGAAGGTCGGATATGACGAGCCGCTGGCCGTGGGGAGTGACAGGATATGTGCGGCGGTGGCCGGATACAAAAAGTATGGCGGCCCGCTCATCATTCTCGACTTCGGCACGGCGACGACTTTCGATGTGGTTTCCGCCGACGGAATTTATCTCGGAGGCGCAATCGCACCGGGACTGGAGACAGCCGCGGCGGATCTCCAGAGGAAAGCCGCAAAACTTCCGAGGATCGAGTTGCGCTTCCCGGACAACGTTATCGGAAAAACGACCGTCAAGAGTATGCAAAGCGGCATCATGTTCGGTGCGGTCGATGCCATGGAAGGAATTGTCCGCAGGATTAAGAATACTCTCGGCGCAGACGCAACCGTTGTAGCCACCGGCGGGTACGGAAGCATCATGTCGACGCATACCGAAATAATAAATCATCTGGAACCGACGCTGGTGCTCGACGGCGTGAGGCTTATTTATGAGAAGAACCACAAAAGAAACCCGTCACGGAAAGGGCATTAGATGAAATCCGGGTATGAAAGACGGGCGATCTTCAAGATTCGGGAGGCGAGGCGTGGAGATCTTGCCGAGATCGTGAAAATGAGTGCGGGGGTAAAGGAAATCGAGAACTATCCCGGACAGAGAATGCGTGCTGACGACTTCATCCACTTTCTCGGCGGGAAGGATGCTGCGATGTTCGTCGCGGTGGTGCCCGGGAAAGCCCGCGCCAGGGTGGAAGTTGTCGGGTATGTTACCGTATACAGGTCCGAGAATTACTTCTACCTCCCGTATGCGGTCACTAAGAAGGGATGGCGTCGCCATGGCATCGGAGGAGCACTATTGAGTGCGGTCGAGAGATTGGCGAAAGAGGAAGAGGTCGAGTATATTCTAATGAGCGTCTACGCGTACAATAAAACGGTCGGTACTTTCCTTAAGGCACGAGGCTATGTTGCGAGCAGGAGATTAATTCAATTCTCAAAGATAATAACCGCTAAGGGTAGGAAATGAGTAAGACTACACGATTCAGCGTCACTTCTTCATTAATCGTCAGCATATCCGGTTTGAGAGGAATTGTGGGAGATTCACTTACACCGGAGACCGTAGCTAAATACGCGAATGCCTTCGCAAAATTCACCGATCGCGGGAAGATAGTCGTAGGAAGGGACGGCAGATATCATGGCGAGATGCTGGCAGAAATGCTTATCGGTACGCTGGCGGCAAACGGTTGTGACGTGGTTGACATAGGAATTTGTCCGACCCCGACCGTGCAGCTCGCTGCCGAACATTCGGACGCAGCGGGCGGAGTTGCCGTGACCGCGAGTCACAACCCCATGGAGTGGAACGGTCTGAAGTTCATCAATGAAACAGGGGTCTTTCTCGACGCCGCAGAAAACAAGGAGCTGTGGAAGTATGCCGAGATGAATCCGAAGTACGCCGCGTTCAATTCAACCGGTAAGATCGAACACAATGATTTCTTTCTACACGATCATATAAGACGAGTTCTGGCGATAAAGTCGATCGATGTTGAAGCTATTCGAAAGCGTCATTTCAAGGTCGTCGTGGACTGTGTGAATGCCGGCGGGGCAGTCGTGGTTCCATCTCTTCTGAATGAGCTGGGTTGCAGCCTGGTGAAGATGAACTGTGAGCCCACCGGTGAATTTCCGAGGAAGCCGGAACCCATCCCGGAGAACCTCGGGGCTGTCATGGAAAGGGTTAGACTTGAAAAAGCCGATCTCGGAATCGTCGTCGATCCGGACGTCGACCGTCTTGTCCTGATCACCGAGAAAGGCGAGCCATTCAGCGAGGAATACACTGTCGCGCAGGCAGTGAAGTTCATTTTCTCAAAGAGTCCGAAAGAGAAACGTATTGCCGCAGTGAATCTCTCGACTACTCGGGCGGTGGATGTTATCGCACAGGAACTGGGGGGGAAGGTGTATAGGTCTGCCGTCGGAGAAATAAACGTGGTGAAGAAAATGAAGGGCGTCGGCGCGGTGGTAGGAGGGGAAGGGAGCGGAGGCGTCATTCTTCCCGAAGTACATTACGGCCGCGACGCGCTGGTCGGCATCGGCGTTACGCTCCAACATCTGCTCGAATTCGGTGGTACACTTTCTCAACTGAAGGATTCGCTCCCTAAGTTTGAAATTGTGAAGATGAGAATCGACATCGGGAAGGGAAATCCCGATAAGGTGATCGAATCGGTGAGGAAGAGTTATTCTAAATTCAAGACCAATACCGAAGATGGACTTAAGATCGACGCCCCCGACTATTGGATCCACTTGAGGAAATCCAATACCGAGCCTATCATAAGAGTCATTTCGGAAGCCACTTCTCGCGAAGAAGCCGGCGCACGTGCAGCCGAAGTCATGAAGGTTGTTCAGACTGTACTGAAACCAGGCAAGTCCTGATGCCTCGTCTTTTCCTGATCGCCGACGACAATTCAGATAACATTCTCCTCATGAGGCGATTGATCCGGCGATTGGGAAAGGAAATCGAGTGTATCGAAGCGCAGACGGGACGAGAGACATACAAACTTGCCGTCGAACGGAATCCCGATCTGATACTTCTCGACATGAAGATGCCGGACATGGATGGGTATGAAACGGCGGCTGCATTGAAATCGAACAAGACCACGAGCAACATACCCGTAATTGCGGTGACGGCGCAGGCCATGCTGGGAGACAGGGAACGCGCCCTCGAAGCTGGATGCGACGACTACCTCACAAAACCCATTGACCCGGCGTTCCTGGTCATGACTCTTAAGAAATACATATCAGGTGAATCTTCTACCGGAGAGTAGGATGAAACAGAACAGAGGGCTGTTCTCTCTCGTCATCGGTGTCAGCGGGGCATGGGTGTTTGCCATCATTATCGCCCTTTTTGGTTTTTTTTCACATGTCTCGATTGACTCCCGGCTCCTCCTCGATGCCATTCTTATCACCAATATGATATCGATCGCGATCTCCCTATTTGCCTTTTCGAGGTACGTAGTCTTGAGAGATCGCCTGTTGCAATTCATCGCGCTCGCGTTCCTCGTCGGCGGATTCACAAGGGTCACCGCAATTGTCGCAGCGGACCTGGGTGTCGTCGGCGGAGGACAGTCTGCTTTCAGCTTCCAGCTGGCCGCCTGGCAGGGAGGGAGCTTTCTCCTCGCTTTGATGCTCGCTGTGGGCACAGTGCTGGTCTGGATCTATCCTAAACCGAAGTCGACCCTCTTCGATGCATTCGCCGGCATCGTGGTCGCGGGAATTGTCGTAATCGTCGTGGTCTTTGTCCCGCAGGGACAAAGGCTTGGCGAGGAACTCTCTTCCGGTAATGTGCGCCCCATTGATATTGTCATCGCCGCGTTCTTTCTCATTGCGTTCTTCGGAGTGAGCCGGAACTATCTCAAGTATCCCACCCTTTTCAATTACTCGATCAGCATCGCCCTGTTCCTGATGACGCTCGGAACACTCGTGGGTGCGTTCTCCATAGGAATCGGCGATAGCGCTACTGCTGTACGCCTCGGCATATCGTCTATCGCCTATGTGATCGGTGCTGTCGGAAGCCTCGTCGATGTCGGCCATATATTCGCCGACTACGTTCGGAGTTCTGAAGAATTAAAATCGGCAAACCGTGAACTTTTGAAGTACCAGGTATATCTCGAAAAAGTCCCTGATCCGGTGAGAATCGTGAATGAGACAGGATTCACTCTGTATGTGAACCCGGCATTCGAAAATGTCTTCGGGTACACCCTGGCGGAAATGAGAGTGAAGCCGATAGACGATCTCTATGAACAGGACGAAAGAGAGAAGGCGGGCAGGTATGCCGAACAGGTCGAACAGGGGAGGGCCAGTGAGCTCGAGTTAACTGTCATTACGAAAGGAAGGGAGAGAAGAGAGGCTTTCTTGAATTCGGCGCTCATCGTCATCGAGGGGAAAAGACTGGGTACGATCACGGTTTACAGGGACATCACTAGAAGGAAACAACTGGAGCACCACAATCAAGTTTTGAGTGCGGCTGTGGAAAATACGGACGAAGCAATAGCACTGACCGATCCCGAAGGGATCGTTACTTATCTTAACACCGCGGCGGAGAAGCTCTTCGGATATACTTTGGATGAACTACCCGGTCGGAGCCTCTGGACAATTGTCTCTCCCAGCTTCGGCTATTACAAGGCACGTGACATCTACGTGCAAACCGTCCGCAAAGGGAGTTGGAGGGGAGAGGTGCTCAACAGGAAGAAGGACGGTACCGAATACTTCATCTCTCTAAGTACCAGTTCGATCAAGGACACGAATGGGGATATAATCGCGCTTGTTGGAATCTGTGAAGACATTACCGCGAAGAAGTGGGAAGAAAAAAGGAAAGAGGCCGCTTACGGGGTTGCCCAGCTCGCTTTCTCGAGCAGCACCATCGGCGAGCTGGCAGATTCTGCCGTCGCGTTTCTTACAGAGGCGCTGGGCTCTCCTCTTTCAGCTCTTTACTCGTACGATGAAGCGGGTGCATCCCTTCAGCTCCTCACGCAGCGCAACGCCCTGGGAAGAACATCGTCCGTCCTTCCGGTGCAGAAGTTCGAAGCGGGTTCCGAGACAAATGCGGAACGGGCGGCGAAACTCTGCAAGATGGTTTTCAGCCGATCGCTCGCAGAAACGGAGTTCTCAGATTTCGGAAACGAGCCTTTCTTCAGGGATGCTGTGGGCCTGATAAGCCTTCCGCTGGTTACATCAGGTCAACTTGTCGGGGTACTTCAATACGTTTCAATAGCTGCCCCGGGAAACATAAAGTACGAGGCGGATCTTGCGGATGCAGCAGCGAACGAACTGGCTGCGGGATTTCAGAAATTGAAACTGGGTGGAAAGGTCGCCGAACAGTCCGACCAGCTCGAGAAAATCTTTGCGAGCGCAGCGGAAGGGATTGCCCTCGTCGACAGGAAAGGCAAAGTTATCCTGATGAACGAAGGCGGCAAAAGGACTTTCGGACTTACCGAGATACCCTCGCTGAGCTTTGCGGATTACTCCGACACGCTGGGCGTTCGCAAACTGGACGGTACACCTCTTACCGAAGACGAAAACCCCGTGAAACTGGCGGCGGTCGACGGCAAAGATGTCCGGAACGGCGAGCTCCTCATAATACGAAACGGAACAGAGCGCGTTATTTCGATAAGCGCTTCGCCACTGATCGACCCAGGCAGGGTAGTCAGCGGTGCCGTCGTTACATTCAGCGACACAACCGATCAGAAGAGAAATGAGCTTGCGGTAAAAAAACAGAACCGAAGGCTGTCCGTCATAAACAGGACGGCCATGGCCGTCAAAGACGCTCTCGATGTGTTTGAGATTTTGAATAAGAGCCTTACGCGTCTCATGGAATTCGAGGGAATTTCAGCTGCCGCCGTGTATCTAGTCAACGAAGCTACCGGTAATATGAATCTCGCCGCTTCACTCGGTTTCAGCACTTACTTCCTGAAGAACCAGGCAGTTCATTCGTTCCCGATTGCCGACGGTGTTCTTTTCGAATCGATGAGGCTCGGCGTGCCTAAAGCAATACTCTCGATGGGTGAAGAGCTGAAGCCGTCCGTTATATTTCAGGCGCTTCGCAGAGAAGGGATGACTTCGGCCGCCGTGGTTCCGATTATAGGGACAAGAAAGACCCATGGCGTTCTCCTAGCAGTATCGAATGAGATGCTGGAGTCCGAAGAGTCCGACATGGAGTTCTTTGTAATGATCTCCCGCGTGCTCGGCGGTGCCGTCGAGAATGCTTTCCTCTATTCAGACATCATCGAGAAGTCCAAGGAATTGGAGGACTTCAACGAGCAGCTTAGAATCTCGAAGGTCTGGGTGGAAGAAGCGAACGCTCAGCTCGTACTGGCCAATCAGCAGCTTGAAGAGGCAAGCAGCTTGAAGAGCCAGTTTCTCGCAAATATGAGCCACGAACTCCGGACCCCCCTTAATTCTATCATCGGATTCACGAACCTCATGCTGACCGACGATATCACACCGCCCACCGGAGAACAGAAAGAGGGTCTTGAGATAGTCCTGAGGAATGCAAGGAACCTCCTTGCGCTCATCAACGACATACTCGATTTGTCCAAGATTGAAGCAGGACGGATCACGATATTGACCGAGCAGTTCAGCCTCGACACGGTGATCGCTGACTCGCTGTCGACAGTTGCCCCGTTGGTCGGCGGCAAACACGTCGAACTCATTTCCGAGATCGATCCGGCTATTCCGGCATTCGAGTCCGACCCTGCCAGAATAAAGCAGATAATATTGAACCTGCTCAGCAATGCGGCAAAATTTACGGAGAGCGGATATATAAAGGTCAACGCAAAACTCATGGAGGGGAACCTCGTCTCGGTTGCCGTCGAAGATACCGGACCGGGTGTTCCCGCCGACTATCTCGAATTGATTTTTGAGGAATTCAGACAGGTGGACGGTTCCAATACACGCAAGTATGGTGGTACGGGGCTTGGCCTTTCGATATCCAGGAGACTTGCCAGGATGCTGGGGGGAGACCTGACGGTGAGAAGCGAGTTTGGTAAGGGGTCGACCTTCACGGTGACATTGCCGGCAGTCTACAAGTTTGCGGAGAAGAATGAGGTTTTTGCCAAAACGGAGGCGCCGCCGACTTCAAACGGACCGTTGGATGCCAATAACCTTGTCGTTTGCGTGGACGACGACCCAGAGGTGTTGATGCTGCTGAAGACCCATCTTGAAGGAGAAGGGTTCGAATTCGTCGGAGTTACCGACTCCACGAGAGCACTCGATACCGTGCAGGAGATGAGACCCGTTTTGGTTACGCTCGATATAATGATGCCTGAAAAAGATGGGTGGCAGGTGTTGCAGGAGCTTAAAGCCGACCCGGAGGTGAAAGATATACCTGTAATTATTCATTCTATCGTTGATAACAAGGTTCTCGCCCTTTCTCTCGGTGCCGAATCTTACGTGGTCAAACCCGTCGAGGCGGACAAAATCGTTTCTATCGTTCGCGCTTCCACGGGGACGGACAGCGGCGAAATACTCGTCGTCGACGACAACGAGGACTTCACCGATTTTCTTCGTAACATTTTGGAGAGAAGTAAATTCAATATTTCGACCGCCCGAAACGGAATCGAAGCGGTCGAGTTCCTGAAGTCCAGCGTCCCTTCGCTGGTATTTCTCGACCTCCTGATGCCGGAGATGGATGGTTTCAAAGTCGTCGAGAAAATGCAGGAAGATGAGAAACTCAAAGATGTCCCTGTCGTTGTCCTCACGGCCAAAGAAATCACCGACGAGGAGAGGAAAATGCTCAATTCCCGGATTAAGAATATTGTCAGGAAAGAAGGGCTGACTCGTGAAATAATTCTTCGCGAAGTCAATAAATTCATACAGAGAAAAGAGCGGAAGTCTTGATCAATCCAGAGAATGATCAGGCTGATCAACAAAACGGCACCGAGAAATGGATGAACGTCAAAAAATATTAGCGGTCGACGATGCGCCGGATAATTTGATACTCCTTGAAAGGATGTTGAAACGGCAGGGCTTTGATGTCCTCAAAGCATCGAGCGGAAGAGAATGCCTGGCCGCGAGCGCGTCGGAACATCCGGACATGATTATCCTGGACGTCGCGATGCCGGAGATGGACGGGTTCGAAACACTGAAGCATCTGAGATCGAACGAGATCACGAAGGACATTCCCGTCATAATTCTTACCGCGAACTCGAAGGACGCGAAAAGCATAGAGGAGGGATTCTCACTTGGAGCGGATGAGTACCTCACCAAACCGATCGATAAGGACGAGCTGATAGCGAGAGTCAAATCGATACTTCGCGTGGTGAAGGCCGAACGCGAGGTGGAGCAGTTGAAGGCGGATTTTCAGTCGATGCTTGTCCACGATCTGAGGAGTCCTTTGTCCGTCATCATAGGGGTTCTCCAGTTGGGAGCACGGGGGGAATTCGACAATAACCCGGATGAGCGGAAAGAGTTCTTGAAGTCCGCTCTCGAAACCTCGCAGAGGATGCTCGGTCTCATTAACGACATCCTCGATGTCGCCAAGCTCGAAGCCGGGAAGATCCAGTTGAACAAGCAGCCGAACGATCTGAATGCGATTGTCGCAGGAGCCGTAGGGAGAATTAAACTCCTCATCCGGGAAAAGGAGATCAATCTTAAGGTCGAGCTGGCGGACGACCTGCCGATCTGTGAATGCGACAGCGGCAAGATCGACCAGGTGGTCACAAACCTTCTTGGCAATGCGATCAAGTTCACACCCAGAGAGGGGAAAATAGCGATAAGAGTATACGGCAAAAACTTCGGCGATGAACAGCCCGATCTGAAGGGCAATTACGCAGCGCTCGATGTCGTCGACACGGGTGTCGGCATTTCTGAGGAAGAGCTGCCCCTCATATTCGACCGGTATCGTCAGGCGAAGAGTGCCAAAGGTTCATCCCTAAAAGGTACCGGGCTTGGCCTGACAATCGTGAAACGTATATCAGAGGCACATGGCGGGAGAGTCTTTGTCGAATCTTCACTCGGCAAAGGGACGAAATTTACCGTCGTCCTGCCGGCGGCAGGAAAGGACTGAAACATGCGGCTGGACGTTTCATGGAAGCCTGCTGGACTTTTCGATAAAAGGGCGAAGGCCGCTTAGCCGGTATGGATGTTCGCACGCTCTTGAGCCTTTCAATGGTCCCCGGAATAGGACCCGCAAGGCTGCGGGCTTTGGTCACCCATTTTGGTGACGCGGAATCTGTTCTGGAGGCGAATGAGCGAGAGCTTGCCGCCGTCGAAGGAATAGATCGGGGCCTCGCGAAAAGGATATTGTCGAACAGAGACTTTAACAAGGAGATTCAGGTACAACTTTCGAGGCTCAATAAATCCGAAGCCAGGATCGTGACTTTCTGGGACAAGGAATATCCGGAAAGCCTGAAGAAGATTTACGATCCACCGGTGATGCTTTTCGCACGCGGGAGCCTGAAGGAGGAGGACAAATACTCGATAGCAATCGTCGGGACCCGCAACCCTACGACTTACGGTAAACGTGTAACTGAAAAGTTCGCCGCGGAGCTGGCAGATCAGGGAGTCGTCGTCGTGTCGGGCCTCGCGCGCGGTGTCGACACCGTTGCCCACTCCGTCACGGTCAGGTCCGGCGGCAGGACCATCGCAATCCTCGGCAGCGGAGTCGATGTCATTTATCCGAGTGAGAATAAAAAGCTGGTCGACCAGATACTGGTCGGCGGCGCGGTAGTCTCGGAATACTATATGGGGTCGAAACCCGATGCGATGAACTTCCCACGTCGAAACAGGATCATAAGCGGGATATCACTCGGTACTATACTCGTCGAAACAGACCGCGACGGAGGTGCGATGATAACAGCGGGTACCGCTCTCGACCAGAACCGTGAAGTGTTTGCGGTTCCGGGATCGATATTCGAAAAGAAGAGCAGGGGTACGAGTAAGCTTATTAAAGAAGGGCGTGCCAAGCTGGTCGAGGGCATCGGAGATGTCCTCGAAGAGCTCCGCTATAAACTCCGCCCGCTGCTGAAAGACCAGCCGGTTTCACAGCCGAAAGTCCAGCTGACGATCTTCGAAGAGAAAATCTTCGACGCGCTCACCGAAGATGCGGAACATATAGATGCTCTCGCGGAAAAGTGCCGCATGTCGATCCCCGATTTGCTCGTCCAACTTCTCAGTCTTGAACTCAAAGGCGTTGTTAAACAGCTCCCCGGTAAGTATTTTGTTAAGTGCGCGTGAAACACAGAGCGCATAGAGCATGGTGCAGAGAGCATAGGGCAAAGGGCAATAGAGGCAATCGGAGTAACATTCAGCATTCAGTATCGAGTCTGATGGCTCACGCTTTGCTCCTTTCGCCATGCGGCTTTTCGATAATTTCAGGCAAGCTGAAACTGGAAAAGGATTCTTATGATTATTGTAACCGGCGGTGCAGGCTTCATAGGAAGCGCGATAGTCTGGCGCTTGAACCAACTTGGAAGAGAGAACATACTCATCGTCGACAGCCTCGGGACCGATGAAAAGTGGAAGAACCTCGTATCACTGCGCTATCACGATTACATGGAGAAGGACGAGTTCCTGAGCCTGGTAGACAACCAGAGGCTCGCGGCAAGGCTGAGATCGGACAATGAGCCTATCGAAGCGATCATTCACATGGGGGCCTGCTCCGCGACAACGGAACTTGATGCGGGCTATCTGATACGAAACAACTTCGAATATACGAGACAGCTTGCCATCGCCGCGATCGGCGAAGGATCGCGTTTCATTTATGCGTCCAGCGCGGCTACTTACGGCGATGGCGGCAAAGGCTTTTCGGACAACGAAAGCACGATCGATTCCCTGAAGCCTCTCAACATGTACGGTTACTCCAAGCAGCTTTTCGATCAGTGGGCACTAAGGCACGGACTCCTCGACAGGATAGTCGGCCTGAAGTATTTCAACGTCTACGGCCCGAACGAGAATCATAAAGGCGACATGCGCTCCGTCGTGATGAAAGCTTTCGAGCAGATCGGCGAAACCGAGAAGATAAAGCTCTTCAAGTCGTACAGGAACGAGTACAAGGACGGTGAGCAGGTCCGCGATTTCATTTATGTGAAGGACGCCGTCGAGATGACGCTCTTTTTCCTGGAGAACAAGTCGGCAGCGGGACTCTTCAACATCGGCAGCGGCACTCCGAATACGTGGAACAGGCTTGCAGCCGCGATCTTTGCCGCGATGGGAAAAACGAAGAACATCGAGTACGTGGAGATGCCTGAGACGATACGCGACAAATATCAGTATTATACCTGCGCCGATATATCGAAGATCCGGAAAGCAGGATATACCGGGCCGATGATGTCGATCGAGGATGCAGTGTCGGATTACGTGAGGAACTATCTGGCGCCGGGGAAGCGGCTCGGCGAGTAAGTAAGTAGGTAAACCCTTGAAACGTTCTTTGTAGCCGCTCATCTATTATCACCTTAAGCAGCCACCGGTACAAATTTTGGACTCCAGCACGGTCTAATCCATTGGTGGATATATACTATCCTCACGTCGAAACGTGTCTGAACTACAACATGCCTTTATCTTTGTACCATCCTGCATCACTCTCTCCAGACCAACCAATCCCTCTCCACTCAACACACCAAGCACTTCTATGAATACTTCCTTCAGCCCTTCACCATGCTTTGCCCTGAAGTCTGACAAACTGTGATAGTTTATCTTCTCCATCCCTGTTATCCATTGATACGCAGGATCATACCCACACAGCCGTGATATCTCCCTCGCTGAACTAATCCATTTGCTGTACGAGTATATCCACAAGCCGATCATTACCTGCGGGTCTATCGCCGGACTTCCTGCTTCGCCTTCCACTGATCTTATCCCAACGACTTCTGGTCAGGGACGCCAATCCCTTCCATGCAATCGCCGGTCCAGGGAGGAGTAAAAGGTCCCGAAGTTGTGGCGAGCACTTCTGAGGCCGAGAACCTTGAAACGAGTGGCGGTTCACTGGAGAGCGAGCAGGGGTCAACAGATTCACTGTGGACCGGTATCGGCATGATCGAGCAGCACAAACGGAAGGACGCTGAGCATTTCTTCGAATCATATCTTGGTAGGCACCCGGACACTCAGGCGAGATATGTGTATCTCTATAATTGTGCGGACAGTGAAACGGTTCCTGATATTATCAGCTACTTTCAGTCACTTCCTTCACAGGCATCGGCAGACCAGAGACTGCTTTTGGCCGAGCTGAACGATTTCTATATCACTCTCTTTAAGAAACACGATCCCACAGGCGCATCGGCAATCCTGAAGAGTGTGGAAGGAAACGAGACTCTCCTTGCGCGGCTTCCGGGTGAAGCCCAAACCGGAACACTGATGGAAGTGTCTGATGCGGAATACGCCCTGAAGACGTATGTCGATCCGGCAACCGGGAAGATGCCTGATATGAGCGAACAGCAGTCCGCGCTCATGTCTGAGCAATCTGTAAACGGGCTGGTGCAGAATTATCCCAATCCGTTTAACCCGACGACGATGATAAGCTATGATCTGAAGACTGCGGGCCACGTGACACTTACTGTGTACAATGTGCTTGGACAAAAGGTGGAGACACTGGTGGACGGGTACCGGAACGCGGGTGTCCATAGCGCGGAGTTCAATGGAACGGCTCTGGCAAGCGGAGTGTACTTCTACCGTCTGACAGGTCCCGGCATAGACCAGGTAAATAAGATGCTTGAGTTGAAATAGTACAGATGTTTCAAAAGTAACTGCATGTCTGTGACCGTCACAAGCCTGACCTCCTGGGGGGATGTGGCGGTCACATCGTTATGTCGGAAAAGTTGGCGGTCTAATTCATATCGCTGGGATAAATACAGGTCGGTATCTCAATTCCCGAAATCCGTGGCTACCCCTCAGGAGTCTTTTTGTCTTTTCCGGGCAAATATGTGAAACGCCACGTTGCTTAATCCACTCCACAACGAGTATCTTTGTACATACACCGGCTCATACCAATACATTGAAGGTAGAATCATGATACGAAGGAACCTCCTCTTTCCAATTGTTTTTATTTCAATCTTGTATCTCCCGGCGATCGTTTCGGCACAAACCGATAATGAAGGCTTTGATGTCCCTGGGACAGAACATGTTCTTAATAGCGAGCTTTGGACTTTTGCGAAAGGTACGCCTTACTCATCTATACAATCATACCTGAAGAGGGAGCACGCCCTTTCTGAGGCTTCTGAATCGGGAGAGATATCCCTTCCGACAGGCTGGAAGATAGCTCCCGCGGGGAAGCAGGTTGAGCTCGGCAGATTTCCCTGCGACGCGATAGTGTACAACGGTCGTCTGGTTGTCCTTAATGCGGGCGATTACTGGAAAGAGCCGCAGGAACTGTCGATCGTCGACATCGATAAAGCGGAAGTCGTAAAGACAGTGAAGCTGAATTCAATATTTCCATCCGCGTGCGTCGGCGAGGATGGCTACCTTTATGTCAGCGGTGGGTTTGATTCCCATGTCTATCGCATCGGCAAGGATTTCTCGCTCGAACACTCGTTCGCGGTGGACGGTTACGCGTCCGGCGTCTGCGCGATTGACGCGAACCACCTCGCGGTTGCCCTCCTGACGGCGACCAACCCTGAAGGCAGATATGGAAGAGGGAAAGTCGCTATCCTCAATGTCGAAACAGGGAAGATCGAGCGCGAAACGGAGGCGGGGTATTTCCCTTACTCGGTCGCTTATGCGGACGGCAAAATTTTTGTCTCGGTTCTCGGAGAGAATAAGGTTGAGGTTTTCAGCAGAGACCTGAAATTGGAGACGACTCTTGAGGTGGGGCGAGGTCCCGGAAATATGACCGTCGACGGGAAGATTGTCTATGTTGTCAACCAGAATTCCGATGCCGTGTTCGTCATCAATGCCGCGACTAACCGGGTCGAGAAGAAGATAAACGTGTCGGCGAAAGGAGAGAGCTACGGCGCTGCGCCGACATCATGCGCGGTGGAAGGAAGCAGGCTCTTCGTAAGCGAGGCGACAATGAATGCCGTCGCAGTCATGGACAGGTTCAGCGGAAGGCTCCTCGGCTACATCCCGGCGGGATGGTACCCGACGACCGTGCTTGTCAATAGCGGAAAGGTGATGACTATCAGTGCCAAAGGTATTCGCGGGAGAAGGCCGAACCTTGATGGCCCACAGCCGGTCAAGGGAAAAGGTGGACCAGAGTACGTTCTCGATTTGCTTAAAGGAACCGCATCGATAGTTCCGCTGAAAGATGTCGATCCCAACTTGAATTCCTGGACCAGGATTGTTGAGAACGGTTCGCCGCTTTATAGCCCGGCCAAAGGGTTCAAGCTCCCGATTAAACACGTCTTTTACATTATCAGGGAAAACAGGACATACGACCAGGTCCTCGGTGACCTCGGGCGCGGCAACGGTGACTCGACGCTGACGCTCTTTGGAAACGCAATTACACCGAATGGGCACAAGATCGCCAGAACTTTCGTCGACCTCGACAACTATTTCGCAGACGGCGAGATAAGCGTTCTCGGACACAGCTTCACGACAAGCGGTTACGCCAGCCCGTTCCTCGAACTGCTCGGCAATGTCGCTTACTCCGGCCGCTATGACGGCTATCCGTTCGGGACCGTCCCGTCAGTGTTTTCACCAGAGTATATTTGGGATGCCCTTAAGGCCAAAGGAGTTTCATTCAAGGTCTACGGCGAACCGTACTACCTGTCGACAGCGGCTTATAAGGTTATCGCCGGGACTTTTGGGGCTAGCAGCGAGATGGCGAAGAAGTTCTACGCGCAGAGCATGAACCTCGCATGGGTCACCGACAGGGGAAAGGCTTTCTGCGATTTCTCGCCGAAGTTTTATAAGGATTCTCATTCCGCGGGTGAGATAGCTAGTCTTCTTCTCACCGACGATTTTGGAATGGGGATATCCAAGATCTTCGTTGGCGACGGATCGATGTACCAGGCGTTTAAAACGAATCGGCTCTTCAGGCAGAGGTTCGCTGAATTCCTCTATCATTTCGCATTTAATTATTACACGTGGGATCTGAAGTATTCCGACCTGAAGAGATTTGAAGGCTGGAGGGAAGACTTCGATTATCTTCTCCATCACGGCGGTGTCCCGTCGTTCGAATATATCTGGTTGCCGAACGACCACACTGGCGGGACTAACCCGAAACTTCCGAATCCTTATCAGCTTGTCTCTCAAAATGATGCAGCACTTGGGTTGATCGTTAAGACTATATCACATAGCCCGATCTGGAAGAACAGCCTGATACTCGTTGAGGAGGATGATGCGCAGAACGGGCCGGATCATGTGGACGCGACCAGGACTGTGGCGCTCGCTGCCGGACCGTACGTGGAGCGTGACGTGGTGGTACACGACCGGTACGACCAGCTGAGCATGCTGCGGACGATTGAGCTGATTCTCGGGCTGGAGCCGCTGAACCTCGGCGACGCGCTCGCGGTGCCGATGTTCGGAATTTTCTCGAAGACGCCGGACTTCAAACCGTACACTCCGGCGGCTCCTTCGCGGCAGCTTATGAAGTCCGATCTGGAGCTGTACGATCGGTTGAACAATTCTGAAGGGGGGGACAAGTGAGCGACATGAAAATTGCGGGTGCCGAACTGGCGCGCATGATCGATCATACTCTTCTAAAGCCGGAGGCGACCCCATCCGAGGTGGAGAGTGTCTGTGCTGAAGCGGTCGAATACAAATTTGCGAGTGTCTGCGTTAATCCCTCATTCGTAGTCCTTGTAAAGGAGAAGCTCAAAGGCTCTTCCGTCAAGGTATGCACCGTGATAGGCTTTCCTCTCGGCGCGACAACGACAGCTTCTAAGGTCCGCGAGACCGGGGAGGCCATTTCGAACGGCGCACAGGAAGTGGACATGGTTGTCAACATCGGGCGTCTGAAGGCCGGAGATGTCAGGTATGTTGAAGAAGATATTCGTGCAGTGGTGGATTTGGCTCACTCAAGGTCAGCTATCGCCAAGGTGATAATCGAGACATGTCTCCTTACCGAAGAGGAGAAGGAGCGAGTCTGCCTGATCGCGAAAAAAGTGGGGGCTGATTTCGTGAAGACGTCAACCGGCTTCAGTAAAGGTGGAGCGACCGCATCGGATGTCTCGCTGATGAGAAGAGTCGTAGGACCTTCAATGGGGGTGAAAGCATCGGGCGGCATCAGGACTTACGCTGATGCGCTTTTAATGATCGAGCACGGTGCCACGAGGATAGGTGCAAGCTCCGGAGTCAGGATCATCCGAGATAGCATTCAGTAGCGGGGTCATTATACAAGACCCGCCGTGTGTTGGGATTCAAGACATACACCGGCGGGTTTTCCGTCTGAAATCCTTCCATTTATTTATCACCGATTTCGACATTAACTCGAGCTTCGACTGTATTTCTTCGTCTCTCCGTTGAGATGTTAAACGGACGGTGTTGAGTATTTCAATCTGGCGCTTTATGCAATTCCGATGAGCTTAAGCGGATTCTCAACATTTCCTCCGTATGCGGTGTTGAGCAATTCAACTGGCGTTCGTTGCGGACATACGATTTGCATTGTGTCGATTTTCCCGTCACGGCAACCCACTGATTAACCGGTAGTTACTCTTTCGATTCCTTTCCTCGGTTTGCGCATTTTCGGAACAGCATTTGAAATAGTACCTATAGTGATTAAGAAAAAGGCGAATGAAATGAAGAGAGAATGGAATTCATTTAAAAACTGCAGTACCGGATATGGACCTGATTTGCTTTCAAGCACGAAATCCGGCAGGTCTCCGCAAACTTCTGTGAATGTCTTCCGCTCGAATGGATCTGAATACTACAGCAAAATCTTAGGAGGTTGAAAATGGTTGCGTTATTCGTAGTCGCGACGATAATCGTCTTTTTGGTCATCGATTATTTCGTGCAACGGGCTGCGAAACGTAAGGCAGCACTTGCTCCTGCCGCCCACGTTTCTGCAAAGCCGAGGTTCGTAATCCCCAAAGGATACTTTTTCGGAAAGGGACACACATGGGTCGAGCTCCTTCCGGATGGGCTGACGCGCGTCGGCGTCGACGATTTCGTCCAGAAGATTATCGGCCCCGTCAGCGCGGTCGAGCTCCTTCCTGCGAACACCGTCGTTCAAAAGGGAGATAGACTCTTTACTCTTCGTCAGGGAGGAAAAGAAGTGTCGTTTCGTGCCCCCATCTCTGGTAAAGTTGTCGGTATCAACGACGATCTGGTACACTCGCCAGGTGTCGTGAGGAAAGAGCCTTACAAAGAAGGTTGGGTCCTGTTGATCGAGCCGACAAATCTGGCGGCCGATATTAAGCAGCTGTCCATCGGTAATGAGGCAGCATTGTGGCTCAGGGAAGAGATCAAGAGATTCAGAAATTTCATTACCGCCCAGACGGAAGTGCCCGCAGCATCCGGCTCCGCGTTGCCTGCAGGTGTTACTCTAATGGATGGAGGCGCGCCGGTTAACGACGTCATGGAACACTCTCCGCAGGAAATCTGGCAAAGGTTCGAGACGGATTTCCTGACCGCAGGAAACGGGAAGAAATCAGCTAATTCGTAGTCGTTAACAGCAAAAGGACAATCGAGATGAAAAAGCAGGTAGGAATTTTAGTAGACACGACGCAGTGTATCGGATGCATGGCCTGTGAGGATGCGTGCGCCGATAGATGGGGGTTCCCTCATACGGATGTGCACGAGCTGTCGTGTGAAAAGAATACCGTCGTTCAGCAATACGGACAGACTTATGTCGCACGGCTCTGCATGCACTGCGAGGATCCCACTTGCGCATCGGTCTGCCCGGTTGGAGCAATTCACAAGACCGCCGCCGGGCCCGTCGTTTACGATGTAGACAAATGCATGGGATGCCGATACTGCGTGCAGGCCTGCCCGTTCCAGATACCGAAGTACCAATGGAATAAGCCTGCTCCGAAAGTCACGAAGTGCGACATGTGCTACCCGCGCCAGCTGAAGGGAAAACAGCCCGCCTGCGTCGAGGTGTGTCCGGCACAGGCCAGAATATTCGGATTCCGCGATGATCTGATCGAAGAAGCAAAGAAACGAATTAAGAACAACCCCGGGACGTATATCCAGCATATATTCGGGACTACTGAAGTCGGCGGCACTTCAACTATCTATCTGGCCGGCGAGGACTTCGGTAAACTCGGTTTTCCAACAAACCTGCCGAAGAGGGCGCTGCCCAAGTATACCTGGGACATTATGGAGAAGATCCCGGACTATTTCGTCTGGGGGAGTACTTTGATGGCGGGCTTCTGGTGGCTTACCAACCGGAAGAAGAAAGTAGCAGAGTACGAAGAACAATTGAAGCGCGGGAATGCAGAACCCGCCGAACTGGAAATCAAAGAGCAGACGAGTGGAGGAAACGATGCTGAATAACGGAGTTCTATCGAAAATAGTGTATTGGTTCAGGCATATGACTTTTTGGAAGTCTGTGCTCCTTGTGCTTGTCGTGGCCGGTTTGTATTCCACTTACGTCCGCTTCGTCTATGGCCTGGGGGCAGCAACTAACTTGAGCGACAAGTTCCCATGGGGAATATGGATCGGATTCGACGTCCTTTGCGGTGTCGGTCTGGCCGCCGGTGGGTTCGTTGTGGCCGGCGCCGTGTATGTCTTCCATCTGGACTATTACAAGCCGATCGTCAGGCCTGCAGTATTGACAGCGTTCCTCGGCTACGTGCTTGTTGTGTTCGCACTTATGTTCGATCTCGGAAGGCCGTGGAACATCTGGCACCCGCTCGTCATGTGGAATCCACATTCCCCCATGTTCGAGCTCGCGTGGTGTGTCATGCTCTACACAACGGTCCTTGCTTTTGAATTCAGCCCCATGGTCTTTGAGCGGTTCCATCTTCATAAAGCCGCTGAAGTGGTTCACAAGATGATCGTTCCACTCGTGATTCTCGGCGTCATGCTCTCCTCTCTTCACCAGTCGTCCCTCGGGTCGTTGTACCTCGTCATGCCGGAGAAAGTCTACCCTTTATGGTATACCGGAAACCTCCCGTTCCTTTTCTTCATCTCGGCGGTGGCTGTCGGACCGGCCATGGTAATAATGGAATCGTTTCTCAGCTCGCGCGCATTCCACCGGGAAATTGAAATGCCGATATTGTCGAAGCTTGGTAAGGTCACGGCAGTGGCACTCGCAGTGTATCTCGTCCTTAGGATCGAAGATATGATAAACTATCACCTCTTCTCTTATCTCTTTACCTTCAATACGGAAGGGATACTCTTCTGGGCAGAGATCATGATCGGAGTCGTCATCCCGATTACGATGCTTGTGATCCCCAGGATCAGGAACAACAAACGCGGTTTGTACTATGCTGCTCTCTTTGCAGTGATGGGATTCGTTCTTAACAGGATGAACGTCAGCGTGACTTCGCTGGAAAGACATTACGGCGTAGCCTACTTCCCAAGCTGGATGGAAATCTCGGTAACTCTTATGATAGTCGCTTTCGGCTTCGGGGCTTTTGCCTGGGCCGCGAAAAACCTTGCAGTCTTTCCCGAGAGTGTGGCGGCGAACGAGCCTGCCCGGGGCGAAAGCTTCGAAGTCGTGGTCATTGAAGACGATGCCCCGCTAAGAGGCGAGCCGTCCTTCGGCATGCAGGCAAAATAGTCAACTCAGCAGAGGCGGGTGTGACATGGAAGAAAAGAAGACAATAAGCAAAGTGATACCGGAAGGCGAACTTAATTGCATCTGGGTCGATGCCGGCCTTGTTTCGTATAAACTGTGCGACCGGAATTTTGAATGCGATGATTGTCCCTTCGATCAGGTAATGCGGCAGAAATCGATCCCCGCCTCTGCTACCCGCACCGGTAAGCCCGCCTCAGATGTCACCGGTCCGAAATCGCGAGTCAAACAAGACTCCATGCTCGATGTCATCAGGGGTGTTTTCGGCGGCCCCTTGTCTATCAAGCCTCCCTCAGACAGGATGTATACGCAGGGTCACGTATGGTTGAAGAAGACGGCGCTAAACACTTACCAGATCGGTATAGACCATTTTGCCGCCGGTCTCCTTGAGGGAGTGGGAACCATCGTGCTGCCTAAGTCCGGAACCTCAACACTCAAAGATAATCCATGCGCCTGGATGACATGCGAAGAAGGTACCATCGCCGTGAAATCGCCTCTGGACGGAAAGATCAAGCGTGTGAACCCGGAAGTTATGGAATCTATCGTGATTGTCAGAAGGGATCCTTACGGAGCCGGTTGGTTCAGTGAGATATCCTGTTTCGATGAGAGCCCGGCAACAAGTGTCGATGCATCAACGATAGAGTCCAGTTCCAAAGAACAGTTCACGGGGTTGAAACAGCAGCTCATCATGGAATTCGATGCCCGGCTGCCTTCTCTCGGCGTGACATTGATGGATGGCGGTATCCGTCCCCACAATTTGAAGGACCTTCTGGGAACTTCAAGATATGTCTCTTTCCTCGAAATCCTCTTCGCAGGCCGGAAGTAGAGCGACGCGGAATTATGCCACGTTGGCCGTGAATTACTCGCCGTGGCGCTATTGAGCCAATCATTTTCCGCCTGAAATCCCTGATTTCTCGCCATTTTCGAGTAATTTGGATCCCGTGCCCTCGACGGTCGCGGCATAAGAATTGACCTTTTTCACCTGAGTTGAGGGCTTCGGCAAAATTATGCGCATAACCAGATACCTGGCATTTCGATTATTCGTGATCGTGCTTCTTGTCATGATCATTGCTACGGCGATTTTCACGGCCGTCATGTTGAACTGGCATACCGAAAAGTATCTGAGCATTACAACCGACTGGGCTCTCCGTACAAGCGATCTGATCAAAAGATCGACACACTACAGCATGCTCGAAAACCGAAGGGAAGACATTTACCGGACGATCAATACGCTCGGATCAGAGCCCGGGATACAGGCTATCCGTATCTACAACAAAAAAGGCGAGATAACTTATTCCACCGTGGCGAGCGAAGTCGGCAAGTATGTCAATATGAACGCCGAAGCATGCAATGCGTGCCACAAGCCCGGGAAGGCGCTGCCGACAAACGGAAATACGGCCTTGACAAGGATTTTCTATTCTCCGAAGGGCTACCGCGTGTTAGGTGTAATTACTCCGATTAAAAACGAACCGAGCTGCTATAAGGCGGCGTGCCATGAACATCCGGCCAATCAGACGGTGCTCGGCGTCCTCGACGTCATGCTGCCGCTCAAAGCTATGGATGCCAGCCTTGTACAGCTTAGACAGTATTCGTATTTCGGCGGAGCGCTTATGGTGCTGAGTGTCACGATATTTGCTGGAATCTTCATCTGGACGATGGTCAATATCCCGGTGAGGAAACTGACCGAAGGAACTCGCGAGATAACAAAAGGGAACCTGGATCACAGGATCAGAGTGCGTTCGTCTGATGAGATCGGCGATCTGGCCGATTCGTTCAACAAGATGACCGAAGAACTCGGCAGGGCGAGGGATGAGCTTACCGAGTGGACTCAAACCCTCGAAGAGCGTGTGGAACAAAAGACCGATGAACTCCGCAGGGCTCTGTCCAACATGGTACAGATGGAGAAGATGGCTTCTTTGGGGAAACTGGCGGCCAGCGTCGCGCACGAGTTGAACAATCCCCTTGCCGGCATCCTTGCGTACGCCAAGTTGCTTAAGAAACAGCTCGCGAAGGGAGACCTGACCGAGGAGGGCATTAAAGGCATAGGCGACGAGTTGACAATGATTGCCGACGAGAGCACGAGATGCGGCAACATCGTCAATAACCTCCTCCTCTTCTCGAGGCAGAAGATAGGTGAATTCCAGCTTCAGAATCTGGGCCCTGTCATACATCAAAGTCTTAAGCTGATCTCGCATCATCTGGCCATGAACAATGTCATGCCGGAAGTCGATGTCCCGGAAACTCCGGTGGAAACGATATGCGACCCTCAGCAAATCGAGCAGGCGTTGATAGCACTCGAAATCAATGCCATTGAAGCGATGCCGGACGGTGGCACGCTGAGAATTACGATGAAAAAACTCGTGAGTCAAAACGAGATCGAGATTAAAGTGATCGACAACGGCATCGGGATAAACGACGAGGATCTCGAACACATTTTTGAGCCATTCTTCACGACGAAGAAAGACGGAAAAGGGACAGGTCTCGGACTCGCCGTCGTCCACGGGATCATCGAGCGGCATAACGGGAGAATTGAAGTGGACTCCAGACCTGGCGCCGGGACAACGGTCACTATTTTGCTGCCGGTGAACCCGCAAAAGGCCGGGGGAACAATATTGGCGAATGTTAAGAAGAATTGAGAAACGAATATGGCAAACAGTGAGAAGATCTCTCAATCGAGCATCCTGATCGTCGATGACGAGCTTTCGGTCCGCGATTCGCTGAGCAAGTGGTTCAGGGAGGACGGCTTCAAGGTGGGGTCCGCCGAAAACGCCAATAAGGCGTTGACGCTCATGAGCGACGGACCTTGGGACGTGATTCTGCTCGACATCAAGATGCCGGGCATGGATGGTCTGGAGCTTCAGAAAAGAATCATGGAAATCGACAAGAGTGCCTGCGTGATCATGATTACTGCTTTCGCGGCTGTCGACAGCGCCGTCCAAGCATTGAAGGAAGGTGCTTTCGATTACGTCACGAAACCTGTCGATCCGGAACATCTCTCTCATCTTGTCCAGAATGCGCTGAGAACGAAAAAATTGACCGATGAAAACTGGCGGCTTCGCCAGCAGATGTCTGAGTTGTCCGGCGTCGAGGAAATCGTCGGCGAGAGCTCACAAATGCAGAAGGTGATCGACCTCGCGAAGACAGTCGCACAGACCGACACAACGGTAATGATCAGAGGTGAAAGCGGAACCGGCAAGGAACTTGTCGCGAGGACCATTCACGCCAACTCGGCCAGAAAATATTTCCCGATAATCACGGTAAATTGCGGAGCCGTGCCTGAGACCCTTCTTGAGAGCGAGCTCTTCGGGCATGAGAAAGGAGCCTTCACCGGCGCGCAGTTCAGGCGGAAGGGCAAGTTTGAAATGGCCGACGGCGGGACGATCTTCCTCGATGAGATCGGCACCATCAGCCAGAAGATGCAGGTGCAGCTCCTCCGCGTGCTGGAAACTAAACAGTTTACACGGGTCGGGGGCAACGAGATGATCTCCAGCGATTTCCGCGTGATTTGTGCTACCAACCGCGACCTCGAAGCGGCGATAGGCGACGGCAGCTTTCGTGAGGACCTGTATTACAGGCTCAATGTGTTTACTATCTTCATCCCTCCTTTAAGGGAAAGACGCGTTGATATCCCGCCGCTCGTCGATCATTTCGTTCAGAAGTATGCAACCCTCATGAACAAACAGACAGTAGGGATAGCTCCTGAGGCGATGGACCTTCTAATCCGTAACAGGTGGCCTGGCAATATCCGCGAACTGGAGAACGTAATCGAGCGTGCCATGGTACTGGCTAAGCCGCCCGCCATTAACACCGGCGATCTTCCTTTCCAGCTTTCACAACCTCATGAGGCGGTAGAGCAGCAGGACGATCTTATCACGAGCATGGAGAAGATCCACATCGCGAAGGTCCTGGCAAAGCACAACTGGAACATCACCCGCAGTGCGGAGGCGCTTGGAATCGATCGCGTAACTCTCTACAGCAAGATCTCGAAATACGGATTGAAAAAGCCTCAGGCTTAACCGGAGACCGGTAGCCCCATGGCGAGCACCTCTTCGATCCTCATCGTCGCGATCAATCCCGTCGACCGCACGCCCCTTCCACCTCTCGTGAAGCCACTTACCTCCGCTTTTCGATGCCGTGTCGAGGTTACCCGAGCCTTGCCGCTCGACGGATCCTTCGCGTTCAATCTGTCCAGGAACCAATACTCCTCTACGGCCCTCATCACGTCGTTGCTTGAAAAATTCGAAGACTTCGACGGAAGGATTCTCGGCGTGACTTCAGGTGATCTGTTCGTCCCTGTGCTCACCTATGTTTTCGGCGAAGCTCAGCTCGACGGAAAGGTGGCGGTAGTCTCCTCTCACCGGCTCCGCGATGAATTCTACGGACTCGCCCCCGATGCGAATCTGCTGAATCTTCGTCTCGTTAAGGAATCGGTGCACGAGCTGGGTCATGCGTTCGGTCTGCTCCATTGCGGCAATTACCTGTGTGTCATGCACTCATCCACCGGAGTCGAGGAAATCGACGTCAAGACCGACAGGTTCTGTTCGACTTGCTCGGGGCAATTGTTGTCAAAGCTGAGCAACAACTGATGGCTTGACAGGGAGCGGGCGCTATCCTGTTATTATTCCCAAAACTGAACTCAGCGCCTTACGGTTCAATTCCAATTTCAATTACTACTCAGATAATTCCCTCGTGTCACCTGACGGACAGCCTAACAGCAAAAGTTTGACTTCAAATCTGAATCTCGGCCTTGCTCCAAAGTACTATTTCCTGCAGGAGTCGGATCACTTTCGGCATAGGCGTCGGCAAAATGAGAAACGTTACGGCAGTAGTCTCAGCCATTCGGTTCCAACAAAGGCTGAAACAGCTCAATCTCCTTAACGGCGATCTGAGCGAAAGCGCCATAGAGAATCTCGCGCAGCAATTCTACAGGGAAGGCTATTATGGTGATGTTCATGTGCGCCCCGATAAGTTCTTCTGGCAGGACGTCCAGAATACCCTTTCGAGGGATGGAGTTTCTCTTGCAGGCCTGAATCAGTACGCGGATTCTTATCTGAGGGAGATCCCGAATGAGCTCAGGTTCAACCGCTACGAAGGCTGTGTCGCAGGGGTGAATCTACAGCTGGAGTACTTCAATTCGTTCTCTCGCGGGATACCAGCAAGCAGGATCGAGCCATTTTTCACATTGGCAAATGCCTATTTGCAGTACAGTCACCAATTGAACCTCAACTCCCAGTTGTCTTTTGGCATTAACTTGGCGGGCGGCCCGAATATTGCCGGGGACTCGCAGATAAGACAGAGATACCTTGCAGTCGCCAGCATAGGATATAACTACGAATTAACCGACCGCATTGTCGTCTTGACGTCGGATGTGTTCAATTCTGAGTTGCAGAACATGGGACCCAAGTCAAAGAACTTGTCAAATGCTCTGGGTGTCACGGTGAATTACTTTGTCGAAGATAACATCTCTTTGTCGACTTCATACTCGTTCCTCTATCTATATGGTAATTATTCATTGTATGAGCCTACCAGTGTCAACATAATTAATGCCATTAATCTCGGAGTGACCTACTACATAGACAGGGGATTCATCTATGAGTAGAAGCAAATGTGCCGCATGAACTGAAGGCTGGCAGGATCCCGGGGTTAATGGGATCAGAAGAGCGCTGGAGTTGCGCCATCGAAGAGACTCTTTGTCATCGTAGGGAGATTAAACCTGACGTAATCAAAAAGGCCCGCCAACCCGGCGGGCCTTTGACTTTCTGGCTTTCTGGAATTTATTTCAGCAGAACCATTTTCTTCGTCAGGAATGTATTCCCGTTTGCGGATAACCTGTAGAAATAGACCCCGCTGGCAAGCCGGTTTCCGTTGAAGATGACTTCGTGGGTTCCGGGACTTTCGACCGCGTCGACAAGAGTAGTCACTTTCTCGCCGAGTATGTTGTACACGATGAGTTTCACCTGGGACTTCGCCGGGACGCTATACTGAATTATCGTCGATGGGTTGAACGGGTTGGGGTAATTCTGGCTCAACCGGAACGTGTTCGGGACAGGGTCCTTTGTCTGGACGATGGCTGTCAGCAGCGAGCCGTTGTCAAGGAGGAGCTGACCGCGTATCTCTCCCGTCGGGTGATCGGAAGAATGGAAGTTCGAGTAAATATCACCGCTGAGTAGCGTCGGAATGAGACTATCGGGCACCGGGGTCCATATGCCGCTCGCACCGATCATGGTATATGAAAGCGGCTCGACCACCGGCCCGTTCACACCCGAGGCGCCGTCGTGGAAGTGGACTGCGATTATGTTTGAGGATAGCGTCGCAACTGTTATGTCGTAGCTGACGTTCGTGCCGGTGGTGTCGAGCACCGCCCAGCCCGTGCCGGTACCTGTGGTGGAGAGAGCCGGCACGCTTTGATTACTCGAGAGGCTGATCGAAAACGGAACGCCGTCCGGTCTTTCGAGTTGACCGCGCAACTCTCCGGCAGGATGAGCAGCTGAATGAACATTCAGGTAGATATCCCCGCTCAGCATTGCGTCGACTAGACTGTCGGGTATGTTCGACCAGGTGCCCTGGGCGGAGTTGCCCGAGAATGTTGTGATCGGCATGACTACAGGACCATTAGTACCGGGTGCACCTTGATGGAAATGTGCTGCGGTAAAGGTGCTGTCCAGGTCGGCGTACGTCAGCCTGTATGTGAGCGAGCCCGAGCCGGGTGTGACGTTCCCGTAAGAGTCGGTGGCTGACGGAGTAACGTTGAGAATTACCCATGCCGTGCCCGCTCCGTTCGAAGTCACTGCCGGTACCTGGTTCGCTCCGTCCAGGGAAGCTGAAAGGAAAATATTCGAAGTCGGTTCCAAAGTGAATTGTCCCCTTATTTCGCCAGCAGGGTTTTTCTGCGTGTGTATGTTCACATATAACTGGTTAGACACGAGATCTGCCCACATCGAATCCGGGAAGGCCCAATAGCCGGTCGCGGTGCTGTCGGTCATGGCGAATGGAAATACGACAGGTCCGTTAGTCCCCGCAGGGCCGAGGTGGAAATGGGATCCCGTTATACCCGATGTTAGACCGGCGACAGTCACGCGGTAGTAAAGAACATTGGAATCAGGATTGAAAATCGCCCACCCGGTTCCCGTTCCCCCTACCGGTAGAGGCTGAACATCCTGCGAGCCGTCAAGGCTCATTGAGATTCCGATGTCGGGAGAGGCCTCTAACTGGCCGCGAATTTCACCCGCCGGATATTTTAGCGTGTGAATATTTATATAAATGTCGCCTTTCATGAGGGCGGAAATCAGGGAGTCCGGTATGTTGTTCCATGTACCCTCCGCGGTGTTCCCGACAAAGAATGCATCGAGCGGAAATACTACCGGCCCGTTCGTCCCTGCCGCACCGAGATGAAAATGTGCGTGTGTGAATGTGCTGTCTAGCTTAGCGTACGTGATTCTGAAGGTGAGTGACTTCTGTGCCATGTTCAGCACAGCCCACGCCGTTCCGGTCCCGTTTGAAACTACAGATGGTCCCGGTCCAAGACTGGCGGTGAAGAACACCTGGGCCGAAGCTTCCCTGGTAAGAAATGCGGACGCTAAGAGCAGAAATACCATTATTGTTCTTCTCATTTACTCCTCCTTGTTCTTCTCATATCGTCTCATGCTGCTCTCACTTCCCGCCATGAAGAGAAGCCGGCTTCTCCTCCAAAGCCGGTTCCTTGACTTTTGCAACACTGACGGGGCACAGTCGGTTCCCGTGAATTATGGACCCGACCGGTAACGGTAGATTGCAGTTTAACCCGGGCTTTGATTACATTCTTTCTGCCGGGTGTGATTGTATCTATCCTGTTAACATCCACCTAAATAGCGAATATTCAAGATATTTGATGAATAAAGAGATTGAAGAGATCGTAAAGCGAGCGCTCGCCGAAGATATCGGACCGGGGGACGTTACCACTAACTCGATTGTGTCTCAGGAATTGCAGGCCAACGGACGGTTCATTGCCAAATCGAGCGGGACGGTAGCCGGCTGGGATGTGGTCAAGGCAACCTTCAGGTTCATCGACGACCGGGTGAAAGTAATCCAATCCGTGTCGGACGGCGCCGATGTAAAACCAGGAGAAGTCATAGGTAGTGTAAGCGGCCCGGGCAAGGCGATACTTGCGGGCGAGCGTGTGGCATTGAATTTCTTTCAGCGAATGTCCGGGATCGCGACAGCCGCCAGACGATTCGTCGAGGCCGCGGCCGGCACGAAGGCGGTGATACTCGATACGAGAAAGACCGCACCGGGCCTGAGAGTGCTCGACAAGATGGCCGTAAGAATCGGCGGAGCTTCCAACCACCGGATAGGTTTGTACGACATGATTCTTATAAAGGATAATCACATCGCCGAGGCGCGCGGAATAACCGAGGCGGTTCGCCGCGCAAGAGCCAATGCGCCCGCAGGAATCCAAATTGAAGTCGAAGCTAGAACTCTGGATGAGCTGAGGGAAGTGCTTCAGCTCGATGTCGATCGCGTTTTACTCGACAACATGGATACCAATACGATGAGGAAGGCCGTTAAGATCTCAGCGGGCCGCGTGTCGCTGGAAGCTTCCGGAAACATGACTCTTAGGAGAGTCGCGGCGGTTGCGGCGACCGGCGTCGACTATATTTCTGTCGGCGCATTGACACATTCAGTAACCGCGATGGACATAAGTTTGATGATAGATAACGATAAATGATTGAGGGTTTACGATGACTGTTCAGGAAATTTATTCGAATCTGAAAAATAGATTGAGAGACGTTGTCCCTGAGCCTGAGCTTAGGATAAAGTCCGAGATCGCCTACGAGATCAACAGACTCAAGGCCGAGCGCAACGCCGTGATTCTCGGCCATAACTATATGGAGCCCGCCCTATACTACTCGATTCCCGATTTTGTCGGCGATTCTCTCGAACTGTCCAGAAAGGCCGCTCAGACCGACAAGGACATAATCATATTCTGTGGCGTGCGCTTCATGGCCGAGACAGCGAAAATACTCAATCCCGAAAAGACCGTCCTCCTTCCGGCCGAGAAGGCGGGGTGTTCACTTGCTGCGAGCGTCACCGCGGAAGATGTGCGGAATCTCAGGGCTCAGTTCCCCGGCGCTCCGGTCGTCACTTATGTCAACACCTATGCGGACGTCAAGGCGGAATCTGATATCTGCTGCACTTCTGGCAACGCTGCCGCAGTAGTCAGATCGCTTGACAGCGACGTCGTTATCTTTCTTCCCGATGAATATCTCGCAAGTAACGTGGCCGCTGAAACCGGGAAGAAGATCGTTTTTCCGAGGAAAGATGCGGCCGAACTTGAAAAGCCTTTCCAGATTATCGGATGGCAGGGCCGATGCGAGGTACACGAACGATTTACGGTAGAAGACATATCAAATGTCCGCAAGCAATTCCCCGACGTCGTAGTTCTTGCCCACCCGGAGTGCAGCCCGGAGGTCGTCGAAGCCTCCGATTTTTCGGGAAGCACGACGGCCATGGAACGCTTCGTGCGCGAGTCGAAATCCCCCAGGTATCTGCTGCTGACGGAATGCTCCATGGGCGACAACGTAGCCGCCGCGAATCCGGATAAGGAGATGCTCAGGCTTTGCACCATCCGATGTCCGCATATGAACCAGATTACACTCGAAGATACCCTCGATGCACTGCGAAAGACTCAATATGTCATCGAAGTCCCGGAACAGATAAGGGTCAGGGCCGCGAAGGCTGTCGAGCGGATGATTGCCATAGGCTGATGCTTCAGATGAATTCTATTCCAAATAAAAACCGGTAGCGAATCAAAATGACGAACAAAGTCCAGGGACACTCGGGGATAGAGACCGAAGTACTCATAATCGGAAGCGGAATTGCCGGTTCGGTGACCGCGCTTCAGCTGGGCGATGCGGGGATCGATGTTACCCTCGTGACCCGTGCCAGGAAACCCGAAGAGTCCAATACATTCTATGCACAGGGAGGCATTGTCTACACGGCGCATGAAGACTCAAGGGAATTGCTCACAGAGGATATTATTCGAGCCGGAGCCGGCTACTGCAATCGGAAAGCGGTGGAAATAATCGCGGCGGAAGGTCCGAGGCTTGCCCGCGAGATATTGATGGAGAAGGTTAAAGTCCCCTTCGACCGCTCAGAGAACGACGAGCTTTCGCTCGTCCGCGAAGGGGGACATTCGATCAACAGGATTGTCCATGCCACCGACGCGACCGGGCGCGCGATCGAAATATCTCTAATGAAGGCGCTCGAAGGTCATCCCAATGTCCGGCTCCTTACAGGGCACACCGCAGTAGACCTCCTGACTCCAGCACATCATTCGACCGACCGGCTCAGGATTTACGACCCGCTGTCCTGCGTCGGAGCATATCTTCTCGACCAGGACAGCGGCTCCGTTATCAGGTGCCTTGCGCGCAAGACAGTTCTTGCGACAGGCGGGATCGGACAGATTTTTCTCCGCACGACAAACCCGGTCGGCGCGCGCGGGGACGGACTCTCCATGGCATTTCGTGCCGGCGCCAGGGTAATAAATAGCGAGTTCGTACAGTTTCATCCGACTACTTTTTACCAACCCAACGCGCCGAGCTTTCTGATATCCGAAGCGGTCCGCGGCGAAGGGGCAAGACTTGTCGACGCCGATGGGAAACCGTTCATGGATAAATACGCTCCCGAATGGAAAGACCTCGCCCCCCGCGACGTCGTCTCCAGAAGCATTCACCAGGAGATGCTCTCGAAAGATGTCCCCAACGTCTATCTAGACCTGCGCTCGTACATTCCGAAGGATAAGATAGCCGAATTGTTCCCTTCGATCCGCGAGCAGTGCCTGATTTACGGAATCAATATCGCCACCGATTTAGTCCCAGTTGTCCCCGCTGCGCATTATTTCTGTGGCGGTGTCTGGGTCGACGAGTGGGGGAGGACTTCTGTCGATTCGTTATACGCCGTTGGCGAGGTGGCATGCACTGGCCTTCACGGTGCCAACAGGCTCGCCAGTACATCGCTTCTGGAAGGCCTCGTGTGGGGAGTCCGTGCTGCCGAAGATATCGTTCGAAAAATGGATGGCGCACCCGATCCGTCCACATTTGAAATTCCGCTCTGGGAAGATACCGGCACGGAAACCGCCGATCCCGCTCTGATCACTCAGGATATGAGCGTACTCAAACACATAATGTGGAACTATGTCGGGCTTGTTCGCACAACGCGACGGCTCCGCAGGGCTATCCGCGAGCTTCGGCATCTCGAATCGGAGATAGAGAATTTTTACAGGGCCGTACGGCTTACCGACGAACTCGTCGGACTAAGAAATGCACTTAGAGCGGGATTGATCGTGACACTCTCCGCCTGGGAAAATAAGAGCAGCGTCGGCTGTCATTACAGGATATAGCTTGTCCCGGAGTTGTTCTTTGGAAAGATGGCGCACGAATATTACCGGTTCAAACGGACCGCAGCGGGTTTTTGTCTGGTAAAATATCACATTCTTGTGCGCTTTCTTTTATCTGGCCGATCAGGCTAATCAACGCTTGTGCCTGTCCGCGGGAACGGACCGGAATTTTCATTGAGAAGATTTCAAACCGAAACCGGTTGCAATAAAATGTTCTGAGATCTCGGTCGGAAGCGTCGCAATTTTCACGGGCAAAATGTCAGGGCGGCTCGATGAAACATTTACCAGCATTTAAGGCTGCGCTCGTAGCTGCCGCAGGCATAACGGCAGGAAGACTCCTCCAGAAGTATCCCGTCATCATTCCTTTGGGGGTTGCCGTGATTTTCCTTGTTTCCTTTGCCCTGTATTTCGCGCGCAAAGAGAGACATTCCACCAGCCTCTCCGTGCTGGGATACGCTTCGCTGTTTCTGTCATTCGCCTTCTATATCAATATCGGTTTCGTGTCGTTGAGCGAAATCCATCCTTCCGACTTCCAGTTTTATTCGGGGGCTGTGAGCGAGATCTCTCCCGACACTCTGAGGCCTTCCATCATCTTGACGGACTGCCATGGATTCAACAAAGGCTGGAAGCGAATCCGCGGCGATCTGGTCCTTACACCTCAGGCACCATTGTCTCTTGAGATCGGCGACAGGATTGTCTTCAGGGGAAAAGCGGGCACTCTGTCGTTAGCGAGAAATCCAGGCCAATTCAACGTGAAGAATTATTACATGTTGAACGGATTGGCCGGAAGGATATTCCTTCGCAGTCCCAATGACGTGATAGGCGTAAAACACGATGACAGTTTCAACCTGAAAAAGTCACTGGTCCAGCCGATCAGGGATTTCGTCAGGGAGAAAACGGGAAGGTTTGTTGCCGGTGATGTGTCGGGATTGGCAAAGGCAATGGTCCTTGGGGAGAGAAGCGCAATTAGCAGGGAGATGAACGAGAACTTCATGAATTCCGGAACGGTCCATATCCTTTCGGTATCAGGTCTCCACATCGGTTTCCTGACCGGAATTCTAATGACGCTTTCCTCAGTGCTGAGAGTGCCGCGAAGGCTTCGTTTCTTTATTGTCGCTCCGCTACTGATCGTCTATGCTTTGGTCGTCGGATCGGGGCCAAGCGTGGTCCGCGCGGTGATCATGGCGATTGTTGTTCTCTTCGGAGTGTTGCTCCAGAGAAAAAGCAATCTAGTGAACTCGCTGGGGTTCGCCGCGCTGATTATTTTTACCTTCTCGCCGTCGCAGCTTTTTTTTCCCGGATTTCAACTCTCCTTTGCCGCAGTCCTCTCTATCGCTTTCTTCTATGAAAGAATGGTGACTTCAGCGAGGAAGTCCTTTCCGAAAGTGGTTGAACTTCCCTGGGTGAATACTCTCTTATCCGCTTCATTACTGACAATTGCCGCTACCCTCGGCACCGTTCCGATTACGGTCTTCTATTTTGAAAGAATCTCGCTTGTCAGTGTATTCGCAAATCTCTTGATCGTTCCTCTTTCTGCCTTATTTACTTCGATGACTTTCACATTTCTGGGGTTCAGCACGTTTTCGTCCACGCTCGCTTCAATTTATGGAGCTGCCGCCCAGATCGTCGGTTTCATGATCCTCAGAATCAATTCAATCATAGGCTCCTGGAACGCGAGTATAGTAAGAATCGACGACTCGGTGATGTTATTCAGCGCTCTTTACTTCGTGTGGCTTGTCTCGGTCTTTCTGTTTGGGAATAAGTCCATCCTGAAAAAGCTTGTCTTTGCGGTTCTATTTGGCGGGGACTTGATTCTCTATTCATCGATATTTTTCAGCCGGTCTGAAGCGCGACTTTACGTGTTGGATGTCGGGCAGGGTGACGCAATTTATATTGAACTCCCGTCTGGGAAAAATTTCCTTATAGATGCCGGAGTCAGCTTCGGCATGACCGATGCCGGCGCACGCATCATCGTTCCTTTTCTTAAGAAGAGAGGAGTAACCCGCATCGACTATTTCGTGATAACACATCTTCATACCGATCACATCGGCGGTGCCGCGAGTGTGCTCCGGAATTTGAAGGTCCGCAATTTCATTTATCCCGATCAATATTCCGGATCGAAGGTCTGGAGAACGACTCTGGCTACGGTGGAGACGATGAAAATTCCGTCACGGTGTGCACGCGCGGGAATGATACTCGATTCCGGTGCGATGCACAGGGTGTATGTCCTTCATCCGAATGGGAGGTACGTTGGTGCTGCCGGATCGTCTTACCGGTCAAGATTCAATGACGGCTCAATAGTCCTGAAGGTTTGCACAGGGAGTGAGTCTGTTCTCCTGTGCGGCGACATCGAGCATGGGGTGGAACATGAGCTTGTCAAGGTTTACGGCCATTTTCTTGCGTCGGAAATTTTGAAGTTGGCACATCATGGAAGCGAAACAAGCTCCTCGAGCGAATTCATCAGGTCCGTTCGAGCGCGGTATGGAGTCATTTCCGTAGGAACTGGGAATCGATTCGGTCACCCTTCCGGAAGCGTGATTCAGAGGATGGATCGGGCGGGAGTGCAAACTTTGAGGACCGATTCGATGGGGGCTGTATGTTTTAGGCTTGTTTCGGGCTCATCGCACATCTTGAATTGGCGATAATTACAGGCGAGGCTGACGTAACTTACGGAAAAATTGAACGTTATCCCGTTCGCGTGTCTTTCAAATCCTTGATTTTTACTATATGCCGGTTTAAATTTCACAGCAAAAAATGAGGCGGAAAGATTGATCAGGCTCGGTTCTGATGACAAGGGTCTACAGAAAGAACTGAAGGCCAGCGGCAGTATACCCAAACACATTGCGATCATAATGGATGGCAATGGAAGGTGGGCGAAGCAGCGTGCGTTGCCGCGTGCGGCAGGGCACCGTGAAGGTGTGAACTCCGTTCGCGACATTGTCGAGGCCTGCGGTGAGTTGGGCGTAAAGTGCCTGACACTTTACACTTTCTCGACCGAGAACTGGAAACGTCCGACGCAGGAAGTCTCTACACTGATGCGACTCCTGGTTAAGGCACTGCGTGACGAGACCGACAGACTCTACAGGAACAATGTCCGCCTCACGGCAATCGGCGACCTCGGCTCACTGCCTGCGGGAGTGCAGCGTGAATTGAACGAGGCATTTGAAAAGACGACGCGCAACACCGGCCTGAACCTGAATCTGGCACTCAGCTACTCAGGCAGGCGCGAGATCGTCGAGACTGCCAGGAAAATTGCCTCTGATGTTGCCGCAGGTAAACTGTCTGCTGACGATATAGATGAGTCTCTCTTCTCAAGGTACCTCAGCACAGGTTCGATGCCCGATCCTGACTTATTGATAAGAACCAGCGGCGAGCTCCGTATAAGCAACTTCCTCCTGTACCAGTCGGCCTATACGGAAATATATTTCTCGAGAGTTTTTTGGCCCGATTTCCGTCGCAGGCAGCTATATGAGGCAATAAGCGATTTTCAAAAACGCGAGCGTAGGTTTGGGCTTGTGAGCGAGCAGGTAAAGCGCTTCCAAACGATCTGATAAGCCTACTACCCAAAAAGACCGATATCCACCGGGGATGCAACCGCCGCGTCATTTTTTTGTCTAAGAGAGGAACTTAGTCGTATAGGGCGGCGTCCAACGCGAGCTTACGACATCACCAAGTGAATGATTTTCTCGGAAAGAATCTGGTAAGGATGAAGTATCTTTTTGTATTTCTGACCCTCGGCCTCCTCTGCGTGAACGCGTTCGCGCAGACAGAACAGAAGGCCAAGCCTCTGAAGATTCTTGGGATCTCAGTCGAAGGGAACAAGCAAACTGAAGCGTCTGCCGTTATCCGCTATTCCGGATTGCAGGTTGGGGAGGAGTTTACCCCCGGCGGCGATAAGATTCGCCAGGCCATAAAACAGCTCTGGTCGCTCGGAATTTTCTCTGATATAAAAGTCCTCCTCGATAACCGCGTCGGCGATGGAGCATTCCTATTAATCAAGGTCAAGGAATATCCGAGACTCAACAACATTGTGATCAAAGGAAACCATCAGTTGAGCGAAAAGGATATCAAGGAAGATATCAACCTTATCAAAGGACAGATAATCAACCCGGAAGATCTCAGCACTCTCGTATACAACGTCAAGAAAAAATATGAGAAGAAGGGGTATCTCCTCGCAAAGATAACACCAAAACTGGAACCTGTAGCAGACTCAGCGGATGCTCCGGTTAACCTCGTCGTGAATGTTGACGAAGGACAGGAAGTCAAGATTAAGAAGATCACTTTTAGCGGCAATCATGCTTTCAAGTCGAGCGATCTTCGCGGCGCAATGAAGGATACCCATCAGGATGTCTGGTGGATGTTCTGGCAAAGCTCGAAATTCGACAAAAAGAAGTTCGATAAAGACAAGCAGCATATCGTCGATTTCTACAGGAAGCATGGCTATATCGATGCCTCGATCGTCTCGGATTCGATCTGGTACAGCGCCAACAAAAAAGATATGTTCATCCATATCGATGTCTACGAGGGGAAAAAGTATTATATAAGGCATATTACCTGGGAAGGGAACACCAGATTCCCGACGAGCATACTCAACGAACGGCTGGGAATGAAGCCCGGCCAGATATTCAACGAGGTGAAATTCGACGAGAACCTGCGCGGAAATAAAGAACAAACCGACGTCGCTTCACTCTATCTCGATACCGGCTATCTGACAATGAACATCGATCCGACTGTGACCCGTGTCCCGCCCGACTCGGTGGACCTCCACATAACCATCCAGGAACGAAACCAGTTCAGGATCGGACAGGTCATCATCAACGGAAATACCAAAACGCAGGACAAAGTTATCAGGCGCGAGCTCTTTACGGTCCCGGGCGACTTTTTCTCCCGTGCTATGATAATCAACAGCGTCAGGCAACTGTCCCAGATGAATTACTTCGACCCTGAAAAGATAAAGCCTGATTATTACATCGTTAACGATTCAACCGTAGATGTCACCTACAGCGTGAAAGAAAAATCGAGCGACACTTTCAATATGTCGGTCGGTTACAGCCAGCTTTTCGGTTTCACGGGTGCGATCGGGTTGAGCTTCAACAATTTCGACATCGCCCATCCCCTCCAGGGCGGCGCCGGCCAGTCGCTCAATTTTACATGGCAGTTCGGCGTGAGCAGCTATTACCGTACCTTCTCTCTCGGCTTCGCCGAGCCCTGGTTTATGGACACGCCGACTTCTCTCGGCGTGAACGTGTTCGACACCAGGCAGATTTACACTTACGACTACAGAATGACCGGCGGTTCGATCAGCATCGGAAGAAGGCTGATGTGGCCCGACCGTTATTTCCGCATCAACTGGATTGTGACAGCCCAGAAGAACGACTTCATTAGCGGGCCGACGCTCCTTTACACAGTCGGACCAAGCAGCGAGGTGAGCCTTACACAGGTAATATCGAGGAATAGTACGGACAGCCCGATTTTCCCAACCGTCGGCTCGAACGTTTCTCTGACTGACGAAATAGCCGGCCCGCCGCTTCCCGGTGAGACGAGCTTCCACAAGCATGTCTTCTCCGCAGACTTCTATACCACGATGTTCGGCACCGACAAGATTGTCCTTTACAGCGGCACGAGGTTCGGAGTTATCGGCTTGATTGATACCAAGCTGCTCGGTGCGCCTCCGCTCGAGAGATTCTTCATGGGCGGTACTGGTCTCGGATATATTTCGACGACTGCTTTGAGAGGTTATGCCGACCAGAGCGTCGGGCCTAAGGATGCGAGCGGTAACCCCATCGGCGGCAATGTGATGTTCAAACAAACCCTGGAGCTGCGCTTCTCGGTTTTGCAGGACCCAATGCCCTTGTACGTCCTCCTGTTCGCGGAGGGTGGAAACGTCTGGGCAAATCTCGGCCAAACGAACCTGTTTCAACTGAAACGGGCCGCCGGATTCGGGGCAAGGATCCTTATTAATCCTATCGGCCTCGTCGGGTTCGATTATGGCTACGGCTTCGACTCGACCACCCCGAACGGGCCGGTATCGGGATGGCATTTCAATTTCGAGTTCGGAAAGAGTTTTTGAAATTCAGGACTGTTAACTTGTGTTAAACTAAAAAAGAGGTTAGAAGTGAAAGAGAAATTCATCGTTCTGCTTTCGTCGGCTCTTATCGTGTCGGCGTTAGGTTTCATGTTCGCGGCTGCACCGAAAAATGAGCCGCTGAAAATCGGGTACGTCAATTCGACCACCATTTTGAATCAGCTCCCGGACGCGCAGGCTGCCCAGAGAAAGCTTGATGCTCTGATGAAGGCCTGGAGCGATACCGTGGACCAGATGTCGAAGGAATACCAGGGCAAGGTAGACGCATACACAAAGCAGTCGGCGATGATGACCACTCAGGCGAAGGAACAAGCCCAGAATGAGATCAACCAGCTCCAGCAACAGATACTCGCCTATCGTCAGGAAAAGGTCGGTCAGGGCGGCGAACTCGACCAGACGCGAGAGAAACTCCTGAAGCCCATTCGGGACCGCGTTTATTCCGTCATCGCGCAGGTTGCCAGATTGCAACACATGCAGTTCGTTTTCGATAAGAGTGACCAGGCGGCGGTACTCCTCTATGCCGACCCGGATTACGATCTAACTTTCAAGGTTCTTGATATACTAACACGACAAGGAAACTGAGAAACATCATGAAGACGAGTGGTTTGAAATTTTGGGCGCTCGTTTCTGCTTTCATCTTTCTTTCTAGCCTCACCGGATTCGCCCAGCAGAAGATCGGATGGGTGGACACGCAGGTTATTATGAAGAAACTTCCGGCAGCCGTCGAAGCGCAGAATAAACTCGATAACCTGGTAGCTCAATGGCAAAGCGAAATCAATAAGCTTCAGACCGATTTCAACCAGGCAGCCAACGATTACCAGCGAAGAAGACTCATTCTCCCCGAGCAGGCGCGCGTCCAGGAAGAGCAGAAGCTGAGCGATATGCAGAAGAAAATCGTGGACCTCAGAAACCAACGGTTTGGTCCGAACGGCGACCTTACCCAGCAGCAGAATGCTATCATGCGCCCGGTCCAGGAGAAGATTCTCCAGGCCATTCAGGAAGTTGCCAAGGAAGATAAATACGATTATGTCTTCGACAAGAGTGGCCAGATTCTTCTCATGTACTCGAATCCTAAGTACGATGTGACGCAGCAGGTTCTAGATAAACTGAAGATCCCTTCCACAACCTCACCGGCAGGGACACCGACGACAAATCCGCAGAACCCGGCCCAGGGCATTCATTAATGAACGTCTCCGACATAGCCAGGCTCGTCGGGGCGAAAGTCGAAGGGAATGCCGATTTAGAAATATCCGGTATCGGGAAAATTGAAGAGGCCAGGAAAGGTGAGCTTACTTTCCTGGCCAACCCAAAGTACCGGAAATTCTTTGATACTACAGAAGCTTCGGCAGTGATCGTTTCCGAGGACTTCAATTCCAATCGAAGCGATATTACACTGCTGAGAGCCAAAGATCCATACATCGCGTTCGTGTTTGCGCTTAAGAGTATGATGCCGGTCGTCGATCCGCTCCGGCCGGGAATAAATCCTGCGGCGTACGTTTCCCCGAAAGCCGTACTGGGAAGGGACGTCGGGATCGGCGCATTTGCTTGCATCCTGGACGGCGCGAAAATCGGAGACGGCGCGAAAATTTCGCATGGCTCCGTCGTGGGCGAAGGGGCGGAAGTCGGCGAAAACTCTGTTCTCTATCCCAACGTCACAATCTATCCCGGCTGCAAGATTGGGAAGAATGCTATGATACACAGCGGTACGGTAATCGGGAGTGACGGCTTCGGCTTTGCTCCCAAAGCTGACGGGAGTTACGAAAAGATCCCGCAGCTCGGAATCGTCGTCATCGAGGATGACGTGGAGATCGGAT
This sequence comes from Bacteroidota bacterium, assembly GCA_021845665.1. Lineage (GTDB taxonomy): Bacteria > Bacteroidota > Ignavibacteria > Kryptoniales > JAKASW01 > JAKASW01. The sequence continues at coordinate 79,770 of JAJZVO010000004.1, read as the reverse complement.
CGAATTGCTCGGTCGACCGCGCGACGCTGGGCGAAACGAGAATTTGCCGGGGTGCGAAGTTGGACAACCTTGTTCAGATTGCCCACAACGTCGTGATCGGAGAACATACCGTCATGGCCGCGCTATCCGGTGTCGCAGGGAGCACAAGGGTGGGGAAACATTGCATGATAGGTGGCCAGGTGGGAATTTCAGGCCATCTCGAAATTGCGGATAACACTTCCATCGGGGCGCAGTCCGGTGTTTCGAAATCCGTAAAAGAGTCGGGGAAAATGCTGTTTGGATATCCCGCAAAGGAATTAAGAGAGGCGAAACGCATCGAAGGCGCCATTCGTATGCTTCCGGAACTGATCGAAGAGGTTACCGCACTGCGCAATAAAGTAGAAAAACTGACAGACAAGGAGTAGTCACATAGATGCTTGTTCAACAGCGTACCATTACCAATAAAGTCTCGGTTTCCGGTGGGGGGCTGCACACCGGCTGCGAATCGACGATCACTTTTCTTCCCGCGCCCGAGAATCACGGTATTGTCTTCCGAAGAACCGATGTCGGCGGTAAGCCCGAAATACCTGCGCTTGCCGATTATGTCGTTGACGTGTCGCGCGGAACCACACTCGGCATCGGTGATGTCAAAGTCCACACCGTGGAACATGTCCTTGCCGCTGTGGCCGGACTCGAGATCGACAATGTGATGATCGAACTTGACGCGCCCGAACCTCCCGTCGGAGACGGAAGCTCGAAGCCTTTTGTGGACGTGCTGCTCAAAGCCGGATTCACTGTCCAGGACGCCCCGAAGGATTACCTGATCATCGACCAAACCGTCGAGTTCCTCAACGAAAAGAAGGATGTGCAAATGGTTGCCCTCCCGCTCGACGACTTCAGGGTTACCATTATGATAGATTACAAGAATCCGGCCCTCGGAAGTCAGCATACCGGTCTTTTCTCTCTTGAAGACGAGTTCGTCAATGAGTTCTCTTCGGCAAGAACCTTCTGCTTCTTGAAGGAAGTGGAGATGCTCAGGGAAAATGGACTGATACGCGGAGGAAATCTCGAGAACGCGATCGTCATAGTTGACGATGAGATGGAAGCGGCGGAGCTGAAAAGGCTTGCCACAAGACTTGGAATCAATGGGTCTGTTATTCTCGGCTCGACGGGCATCCTAAATGATCGGACATTAAGGTACAAGAACGAGCCTGCCCGCCACAAACTTCTCGATCTCCTCGGCGATCTTGCCCTCGTCGGTGCTCCGATGAAGGCGCAAATACTTGCCGCGAGACCCGGTCACCCGCACAATGTCGAATTTGCGAGAAAGATCAGAAAGCTTTACCAGCAGAAAAAATTGGTCAAGAAGTATCAGTTCACGAAGACCGAAGGTGTGATCTTCGATAACGACGCCATCAAACGGATACTTCCGCACAGGTATCCTTTCCTTCTGGTGGATAAGATAGTCGAGTTCAAGATCGACGAAAGAGTCGTAGGAGTGAAGAACGTAACGACGAACGAGCCTTTCTTTCAGGGACATTTCCCCGGAAAGCCGATAATGCCCGGCGTTCTTATAGTCGAAGCCATGGCGCAAACCGGCGGTGTCCTTCTTCTCAACGGCATGGAGAATGCCGATGGGAAGCTGGTTTACTTCATGTCGTTGAATAACGTGAAGTTCAGGAAACCGGTCGTCCCGGGAGACCAGATCATCATGCAACTCGAGATGGCGTCGAGACGTAACAAGATTGCGACAATGACCGGCAAAGCCTTTGTCGATGGATCCCTTGTCGCCGAGGCCGAGATGACCGCAGCAATTGTCGATGCCAATAACTCAACAGCAGAGGAAAAATAGAATCCAGATGGCCACAACTATTCATCCGAGTGCCGTAGTTAACCCCAAGGCACAAATCGGCGATAACGTTAAGGTCGGACCTTTTACCGTCGTGGAGAGCGATGTCGTTATCGGAGATGGTTGTACGATAGGCTCTTCCGCTCTGATAGCAGCAGGTGCCCGTATCGGAAGAAATTGTGTGATCCATCATGGTGCGGTCGTTTCCAACGTCCCGCAGGATTTGAAATTCGCGGGCGAGCAGACCACGCTCGAGATCGGCGACAATACGGTGGTAAGGGAATTTGCCACTCTCCATAAAGGGACTGTCGAGACCGGTAAGACAGTCATCGGGAGTGACTGCCTTCTCATGGCCAATGTCCATATCGCCCACGACTGCCGCGTCGGCAACCACTGTATCTTCGCGAACCTGGTGGCACTCGCGGGACATGTAACCGTGAGCGATTGGGTAACGATCGGGGGAGGGACTCCGGTGCACCAGTTTGTTCAGATTGGCGCACACAGCATGATCGGCGGCGCGTTCAGAGTCACCAAGGATATCCCGCCTTATGTACTTGCGGGCCGGGAACCGATGAGGTACGAAGGCGTCAACGTCATCGGTCTCAGGCGGAGAGGATTCACGAGCGAGAAAATAACGGCTATCGAGAATGCTTACTGGGTGCTTTACTCCTCAGGTCTGATGTTCAGCGATGCCATCCGCAAAATCGAAAACGATTTCCCGCCTTCCGATGAAATCTCCACCATCCTTTCTTTTCTCAAGAACTCTGCACGCGGTATCATCAGGAGCTGATCGTGGCTGCCGGTGAGCGGTTAGATCGACCGGCGGACTCTCCGCGGAAACATGCCTCAAAAGAGTGGTTCTTCGTAGATACCCGCGACAACTCCGGAGAGTTCAATATGAAGTTCGACCTCAGCCTCGCGGACGAGTTCAGGATTACCGGTATCCCGATGTTGCGATTATACGGGTGGAGACCTTACTGTATCTCCCTGGGGAGAAATCAAAATGAATCTGACATAGATGTGGAACATGCCCGCCGCGATGGAATTGACATAGTGAAGCGTCCAACGGGCGGGAAGGCTGTCCTGCACGCAGAGGAACTCACTTATTCCGTAGTCATGCAGACCGACGGGTTATCGGTCCGCGAGACCTATAACCGGATAAGCTCGGCTCTCGTGGTCGGACTTAGGAAACTCGGGGCCGAACTCGACCTGTCGCAGAGCTCCGCAGATTTTCAGAAGCTCTTCCGCGACCCGAGAGCTATCCCTTGTTTCTCCACGTCCGCCGTATTCGAGGTTGAACACAAAGGGAAAAAACTGGTCGGTAGCGCACAGCATAGGTTCGGTCATACTCTCCTCCAGCATGGGTCGATATTGACGGGCGGATTTCACAAGCGCATCGTCCAATATTTGAATGTCGATGAAGCGGTGCGGGAGAAAACTACGGCTGACCTTGAGTCGCATACGGTGACTCTTGGTGAAATCCTCGGCTTCGCTGCGGACCGGAAAGATTTGGTCGCTGCTTTGAAGGATGGTTTTTCGGAAACGTTCGGTGCCGTGTTCTCAGGCACCTCATTTCCGGTCCGCAATGATTTCGAAGCGAACACTATCCGGGAGAACTGAAAGAAGGCCGACAGTGGACTGCCGGGAAAGGAATGTGAAATGGCAGAAAAAAGTAAAGTGAAGGCCGTTACGACGCGTACGGTATTGGAATCGAAGAGAAGCGGCGATAGGGTAGCCGCGCTCACCGCCTACGATGCCATAACGGCACACGTACTGGATGAGGCCGGCATTGACATAATTCTCGTCGGCGATTCCCTCTCAAACGTCTTCCAGGGAAACGATACAACGATTCCCGTGACGCTTGATGAAATGATTTATCATGCAAAAGTGGTAACCAGATCGGTGAAGCGGGCGCTCGTCGTGGTCGATATGCCCTTCATGAGTTATCAGGTAGACACTCAAGAGACGCTGCGTAATGCCGGCCGCATCCTTAAAGAAACAGGTGCCAGCGCGGTAAAAGTCGAGGGTGGGAAAGCCATTGCGGAATCCGTCGGTCGAATGACGGAGGTGGGAATTCCGGTTATGGGACATCTCGGGCTGACGCCGCAGTCGATAAACAAGTTCGGAGGCTATCGTCCGCGAGGCGAAGAAAAAGAAGAAGCTGCCGCGATACTGGCAGACGCGAAGCTCCTTGAAAGCGCCGGTGTATTTGCGATTGTTCTCGAGAAGATCCCTGCCCAGCTTGCAGCGAAGGTCACGAAAACCGTCAAAGTCCCTACGATCGGAATTGGCGCCGGTCAGGGATGCGACGGCCAGATTCTCGTCTATGCCGATATGCTCGGCCTGACTCAGGAGTTCAAGCCGCGATTCGTGCGCCATTATGCCAATCTCGCCGAGCAAATGCACAAAGCCTTTATCGCGTACATCGACGATGTGAAGAAAGGCAAGTTCCCGTCGAAAGAAGAAAGCTATTGAATCCTCTCCAAACGCGTAATGAATCCAAAGTCGGTGCGGATTGAACTGGTCCAATCTTAGGATGCTTTGTGGAGAGGAGGACATCGAGTTGTCCGCTATGGAACTCCGGCTGGCAGATGTCCTTTTTCGGAACGACATCGTTATAGGGGCTGGTGGAAAACAATGCTTTGTAGACGATCCCTCCGGTAATCCGACAGAGCTTTTCCAGCCGACCATTCCTGATGCAAGATTCAACGACGGCTCGTGGTCGACGCGCCCACCGGTGATGGCGTTTGAGGACTATTACCCGATCCGATTTTCGCCCATAGAAGCCGGGCCGAAAACCCGCTGCAAAACTATTTAACCACGAGGTCACGAAGAAAGGGCGCAAAGAGCACAAAGAAAGAGCGATAAATGAATAGAGCCCTTCGTGTCCTTCGTGAAAAATCTTCGTGCTCTCGTATGTTGGACTTTTCGGCCGCGTCTCTAGACAACCGGGATATTGTCGACAAAAGAGGAATTGAGTTTTATTGTGACATAGATGCCCGAGAGCCACTGAGACCGGATCGACTGCGGATGAGCGGAGGCTTCCCAAAAGTAGCCATCCGATTTTTACACAGCCTCGGACGGTAGACTTGCTTCATCCGGGGTATCACTATAATATACTCGAAAGAGCGCCGGCGGCGCCGAAACGAGATGCGAAGGACAAAGGTGGGTTCTATGGAACATTGCGCCAATCATCCGAACAGGAAGGCGATTTCTGTTTGCCACAATTGCGGTGAAGCTTATTGCGAGGCATGTCTTGTTGAGGGAAACGAATATTACTATTGCAGGAAACCTGCCTGCCAGGACACCATGAGGCTTGAGTCTGCCGCAAGTTTACTTCCCGAGGTTATCATCTGCCCGAGTTGTTCGAGTGAGCTTCGTTTGGCGAAAGAAGAACGGGTGGCAAGAATATTTCATTGTCCTGAATGTGAAGCTTATCTCGACTTCACGGTAAATCCTCCCATGGTCTTAAAGGATAAGAAATATACCGAAGTCTTCTCCTCACGGAATCAAGGAGATATCGCGCTACTCAAGTCATTTCTGGACGATTCAGACATAGATTACTATGTATCGGGCGAGGACTTCCTTGCCGTGTACCCACTCATTCAGCCGGCGAAGTTTTTTGTTCGCGATGATCAGGTGGATGAAGCCAAAGGGCTATTAAAGGAGTTCAATGCGAACCTGTTCGGTGTCTCCAGGAGGAAGAATCTGGAGGAATGAGTTCGACTCCTCGCTTTGACGGACTGTAGGGAATCCCGATTTGATTTGCCACAAAGCTTGACATTCACTGAGTGTCCGGCTAAATTAATTCAAATTTTGCAGATTATGAGCACGGACATATCGACAACGGGCGCCGGAGGCTTGGCGCCGACTTCCCCATCACTAAAGGCTATTTGCGGAACAAGTAAACACCTTGAGGTCATTCCTTTCTCTTCAAGCACGATTATCAAAAGATCCATTGGCTTATTGGGCAGGCCCTATGTGGCGAAAAGCGGCCGAAAAACTAACTATTTGAGTGACTTGCCCGATTCACGGCCGCCAGAGCTGCTGACTTATTTGGAGGAGGTATCATGCCGAACGGTAAAGTTAAGTGGTTCGATGGAAAAAAAGGGTTCGGGTTCATCGAACAGGACAACGGTGAGGATGTGTTTGTCCACTACAGCGACATAAAAAGCGATAAGCAGTACAAAACGCTGGACAAGGGTACAGAAGTGGAATTCGAGATTGTGGAAGGCGCCAGAGGTCTGAAGGCAGTCAACGTTACCGCAAAATAGTACTGCGGTTTCATTTCTTTGATAAACCCAATGTCGGGAGGATTTCACGGCATTGGGTTTTATATTATACTATTAAGGAAATTATATGAGTTTTGAGTTTAAGTCTAAAGACATCGAAAGCATCGGTACGGTTCTTAAGACGAAGGGCGTGAAGCGCGGGAACTTGTACCGCTTCGATCTCTTTGACAGGAAATCCAGGCGCAAACTTGCCGTCGAAATCTACCCGTCCTTGAAAACCGGCAGGCAAAAAAGCAACCTCATCACGGTCTACACGATCAATTCTCATCTCCAACTACACCAATGTACTGGCTATCTCGCTTCCGACCTGCTCGGCGAAGTGACGTTCTATTCGGAAGCCGACGGCAAGATCAGTGGACTGATCGTCGAACGTGAGGCAGGCTGCTCGCTCTACGCTAATGTTGACAAGAGCGCACTGTCGGGCGACTTCACGCGTATGGGTCCGGAGATTATGCTCAGCAGCATCGCGCTCTCTCTCGCTGAGACAAGCATTAAGTGAGAATAAATCTCTTTGTCGATTATCCGCGTGCGCCGAAGTTTGAGCGCGTACGTCTCACCGCACTTGTCCGCCGCATCCTCAAAGAAGAAGATAAGATTGCCGACAGCATCAACATCGTGCTGGTCAGCGACGATTACCTCCTCGAAGTTAACCGAAAATTTCTTAACCACAATTACCGCACCGACGTCATATCATTTGACCTCGCCGACACCGACAGCATCGAGGGAGAAATTTACGTAAGCGTCGACAGGGCTCGCGTTCAGGCGAGACGCTACGATGTGCCTCTTGAAAAAGAAGTCCTTCGGCTGATTGTCCACGGTGTCCTGCACCTTTGTGGCTGGGATGATAAGACCAGATCGCAAAAGTTGAGAATGAGAAAACGCGAAAATGCGTTCATTGAGTCGTTTTTTGACCGGCGTGACAAAGGATAGCTTGACTTTGGAATTTTTCAACATATATTGGTCTTGAGGATACATAGGAAATGCAGGAAAAGATCATAGAACTGATAGTCGTTCTCATGCGCGAGATACGGGAGACGAAGGACATTTCGAAAGTCGATGTATCCAAGTTGAGCGAAAGCGGATACAGCCAAACCGAAATTTCTACGGCGCTAAGCTGGATTTATGACAAAATGAATCTCCGCGAGCCGCTCAAACGCATTAAGGGACCCCGCGCACGCTCTTACAGAATCTTCCATGAAGCCGAGAGACAAATTATGACGAAAGAGGCGAGAGGCTTTCTCGTCGAGATGTATGAACTCGGACTTGTCGACCAGCTCGACTTGGAAAACATCATAGAGCGTTCGCTGATGTCAGGATCCAATCTAGTTGACAGGGACGAAGTAAAATCGATCGTGGCAAGCGTCCTTTTCGATTATAATTCACCCGGAAAACCGGGAAGCAGGATCATGCTCAATAGTTCCGATACCATAAATTGAACGTAGAGCACCTGATTGTTATGTGCATTCTTTAACAAGACTGGTAAAATTCCGACATGGCAAAAAAACTCGTAATTGTCGAATCGCCATCAAAAGCAAAAACCATAAATAGGTACCTCGGGAACGACTATGTGGTCGAGGCTACTGTTGGTCATATAAAAGATTTGCCGAAGAGTAAACTCGGCGTCGATGTCGAAAAAGGCTTCGAGCCTGAGTACAAAACCATACGCGGCAAAAGCGAGATCATCAAAAAGCTTAAAGACCTTTCTGAGAAGGCGCAACAGGTGTACATTGCGACTGACCCGGACCGCGAGGGGGAGGCGATCGCACAGCATATTGCCGAAGAGCTCAAGCATTCCTCAGAAAATGTTTTCAGGGTCCTCTTCACGGAGATCACTCAATCGGGCGTTTCCAAAGCAATGGAGAAACCCCTAAAGATCGACTCCCACCTTGTTTATGCCCAGCAAGCGCGTCGCGTGATGGACAGGCTGGTCGGCTACAAAGTCAGCCCGCTTATCTGGAAAGCTGTCTACCCGGGCCTTTCCGCCGGCAGGGTCCAATCCGTTGCTCTGAAGCTCGTCTGCGAGCGTGAAAACGAGATCAACGGCTTTTCCCCCATAGAGTATTGGTCCGTGCTCGGAAAATTCACGACTGAGAAGCAGGAAGAGTTTGAAGCGAAGCTCTATTCTATCGCGGGGAAGGACCTCAAGGACCCGCAGGGGAGCGCGAACGCCAAGGACCGTTCAAAGAAAGAGTTCTTCATCGGAAGCCAGGAGGAAGCGGAGAAATTTGTGGCGGATATCAAGTCCGCAAAGTATGCCGTCACCTCAATACAGCGCAAAGAACAGAAGCGAAATCCTGCTCCTCCATTCATAACAAGCACACTTCAGCAAGCTGCTTCCACAAGGCTGGGCTTCTCACCGAAGCGGACGATGATGCTGGCTCAGCAGCTTTATGAAGGCGTTGAACTCGGACCGGAAGGGCGCGTCGGGTTGATCACTTATATGAGGACCGACTCGACCAGGATCAGCGACGAAGCAATCGACGCGGCGAGAAATTACATCAAGACGGAATTCGGACAGGAGTTTCTTCCGAAAGAAGCGAGACACTTCAAGAAGTCGAAGGCATCTCAGGACGCTCACGAAGCGATTCGCCCGACTCACATGGAGTACCTCCCCAAGGACATCAAGAAACATCTTCCGAGAGAAATGTTTCTGCTGTATGACTTAATATGGAAAAGGTTCATCGCATCCCAGATGAACCCGGCCGTTTACGATCAGATTACCGTTTCGGTCGAGGGAGCGCCGAAAGCCGCTAAAGACGGCGAGATGTTTGTCTTCAAAGCAACCGACTCTCATGTCAAGTTCCCGGGCTTTTTGCAAATTTATGACATCACTGCAGAAGATGCCGACACTCCGAAATCCGACGAAGACAGCGATGAACTTCAGAAATTCGCGCTTCCGGCAACGCTCAAAGAGGGAGAGGCGCTCGGTCTCGACGACGTCTATACGAGACAGCACTTTACCAAACCCCCCGCGCGTTACACCGAGAGCAGCCTCGTCAAAGAGCTCGAGTCGCTCGGCATCGGAAGGCCGAGCACTTACTCGTCAATCGTCTCCACAATCGAGGATAGGGGATACGTCGAGCTGAGAGAAAGGCGTCTGTTTGCCACCGACCTCGGGATGAACGTTAACAAAATCCTATCCGCGAACCTCCCCGAATTCTTCGACGTGAAGTTTACCGCCGAGATGGAATCCGAACTCGATGAAATCGCCGGCGGCACGAAGAAGTATCTCGATGTGCTGAACGAGTTTTATCACCCCTTCGACACGGCGGTAAAAGGTGTCGAAGGAAAGATAGATGAGATTAAATCGTCTGTCGATGGGCAGCAGGTTAACTGCGACGTGTGCGGATCCCCTATGGTCATCAAGTGGAGCCGCCGCGGAAGATTCCTTGCGTGCAGCAAGTACCCTGAATGCAAGAACACAAAGCCGATAGACGCTCATGACGACAACAACCGTCCGACCGGCGACAAGTGCCCCGAGTGCGGCAACGATCTCATTTATAAGAACAGCAGGTTCGGCAAGTTCATCGGCTGCTCGAACTACCCGGCATGCAAATTCACAAAGAGTATCACTACGGGCGTCAAGTGCCCGGAATGCGGCAAGGGAGAGCTCGCGCAGCGCTTCACCCGCAAGAAAAGAATTTTCTACGGCTGCACGAACTATCCGAAGTGTCATTATGCCACGTGGGACAAACCTGTCAACATCCCTTGTCCCCTCGGCGACTCACCCTTCCTCCTTTCGAAGTACACGAAAACGAAGGGAAACTACTACAAGTGTCCCAAGTGCGAGAGCGAATTCTCACCGGAAGAGGCGCAGGCACCGCAGAGCCCGGAAACTGCCGGCGGCCAGACTCAGAACAAGGCTGAGGCCGGCGGAAAAGTATCCGAAGGATCGTTTGGAGGAGTCGCAGCAAAGTGAATGAGAGAACTGTCCGTGAATTAGCAGACTCCTTCCTCGATTACCTCAAGAAGGAGAAAAATGCATCGGCAAATACGATTGCCACGTATGAGCAGTCGCTCAGAGAATTCAATAATTTTCTTTTCGAATACTCCGGCTCAGCAGAAGTCCCGCTCGAGACTCTTTCCGAAGGGGAGAGCGTCCGGGCGTTTCTTGTCGAGTTGGATAAGCGAGGCAACGACCGGCGAACGGTCAGAAAGAAACTCTCAAGCGTCAGGTCATTCGCCAAGTATCTCGTGAAATTCGAATACATAGACAAGGATTTCACCGGTTACATAAATACTCCCAAGGCCCGTAAACCGATCCCCGTTTTCATCGAAGAGGACGGGATCGAGAAGATGCTCAAGGTCCGGCTCGATTCACCCGCCGACTATCGCGACAAGGCGATACTCGAGCTTCTCTACGGCACTGGCATGCGTGTCAGCGAACTGTGTGGCTTGAATTTCGGTGATATCGACTTTGACGGTCGTGTGGTGACCGTCTTAGGAAAGCGCAGGAAGCAGCGCGTCATACCTGTAATCGACAGGGCTGTCGATGCGGTGCGCGGTTACATTAAAGTCCGGGACAGTCTGAGTTCAGGAGTATTGGACGAACGGGCGCTTTTCGTTTCATCCAATGGAAAGAGAATTATTCCGGCTTCAGTCTACCGCATCGTGGCGAGGCGGATCAGCCGGGTCTCGAACGTCGAGAGGAAAGGACCTCATACGCTGCGGCATTCGTTTGCGACTCACCTTCTTAATCACGGTGCCGATCTGGAGGCGGTGAGGCAGCTTCTCGGTCACGAAAGCCTTTCGACGACTCAGATTTATACACACTTATCTGTTGAGCAGTTAAAAAAAGTCTACAAAAATGCACATCCTCGGGCGGGCACTCAGAGGTCAGGCATCTGAGCGGTTATCAACTCACGGGCGCTCGGATATCCAAGGGACCCTTAGGAAAGGTCCGGGTAGAGGCGCCGGCCAGGCCCCGCGCGGTCCGGTTTGGACTCGCAGGTTTGCCTTTCTCCTCGCGGATACTAACGATAAATTCCGACCCGTTCGGAAAAGTGAACACAACAATATGGAGGAATCTTATGAACATCAGCATCACTTCCAGACATTTCAAGGCTGAACCCGCTTTGAAGACTTACGCTGAAGACAAAGTCTCGAAGTTGAACAGATTCTTCGACGGAGTGGTACATTGTAACGTCGTTTTTCTGAATGAACACTCCAAACCCAACGGAACTGATAAAATGGTGGAGATAAAACTTTCGGTCCACGATAAGATCCTGAAGGCAGCAGAGACGACCGACGATTACTTCAAGGCAGTCGATAAAGCTGTCGATAAACTGGAAGTGCAATTAGTGAAGTTCAAGCAGAAGATAAAACATGAAGGGAGAATCCCTCAGGTAGCTGTGCGAGCGAAACAAATGCTATGAGTAGGAAGAAGCCCCGCGTTCACGCGGGGCTTCCCGTCTTCCGGCATCCTTGCCGGGAAACAGATTCTGCGTCATCTCTCCTTCAGATTCTCATCCAGGTTGTTGATTAAGGCATTCAGGAGATTGTTGGACCTGTACTCGCTCGTGTCCTTGGCCTTCTCCAGCAGATCCTTCGCTGCCGTGACGTTTCCCTCGCGGTAATTGCCCAGCGCGGCGATGTACCACGATCGGGGCCCGATCCACTCCTCGTCGACCTTGCCTGCAGAGTCCGCCATCCCCGCAAAACGTATCCCTTCGGCAAACTTGCCGAGGTGGATCGCCGATTCGGATAAGACAAGAAACGCCTCCGCTCGCGTGTCCCGGTCCCTGAAGTTCTTCACGGCCGGCATCAAAATAGAATAAGCATTCTCGTATTTTCCCGCGTCGACGTCGTTCCTGGCTTCCAGTGTCATCAGTTCGTCCTGAGAAATCCCTTTCCTTAGGAATTCCCTGCTCCTTTCCCTCGCACGCGAGTCGTCGTAAATGCCCTGGTTGCCATGCATGGCTCTCCGCAAACTCTTCTCCATCATCGTGTCGTTGCCCATGGCCCTGTAACCGACGGCCATCCTGTAACTGGCTATCCCCGTGTAGTCTGGATCGCGCGTCCTGTCGAGGAACATCCTGTTGTATTTGATGGAGTTCGGAAAATCATTCAGCTTGAAATAGATGTCTCCTTTGAGAAAAAGGGAGAGGCCGTTCAGTAACTCGAAATCGGGATTGTTCTCACGCAGGATCAAGTCGAGGAATTGCTCCGCTTCATTGAGCCGGCGTTGCTTGATTAATTCCACAGCGAGGTGATAATTGAACATCGGATTGCGCGGAAATTGCTTCACGAGCCGGCGCATCAGGATCTCTGCACTGTCATAGTCTGCCAGGTAGTTGGAGTAGATTTGCGCCAGCGAAAGCATCGACTTGATTCGGTCTCCACTCCCTTTTTCGTACGCCAGTCTGATCTCGGCAAACCCTTTCGGCTTGTTCCCCTCGAGTCCGAATATCCCGATCGCCCATCGAACACTGCCGGGAATGAAATCGAGGAAATAGTGAATCTCTCCGAGCCCCCTGTAAGCGTCATAGAAATGCGGGTCAAGTCGCAACGTCTCTTTGAAATAGTTGTGTGCCGACTTGACCGCCCAGAAAGCGTCAATGTAAGAACGAGCGGTGATGCACGCGAGCGAACGCAGGAGATACGTCTCACCGAGCAGTTCGTTGACCCTGTAATTGTCCGGGGTTATCTCGAGTATCTTCTTTTCTTTCGAGACCGTGACGTTATACCACTTCATGAAGGCATCGTATTGAGACTTGTCCTTAGTGCCAAGATAGATCCATAGGTGAATTTGCGTGATGCCGAAGTAGCTTTCTCCTCTGTCAGGGGAGATGCGCGCCGCCTCTGCGAAAAGGTTCTCTGCCTCTTTGAAATGTACGTTGTACGACAGATCGTTCGCGCGTGTAATCAATGAGTCGTATCGACTTTGCCCGTCTGCGTTTAGAATTAGTCCAAGGACAAGGACGAATGAAACTAAAGCGGGGAAAATTCCACTATTTTCTATCTTCATTAGAGATCCGTTTTCTTTCTTTGAGCATCAAACAGCCGTAACGTGACAATATAACACTCGCAGACCCTACAGGCGTGACAAATAATTTGCGAAGTGCGTCAGGAAGCTATATATTGTTCCGAAAATCACGCGGCGATAATTAAGTCGGGGAATGTACATGATTAATTGTTTGCTTGTTGCGAGTTCCAGGATCACTGGTTATGGCGCGTTCTTGATGACACAACCGAACGGCGGTCTTTCCTCTCTGGCCGCAAACGTGAATCACGAAATATGTGACGTGAAGATTCTCGATCTCGTGCCGGTCCGGTTCAAAGCAAAAGAGTACTACACCAGATATATCCAGAAAAACCGTTTTGACGTAATAGGCTTCAGCTCAATGGTGTTCCAGTATGCCGAGATGCTTGAGCTGGCAAAGATTGCGAAGAAACTGAATCCGAATGTAAAGACCGTCCTCGGGGGTTACCATGCGACGGTAGCCTATGACGAGATCCTTCACAGCAGCGATATGGACTACATCGATTTCGTGGTAAGGGGCGAAGGAGAGGCGGCTTTCCGAAGTCTAACGGAGGCGATTTACAACGGAAACATCCCGGATGATATACCGGGCGTTTCCTTTAGAAAAGACGGAAGGATTATTGAGAATCCTCCCGGCAGCCTTCTTAATCTCGATGAACTGAAGCTGCCTGACAGGAGTTGCAGGGTGATCAAAAACAAGAAGTTTAGGATCTTCGGTTACCAGGGCGACGTTGTCGAGACTTCGAGGGGTTGCACCTTCACCTGCAATTACTGTACGATAACGAAGATGTACGGCCGGAGCTACAGAAAATATGACCTGGAAAGAGTTCTGGACGATATCCAGGATGCAAAAGACCATGGTGCGAGGGCGATTTTTTTTACCGATGATAATATCGTCCTCAACAAAAACCATTTTGAAGAGCTCTGCAACGGAATAATCGAACGCGGCCTGAACGATATCAAGTTTCTCACGCAGGCGAGTGTGCAGGGGTTCAGCAGAAATATGTACCTCACAAAGCTGATGAGGAAAGCCGGTTTCGAATGGGTGTTCCTGGGAATCGAAAGCGATTCGGATGAGTCTCTCAAATTTTTCAACAAGGACAACCAGTTCGAGACGAGCGAAACCGAAGCCGTGGTAAAGAGCCTTCAGGAAAGCGGCGTTTTCGTGTTCGGCGGCTTCATTGTCGGTAATCCCACTGACGACAAAGAGACGCTCTGGCGAACTTACGAGTACACGAAGAAGCTCGGTCTCGACGCCGTGCTTTTCTTCACGCTTACCCCGTACCCGGGTACTGAGTTAAGACAGGAACTTATCGCAGGCAATTACATCACCAACCTGCATGATTACTCATCTTACGATTGTATAAACGCGAACATAAGGACGGACCATCTCGATTCTTATGAGCTTTACAGGGTTATCGACTCGATGAATCACATGACTTTTACGGACGGCGGCGTGTACAAGAGGATCTGGAAAAGATATCCTCTGTTCTTCCTGAAGGTCGTGGTGATGATGCTGTACCATTATCCGAACTGGGTCTTCCATCACCTGACTCAGGGGCGATTCCTCGAGAAGAAGCGCCGAAAGGAATTTGCCCTCCGAATGCAGACACTCAATTTGGGTGGTGGTGGCTCGGTGCAAGAGAAAGTGTGATTGTGTTCCGGCGCGGCATCGTGCTGATCTGCCGCGCCCTGATCCAGACGAACTGATTAAAAGGGGATTGCGGTATGAAAAAATTATCGATGGGTTTGCTGCGGCTGTTATTCTTATTCTCGCTGCTGTGCGCCCCCGCTTTATTTGCACAAACCGAGCTGGTGCCCGTCAACCATAAAGTCTATCCTTTCCTGGAAATGATGAGCATGAAGGGACTGATCAATTATAACGACGCAAACATTCCTATCAGCCGGCGGAGAGTATCGGAGTATCTGGTCCAACTGGATAAAGAGAAGAACAAGATGAGCTCCGTCGAGCGGAAGATTCTCGGTGATCTGATGGTCGAGTTTAGTTACGATATCAACAGGAACATGAATGATTCGTATTCTTTCACGGCAGATTTCAAACCTGACAGCATACTGCAGATCTTCAACGACCGAAAGCAGAAACACCTGGTGTCGTATACCGATCCGAATTTCACGCTGTTCCTTGATGGCCAGGCCGCCCTCTCTTATAGATCTTACAGTATCAAGAGTTACCCGCCCCTTTTCTTGAACGGGATCGGCTCGATTTCCTACAACGACTTCAGCCCTGAAGACTTTCCCAATACCCATCTTTCAATTTTCGAGATCGGCCCGTCGCTGAGGGGGACGGTGTTCAATAACCTTGGATACTATCTCCGTGTTACCGAGGGGCAGTCGATTGGCGGCGGTCAGTTTGCCCGGCAGGTTGCTTCGGCGTATGACCCTTTGCTTACGGCATCGTACAAATTTGTGGGCGAGAAATACGTCACTGCGTTCAACTCCGGATACCTTCGGTACTCGTTTGACAGCAATGCCGTCGCGCTGATGATCGGCAGAGACAACTTCGAAATGGGAGACGGGTACATTGACAAACTCTTCATGTCGGATAATATCCCTCCTTTTGATTTCGCGAGGGTGGATATCGACTATAAGTTCTTTCATTACACATTCTTCTACGGCAATTTGAAAGGTGATTCTCTGGGCGCTCCGCTTACGTCCAAAAACATTGTGGGTCATCGGTTGGATATCGTACTATCGCCCTCCTTCAGGTTCGGAATGTACGAAAGCCTAATACTCAGCAATGATGGGCTTTCTTTCACCTATATGAATCCCGCAAGCATCCTGGAGTCGGAACAAATCAGCACGGGACCAACGGCCGACTCGCGTAGCAACGCGATGATGGGATTCGATTGCGAGATCAGGCCCGCCACAGACATGGGGCTGCAACTTACCCTGCTTATAGACGATCTCAACTTCAGCACCCTCGGCAACAAGACTCCAAGAGGCGACGACAACAAGTTTGGTTACCAGGCCGGCTTCATGTATGTGGAGCCGTTTGGCATCAGTAACCTTACGGCTATCCTCGAATACACACTCCTCGACCCGTTCGTTTACTCGCACAGGACTAATGCGAGCACATACACAAACTGGGGAATCAGCATGGGATCGCCCCTCCCGCCGAATTCCGATCAGATTGCGCTCGAGTTGCAGTACTACCTTACGAATCGTATAACGCTGGAAATGCTGTACAGGCACCAGAGGTCGGGAATCGGTTTCCTGGATGCCAACGGAAATTTCACGCTGAACGACCAGGGAGCCATTACGAGAAACTTCGGCGGCGATGTCAACCGGGGCGACCTCGATGGGAAATACACGAACGATTTCCTCATGGGCTACAGGGTCAACAGAGATATTCTAACTCTGTCGGCGCGAATCGAACCTATCCGGCAGTATTATTTAGATGTCGATTACTCGCTCCAATCGGTCGACAAAATCTATGCGTCGCATACCTTTCTGGATCAGTACTTTTACGCCACAATATCTACGGACTTTTGAACTTGAAATATTCTATCATCATTCCTACTCTGAACGAAGAAAAACTGCTTCCCGGTCTCCTCGGATCGTTGTGCAAACCGGTTCTCAAATCGAAGTTCGATTACGAGGTCATTGTCTCGGACGGGGGGAGCACCGACCGGACGCTGGAGATTGCACGTCAGCACTGTGATAAGGTCGTCCGCTATGAAAAGGGGGAGGTGAGGTCTATCTCGGCTTGCAGGTCGAAAGGAGCAAAATCCGCGAGCGGTGAGAATCTCCTCTTCATAAATGCCGACGTCACTTTCGACGTCGAGAGACTTCTGACGACGGCAGAGATGAAGTTCGCGTCGGACGGGTACGTCGCGATGACCTGTCCCATAAAATGCGTGCCGGAACAGGAAAAGCTGAGCGACAAATGTTTCAGCGCCGTCTGCAATGTCTATTACTATTTTTCGAATTTGGCCGGACTGGGGATGGCCCGTGGCGAATTCCAGGTAATCAGGCGGAAAGTCTACGAAAATGTCGGCGGTTACAGGGAAGAACTTATAACCGGTGAAGACTTCGATCTTTTCACGAGAATAAGGAAACACGGGAGAATCCTGTTCACATGGGCGGTAACCGTCTATGAATCTCCGCGACGATATCGCGCCTGGGGGTACCGGCGAACCATCTCGGCGTGGCTGCTGAGTTCGTTACCTTTGATCAAGTTGAAGCGGTTCTACAAGAACTGGGAAGCTATCAGGTAAGCATGAACAGGTTTCTCTTTCAGGCTTACCTTTTTTTCTGGCAAAGAGTCCCGATAAATATTCAGAACAGAATCGCTGAATGGCTCAAATTCCGGTTCAACCCGAATAATCTGCACCCGCCTCTTCCTAGCGCCCTTACGCTCGACCCGGTAAACGTCTGTAACCTGGATTGCCCGCTCTGCGCATCCAGGAACCAGGACTATGACAAGGGAAAAATGTCCTTCGACACTTTCAAGATGGTGTTGGACAAGATGCCGTCGGTCAAGGTGCTCATCCTCTTCAACTGGGGTGAACCTCTCCTGTACCATGAAACGCCTGGAATGATAAGGGAAGCAGTCTCGAGGAACATCTATACCGTCGTTCACACAAACTTCAGTTTCAGGCAAAAGCCCGAATTCTTCGATGTGCTCGTCGGATCCGGTCTGCATCAGCTTGTTATCTCAGCCGATGGCGCTTCGCAGAAATCGTACGAGAAATACAGGGTGAAAGGGCGTCTCGACTGGGTGATGGAGAACGTCGGGATGACAGTGGCAGCGAAGAAAAGACTGCGGAAAAGAGATCCGAAAATTGTCTGGAAATTTATCGTGAACAGATTCAATGAGCATGAAATAGGACGTGCGAGGAAAATGGCCAGGGAAATGAAAATAGACATAATGTTCGACAAGATGGGACTGTCCGACGATATACCGGACATGACTTTCCCCGGCACTCTCGACGAAAGAAAAGATATGTGGCTCCCGAGAGATTCCAGATTTGTCCATGACTACTACAGGAATGGGAGTAAACCGCCGATCAACAATAAACCGTGCAACCAGCTCTTCACTTCTCCGGTTGTCAATCCGGATGGGAAAGTAGCGCCTTGTTGCTGGATTACGAGCAGGGAAAATGTCTGGGGAGATCTTTCGAAAGAGTCCTTCGAAGAGATATGGTATAATGAGAAATATGTTTATTCACGAAGTTTGTTTGCCGCGCCGGATTATGAAGGGAGTACCACACGCACTATCTGCTCCAAGTGTGATATATTCGAGAAGGCCAAAAACAATTAGCTGAGACTTTGAAGAGTGATGGTGCCGACTTAATGAATTTTTCCGTAGTGATACCTGCTTTCAACGAAGGCAAACACATCGAATCGGCTGTCACGGCCGTTCGTGCCCAGATACTTGTGCCGGGCGATTCCGTTGAAATTATAGTCGTTGATAACAATTCCAGCGACCATACGCATACTGCAGCGACTATGGCTCTCGGGGATAGCGGTAAGGTAGTGTTCGAGAAAATGCCGGGTCCCAATCTTGCCCGCCAACGCGGCTTCCTCGAGTCAACCGGAGATGTGATCTGCTTTCTCGATTCCGATTGCGTGGTCCCGACCGACTGGATAACGAACATCAAACTTGAGATTGAAAACGGAGCAAAGGCGGTGAGCGGGCCGTATTATTACGGATTCTCGGCTGGCTACAAAGCATTTCTGAATAAGTTGTATTCCTGGGTGGTCCTTCCTGCGCTGCCCGTGCTCCTTAGAGCCGTCTTCTGGCGGAAAGCTGCGGTCATCATCGGTGGTAACTTTGCCGTGACCCGGGACGCCCTTCACACTATAGGTGGAATTCCTCCCATCAGTTTCTGGGGCGACGATGCCGTCATCGGAATGATGCTGGTGCGCATGGCCGGCAAAGTGAGGTTCTCCAGGAAAGTGTGGACGCAAACCTCACCGAGACGGTTCGACGAGACAGGATTCTGGAAAGTGAATTACCAATATACGCGGGCCTACTTCCGTGCCTTTTTCGCGAAGGATTTCACCAGATTCAGAGCTCCCTCCGGTCTCTGAGTCCTGAGAATCTAACAATCGCGGCAGGAGGCAAAGTCATGTCACCTCTGCGATTCATGTGGCTTTCGATAATGTCGATATCTTCGCGCGGAAGTCCGGCATCGGCTCGCTTGTGACGCCGGTTGATAGGGTTGAGGAGATGGCGCGTGTGCTTGACACGCGCTTGGTTTCGATTTAGGGTGCATTTCCCCGCATTTGTTCATATATTTTTAGCGTTATGGCATCACGTATTTGGGATACCAAGGAAATAAGGCGAAAAGACGTCAGCGTCGGCGAGCTGTACAAGACGATGCATGAGAAGACGAAACTGCAGCAGATCAACGGCGACATCGGCCGCGCGAAGCTGATAACTGATAAGAACGTGCACCGGCCGGGTCTCGCGCTGGCAGGCTACGTCGAGTTGTTCACCTACAACCGGGTACAGATATTCGGCAACACGGAGGTCAGGTATCTCAGCTCGCTGAAGCTCGAGGACAGGCGCCGCGCGTTACAAACTATCCTGCAATTCGAGATACCTTGTGTCATCGTCGCGAACAGCAACGAGCTCGAGCAGGACCTCATCGATCTCATCACCGAGCACGGCGTCTCGGTCTTCCGGAGCACACTCGAGACGACGAGGCTGGTCTACTTCCTCGGTGAGTTTCTGGATCAGATATTCGCGCCGAGCACGGTAATTCACGGCTCGCTTGTTGACGTCTACGGCATTGGCCTTCTGTTCGTAGGGAAGAGCGGAATCGGCAAAAGTGAAATTGCACTCGACCTGGTCGAGCGCGGCCACCGGCTCGTGGCCGACGATGCTGTCGGAGTTTATAGAGAAGGTGAGGACATCCTTATCGGGAAAAGCTCCAACATCGCCCAGCATTTCATGGAAGTTCGCGGCCTCGGCGTGATAGACGTCCGGAGTGTCTTCGGAATAAGAGCCGTCAGGAAACGAAAGAGAATAGAAGTGGTGGTCGAACTTGAAGAATGGGACTCCACTCAGGAATATACAAGGACGGGGTTGGATCACGAATTTATTTCGATGCTCGGTGTCGACATCCCCTTCATCAAGCTCCCGATTCTCCCAGGGAAAAATATAACTGTAATAGCTGAGGTCATCTCGTTGAATCAACTCCTGCGTTCTTACGATTACGACGCGGCCGAGGTGTTCAACCAGAAAATTCAGGAAGCTATCAAGAAGAAGAAAAAACAGGGCACCGGCGCGAACCGGTATTTTGAAAGGGACTTTGAGTAGAATGCTTAGATCCGGATCTTCAAAGAAAGTCAGGTCGGAATCGACGACACAAAATCCCGGCGGGAGCCTCGCTGGAAAAGTGGCGATAGTTACGGGAGGTTCGAGAGGTATCGGAAGGCTCATAGCCCAAAGGCTCGCACAGGAAGGGACCTCGGTAGTCATTGCAGGAAGGACGCTTGGGGATCTCAAAGCCGCTGCCGAGGATATCTCCGGGAACGGCGGCAAAGTGATTGCGGTGCAGACCGACGTATCGAACGAGAAGAGCGTGCACAGACTCCTCTCGAAAACCCTTACCGAATTTGGAACGATAGACATTCTCATAAATAACGCCGGACAATATATTGAGAAGCCCGTTACCGAGATGTCCCTGAGCGATTGGGACTCAATCATCGGGACCAATCTCACGGGGCCGTTTTTGCTTGCACGTGCGGTCCTTCCCGAGATGATCGAAAAGATGGACGGTACGATAGTGATGATATCGTCCACGTCGGGGAAGCGGGCGAAGGCGAACTCTGCCGTATACGCCGCTTCGAAGTTCGGTATCGAGGGCTTTTCCGAGGCCCTTCTTCAGGAAGTCCGGGGCCACAACATCCGCGTTATAGTGGTAACACCGAGCTCAGTCGATTCGAGCGAAAGGGATAGCCGTCAAATACTTAAGGGCGGAAAAGGCGCGAGGCTGCGAGCCGAGGATGTCGCCGACACGATCATCGCTGCTATCAAACTCCCTCCAAGAGCCCTGGTACGCGAAGTCGAGCTCTGGGCAACGAACCCGTAGAAAACCTGGATCGATGAATCCCTGGAAAAATCACTGATCGGGCAAGAACCGGTCTCGGAGCAGTTCCCATTTTACAAATAGATAAACGAGATACAAAAGTGATAGAGTTCGAGCCGTCCTACCTTAGGCTCCACGAATCCGGTGAGCTGCAACGCCGTGTCGAAGTCCTAGGCCGGATGCTTGAATCGTGCAACATCTGCCCACTCGACTGCCAGGTCGACAGGAAGAAAGGCGAGATCGCGAGATGTTATTCGCGCTATCTTCCCATCGTGAGTTCCTACTGCCCGCATTTCGGCGAAGAACCGCCTCTTGTCGGCACCAACGGTGCCGGGAACATATTCTTCGGCAACTGCAACCTTCGCTGCGTGTACTGCCAGAATTATCAAATCAGCCAGAACTACAAGGTCGAGCTTAAGAACGAAGTCACCTTCGAGAGACTGGCCGAAATCATGCTGGAGCTGCAGGGAAAGGGATGTCACAACATCGGGCTTGTTTCACCGACACATTTTGTCCCCGAAATTATCCGCGCTCTCGCGATAGCGGTCGAGCAGGGCCTGCACCTCCCGGTTGTTTACAACACCAACGCGTACGATTCCGTCGATGTGCTCAAGCTTCTCGACGGGATCGTAGACATCTATTTGCCTGACCTGAAATACGCGGAAGAGATCGACGGATACATGTATTCGAAGGTTAAGGAATATCCGAAGTTCGCACGCCTCGCTCTAAAGGAAATGCACCGGCAGGTCGGGAGCGGTCTCGTAATCGGCGATGACGGTCTGCTGAAGCGCGGTCTCCTTATACGACACCTCGTGCTTCCTAACGACCTTGCCGGAAGCAGGGAGACATTGAAGTGGATCGCCGAAGAACTCGGAAACGATGTCGCCTTGTCGGTGATGTCACAGTACTATCCGACCAACAAGGCGGAATCGATTATGCTCCTGAGCAGGCATATCCGCGAATCGGAATACGACAAGGTCCTCGATCTTCTGGATGAGTTCGGCTTCGAAAACGGTTGGATGCAGAAATTCGAAAGCCAGGATTATTACAAACCAGATTTCACAAATCGCATACAGCCGTTCAAGCGCTGAGCACAATCATTGATCCGTGCACTCCTCCGGTCCCGGAGGGGCGCTATCCTCTTCATCGAACGGGAAGAAAATTTCCCTCGCGTCAGGGTTCGATGTTTCTTTGATTGAGATTCCCTTTGGGTATATTTCAAGTTCAACCTTGTCCTTCAAATATCCCGTGATGATCGCTGAAAACAGCTCCTCTTCCTCCCTTCGCGTTAGGCGCCGGGAGGGCACACCACTTTTTTCGTCGTCCATGACGTACTCTCTTTATGTTGTACTTAAGTATTTCGCACTCTTCCTGAGTGTCTCACTAACAATTATCGGACGAAAAAGATGTAAACTTTACCGGCCATAGAGTGAGCCGAAGCCGCTGAGAAACATGATGATATCTCATGTCGTATGCGACCAGGGGAGGCCCCGAAACCAAAGACCGTGGAGAATGACACACCCGGTCCCTTTTCCACGGCTTGCCAGACCGTTACCCCGGAGATTGCCGGCAGCGTTCCTGAGCTATCCGAAGGCATTCCCGAACCTTCCGAAGGCTTTCGAGGCATCTCGCTACCCGACTTCCTAACGCGGCAATGCTGCTCGAACTTTTCTGAATACCGATTCAAACATTGGCCTTGTCAGCTTGCCGGTAAATGTGTTTTGCTGGCTTGGGTGGTATGACGCGATTACTGTGATGGTGGAATTCAAATGATACGCTGCGCCATGTTTGAATATCGGTCTCTTTCTCAGTGGGGTGGACTTATCCCTCAGAAAATTGGTCAAAACCTGGTCGAAAGCCAGTTTGCCCAAAGCTACGACCACCCGGACGTTTCGTAGAATCCGGAATTCTTCCTGAAGGAAAGGCCTGCAATTCTCTATCTCCTCTTTCAGGAGCTTGTTCTGCGGAGGCGCGCACCTTGCGACTGCCGTGATGTAACAGTCGACGAGTTCGAGGCCGTCATCGTTCGTCGAAGAATTTTCCCTGTTTGAAAAACCAAACTTGTGCAAAGTCCGATGAAGCCATTCGCCGCTTCTGTCGCCCGTAAACATTCGTCCGGTTCTGTTGGCGCCGTGTGCGGCCGGCGCCAGCCCCACGATGAGAAGCCGCGCATTCGGATCGCCGAATCCGGGAACCGGCTTCCCCCAATACTCCCAATCGAAAAAACGAGCCACTCTTTCCCGTGCGACCTTCTCACGCCACTCTACGAGGCGTGGACATCTCCTGCACTTCACGATGCCGGAATTCAGCGATGAAAGCCGGAGTCCTGCATTTTCAAAATGTTCTATCTTCGTTTCGCGATCCCGAACGGCTCGCCGTTCTTTCCTTCTACTGGTTTCTCAGTTCCATTATCTCCGCCATTCTCCTGAGCATCGGCCGGACTTCTTTATTCCAGAATTTCCAGTCGTGCTGGCCGGGAAGCTCGTGGTATTCATAGCGAGTGTCACCGTGGGCGTGAAGCGAATCTATGAAAGCATGATCCGCGGGACGGAATTCGATGTAACCATCCTGTGTGCCGGCCGCCATGAAGATATATGGAATCGTTGCGGGAGGATCCTTCTCGATTAAATCGAACACGTTGTGAGCATCCCTGAAGCGCTTGTCGTTCTTGCCGAACGCCTTGATGATGCTCGGCATGATTCCCCGTTGTGTACCGAGGTTAAATCCGGGTACGTCAAGCATCGAGTCGATTATTTCCGGGGTTGTTATTGCCCCGCTGAGATCGCCGATGAATTGGAACTTGTGCGGGTACCTTAGTCCGAGCATCAGTGCACCGTAACCACCCATCGAAAGCCCTGCGATTGCTTCCCGAGTGGTGTCGATGGGGAAGCGTTTGTTGACGAATTCCGGCAGCTCGCGGATTACGTAGTCCTCATACTTCGCTCGTGGGTCCGTCTGCGAATCGACGTACCATGAGTTCTTCGCCTCCGGCATTACAACGATAAGCCGTATATGCGAGGTGTATTCGACGAGGTTAGTCTTGGTAGTCCAGTCGTTCTGATCCCCTCCGTATCCGTGCAGCAGAAATAATACGGGATACGCGTGAGCCGGATCGTAGTGTGAAGGGAGGAGCACCACTACATGCATCGTGTCATGGACGAAATGTGAATAGTAGCTGAGGCGGCGAAGTCGCGACTGCCCGAATGCGGTTAAAGGCAGCATTAGAAGTATAGCCACGGTGATACGAATATGGTTCTTCATTTGCATTTATCTCCGTATGTTTCGAGGATTTATTTCGGAAGGGGCTTGGATCAGACGCTGAACCTAACTACCACTATGTCCCCGTCCTGTACCTGGTAATCCTTTCCTTCGATGTGGAGGAGTCCTGCGTCCTTCACTCCTTGTTCCGAGCCGAGTCTCATCAGGTCGTCATACTTGATCACTTCTATCCTGATGAATCCCTTTTCGAAATCGGAATGTATTCTTGCGGAGGCCCGGGGCGCCGCGGTGTTTGCTTCCACCGTCCACGCGTGAACTTCCTTCGGTCCCGCGGTGAAGAATGTAACAAGCCTCAGGAGTGAGTATCCCTCCCGGATGACTCTCTCAAGACCCGACGCGCTCAGGCCGAGATCGGAGAGGAAGACTTCTCTTTCGTCCGCGGATAGCTGAGAAAGTTCGGCTTCTATTTTTCCCGACACCACGACGACGCTGGCTCCCTCGCGCGCGGCAATTCCCTTGACGGTCTCGACGTATTTGTTTCCGGTCCTGACGCTCGCCTCGTCAACGTTGGCGATGTACATCACCGGTTTATCCGTGAGAAGATGGAGCTGCCTGACATATTCGCGGTGCTGCTCGTCTTCATACTCAAGATATTTGGCGAGTCTTCCGGAATTCAGATGGTCGTTCAGACGAAAGTAGACATCGTATTCTTCCTTAACCTTCTTGTCGCCGGATCTGGCCCGCCCTTCGGTCTCTTTCAATTTCCGCTGAAGCGTGTCGAGGTCCTTTATGATCAGTTCGGTCTCGATTACTTCTATATCCCTCTTCGGGTCGACCGAGCCGTCCACATGAACAACATTCGGGTCGTCGAAGCACCTGACGACATGTGCCACTGCATCGACCTCGCGGATGTGTCCGAGGAACTGGTTGCCGAGTCCCTCTCCTTTGCTCGCTCCCTTGACGAGTCCTGCGATGTCTACGAATTCGATAGTCGTCGGGATAATCTTCTGCGTCTCGTAGAGCGCCGCAAGTTTGTCGAGCCTTTTGTCGGGCACCGGTACTATGCCCATGTTCGGCTCGATGGTACAGAATGGATAGTTCTCTGCCGCGATTCCGGCAGCCGTGAGCGCGTTGAAGATTGTAGACTTGCCGACGTTCGGCAGCCCGATGATCCCGCAGTTGAAACCCATTGGTCAATTCACCATTTATTACTAACAATTAATGCCAATCTAATTGGAGAGAAATCATAGAAACACTGATTCCGAATAAATTATCAATGATAAAATAACAAAAATCGGCGATGATATACTAAGCAAAACGCGATACTGAACGGGAATCATGCAAATGTCTCTTGTCCGTGGCATCAGCCGTTTGACTGGCGCTCTTTGCGGCCTTCGTGGACTCTCTCTCACTTGTTATACCAGGCATGTCATACATGGAAGAGTGCATCGCTTATGGCAACAAGGACGTCGGGAAGCAACTTGATTCGTCGCTCTCTACGCATGCAAATCGCGAACCGGCAGTACCATTGTAGGCCGGGACGCGAAGGTCGTGAAAATGCAGGGGAAAGCCTTTCTGAACTTGGCTCAACGACTACTGACGGGTGCTTTCTTCAACTTTGAACTCACCGTGGAGCCACGGCGGATTCAGCGAGACCCTTGCCGGATTTTATCCGCCCGCGCTATCCTTCTACTCAATAACCGGGACGGAAGTTATCGAGGTCGAGATCGTCGTCATCGTCGAGATTGAGATCGTCGAGGTTCTCGATGTCTTCAAGGCGAATCGTCTCGCCGTCTATATCGCTGTCTGTGATGAAATCGGATTTGAACCCCATCTCCTTCAGCTGCTTTGAAAGCGGATCGAGGTAAGCGCGGGGCGACTTTGTCGAGCTCGCCTTTTTAACGCGTGATAGGATGTCCTTTACTGTCTCAATCAACTCGGCGTCGGAGAACTCCATCTCCAGTTCCTCCGCGGCGGAGCTGATCCTGTTGACGATGTTAATGTGCATCATGTCGGATTCTTCATCCGAACCTTCCTTCAAAGTCTCGGCGTAGCCGCCGAAAGTGTTCTCTTTGATTACCTTCACGAATGTCGCAAGTGACTCGATTACATACGAGTCATTCAAGCGGTCACCTTGCCCTTCGAAAATCTTGTCCACCTCATATATGCCGGTCTCGATTTCGAATGACAGCTGCTGCCTGTCGAGCCCTTTATGAGCGGCACTGTCATTGGACTGTTTCTTCGCGGGAGGTCGCGAGCTTTTCTCTTTGCTCTCTTTCGGGGGCTGTCTTTTCTTTTGCTTCATACGCCTAAAAATTCAAAAAGAAACAACAAAAAGCAAACTATTCGGAAGTCGCTCCGACCGCGGCAGCCTCTACGGGAGGGGGAGAAAGTCTCCGAATCTTCAGAGCGAAGAACAGTGCCGCCAGAAGCATAACACTGCCGGTATAGAACGGCCAGGTAATGCCGGCGGTGCTGATTATGAATCCTCCCCAGAAAGGTCCGAGTACTCTCGCAAGACTCGAGAAAGAAGATGAGACTCCGAGAACGCTCCCATGCCTTCCTTCGCCGGCGTATTTGGAGAGCAGGCTGTTGAGCGATGGAGTGACAAGGGCGCTTCCGATGGCAAGAAGTGTTATAAGAATGAGCAGCGGCGTCAGGGTGTGAACCAGCGGAACGAATGTGAGGCCTGCAAAAAGGAGTGCAACACCGGTTATCAGCAGTGCCTTTTCACCGAATCTCTTTACGAGTCTGCCGGTGGCACCGCCCTGTACCAGTATCCCGACTAAACCAATGTATGCGAAGATATAGCCGTTTGCCTCGGCTCCGTATTTGAAAACTTCTCCGGTGAAGAGGGGAAATGCAACGTAGAGTGTCGAAAAGGCAATCGTGTAAAAAAAGAATACCATCACGAGGCTTCCGATGGCGGGTCTCTTGAATGCTTCCCTGACCGCTGAAAAGTTAAAGAGGCTGATTCTCCTGGACTTTTCCGACCTAGAGTTCAGCGATTCGGGAAGCCCGAAGTATGCGAAAACCAGGTTTATGAGTGAGAGCCCTGAGGCAAGGAAGCCCGGCGCACCGTAACTTAGCTTGCTCATTATCCCTCCCGTGAACGGACCGAGCATGAAGCCGACTCCGAATGCCGCACCGATAATTCCCATATACTTCGCGCGTTCATCGAATGATGTGGAATCGGCGATGTAGGCGTTAGCTGTCGAGATGTTGGCACCCATGAAACCGGCGAGTAGTCTCGAGATGAAAAGCACGGTGAGCGATCCGGCAAACCCGAACATGAGATAAGATATGAACGACCCGAAAACGCTTATGAGTATTATAGGCCGCCTACCGATTCGATCGGAGAGCCGGCCCCAGAAGGGAACGAATAGAAATTGCATGAAGGAGTAAGCCGCCGTCAGTAAACCTATGACGACCGGCGTTGCGCCGAAATGTTCGGCATAGAAGGGAAGTAACGGAATTATTATGCCGAAGCCAAGCAGGTCGATGAAAACTGTCAGTAGTACTACATAGATAGGTGAACGTTTCATTACTGATTGTCCGAAAGATTTGCATGTAATGGTCAAAATTAGGAAAATGAAAAGTGGCCTGAAAAAGTCCCCCAGGTTCCACATAATCTTAGATACAAAACTTTGCTCATGGGTTCCAGTTGCATGAATCGCCGATCAAAGCGGGGCAAACCATCGGGCCAGCATTGGGCAGCCAATGCCTTGACATCAGCAGTTCCCGCTCAAGCTTGTTTCCGCTGGGATGGGTCCTGTCCCGGCGGAAAATTCCGGAATATGCCAGAACTTCGCCCGCCTTAAGTGCGACAACTTTCGTGGGAACTGATTTCGGCAGCGCCTTTTTCAATGCTTCCGGGCTACCGCTGAGCGCAGGGAACGTTCCGAAATGCATCGGGATAACCATTTTCGGCTTCAGCAATTTGATGGCCTCTGCCGCTTCGATAGGACTCATCGTGTAAAATCCGCCGATGCACATCATCACCACATGCGGTTTGTAAAGCCAGGCGATAAGCTTCATGTCTGAGAAGAGTCCGGCAAACCCTTGCTCTTTAAAAACACCTATATCTCGAAGTTGCTGACGACTCTCGCATTCGCCCTCGCGGCGAGCTCGAGCGTGTTCCCGACGTGGTCGAAACGGCCGTGTGTCAGAACTATCAAGTCGGCGCTCTCCGCCTCTTTTGCGTCGGGAGGGGCCACGGGATTTTCCAGCCACGGATCGATGTAGATTATCTTTCCGCCAGGCGATTTTACTTTGAAGGCAGCGTGGCCCAGCCATCTAATTTCCAGGCCGTTCTTGAATACTCTTTTATCTTTGGAAGTTTCAGCCATTTTGGTCCTCCGCTTTGGTTGACCGCCCTTTCTGAGAGCGGTTTATTTAAAGGCTCTCGATAATCGCGTCTGCCATCTCGTCCGTTGAAACGGGCTGGTCGGGGTTGATGTCTTTGGTTACTCTTTTCCCTTCTTTGATGACCGATGCAACAGCCTTCTCGATCCTTCGCGCCGCGTCTCGCTCTCCGATGTGCTCGAGCATCATCGCGGACGCCAGGATCAGTGCCGACGGATTGGCGATTTTCTTGCCCGCGATGTCAGGCGCGCTACCGTGTACGGCCTCGAAGATCGCGGTGTTATAGCCGAGATTTGCTCCCGGTGCCACCCCGAGCCCGCCGACCAACCCCGAAGCGAGATCCGATAGTATATCCCCGAAGAGATTCGTAGTCACGACGACATCGAATTGGTACGGGTTGATCACCATTTGCATGGCCATGTTGTCTATGATCTTGTCGTTCATTTCAATATCGGGGTATTCCTTGGACATAGACCTTGCAACGTCGAGAAATAAACCGCTGGTATATTTCAGTATGTTGGCTTTGTGGACTACCGTGACCTTCTTTCTGCCGTGTTCTCTCGCGTACTCAAAAGCGAAACGGATTATTCTCTCCGACCCCGTTCGAGTGACAATGCCGATAGTCTCCGCCGCGCTTCTCTTCGCGTCAACGTAGTGCTCTATGCCGCTGTAGAACTCTTCCGTGTTCTCACGGACTATTATGAGGTCTATTTTGTCGTAGCGTGCCTTCACTCCCTCGAACGATCTGGCTGGACGAAGATTCGAGTAAAGCTCGAACTCTTTCCTTAGCGCGACGTTTACACTCCTGAATCCCGTCCCGACCGGAGTAGTCAAGGGTCCTTTCAAAGCGACTTTGTTTTTCCCGATCGATTCGATGACCGACTGTGGAAGTGGATCTTTGTATTTGTCGATTGCATTAAGTCCCGCCTCCTGGACATCCCAGTCAATCTTAACGCCGGTGGATTCCACCACGCGCTTTGCTGCACTGCTGATCTCCGGTCCGATTCCGTCCCCTGGAATGAGTGTGATTGTGTAAGGCATGTTCTCCTGCTTTGTTGGTGCAAAAAATTAAATTGCGATGGCCTGAAAACCAAACGAGTCCGTCTACTTTGCTATTTCTCCCTATTAGAGTTAAATTTTGCAGTATTTTCTCGGAAGAACCCCGAATTGGATTACGCAAATTACTACCATATAATGCCTGACGGCACTACCAAGCAGGTGAGCCCTTTCACCGGTACCGAGGTCTGGGCAGTGCCCGGAAGGAGCAGCAAGCCCGTATCCGCCGGCCAGACAGTGCAGCCGAAGAACATCGCAACGAAAGAGAAGGAAGATTACTGCAGCTTCTGCGAGACTCGTTTTTTCGAGACACCTCCCGAAAAAGCTCGCCTGGTGAGGGACGGGAATAACTTCGTGAAGCTTGAGTACCTCGCACCGGACAGGTACACTGAAACCTCTCCGGTTTTCAGACGGGTACCGAACCTTTTCGAGATCGTCACCCTTGACTACTGGAGAAAGAACTACAGCTACAAGCTCACGCCCAAGCAGGTCAAGTGGCGTGAGAGTTATATTAATAACCCGGTGGGGCTCAGGCATATCATCGATATCATTAACTACAAGATGAACAGGCTGGGCAAATCATTCGAGGAAGTCGAGAAAGCCCCGCTTGAAGAAAAGCTTCATCTTGCCGACTCATTCTTCGGTGGGAGTCACGAGATCATAATCGCGCATAAACATTTCCTTCCGGAGGCGAAATTCGACAACCAGCTCTTATCCTCCGGCGATCTGACTCCCGAGGAGCATTATCATTACATTAGGTTCGCAATAGATTCGATGATCGATATCTTTTCGACGAACAGGTACGCGAGGTACATAAGCATTTTCCAGAACTGGTTGAGCCCGGCGGGCGCATCCGTCGACCATCTCCACAAGCAGCTTGTCGCCCTCGACGAGTGGGGGGCGTCTATCGGCGATCAAACCAGGATGGTCCGTGAAGATCCGAACTGCTTCAATGAGTACGGACCTAACTTCGCCGGGCACCACAATCTCGTGTTCGCGGAGAACGATTATGCCATCGCCTTCGCTGGGATCGGACATCGCTTTCCTACAATAGAGATATTCTCAAAGTCGCAGGCTTCCCGCCCCCAGGAACATTCCGAGGAAGAAATACGGGGAATGAGCAACCTCGTCCACGCAATACATGCGGCCACCGGACCGTTCATTTCGTGTAACGAAGAATGGTACTACACGCCGATCGACTCCGTATACAAAATGCCCTGGAGGATTTTGATAAAGTGGAGAATAAATGTCCCCGCAGGGTTCGAAGGCGGTACCAGCATCTATATCAACCCGATGACTCCAGTCGAGCTTCGCGACCGGCTCGTACCGGTTCTCTATAAGCTCAGGGACGAAAAGAAAATTGAGTATTTGAGAGTTGCGGAAGAGTGCAAATTACAGCCGAATCCGCTGAAATATTACTTAAAATAAAAGAAAGGAATCGTCATGGCACAACACAAGTCGGCGGAAAAAAGAGCCCGCCAGAGCGACAAACATCGTGCTGTCAACAGGGAAATCAAGTCTGAGGTCAAGACGCTTCTCAAGAAAGCAAAGACCGAAATTGACAAGGAGAAGGCAACCGCCGCGATGAAGGAGGCGACGTCTGCTCTGGATAAGCTGGCCGCGAAAGGAATTATCCATAAACGGAAAGCCGCCAATCAGAAATCCAAACTGGCGAAGCATCTCAATAAGCTTAGCACACCGCCGGCCCAAGCGGCGTAATTCAGCGCGCGAGTCGGCCGGGGGTGTCCTCGCCCCCGCCCGTCGCACTACGGATAGAAACTCGAACGTCATTTCACCTCATTATGCAACTTGTTTCACTTCCGGGCTGTTCCATTCTTAGGCTTCTTTCTAAATTGACGGAGATGCAAAATGAACAGGGATGATCTGTTGGAGCTTTTCGAATACAATCAATGGGCGAAAGTAAGACTTCTTGACTCCCTTGCTCAAGTGAAGCAGGAAGATTTTTC
Organism: Bacteroidota bacterium; assembly: GCA_021845665.1. GTDB lineage: Bacteria > Bacteroidota > Ignavibacteria > Kryptoniales > JAKASW01 > JAKASW01. The sequence continues at coordinate 47,998 of JAJZVO010000004.1, read as the reverse complement.
GAAAGATCTTCACTCAAGTCATGGAGGGATACAGGGAACACTGTTTCACATGGTGAACGCCGAAAACATTTGGCTCAGCAGGCTTGAAGGGAATCAAGTTACCCCTCTCGACGCTTCGCAGCTAAAGAGCGTTGAAGACTTCCGGAAAGCCTGGGATGATCTCGACAACAGAATGACCGGTGTCCTTGCAGGGGTGAACGACTCGCAGCCCCAGGCAATGATGGGATATCAGGATTCAAGGGGCAACAAATATTATCACCCCAAGCTGTGGGCCTTCAACCAGCTCTTCAATCATTTCACTTACCACCGCGGTCAGATCGTGGCGTTGCAGAGGGAGCTCGGGTACCAGCCGGTTAATACCGATTTGATAGGATTCTATAGGGAAAGACGGAGCTGATTCCTTTCAGAAGCGCCGCGACTTTCAATTGGAAGGGCTCTTTTTGAACGTCTTGAGAAAAGAGACGTCCGTTTGCAATTCGTCCTTCAACCCGGGAATTCTGAGCGCCGCAGTTCTGCCCGCGAAGAAGAATGTACGTTCATGCCGATTGACCGCGTGGGTGGAAACAAGGGATGCAACAAGTTTAAAGCGAGCAGGGGATTTGCTTTTGGCACGTCCAGTAAAGGAAAGAACATGGGAGCGGTAAGAATGCTTGTAGACATTCAAATACGCGAATGTAATAATCCACTAACCGGTATTCGTTGCGAAAAGGAGGGCCCCACGTCGCTGGTTCAGGATAGGTGAGCAATATCTCTTTTATGTGCACTGGCCTATTTTATCGTCGATTAAATAGGAGGGACAACAATCTACTCTTGCCTGAGTCGGTTGGTGGATCACTGCATATTTGTGGGGGGGGGAGTATACCGGTTTGGAGCCATATCTATATCGTTATAAGTCCGTTGGCATCAGGGCGGGGGCAGGTTAATATCAAGTCCCTATTTTGATGTAGGTTGATCATCGGTAGATTTGTCCTCGAAGTCAGCGGGGCAGGGATGATGTTTCAGTTGTGACGACTACTGAGTTGTTATTGAGATCGGCTCGGCTTCTTACCGCGAGCTTGGGAAAAGCAAAAAAAATATTGGAGGTAATTGTGGAGACAGGAACAAATGGGTTGCTTGCGGGCAACGGCGGCGTAATCGCCAGAGCGGTGGAGTTTGCTGCAATTAAGCACAATGGCAAGAAGCGCAAGAATCCCGAAAGGGATATTCCGTATATTGCGCACCCCGTGAAGGTGGGTATGATGCTTCGGGAGGCTGACTTCGACGAGGAGGTTGTTGCTGCCGGAATACTGCACGACACGATTGAGGATTCTGATGCCACCGAACCGGACAAGAGTCACAGCTGGACTGAAAGGCAGCAAGCTTATCTTGAAAGAATCGGCTCCGCGAACAAAGAAACACTTGCGATCTCGGCCTGCGACAAGATCGACAACATGCGGTCGATGCTGCAGTCTTTACGAGCCGGTTTCAACGTCTACGAACGCATGAACGCTCCGCCGGATCAGCAGATCGCGAAGTTCGAAAAGCTTCACCAGGTGTATGATGGTAAGGTGCCCGATACGATACGAGAACTGTTTGCCGACACCCTCCGCGAAGTGATTACGGAGACTCGCAGGCTTCAGCCGGGCCGGAGCGAATAGCGCTTAACTCGGCATCGATGTTCGGGCTCATGTGATTTTGGCCTGAAGCACGATACTTAATGCGAAGTATTATTATCATGCAATGATACGACAGTTAACGGCGCCTCGGGTATCTTAAAGCATAAAGTCAGGAGGAAATGAATGAGCAACCGGGACGAAATCCTTCGAGGGGCAGTTGCAGCATCCCGTCTACACAACAACGGAATCGACGAAGCTTTCATCATTGATTACCTGATCGAGAAGTTGATCTTTGAACAGCACCGTGCTGCCGTGCTTGTAAAGATCCATGAAGACTATCTCAGCGAAACGGGCAGAGCCGCACCCGTCAGCGGAACCAGGCATGGACTGAGATTGGAACGAATAAACATCCCGTTCTTAGCAGGATTCGACACGCTTTTCGATTACCGCAGAGACAGAGGAGTTGAAGAGATTCGAGGAAGAATGCGAGGCCGCAGAGGAATAGGAGCGCCGGAAGAGCTATAACCGGGTTGCTGAAGGATACCGTAAAGCAATGGAGAAAAGAAAGTCGGAGGAGTCGGAAGGGAAGGCGGCCGGACAAGAAAAGCTGACGGTTCGGTGGGGGGCGAATTTGATTATCTGTCACACCTGCTTTAGATTTCAACATTAACCGCAGGGCTAGTCGTTGCCGCGAGGATGCTCGGGGAATATTCGCACCGAGAGAAGATTTCGTCCGCCCTGCAAAATTCTGAACCACAATCCAGGAGTCGACGGCAGTTTCTCAAATGTCCGAGGAACTTGAGTGGCAAACACGGCGGGAGCGCATCAATACCAAGCTCAGCAGCCTGCCTCAACCGTGGAAAATTGTCCGGTACACGGAGAACGTAAAACCATCCTCGCTGATTAACCATGCCGTAGAGGAATACCCAACCGAAAACGGTCCTGCGGACTATGCCTTCTTTGTGAAGGGAAAGCTCCTTGGCATCATGGAAGCAAAGAAGGTTGGGCTCGATCCACAGAATGTCCTTGAACAGGCGAAACGCTATTCGAAAGGTGTGAAGGACGGCCTTGGGAAATGGGTCAACTACGGTGTGCCACTTCTCTACTCGACTAACGGAGGAAGATTTACTTCCTCGACGTGCGGGAAGAGAAGAACCTGTCGCGCCAGGTATTTGCATACCCAACCCCTGACGCATTGGCCGAGATCTATGAGCGTGGGGCGACGGATTTTTCCGATCTCCCGTGGGATTCGCTCCCGGATATTGAACGGCTTCGTCCGTATCAGCGGAAAGCCATATCGGAAATTGAGGGAGCCATAAGGCATGGGAAGCGGGAGATGCTGGTGGCGATGGCTACCGGGACGGGAAAGACTTTTCTCACCGTTTCCCAGATATACAGACTCCTGGAGGTTCGTGCATTCAAACGGATACTGTTCCTGGTTGACCGAAGGGCATTAGCGGCACAGGCCGTACGGGAGTTAGGCAGCTTCACGATTCCAAATCATGCCTTTGGTCTGATCATTGCCGACGAGTGTCACAGAGGGTATACTTCAAGTGAAACTGCAAGATGGCGTGAGGTGATACAGTACTTCGATGCAGTCAGGATCGGTTTAACTGCTACTCCCGCTCCTCGCTCGTTGACTTTGTTTAAAGAAGTTGTTTCTCGGTATACCACCGATGAGGCGATTGCTGACGGCTGGCTTGTTGATTACGAGCCGTACAAGATCAGCTCCGATGTCCTCATAAACGGAGCCTTTCTGAAGGAAGGCGAACAGGTCGGAGAAATTGATAGAGAGACGGGTAAAGAGACATACGATGAGCTCGAAGATGAGCGTGATTTCCCATTTCAGGAAGTCGAGAAGAAGATCACGGTTCCTGATACAAACAGGAAAATTATCGGGGAGATCGCCAAGTACGCGTATGCTCATGAACCTGTTGTCGATGGAAATTGAGACGGAAACCGGTAAGAAGATGAAAGTGGATTGCTCGTGGAAGACACTTTCGGGCAAGACCTCGTGGCAAGGCCGAGGCGACTCGGTCTCATCAATCTTTTTCTGCATGGTCTGGATGGTACTATCAGGCTCGGCTATACGATTTACGAACCCGACCGTGGAGAGCGGTTCGACGTGATACTCACGAATCCTCCGTTCGGCACAAAGGGCGCAAACCAGGCACCGGAGCGTGAGGACTTCACAATCGAGACGAGCAACAAGCAGCTCAATTTTGTCCAGCGTTGCATAAACTAAGCCATGTATATTAAGTATGGAGTCAACATGATTTTGAAACTCTTTTATCCGGATTTGGGTTTGACCTAAAGGAAACTAAACACGCGGTTTATGTTCGCCCTAAATTTCATGAACTCTTGATCAGTATTCTTCGCCATGATGAGTCGAAACCGTGCTATGCACGCGATGCAGTGAAGCTAGTGGATGAACTGAAAGAGAAGTTGCGGGAGTTGGAGAACCAAAAAGAGAGGGGAGGCAATAATGAAAGTTAAAGAAAAGGACCTTGAATATTATAAGCGGCTTCCTTACTCGCTGAGGATGGAACTGATAACTGAGGAAGACAAAACTACGTATTGGACGGCGGAGTTTGCGGAGCTGCGAGGTTGTAAGACAGACTGAGAAACAGAAGCCGACGCCGTGGCAAATCTGCAGGGACTTTTTGACGAATACATAGCTGCACACCTTGAGATGAAGAGCGACATTCCCGAGCCCGCTCAGTTATTGGAGTTCGGTGAAAACGATGTACTTGAGGTAGCTTCGATTAAGGCAACGATTCAAGTGAAATGGCTCTCGATGGCAAAGCAGAAATCTAAAATAACTGATGAACTGAGAAAAGCCGCCGAGGAAATTACGGACACAGAAGAAGAAGTCAGATATCAAGAATATAGACGAGAGAAAACAGAAACTTACGTACCAGCTTGACTTTTATCCCTGTGTCGTTCCAATCCTGAAGTAAATACCGCGCCGCTTCCGTTTCTTGCGGCTTTCAAAGAGAAGAGGTTGCGGTCCTCTCACTTGCGCATTAACCCAAGTTCGGCAGTTCTCGATGAAAAAGGCTGATTCCATGCGAGAATAGAGGAAAAGGGTGAAAAGTTGGCACTACAATTTGTACTCTTTCGTGAGCCGCTCCGGGGGGATGATCTGTAGTTTCTGCAACATCCATGCAAGGTCTTTATCTGGTTTTGACACGCACAGCCTGTTGTGATATATGTCTCCCTCGCTGACGCCAAACAAATCTGCGAGTGCACTCTGACGGTAGAACTGTTCCGCTATGAATAGTTCACTACTTGCTTCACAGAACCTTGACACGACCAAAACCTGTACGAGTGTCGACCACCTGATCTTCTCATGTGTCTTCGGAATCAGCACCTCGAACAACTCAGGTAAGCCAAGCTTCTTCATGATCTCCAGTGCCATCCAGGTGTGCGCCTTGCGCCATGCCGCATACCCATTTAGAATAATTAAGCGGCACATCCCCAAAGCGCCGGCACCGCTCCGCGCGAACTCCCCGAATATTAACCTCTACCCACTCCGGTTCAGCACTGTGGAATACATCTGTCTGTTCTCCTCCATGGCCTTCGGCAGCATCTTTGACTCCAAGCCGTCCCGCTTCATCCATATCTCCAAGGTATGCAGCTGTCCGCTGCCGCGGCCCTGAACTCGTCCTGTACGTCTCAACCAGTGACCAATAAAAATGCGCCTTCCCATCCTTATACTTGCATTTGCGTCGCAAGAACATGCTACAAAGTTAACACTCGCCTCTACCCCTTTACAATAACCAAGGTCGGCACTACATCGACTTTTCCAGCCTCATCCGCTCATCCCAATCAAATTGCCTGCAAAAAAACCTTTTCTGTACCACTACCGTCGAACTTGGGCTATCACGGTTATGAGCGAATTTCTGTTGTCGGATTTGATGTCGAGACTTTGAAGAGACTTGAGCCGAACCAGTTGGTCTCGAAATGTACTCGGTTTCATCCGGCAAGCCTTAGCACCTTCAAAGCGTCCGGTGATAAATTGACCGGTCTCCATGATATTCTCCCTGCCGTTCCAAATTATCCTGGTTGGCTTGTGATTCGCTCGCATAAGACAGAAGCACCACACTTGCCAGAGGTTCGCATTCTGGAACATGGTAGAATCCAAACTCTGCCGATGCAATTTGAGCCAGCCTTTCATGGCTTACCTTCTTCTTTCTCATTGAGCGATTCCAGCAATTCCGACAGGTCAACGCCGTCAATCTCGCAATGGAGCATATCGCCGCAAAGGGAATATGCCTCGGTTAGTGAGTCGAAGGAAACGGAAAGGTAATCCAGTAGCTTTCTTTTCAAAGGAAGGTGTTCCTTCGGGAAGTCAGTGGACTTGGACAAAGAAAGATACTCGTTATCAATCGCGCGAATGAGATTCGACAGGGTGATTTGCAAGTGTGAAAGAGGTTCCATCATGGCAGAGCCTCCGCAAATAATGAGGGCTGAATCGGTTTGCTTGGCGATACGACTTCTCGTGCTTGGCTTGCTGAGGCTTCGCCGCGAATGATTGCCAAGGGCAAGATATACTGAGACTCACAGGCGTATTGGAAGTGCATCCATCGGATGCCTTGGGTTTGCCATTTGTCTCTTGTAATCCGGTGACGTTCTTTCCTTCCGTCCGCGTGCTCAATCGTCAGCTCGATCCACGAGAACCGGAAACGGTTGTGATCCCGGAGAACCTCGGAGTTGACGCCGTAGCCTTGTAGGGAACGGTGATAGTGTCTTTGGGTCTTGAATACTCGCAGCGTATCCCGAACGATTAGGCCGAGTAGTTTTTGACCTTGCTTACTGTTGAGATAAATGCGTAAGCCGCCGTGGTTAGGCTGGAGGGTAATTGGGGAGGAATGCGTTGTCATCTTTTTCTGCTCCATGCTGGTTATTATGTGGTGGGCAAGCGGATGACAACGCTCTCAACATGGAACGGACACTTGCCTCACCACGAATCTTTTCGAGTCTTTGATTGATGGAAATATGTTGATGGAATTTTGTCATCAACAATAGAAGAATGTTCACAAACTCCTTCAAAACTCCTCATGGGGAACTTTGTTAATGAATGTCGATTCTTTGTTCTTGACTCTCTTTTCGTTCAGACTCTCCAGTCTGTCGGAAATTATCTGCTCAATGTGAATCCGCTTCTCTTTCCCCTTCTTTGCCTGATGCGTTTTGTGGAACGCTTTTTTGTATGCGGCTGCAAGGAAGTAAGAGTCATTCAATTTCTTAGACCAAAAGGCTTTGGACTTATCGGATTTTTTGGCCAAAGCATCAAGGGTTGGCTTGTTCGGATATGTTGCCTCCCAGGTGCTGAAATAAGTGTCAATCAACTTTTGTTCTTCTCTTTTTAACTTCCGTTCACGTTCCTGTTGTTCCTTCATATTGCGAATGTCTTTTTTGAGTGAACCCCTATTCTGGACTGTAAGTAATATGGTCGGCAGGAAAAATGTTTGTGAAAGCAGGTGTTCTGCTTTAGATAAGTCTAATTCGCGGTAAGGAATGTAGTCGGGAAACTGTTTCTCTTTCCCTGTTGGCCGTCGGTATTTCTTTATCGTGTAAGTTTCAAGATTATCCTCGATAGCGTTTTTTATCTGCCTGTACAACATGTCACGAAGCAGGTTCTTCAACTCTATTGAACGTTCATTAGCACCTTCAGCAAATTCTTCATAGAACTCGTTAAATTGTTTCTCCATAGCTTTCTTTAGTTCGTCTTTCCAGGGATGTTCCATGAATAACAAATCATTTAACCAGCTTCCGCTTAACATGTCGGAGAAGCTATTAGGCAATTGTGTCTGTTTGGACTCCATAACCTCGCGTAAAACTGTTCCTCTGTCGGAAGTGTCTGGCTTCTTTTCTTCTTGTTCCATCATTCACCCCTTCGGACGAAAACGCGAATAAGTCCAATTGCGGCTCCGAGTAATACGGCGAGAATGTATTCCAAAGTTATCAAGCCGCGATTGACATAGAAACTTGAGTGTACTTCCGAACCTCTGTCATAATGGTACCAGACATTCCCCCCTTCGCCGACATACGAATCGACGTACGGATCAGAATGTCCGGCTGCATACCAACTGAACAGATAAATGAATCCAACATTGTAACTCACTTTATAGGTGGTCATCCCGCTTGAATCATCGCCTCCAGTGGGAACTTCCCTTATGTAAGTCATTGGTGGGAAAAGGGTGATCAAGATTGCCGCGAGTATAAAGACCGCGAAGCCATAACGATATTTTCTGAGCATGTGTGCCTCCTCAATTGAAAACGTTTGATGGCTCTATTTTCTCACTTCTTTATGAGCACAGCAGAGAACTCTTCGCTGTACCCGGGCAAAACCATGGTGCCATTAAGAGTGTCTGAACCAGAAAGAGTGCACTGGAAGGAGGCTTCCCCCTCAGGCGCCATGCTACTACTGACTTCCATCATAAGAAGTGAGACTTCAGGATAGATATAGGTTCCGACCATCCCGGTGATTTCCCCGATGATTTGTGTTCCCTTTGAAAAAGACCCCAATCCGGTTATGTTATCGCCGCTTTGAACGAGGTGGATGTCAGCTTTTATCGAGTTCCCATAATTTGTACCATTGCCTATCCATTCTCCGTTGAGGTTGGGGCCTGTCGAGTTGGTTGGACTTGTTGGACTTGTTGGATTGTTACTTTTGCCGTTACAACTAGCAAGCAATTAAGCAAGCAGGAATTACAAACAGAAAGAATTTTGTCATTTGGGATTCTCCCCACAAGAAAATCCCGGCTATGCTTCCGATCCCGATAGGTCGGGACTCACCTCGAAGGTGAACATAGTCGGGATTGAGATTGTCTTTGCGGATATTCGGAAGTTCCGTCGCTCTATTTCACTTAAGTTGTACCATCATTCAAACAAGTCTGTGTGTGTACCAGTACGGAGAAGGTGGAGCTCATTTCCTACGACTCGATATATCAAGAGCCAATCCGGTTGCACGTGGCATTCTCTACAGTCTTCGTACTTGCCTTTCAATTTATGGTCTCTATATTTCGGTTCAAGTTGTTCCCCTTCTAAGAGAAGTGCCATTATGTCCTTCATGTTTTCAATATCTATCCCTCTCTTAGCTGCAAGGCGAAGGTCTCTCCTGAATCGTTTGTGAAATACCGGTGTTAACATCAAACGCCAAGCTCTTTGAATAGCTCGGCTGCATTCTTCACCTTTACAAGATTCTTTCCCTTACGACTGTCTTCAATTGCCTTGCGTGTTTCTGCGTTCGGAATTTCCACGGCAAACGGAATCCCTTTGTGGAGTTTTATCTGCTTGAAGAAAACACTTATCGCATAAGTCGTATTCAGTCCGAGTGAGCGAAGTATCTTCTCAACTTCACTTTTCAGTTCAGGCTCAATTCGTGCCTGCACCATTGCTGTCTTCGCCATAACTTTATCCTTCCTTTCTAAATCTGAAGTAATGTAGTGCAGCTGTAAGACGAATTCAACGGTTGTGTGATGAATCAGATGAGGAAAGGGAGAAGTATCTCCGGCAGCTTCTCCTTCGATGTCGGGCATTCTTGTCCGAAGGACCCCTTCGGGGAAGGCGTTTTGGGCACTTTGAACGGCCTTCCTCGACTGAATTTTGTCACTTCCTATCGCTGCAAGTACGTTCATAACTCGGAACATCGGTTAATATCCCCCTCTCTCTAACATCTTGACCGCATTGACCAAGTCCTCACGTCGGACGTGGCTGTAAATCATGGTTGTGGAAATGTCGCTGTGTCCTAAAAGTTCCTTGACTGCTACGATTGGAATACCACGCTTAATGAGATTTGACGCGAAGGAGTGGCGGAGACTGTGGAAGTGTAAACCTTCGTTGAGTCCCGTGGCCCGGACAACTTTCTTGAATTGTTTGCTGAGAAAATCTCTTTCGTACCTAATGCCCGGATATTTCTGAAAGACATAGTTCTTTGTTTCGAGGTTGAAGACTTTAGGCTGTCTCTTTGTTAGAACCTCAAGGGCTGTTTGGTTAAGTGGAACGATGCGCTCTTTTTTGCTCTTCGTGGTGAACGTCTCTGTGTTTGAGACTTTCATTATTCTTTCTGCAAGGTTCACGGCCTGCCATTCGAGATTGAGAATCTCGGATAGTCTCAAGCCTGTATGGAATGCCAAAGTGAAAAAGTCCTTCATATCCGGTTTTGCGGTGTGCTCAAGGATTGAGCTAAGTTCTGGTTCAGTTAAGAAGACTGGAAGTCTCTTCGGAATCTTTGTCAGCTTGATTTTCTTCAGCGGATTCTCTGAGAGATAATTCCATTCGACGGCTTTGCTGAATGCCGCTGCAAGTGTGCAATAATACAAGTTTGACGTATTCTTGCTTCGCTCAGAAACGGAATCGAAAAAGGATTCGAGTAATCTCCGGTCAGCATCCTTGAGAGGAATATCTCCGGCAAAGACTTTCAATGCTCCAAGGCTTCGCTCGACGGTCAGGAAGTAATTTGGGGTGTGCCGGTTTTTGACGTATTGGTTGTATGCTTCAGTAAACCTTGACAGGGAAATGAAGTCTGGCTTTTGGGACTCGCTTAACCTGTCTTTGAATTCGGAAAGAAATCTCAGTGCTTCGTCTTTCCTTGTCGCATGAGTAGAGATTCGTTTCCTGCGGTTTTCGGCTCCATCGAAATAGTCAACGTAGAAGTAACCGCGTCGTTTGAAAAGAAACATGATTTCCTCCCATTTCTCTCGGAAGGAAAGTCAAAGGACAAGGCAGTGTACACAAAATTGTACAGTCTCAATCTGAATCGGAATCGAATGGTGGGATTTGCAGGGTGGAAAGTTTGTGGAGCTGAGGGGGATCGAACCCCTGACCTCGTGAATGCCATTCACGCGCTCTCCCAGCTGAGCTACAGCCCCGGGTTTATCAAAGAATACCACCAATTTCGACTCGATAATATAGATTCTCTCGCCTTTATCTGCAAGGATGGTTCGCGTTCCTTCCCTAGAGACGCGGCCGAAAAGTCCAACCACGAGAGCACGAAGATTTTTCACGAAGGACACGAAGGGATCTATTCATTTATCGCTCTTTCTTTGTGCTCTTTGCGCCCTTTCTTCGTGACCTCGTGGTTAAATGGTTTTGCGGCGGGTTTTCGGCCACGCCCCTAGCTGGCTTCGGACGCGGACCTTACAGGTCAGAGCACGGATACTCTTCAACTGTAAAATCGGGTCAGGCTCCGATGGGACGCAAGTTTGTAAGTAAAGTGGTCGATTTTTAACTTGGAACAGCTGGAGAACAATATAACCCTATGGGCGTTGATGTGAAAAATAATGGAGTGGTCATCTCCGAGGATCTCCTGAGGCTGTTTGAAGGGATCGGTGAGGGGATGATAGTCACTAATCGCTTTGGGGAAATAGTCGGGATGAATAGGGCGGCGGAAAAGGTATTCGGCGTAGATAGAGAACTCAACCTTCGCAAGAATTCCGCCCTTCTCCTCAGCGGGGTTTGCGATCCGAATACGAAACGCCCCGTGGCCTCGCCCAACCTGCCTTTTAATCAAACCATCGCCAGCGAAAGACCGATAGATTCGAAAGAGTTTCTGCTGAAAAGACCGGACGGCAAGGAATTCTTCATTCAGATCTCTACCTCCCCATTTTTCGGTGAGGATAACGTACTCGCAGGGACTCTCGGCATATTAATCGACGTCACGAATCGTCGGAAACTCGAGGAGACGCTCACTCAGAGGAACCTTCAGCTCAGCGCAATCAATAGGATAGCCACTCTTCTCAACCGGACGATAGACTTCAGGGAGGTGCTCGAGTATTCGGTCAGGCAGACAATGGACATTTTCACCGGAGACGCGGGAGCCATACTTCTTCCCGACAAAGCGGGCCGCAGGATTTTCGTTGCGGCAAGCGCTAACCTGAGCGAGGATTTCCTTTCGGAGGTCCACGGCTCGGAGATAACTTCTAACGTGTTCGGAAAGGTATTGAGGGCCGACACCGTAGAATCCATAAGCCGGAATGAGAACCAGGTCCTGATGCCCCGCACGATGAGAAGATCCCCCTTCGCTTCACTGGTGGTATTCCCTCTGAAAGCAAAAGGAAAGGCCGTCGGAGTCGGCGCACTCTTCAGCGAATCGTCACGCGTGCTCGAGGGCGCCCAGCGGGAAATTATAGAAGGCATCGGCACGGTTATCGGCGCCGCGATCGAGAACTCCAGACTTCACGAGGAAACGATCCAGAAGACCCGCCTTCTCGAAAGCAAGAATCGTGAGCTCCAGCAATTTACTTATGCCATCACGCACGACCTGAAATCTCCGATACTCGTCATCGAGGGATTTGCAAGGGAACTCAAGAGAAGCGGACGACTCGAAGTCGAGCAGGATGTCTTGATAGACGCCATCATGACGTCTTCCGCCCGCCTGCACTCTCTCGTGAACGACCTCCTCGACCTCGCGAGGGTCGGAAGTGTCGACGCCGTTCCTGAGGAGACCAATATGGCGCAGCTCGTCGAACGCGTCCTCAACGATATGTCGATCAGGCTCGCCGAGAAGAAGGTCAACGTCGCTCTTGAAGGCACATTCCCGCAGTTATATGTCGTTGCCCGTTACGTGGAACGTATTTTCATGAACCTGGTAGACAATGCGATCAAATACATGGGCGATCAGGCGAGCCCACAATTGACGATAGGAGTACAAGATAAAGTTGATCATTATCTCTTCTATGTTCGCGATAATGGAATCGGCATTCAGCAGGAATTCCACGAGAGAATATTTGCGATCTTTCAGAGAGTGAAAACAAGCGACACTGAGAAAGTCGAAGGGAGCGGTTTGGGCCTCGCTTTTGTCAAGAAAATCGTCGAACTGAGCGGTGGAACCGTCTGGGTCGAATCGGCAGGTAAAGGAAAAGGTTCGACTTTCCTTTTCACGCTCCCGAGGCAATGAGAAAGGGAGGATATCCCTTTCCTTCTTGAAGTGATACCTTTGTTCCCGTCATTCATTATCAATCCGAATCATTATGCTTAATCTGAAAAAGAGTAAATCCTCAGAGACGATAAACACGGCGAGTCACCACGCGAGATTTCAGGAGGCTTTTTTCGCCGCGCTCTCGGAAACAATATTCACGGACCGGCCGGACAATATCGTCGGCTCGATAGTGTCCGCAGTCGGAAAAGCATTCGACTGTCACTCCTTCCTTTTCAGTCGTTCGGGAGGAACGGCCGCTTTGACCGCCTATTCAGCGGACAACCCGAAGCAGATCGCCGACTCTTTTAAAAACGCGGGGATCAGGCTATCCACCGACAAAATCCCTCTCACCGGCGGCCGGAAGAAAGCGTTCGAAGAAAAGTTCACTGAGTTTGACGAGATATTTCAATTGCTCGGCGATATGACTACGTCGGCGGCTTGCAGGAAACTTCAGCGGGAGTTGGGAGCGGGGCTCGTCGCGGCAGCTTCCGTGAAGACTGACGCTTCCGAGTTAGCGCTTCTCCTTCTCCTTCGTGAAAAGCCGCCGGCACTCCGTGAAGACCTCGGCCGATTTGTGTTTCTCCTCAAAGCTGCTTCCCATCTTTCGGAGGTGAAGAGCCGGCTGCAAACCCTGCAGAATCGGTTCGATGAACAACTGGTCAAGCTCAAAGGAGAACTACGGGAAAAAGAAAGCTCACATCTTCATCTTTTCAATGAAATGGCGCTGGCCGCTGCGGTCCTGGATGAGCGTGGTATAATAGTTGAAGCCAACGAGGCTCTGACACGCCTCGCCGGGCCTGGCGTAGAGCCCCAAGGACAATCCTTCTCCTCTCTGGTGGATGAAGATGCGAGACAGGGATTCATCGAGTTTCTTGTCGGAATCGGCGCAGGCGAAAGCCGCCCGACATCCGTCGTGATGTCCGGAAAACACTTCAAGACTTATGTAGTGACCAGGAAGAAACCCGACGGCGGGCGCGGCCTGTCGGCGGTCTACCTCTCGGACGACACTTCCGATATCGAGCTTCGTAATGAGCTTGGTCGAACCATCGACGCACTCCGTTCCGAGAACGAGGCTCTAAAAAAGAGTGTCGGTGAAGCGAGGGAATTCTCAGAGGAGTCGGTACGAGGTGCTGCCCTGCCGGTTATGGCTGTTTCAAATGGAATCGTTTCCGTCTTGAGCCGCCCCGTGCGCGAAATGTTCGATGTGAAAGAAGGACAGCAGGTGGGGGAATTTTTGTCCTCGAACGGGTTGGTCATCCCGACAGCCCTCGAGGGCGATCGCGAAGTGGTTGACAATCGGGGCAGGGCTTTCTCGGTGGCTCACTGGGATATCGCCGGCATAAGCTTCTATGCATTCAGGGATGTTTCTGGATTTAAGAAGATCGAAGAAGAACTTAGAAAGTCGGCGATGGAGTCGGAGAGGCTCTTCAACAGCTTTCTCCCGACTGCCGCCGTCAGCGGCGGAAAGCTTTCCAGGTGGAACGAAATGTTCGAAAGCCTCTTCAAGGAATTTCTTTCCACCGACAGAAGCTTCGACGGTTTCCTCAGGTACCTCGGCGAATCTCCGGAAAGTTTCAAGTCGGAGCTGCGTGCGGGAGAGATCGTCATGCGAATGTGCCGCACTACCGACAGGAAGTACCTAAACGCTAGAGCTTCAGTCACCGAAGACGCGACTTTCCTTTTCCTGGAAGACATTACGGAGCAGGAGGTGCTGAAGCAGCAACTCCGCGGCGCGCAAGGTATGCTGGGTAACCTTCTTGAATCTTTTGTCGACGATCCTGTTTTTGTCCTCGAGAGCGGGATTGTCCGTGCCGCAAATGTGGCGGCGAGGAACAAACTTTCTATACGGCTCGACGAAAGCATCGATCCGACGAAGATTCTATCGGGCATCGGGATCTCCCGTCCTGAGGATACCGGTGAATTGAACGGCCGTTTCTACAAAGTCGAAAACATACCGGTCGGGAATACTCAGGTGTACAGGTTCAGACCGGTCAGTCAAGAAGTCGGGCAGCGGGCGGAAATTGAAAAGTTGAAACGGCGGAATGTGATCATGAGAGATCTCCCTTCCGCCGACAAGTTCGAAGGGATACTCAAAAGCCTCAGCGATCTGCTTGCCGCCGAGTTATATTCCGGTGCCAAAGTAATAGGTACAGGCACCCTGCATACATCGCGAGGGACCGCAGACGTCTTCCTTCTGACGGCGGCATCGGGCAGAATGGAACCGTCGCTTTCACTCAGCCTTACCGAGAGCGATGTTACTGTGGCCCGTCACGGCGGGGCTTTCTCAGGGATTGAGATCCCTGATTCCACACTCATGAATGTGGTTTCGGCGGGAGACTCGCGACTTCTTCTGCAAAGCACTGCGGTAGGAGACGTTCTCGGGTTTGCGTCAATATCCTTCCCTTCCTCAGGCGTTCAGTCACAGTATATGGACGAGCTCGCCCCGGTCCTGAAAGCGGCATCGTCTGTGGCCGCAGGCTTGTACGCTCGAATGTCCGCGGAGAGAAGATTTGAAGAGAGCGGAAAAGTGACGCGTGCCGTTGTCGGCTTGACCGGGATGGGAGATGGCTCCTTTGACGAATACTCCCTGCACGTGACCGATCTGGTCCGGCATGTCTTTGCAGCCGAGTCGGCCGGAGTATACGCTCTCGTAGGAACCGCGATGTCGCTTGTAATTTCTAATGGGAATCTCCCAAAAGAATTATCCTTACCCGCGACGAAATTCGGCGCGCTCGTGCCGGCAAACCAGCTTGAGTCGCCGGACATGAAGGGAGCCGAAGGCTTATATTTCGCGGTCAAGTCGAGACGCCAGCTTCTTGTGCTCTTGCTCAGGTTCATCGCTGTCTCACCGTCAATATCGGAGCTTAATGCAGTCGCGTCCGTCTCGCTGGATATGCTTGAAGGCAGGAAAAGTTCCGAAGAACAGGCGAAGATTGCGGCACAGCTTCTGGAAAATTCAAAAATCATGAGCGAATTCATGATGAAGCTTTCCAAAGCCGGGACTCCCGAAGCGGTCGTAAAAGTTCTTGCGGACTCTTTGTCTGCGAAGATGAAAGAATCATCGGTGGTCCTGTCTCCTGGAAATGCAGAAACTGAGGCGAGCCGACCGATGGAGCTTGTAGAGAAAGACGGCGAGGGCTCCGGGCTCTACGAAGCAGATTTCGCAAGTGTCGGCATGGGGCTGTTGTCGGTGAAGAGTGCAGGCGACCCTCTTTCCAGTACCATGGTTGGACTCTCTGTCGACAAGATCAAAAGCATATTTGCCATGAGACTCCCGGCACTTCAGGCCGAGAGTTCGGTCTTGCGCTCCAGGTTGGACCGGGCGAAAGAAGAGCAGGCAAGTCTGCGTGAATCCATAGAGAATATCCCCGTTTCGCTGAGGAACGCGAGAATAGCTATTGACAATGTCCTCTCGCGTCTTTCCTTCGTTCAGGGCGAAGATAAAATCCTGCAGGAAATTCGCCTGCATCTTGCCGCCGCGGCAAAGGAAATGTCGGTTGACCTCGACAGCTCATCAAAGCGTCAGGACGAACTGTTTGAGGCCGTCAGAACCGCATTAATTAATTCGGCTGGGACCGGTTCGGTAAAGACACCGACCAGGATAAAAAGCTTTGAGACTTCATCGCTCGCAGAATTCAGGGTCGATCAGTCTACGTTCGATCTTCTCCGTGATCTCCTGTCGAATGTCGTTCTGGTTTCCGGCTTGAAGGAATGCGATGTGCTCGCCGCAACTTCCCAGCCCGGCCCGGGTGACGCGGCGGAAGGGAAAGGGAAGCGGGTGGGGCTGAGACTTACCGGAGCGGAAAATGAGACGGTAGATCAGGAGCAAATAGAAGGTAGCGCAAGTATAAGAGCGCTCGTCGGAAAAATCGAAAAGCTTGGTTATACAGTAGAAGCCGATGTGCAGGCCAACGTGATGACATTTGAAATCTTTGAATCGAGGCCGGCCGAAGGTGCGAATGCAGGTGTGATCTCCGCGCTCCTCGTGGAAGACGACAAGCATCTTGTCGAGGAGGAATCACGGAATATTTTGCTGGTATTTCCCCGGCTCAAGGTCGCGGGCGATGCCGTCGAAGCCGCGAAACTCTTCCGGACTGAGAAATTCAGCGTCGCTTTCGTCGACCTGAGTCTTCCCTCGATAAATGGAAGAGAACTTTGCGGCCAGCTGAAGAAGGCGAACCCGGATTGCACTACCGTCCTCCTTACCAACAGGGAAGGGGAGGAAAAATCCGAAGGAGTGGACTACATTTCGCTTCGTCCTCTCGAATCGGATACCATCACCAGGTTCAGGCCGATGTGATCCCGCATAGGGGCTTTGTCGGCAAAATCGGAGGATGATTCGGATGCAGATCGGTGTATCGCTTTGCATGATAGTCAGGAACGAAGAAGAATATCTCGACGCGTGTTTGAAAAGCGTAGACGGCGTAGCGAACGAGATGATAATTGTCGATACAGGCTCGACCGATTCGACCGTTGAAATTGCCAGAAGGCACGGAGCCAGGGTAGTGTTTCACTCATGGGAGAATGATTTTTCCGCGGCGAGAAATCTATCTCTTGAATCGGCGGCCGGGAATTGGATACTCGTCCTCGATGCCGACGAGGAATTGAGTCGACTGTCGAGAGAGAAGATGCGCGACTTTATCAAGACATCGCAAGCGGACGGCGTCGAAATGGTCGTTCGCAGTGAGATGCCCGAGACGGATGTGCTGAAATATGAAGACATGATGATAGTAAGGCTTTTCAGGAACCGGAAGAATTACAGGTACACGATGCCGGTCCACGAGCAAATCAGGGGAAGCATCGAGCAGAATGGCGGAAAGATCGAGAGATCCGATCTGATGATCGTCCATCACGGCTACTCCAGGAAAACTGTCCAGGGGGCTGAGGATAGGGGAGAGAGAAATCTCGCGATACTTCGGCATGCCCTCTCGCGTTCGGACGATGATCCGTATTTACATTACCAGACCGGCGTGACGTTAATGAGCATGGGACGGAAGGAAGAAGCGTACGCAGAAATGAAGAGAGTCCTCACCCTCGACTATGCCGGGATGGGGAGTGAGATTCTTGAAAGACTGTTTATGAAAATGTCCCAGGTCGCGCTTGAAAGGAATGAGAACGATAATGCGGTGATGTATGCTCGCCGGTGCCTCGACTACAATGCTTCAAACGGTATAGCGATGTACGTAGCGGCATTCGGCCTCCTTTCGATGAACAAAATAACCGACGGGTACCAGATGCTCCTTAGAATCCGCGAGAATGGCGGGAGCAATCTAAGGCTGGATATTCAGCTCGAACACCTCATCAGGGCCTGCAAGGAACTGCTCAAGGTCTGAATTCCGCAGGCTCTCCGGTTTTGAGGAGTAAATGAAGGGGAAAATTCCTAAAGTTCCGGTGGCGTCTTCCGATAGTACTGTTAAGGCACGCTCGTGAGCCGGAAAAAGCCTCAGAAGCTTGGGCTCGCGGGAGCGGCGGCGAGAGGAGAGCCGCCGGTCGGCCTTGAACTAATAACTCCTCTAGCCGGAGGTCCCGTACTCATCCGGTCGGACTTGAGTCCGATGGAAAAGGACCTGCGGATTTTAACGGGCGGCATGGACGTCGCTCAAAAAAAACAACATGGAGGTATAGTACCATGTCCGATTTCACATCGGGGTTCCGCATTGCGACTAACATCAGCGCGCAGAACGCGTACAATGCGTTGGACAACATCAACCAGCAGCTGAACCAGGCTGAGCTGCAGCTGGCTACCGGCAAGCGAATCAACAGCGTCGGCGTTGATCCTGCCGGGTACACCATCGGCACAAAGCTTAACGCCAGGGCTGCGGGGTTGAGCCAGGCTTTAACGAACGTTGGGGACGCACAAAGCGTTCTCTCCACCGCTGAAGGCGGTCTTCAGGCTGTCAACAACATTCTCGTAAACATCAAGACCCTCGTGACGGAAGCAGGCAACGCCGGACTAGGTTCTTCGGAACTCGGCGCCATTGTCACCCAGGCCAATGATTACCTGAATGAAATTGGTCAGACGATAACGGAGACCAAGTTTAACGGCCAGCAGCTGCTGAATAACGTGTTTACAGGCAAGACCTTCCAGGTGGGCGCCGATAGCGGAGACACCTTGTCGGTTTCGTTGTCTACCGCGATCGACTCGTCAGCGCTGGGTCTCACAGGTCTCAGCACCACGAACATCGCGAACGCGCTCACCAGCGTCGACAATGCCATCAACACGGTAACTTCGCAATTGCAGTACGTCGGTTCTCTCGAGTCCCGGCTTAGCTTCAAGCAGCAGGTTCTGCAAACGTCTATAACCAATACTCAGGCGGCAGCGAGCCAGATAATGGATGCAAACATCGCTCAGGTCCAGGTCCAGGCGACTCAGCTCCAGATACTGGAACAAACCGCTACGGTTCAATTGGCACAGGCAAATGCACAACCCGGCGGCATCCTGAAGCTCTTCCCGTAATCGGCTTGTGGAAACCCGTCCAAGGATCCATCTTGGACGGGTCTCCTTTTTTTTACCTGCACAACTGATTACATGAACTGATAGTGAAATCGAGGTGAGGCGATGGAAACCATATCGTATAAACCTAAAAAAGCTTTCAATCATTACAAGCAGAATGAAATAATGAGCTTGAGTCCTGTTCAATTGATACTCAAGGTCTATGACCATATTATCGTCAATTCGAAGGTGAGAAATTACGATAACGTAAGTGCGGGCCTTACCCAGTTGATAGCCGCACTCAATTTCGACTATAAGGAAGTCTCGCTCGGTCTTTTCAAACTTTATAGATATTGTCAGAATCAGGCCCAGAAGGGGAACTTCGATGAAGTTGCCAAAATCATCGGACAACTCCGTTCTACATGGGCACAAGCTTTCAAACTGTCGTGAGAAACGGGAGGCATTAATGTCTTCTTCTATTTCAAGCCTTGCTTCCGCTCCCACTTTGAGTACGAATGCGTCGACCTCCTCGATCGTCGACCAGCTCGTCCAGGCTTACGTCCAGTCTATTAGTACACCGGTATACAATATGCAGGCGCAGGTGTCGTCGATCAATTCGACGATCTCAGTTTACCAGATGCTCAAAAGCACTCTTTCAAACCTGCAGACACAGGCAAGCGACCTTTCGCAGATCGGAACTCTGTCTCCACTCGCCGCACAGACCGTAACTTCTTCAGACAATTCGGTGGTAACCGCTACTGCACAGCCGACCGCTACCGCCGGAACGCACTCCATTTCCGTATCCCAGCTCGCGAAGAGCGATACCCTCGTCTCAAACGAGCTCACCCAGTCGGGCATAAGTATTTCCACCGCCACCGGGGCCGGTACTTTCACATTCTCGATAACCGTCAATGGAAAAGCTACGAATGTAAATGTGAACGTGGCGGCGGGCGACACCAACTCGACGGTGCTGTCAAATATCGCGAGCGCCGTTAATTCATCGGGTGCAGGAGTTACCGCTTCGGTTGTCAACGATACATCAACCACATCCAGGCTTGTCTTTCAGAGTACCAATACCGGATCTGCAAATGCAATAAGCGTCGCTGATGTGACAGGCACATTGTTACAGAACGTCGGTTGGACGAGCAGCGTAATAAGCTCGCGCACCGCTTCTACCTCTACGGGGGCGGGATATGTGAATACCTCGACAAGCACACTCGATGCGAATTTCACACTCGACGGCATACCCATTGTCAGCGGTTCGAATACCGTTTCAAATGTCTTGACCGGTGTCACTCTGAACCTGGCCGCCTCGCAGGCGTCGACGGCCAATCCCGTCACGCTGACGGTCGGTCCCGATACAACCGCCATTCAGACGACATTGAACAATTTCATAAGCAAGTATAACAGCGTCGTGTCAACCCTCAATACTGACATTACCGATACGACATCCACAGACTCCTCCGGCAACCAGACGGTCAACAGAGGATCCCTTGCCGGTGATGTCAGCATAATGAACCTTCAGATGTCGCTGGAAAATGTCGTGATGGGGCAGGTGAGTTCGGCAGCCAGCGGCGGACCGACTTCATTGAGTGCGATAGGGATTACGCTGAACAACGACGGCAGCCTTTCGATAAGCGATCAGTCCAAGCTCAACAGTGCCCTAACATCCAACCCGAGTGGAGTCATCGCGCTCTTCAATTCCTCTTCGGGTGTTGCGACTCAGCTTAATACCATGCTGCAACAGTTCACCAACCCGGGCGGCGTCATGGATCAGAAGATCAACGGCGCTCAAGACCAGGTGACTCAGATGAACAACATGATAACCTCCATGCAGCAAAGTATTAATCTGCAGGCCAACGCCATGCAGCAGGAGTATTCCGCATACGAGTCAACGCTGATCCAACTTAGCCAGACCCAGAGCAACCTGAACAATATCTGGAGCGGAATGGCGTCGAGTGGAATGGCTGTATGACGATTTTACCTGTTATAGAAAAATTGGTCCTGTTAAGCAGTGATTTTAGATGAATAAAGAACAAGAGGCTGTGAGGATAATCCGGGAACTGGCAAGAAATGCAACTCAGATTAAACTCCATATAGTCGATTGCCACCTGCAGGAGGCTGCCAGGTTGACGGGCGAACGGGTCACCCTTATAGAAGCCTTGCGCATCCTCAGCGAGGCTAAAGTTTCGTTCGCAAGTTCCGATATTAGGAATGAAGTGACAGATTTGATGAAAAACATCGAAAATGACGTGTCTGAAGCTAATGCCACCATAAGAGCCAGAATGACGTCGTTAACTAAGGAACTCGCTACGATCACAGGCGCAAGAAAAATTGCCGCCTATGCCGCTATGCGCCACCCTGCTCGTGCGAAATCGACAAAGGATGAGCAGGATAAGATTCGAGGAGGCCGACATGGCTATTAACCCGATTGACCAAAGTCTCAGCCCTCTAAACGTGAAAGAAGCCAAAAACAAATTGAACGCCACAGAGAAAACATCTCAAGTGGAGGGGAGTTCGACCGGAAACGTAAGTGACAAGGTTCAACTTTCGCCTGAGGCGGTGAAGCTCCACGATGCACAAATGCAAAGTAAGCTGACGGACGTGCGCGGGAAAATCAACAGCGGCTTTTACAATTCGGAAGACGTCCTAAATTCCGTCGCCAGTTCACTCGTGAAGGTCATCCGCGGTAAATAGGCGTAACTTTCCTTCCATTCTAATTCGGTAAACATACACAAGTTCGTGCGGACGGGTGGACGGCGGAGTGTGCCTCCTCTCGTCGGTCCGCTCCATCGTTGCCCATTTCTCATTGTTCTAACCGATCATATCTCGTCCGGAACCGGCACGTACGGTCGGGGGTTGCATTTATTTAACGTTCCTCTACACTTGATTTTGCACAGCTCTGTTAATAAAATAGTTTGATTGAGTAGGAGCTAATGAGGAGTTCGATAGGTGTCGTCATGATATTTTGCAGCCTGATGGTGATCCAGTTTGGCTGCTCGCCGGATGCCCCTCACGATAATCCTCTGGATCCCGCTTCTCCGAATTACCGGAATGCGGGAAATCTTACCGGAAGAGTCCTTACATTGAGCTATCCTTATTCCGGCATCCCCAACGCGCTAGTTACGATAGAACAGAACGGTTCGGCCCAACTTACGGCTTCCGACGGAAGCTTCGGCTTTACTGACGCACCCGCCGGAAGTCTTAACGTGATTGTCTCAAAACCGTCATACATGAGCGATACGTTGAACTTTACGCTGCCGGTCGGGGGAAAATACGATGCCACTTTACATCTCGACGCGCTCCCGGTTATCACTAATCCACAGGTCGTCACTACCAAAATCGACCAATGGTGGCCGGGTCCTGTTTACTATGCAACAGTTACTGCAAACGTGATAGACCCGGACGGCATCGGCGATATAGTAGACTCATCGGTGAGCGTACAGGTGGATTCGCTATCGTTCAGGATGAACTACTCCGGAGGCACGGGGATATTCCAGGCGACTATTAACGCGACGCAGCTTCCGGGCCAGGACCTGCAGTGGCTGGTTGGTAAAGAATTTTTCGTCGATGCCAGGGACAGGGAAAATGGCTCAGCTGTTCATGGACCGTTTTACGTTTCCAGAATAATTGAGTCTGAGCCTTCTCCGACTTCCCCTGCCAATAGCGATACGACTTCTGCATACCCGAAGTTTGAATGGGCCCCCCCACCGGTTTCATTCAATTACACATATTCACTTCAGGTCTTTTTGGTAAATGCAGGCACGCCTTCCCAGGTGGGGAACCCGATCATACTCGGGCCGGATTCCATTTCCTATACCTATCCTGATTCGCTTGTACCAGGACAGTATTTCTGGACTATTGGGATCACCGATAGCTATGGCAACAGTTCCCGATCCAAAGAAGCCTCATTCATAGTGCCCTAAAAGAGCTGACATGACCGAGCCACAAAAAGATAATTTCACAGTCCTCTACGAAATAGCTCAACGGATCAACTCTATCCTCGATGAAGAGGAACTTCTGGAGCGAGTCCTGGAAAATGCGATGTCCCATCTGGATGCCGAACGCGGATACATCGTTATGATGGACGAATCCGACCAGCGTGGCTTCAGCGTCGTCGTCTACAGGAACTTCAGCAGTCCGAAAGACGCAATCGAATCCGCCGCATCTTCCTCCGTGATCAACAATGTCTTGAAGTCGGGCGAGCCGGTTCTGACATTCGATGCGCTAAGCGACGAACGTTTCGAAGCATCGAGAAGCATCGTCGCCCAAAAGATTCTCTCCATAATCTGCGTCCCTCTCAGACTCCAAGAGGAGACTATAGGTGCGATCTATCTTGATAGCACCAAGTCTCGCGGAATGTTCACTACCGATACAATGAAATTTCTGGCAGTCTTCGGCAACCTGGCCGCTGTGGCCGTCGAGAACGCAAAACGCTACGCCAGACTTAAAAGCGAGAATACGCGTCTCCAGAGCGAGATCAGCAGCGCGAGCCTTTTCCAGGGTATAATAGGCAAGAGCAAGCAGTGGGAGGCGGCTCTCGATCTCGTCCAGCGCGTGATCGACACCGATGTGTCCGTCCTGATAACCGGCGAGAGCGGTACGGGAAAGGAACTGATAGCACGTGCCATCCACAACCAGGGAAAGCGGAGAGACAAACATTTCATGGCGATCAATTGCTCCGCTATCCCCGAGCAGCTCCTGGAAAGCGAGCTCTTCGGTTATAAGAAGGGTGCATTCACGGGCGCAAACGCGGACAAGAAAGGATTGATCGAGCACGCCGATGGAGGAACTCTCTTTCTGGATGAAGTCGGCGACCTGCCAGCTCCTCTCCAGGCAAAACTACTGAGAGTGCTCCAGGACAAGGAAATCCGTAGGCTGGGTGACCTCGAGACACTGAAAGTAGACGTACGGATAATCTCTGCGACCAACAAGAAACTACATGAAGAAATCAAGGCAGGAAGATTCAGAGAGGATCTTTATTTCAGACTGAACATTGTTGGAATCCATCTCCCGCCATTACGGGACAGAGCGGACGACATACCAGTTCTGGCAAACCATTTTGTGAAAAAAGCCGACGATACTCACGGCCGGAATGTAAAGCGCATTTCATCTGTCGCAATGTCGAAACTGTTGAGCCATCCATGGTACGGCAATGTAAGGGAGCTGCAGAACGTCATCGAGCGCGCCGTGGTTCTCTCCCGCTCGGAGGAGCTTGCGGAAGAGGACCTGAAGCTTGAACAGTACTCGGAGGAGGAATTGCTTCAGACCGGGCTAACACTTGAGGAATTTGAAAGGAAACTCGTCGAAAGGACTCTAAACGAGACCGGAGGCAACCGTACACGGACTGCCGAAAAGCTCGGAGTCTCTCTTCGCTGGCTTCAGTACCGTTTGAAAGAATGGGGAGTCCCGAAGGATACTTCGAATGGCTCAAGATAACTTCACCATACTGGAACTCATCAGCCAGAGCCCGACCACAAGCGTCTACAAGGCTCACCAGAATATCCTTGACAGGACGGTTCTTCTAAAAGTACTTCATAAGCACCTTTTGCGGGACAAGGATCTCGTGGCCCGTTTCTCACGTGAGGCCAAGGCGTGTGCCATTCTCAAATCCGAAAACATCGTGCAGGTCTATGACCTCACGGAGGTGGAAGGATCCCCGGCCATCGTCATGGAATATGTCGAGGGGAAATCACTGGAAGACCTCTTGCAGAACAAGGATGTTCGTTCGGAAGAACTCATGAAGCGAGTCGCGTTGTCCGTTCTGAAGGCGCTTTCCTACGCGCATGACAGAGGCGTCATTCACCGCGATATCAAACCGGGAAACATCCTCGTTTCCGATGACCGGACCATAAAAGTTACCGATTTTGGACTCGCCGCAGTTTCAGATGCGCCGTCTCTCACGATGGAGGGAAGTCTGATAGGTACCCCGGCGTACATGTCGCCTGAGCAGGCCAGAGGGGAAACGGTCGATCAGAGGACAGATCTCTTTTCACTCGGCGTCACGCTGGTGGAAACTTTGACAGGTGAAAAGATACTCGCGGGAAGGTCGTATGCAGAATGCATCAGCAAAATCCAGTCTTTCGATGCGCGGTCCATAGACCGATTCGCCTCTCAATGCTCTCTTCATACTTTAGAGTTTCTGAAGCGGCTTCTCGCTCCCGACAAACATAACCGCTTTGCCTCGGCGAACGAAGCGCTCGCTTCTTTTGAAGGTGAAGAGAACGAGCCGACTCTTTCCCCTGCATTGCCTGCCGGACCGATGAGAAGACGGATTCTGATACCGGGGGCGATCGGCCTCATCTTAATCGCCGGGATCGTATTTGCATTAAGGCGGCCGGCAATGAAAGCCGTATCGGACATCGCCGACTCGACTGCAGCGCACAAGGATACTGCTTCGACTGTCCTTCTGAAACCTCGACATGCTCCAGGAGAATTTGCGCGAGTGCCTGCTGAAATGTCTCAGGGGATTTATCGAAAACCCGAGCCCGGAAGAAAAACGATCCCGTCGGCGGCCGCGGACACGTCTGAAGTTGCCCTCGGCACAGCGGCGCGCGTAACAGACTCGATAACTGATTCCGGTTACATCGCGATTCACTGCACTCCATGGGCAAAAATATTCATCGATAATGAGTATGCCGGCACAACTCCAATTTCGGGCTCCATAAAAATCCCGACCGGAGATCACACCGTGACGTTCAGCAATCCCAATTTTGCCCCGATTGTAAAACAGGTCGATGTCACAAAGGACAATCTTTCTATTGTGGACGCAAATTTCCTCAAGAGCTCAGGATATTTGTTGGTGAGTGTCGAGCCATGGGGAAACGTCTATGTGGACGACCAATTCCGCGAGACCACCCCCTCCGCGCAGCCGATCGTAGTTTCTGCCGGCACGCGACGCATTCGAATTCACAATCCGGCTTTTCAGGATATCGTTAAGTCCCTCGACGTGAAACCTGGAGATACACTCCG
Organism: Bacteroidota bacterium; assembly: GCA_021845665.1. GTDB lineage: Bacteria > Bacteroidota > Ignavibacteria > Kryptoniales > JAKASW01 > JAKASW01. The sequence goes on along the minus strand of JAJZVO010000004.1, from coordinate 22,074 downwards.
ATTGAACTTCAGCTTTCTTCCGAATAAGGAAGGTAAGTAACGGCACGCCCATTGCAGAATATATTGAAAATGGTAGTGGATCGGAACATAAAGACATATTTCGCGAAGATACTGATGGCGGCATTCGCGTTGTTGCTGGCATCGCAAGCCTCTGCCTTTGCAGAAGTTAGCAGCGTACCGGATATGCCTTATCCGCGGGTCGGCATGTGCTCCGCCCGAATCGAGAACACCATTTATTTCATAGGCGGTGCGCAGGATTTGCGTGGAAGAAACATTGAGAACCTGACCGGCACTTCTACTGTTCAGGCCTTTGACTTCGAGACTAATTCGTGGAAAACGAATATTGCGCCGCTCGAGACTCCTAGAGTCTTTGCCTGCGCTGTTGCTGTCGACGATTCGGTTTATGTAATGGGTGGTGTCGACAGCCTTGGAAATGTCCTGAACTCAGTTGAGGTTTACAGCCCGTCCAGCAATACCTGGCGTTATACGGCAAGTATGAAATTTGCCAGAAAGGGAGCCGCTGCCACTGCTTACGACGGTCACATACTCGTCTTTGGCGGAGGTGATTCCGAAAATGTCCTTCACAAAGAGGTCGAAGAGTACAACCCTGAGAATGCGACTTGGAGAATACTTCCCGAGCCGACCCTCTTTGGGCGGGCGTTCCATCATGTCGCGAAAGTTGGAAACTCGGTTTATATTTTCGGCGGTGTTGGTGCGACTATTGGGCCGATCGGGATCATCGAGAGATATGTGCCGTTGGTCGGAGTCGTGAGCGTCGGACTCACATGGAGTAACACAAGGGCTTTCTTTGGATATGTGGTTGAGGAAGACTCTGTCTTTGTCGTTTCCGGATACGGCTCTTCCAATAACAGCAGCGGGTACTTCCAGGATGTCGAAATGTTCAACTTCCGAAACCCGGATAGCGTAGTTGAGAAACCTACAACCGCATTCATTGACTCTCCCCGGAGAGGTTTTGTCGCTGCCCTGGGAAGTAACGGAGCTATCTACCTCTTCGGTGGAGTGTCGCCGAACTACAAGAACGGTCAGGTAGCTGTCGCTTCGGTTTATCAGGTCCCGCAGTTTGTTACCGCCGTCGTCAACAACCCATCGCCTCCTGTTCCTGAGGGATTTTCACTCGATCAGAATTATCCGAATCCGTTTAATCCCACTACCACAATACGTTACGCTGTTCCTTCTCCCGGAAGCAAGGTGAGCCTGAACGTCTACAATATGCTTGGTCAAAAAGTGAAGAACCTTGTTGACGGGTTCATGCACCCAGGAAGCTACAGTGCGGTGTTCAATGGTGCGAATCTGCCGAGCGGGGCTTATATTTACAGGTTAGAAACCGAAAAAGGAAGTCTTTACAGGAAAATGGTCCTGATCAAGTAATGGCGATTGGCAACAAGTTGTCCCGCTTCATCGAACATGTCTTGTCGCGGGAAGCCATCGGCGCCTCAGCGCACACTAACCGCGCAGGCGGTTGTAAACAGTTAAGGCCATCCCTCACATTTTGGCTGGCCCTGTCACTTTTATCGTGCCTGCCTTCCGTATCCTTCGCACAGATTTCGCCTTCAACCGATTCCACGATTTCGGAAATCAAACAGCTCTTCGACAATGGCTCCTATATTTCCGCGGAGCTTGAGGGGAGACGTATGCTCGAAGACAGACACGTGAGCGACTCAGCTAGAGTTCAACTCGAGAAGTATCTCGGATTCGCCCTTGTCGCGGAGGGGCGGAACGAATCGGCGATCGAGCATTTCATGAAGGCGCTGCGTCTCGACTCATCGTTGACGCTAGACCCGGTTCTGACATCGCCTAAAATACTGAGCGTATTCGAAACGGCGAGGCGGAAATTTCATTCGCATGAGGAGAGCGCCCGGTTGACGAAGCGTGTCGAAGTCCTCCAACGGAGTGAGGCGACCTTCAGGGCAATAGTTTTTCCCGGATGGGACCAGATTCATCAGGGACGAAGTACAAAAGGATACATACTCCTCGGTGCAGGAACCGCCGCCGCTTTGTCGGCGATCGCTTCCGATATACTCCGCCGAAATGCCCGCACCAGTTATCTGGATGCCTCTACGCCAGCGCTCGCGGAGAGCAGGTACAAGACTTACAACCTTTACTACAAGACGGAGTTCTATTCGGTTTCCGCTTTCATAGTGTTCTACCTTTACTCAGAGTTCGATTCGTTCCTTCATCTTCCGCCACACTTCACCCCTCAATACTCTCCTGTGACCCGATCGGTGGGACTCAGCTTCAACGTTAATTTTTGATCTTTTCCCAATCCTAAATTGCACATACGCCGCATCGACGATGCAATTTTTGCGCATGGCCTCAGGACTAACCATTAGGAATCCCCCTATTTAGCAGATTACGGCGGATAATTTTGCGGCATACGCTTTGAAATTTACTGCTATAAAAACTGGAGGAATTTATGTTAAGAAAAATATATACCCTCTCTTTCCTCGTTATGGCGGGAGTGATGCTGACGTTCTCCTCTGCATTCGCGCAGATGTTGAGCGGCAACTTCTCTCTCGAAGCATCCCTTGATGAAGGAAAGGTCTCTCTCTCCTGGGAGAAACCGGAAAACTTCACGGTCGCGTATTATCTGGTCTACCGTGGAGAGATGAGCATCACCGATACAAGTATGAATATTTCCTATTCCAAAATTGATTCTACAATCGCAACGGAGTACAACGATACCTCGATAGCCGACACCAGGATGGCGCTCGTTTATCAGGTCAGGGCTTTTAACGCAGCCGGGCAGATGAAAGTCAGTAACTATGCAAAAGTATTTGTGAACCTCGAAAACTACAACATTGATCACGTTACGATAACTTCTGCACCTCCGCTCAACGGGACCGTGGATTCACTTTACAGTTATCAGGTAACGGCGGTCTCGTCAGATTCGACTTCTGTGCTTACTTACAAGCTCGGTGAGGATCATCCGCAGCTTATGGCGATCGATTCCACCGGACTCATATCCTGGATCCCACAGGCGAGAGGTTGGTATGACGTGGATGTCGTGGTGATTTCGAGTAACGGCGGTCACGCGAATCAGGAATTCGCGATAAGGGTTGCGGCCCTCAACGGCACTATCGCCGGGACAGTCACCGATACCCTCGGAAACCCTGAACGAAACGTCCTTGTGAGACTCTATCAAAGAGACAATGACTGGCACTTCGATTATCATGCAGTTACCGACTCGAACGGCGACTATGCGATCCATCACGTCGATGCCGGGAAGTATTTCGTGCGTGCGATACCGATGAACCCGAACTATCTACCCCAGTGGTATAATGGAGCATCGGATATGGAGAGCGCGACACCCGTCGTTGTCAGCGACACGACTCCCCAGATCGCTGATTTCAAACTGCAGGACCGTTTTGCTGCCCTTCCTAAGTTCAGCGTTACCGGGACTGTGACCGATACAACGGGAGGTGTCGTTAAAGGAGCGCTCGTCGTCTTTGCAAGGGCAGGATTCGTGTTCAATTCCGCAAAGGAAGACCGGAACGAGTGGCAAATTGGCGATAACTACCGGGATATCTTCCAGCACATGTACCAGGAGAGGAATACCGTCCGCGCATTCAATCTCGATGGCAACTCTCCTTACATTTACAAGACCCATACCGACAGCAACGGAGTCTATACTGCCGATTCTCTCCCCGAGGGCTTCTATATCGCTTTCGCGCAGGCTCCGGGCTTTCACAGAGTCTTCTTCAATAATGAATCCAACCTCTTGGCCGCCGATGTTATCGCACTAAACAGCGATACGACTGGGATCAACTTCGCACTCTCGCCGTTGCCGCCCGTCGCGCTCGGACAGATTAGCGGCACCGTTATGGATTCGACCAGCGGCGTCGGAATTCCTGCCAGGATCATCGCTTTCCGGGATGTCTGGGATTATCGCGATACCCTGAAGATGCATGTGGCGGGTGCGTATTTCGCGGATGCCGACAGTACAGGTGCCTATACTCTCGCAAATCTCCCTCCGGGATATTACAAGATCCTTGCGATACCTCTCGGAAGCTATGCGCCGTCGTTCTACAGCCTTACCGGTCCGACTGTGAAATGGAAGGATGCCTCTGCTGTGCAGATTGACGGTAACACCACCAGCGGCGTAGACATCTACGTGATGTCGATGGCGTCCTCGACCTCCGGCTACACCGCCATCAACGGAACCGTTACGTCCTCCTCGACATCCGCGGGAGTCGACGGTGCCATTGTCTATGCATTTGATTCCAACGGTAACCTCGCCGGCTACGGCATCACTCACAGCGACGGTTCCTACACGATTCCCGGACTTGCTCCCGGAAACTATACGGTGGAAACCGACGTAATAGGCTTCACATCGGGTTCGACTCAGACTGCCTCGCCGTCCTATGATGCCAGCGGCAACCCGGTAACGTCCACCTCAAATATGACCGTGACTCCCGAAGTACCGACGGCAATTCAGCAGAGCGCGCCGGTTCAGCCTGTGAACTACACGCTCGACCAGAACTACCCGAACCCGTTCAACCCGACGACACAGATAGCGTTCAGCATCCCTGCGTCGATGCACGTGACGGTAACGATCTACAATATCCTCGGACAGAGAATTGCGACGATCGTTAACGAAACGATGGGTGCGGGCTCGCACGTCGTAACGTGGAACGCACGCAACGGCAACGGCGCCATGATGCCGACCGGAGTGTACTTCTACAGGCTGTCGACTCCGAATTTCTCGGCAGTAAAGAAGATGCTTTTGTTGAAGTAAGGTCGTCCCTATCGACCCTTCTACCCTGAGGGCGGGCGGTTAACTCCGTCCGCCTTCTTTTGTTTGTCGGGAGAAACCTTTGCACACGGAAATCAAGAGAGGATCACGGATCAATACGCGTGAAGACCGACCGTAAGGTCAATCGGCCGTAGCCCGATCTTACGTCATGCCGCATATGGCAAATCAACCGCCGGATTCCATCGAGTTGCATCCCGCATATTCCAGTTTGCTCACTCATGTGCGGGAAGCACCACTCTTTCAAGAATGTTCGTGCGGAAGGGCGAAGGTCCGAAGAGTTTCTCATTATCGAATATGCTTTGCGCTTCTTGGCGGACTTTGGGATTGAAAAACTATTTTCGGATCAGCGATGGCTGAATTTGGAGCAAAATCGATAATTACCGCCCCCTTGTTTTAAAAAGCCAGTGCCCGTAACTTCTTTCCAGTGATTATCAACAGCAACTGGAGCTAGTTTTGGAGAAACGCGGAACCTTTATTCCTCTCTCGATTATTTCGCCACTCTTCATCGTCTTCCTCACATTTTCATCGATGCCTGCAATTTGCCAGATCTCGCAAACAGATACGAGCTCAAACCCGACTTCATCGGCGGTAGGCATTGTTGTAAAGATTGTTCGCGACACCACGGGCCTGAAAAGGGATTCGCTCTCTTCGGCAAACGATACGGCCAACGTTGCCACGGATTCTCTCTCTATCCTCTCCGACACTACCGGTGCAAAGAGCGATACCGTCGCGGCAAAGAAAGATACGCTTCAAATACTGACAAGCGCCGCGAGTTATAATACGATTCCTGGATTCCGTGTTCAGATACTGACAACTCAGAACCTTACCGAAGCTATTGCCATGAAAGCGAAGGCCGATTCGCTTTTACCTAGCTACAACATTTACATCGTCTATGATTCGCCCTACTACAAGGTGAGAGTGGGTGACTTCCGCGCGAGGTACGAAGCAAACCAGGCGGTCAATTATATCGCAAACCACGGATTCCCTAATGCCTGGTCCGTACCGGATAATGTCTTCAGGAACCCGTCACAACCGAGCAATTGATCACCACTAACCTTCTTTTCGGTCGTTTGAAAGGTTTTGCTGTATTAATTGCCGCGACAATGTTTTCCGGCAGCGTGGCGTTTGTTTCTCCCAATCCAAAACTAGCGCATTCCTTCAGGGTCGACAAGAACGGCTGGATATTCGTTCACCTCCAGGGCTCACCTGCCGACATCGGCTACCAGGACGGCTACCTCCTCGCTCCCGAAATCGACGACGGCATCCGCATGCTGAAGTTTTATCTCGGCCGCACCACACGAGAAAACTGGACTTTCTATCGAGACGCGGCTCGACGCATGTTCTGGCCGAAGCTGACCGACGAATACAGGAGCGAGATCGGAGGAATTGCCGACGGCCTTCGCGCCCGCGGCTATAAATACGACGCGATCGATATAACTGCTCTGAACGGGTGGATGGAAATCGCTTATTATTACCGCCCCCAGCTCATCCGGGAGCTCAGGGAACGGAGAGATCGAGGGAAGGCGCCCGGAAATTGCAGCGCGTTCATTGCCACCGGCAGTTACACATCCAACGGCAGGATCGTCATGGCACATAACTGCTGGACCGACTACATTATCGGTGAGCGGTGGAACATCATTGAGGATATCGTCCCTGAAAAAGGGAACAGCATACTCATGGACGCGTTTCCCGGATTCATCGACAGCGGCGACGACTTCGCTGAGAACAGTGCCGGCATACTCATTACCGAAACCACGATAACCGGTTTCAGAGGATTCAATCCGGACGGCGCGCCGGAGTTCATGCGCGCCAGAGAAGCCGAGCAGTATTCGAACACTATCGGCGACTTCGTGCGGATCATGACGAAGGACAACAACGGCGCCTACGCGAACGACTGGCTTATCGGCGATACAAAGACAAACGAGATCGCGCGCCTGGAACTCGGCCTGAAGTATTTCAAGGTCTGGCGCACGGACAACGGCTATTTCGTAGGCTCAAATTTTCCGAGCGATCCGAAGATCATCAGGGAAGAGACGGTATTTAATCCGTACGACAAATACAGCTCGATGGACGACAGGAAACTCCGGCTTGAGACTCTGATGCGGGAGTACAAAGGAAAGATAGACGTGAAGATTGCCGAGAAAATCTTAGGCGACGATTACGACCAGGTTCGCGGAAGGTTCGCCCACGACAGCTATGTGATTTGCGGACACAACGACGAGGATCCGCTCGGCGTCCGCCAGTGGGGATGGGGTCCGTTCAATCCCGCCGGCGCCGTGCAGGGAAAGGTGACATCATCGGACCTGGCTGACAAGATGGATCTCTGGGCACACATGGGACATCCCGACGGCACGAACTTCATCGCGTCCGAGTATTTCCGGCGCCACCCGGGGTACAAGTGGGAAGGCCTGTATCTTCATAACATGCTTTCCTATCCGTGGACGCTTTTCGGGGCGACCCGGTAGATAGTTCAAGAGTCGATATGAGGCCTTGCGTTACCCGATCAAGTTCGAAGAAAACAGCCCCATCCACCCCGCAAGCCACGTACTTGTGCATAGTTAGCCTTCCGGTTGAAAATCCACCACTTGATGGCTAGTTTTCAGCCGCCGGAATCGATCTGTGTTCCTCATGCTGCTAGTGCCATTCCAACTAATTTTACCAAACAACGTGCAGGTAAAATTATTGTTGGAATGAGCATCCCGCCCGCTTTTGGCGGGACCAACTTAGCAAACGATTGTTGGATGGGCACTAGTAAGAATCTGGACATGTCTGTGAAACCCGTCCTGACTGACTATCGGCCTTTTGTCATAGAAACTATTTGGAGTTATGCTTTGAAAGCCCAATTGAGATCGGCATATCTGACAACCGGTACTTCCAACTCTCTACGTGCACTAAGGCTCAGTATCTCGATTGCGGCGTTCTTCTTTACAGCGCTGTTCGCAGGCTGCAACGGCGGTCTCGCGCCAACTCAGTCTTCTTCTGCCGGTCAAATGGGATTTGGTGGAACAGTACGGTTTGTCTCTGCGTGGCCTCCGTCGGACAGTGTGCAGGATCTTCGGGTTGTGGCGTTTTATAAATATCCGCCTACGAATATCCTCACCGAGGTGACAAATGGGCAGGCTCTCGTTTATCCCATTATCGGGGCGGCGGGGTTGCCGAAATTTGTCGACTCGCTTTCGTATAAGTTCAATCTCGATTCGGCCGCAGCTTTTGAATACGTTGCCGTGGCGCTTCAGTACGGCTCGAATGTTTTTCAGGACTGGAAGGTCGTCGGTGCTTACGGTTACTCGCATGGCGTCGGCCAGCCCGATTCCGTTGTCGTCACCCCGGGCTCATTTGTAAATGGAATAGATATAGATGTCGATTTCAAAAATACGCCTCCTAATCCTCTCGGCAGCCTCGCTTCTCCTTCTGTACGGCACTAGCTTCCCGCAATCAAGGGTTGCAGGCGTCGTGCTGTCTGCCGAAGATTCCAGCGCAGTCGCCGGCGCAACAGTCATGCTGCAATCACGCGGTCAGGGGAAACAAATCAGGACAGGTACGCTCTCAGGAGTAGACGGGAGTTTCGGATTTCAGCAAATACCTTCAGGCACTTACCGGCTCTCTGTCTCGATGATAGGCTTCAAGAAATCCATCAGAACCGTATCCGCCGGGAATCCCGAGGCGGAGGCGCTGAGGATTTACCTCATACCATCTCCGATCCAGGCGGACCAGGTGGTGGTGACCGCGAGCAAGAGGAGACAGCTCTTAACCGATGTCCCGGTCAGCATGAGCGTGATCAGCTCGGCATCTCTTCAGCGGAGGGATGTCGTTTCGCTTGGCGACGCGCTCCGGTACGTGCCGGGCGTGAACTTCGTGCAGGACCAGTTAAACATACGCGGCTCGAGCGGCTACGCCCGCGGAATAGGGAGCAGGGTCCTTCTCCTCATCGACGGCATACCGCTTCTCACGGGCGACACCGGCCAGGCCGTCTGGGAATCGATTCCGGTATCCGACATCGAGCGAGTGGAAGTGATGAAGGGTGCCGGCTCCGCGCTATACGGATCGAGCGCGCTCGGCGGCGTCATAGATGTGATAACAAAGAACAACGTCGACGTGAACTCGACAAGTGTAAAGATGTACGGCGGTTTCTACCAGCAGCCGACTTATGCAAGCTGGCAGTGGTCGCCGCATCCGCGATATTTCCAGGGCGCTTCGATTACCCACTCGCAGCCGATCGGACTCGGCGATTTCGGCGTCACGGCGTCGCTCAGCTACAAGAGAGACGACGGCTACATACAGAACGATTTCTTCAGGCGGATGAACCTCTTCGCGGAAACGGCCGGTACCATCGGTTCGAACCAGAGTCTGAAAATCTTCGGAAACCTTTTCGACCAGTACTCCGGCAATTTCCTTTACTGGGAAGATATAGACCACGCCCTTCAGCCGTCGGCAAATTCGCTCGGTCAATGGGTTAAGTCGACACGTGCCAACCTCGCAGGTATTTATACCAACGTTGTGTCGGATAAATTCCTTTACGTCCTGCGCGGGAGTTATTACTACAATTACTGGTACGACAATTTTGGAAACACGCCGACCGGTATCGGCGACACGTCAAATTCAAGTACAGGATATCTTGAATACCAGGGGACATGGAATGCGTCGCCGTCGACTGTTCTGACGTTCGGCGCGGATGGGGAGCTCGATTTCATCAATTCAAATTCCTTCACCAATAAGCAGAGCAACTCCGGCGCGGCATACATTCAAGCAGAACAAAGGTTCGACAGCCTCCGCGCGACCGTAGGTGGAAGGTACGATTACGAGAAGATTCAAGGGAAGGCCTCCTTCAACCAGTTCAACCCGAAGCTCGGCCTGGTGTACGACATCGGAAATGGGACGGCGTTTCGCGCTTCGATAGGTACAGGATTTCGCGCGCCCAGCGTGGGAGAGACATATGCGTCTATACAATCCGGCGGGGTTTCGATTGTTCCGAACCCAAATCTTTTGCCTGAGCGGAGCCTTTCCGAGGAGATCGGAGGTATCGTGCCGCTTTCGTTTTATGGATTAATTGACGCCGCGATTTTTCAGAGCGACTACTGGAACATGATCGAGCCTGAGTTCAATAATTCCGGGCAGATTACTTTTCAGAACGTTACCCGCGCGAGAATCCAGGGATACGAGATCGACGCGTCGAGCGATGCCGGGACCGACTTTCTCACGTTGAAGGCGAGCTACACTCGCATCTATCCTCTCGATCTCACGAACCACGATATTCTGAAATACAGGTCGCGAGAGCTGTTCTACGTGTCCGCCGATTTTCAGAAATCGATCTACCGTGCGTCCGTCGACTTCAGATACGTCAGCAAGTTCGAGAATTATGACAGGCAGCTGGTACAACTGGGGATTGTCAGGAACGGCAATGACCGGGTGCCGGCGTACATCACTGACGTCCGGGGCGGAGTAGATCTCTCTTCGGCGGGAATACCCTTGGATGTGGACCTCATCATCAATAACCTGTTTAATTACTACTACGTTGAGATGATAGGGAACATGGCGCCGCTGAGGAATTACATGCTGGTCGTGTCGACGAGTTTCTGAGCTGGGTGCTGCGCTTTTTTTACCATAGAGGCCACAAAGGAAGGGCACAGAGGGCACAAAGAATCCGGATAAATTCTTTGCGGACTTTCTGAGTGTGGGGCGCCGCTTAGTCTTTGTGCTCTCCGTGGTCAATCTTTTGCGCAGCCGCTTGTGGGACTCAGACCCTGTCCGTCACGAGCCTTCTGGCGGTTTTCTCGAAGGCCAACACCATCGCGAAGACCATCAAGAGGATTTCAATCAAAGCGGATGCGGGAGCCGGCATGAATTCTCCAGCTATCCATATCATCATTGTCGGGATAAAAATCTGAAGGATATAAATAAGAAAAGATGTGTTGAATGTCTGCCGCACGGTTCCGCGCGGTTCAGCTTCGAGCTGGATGAGCCTTTCATACAGCTCATGAGGCATCTCTTTGTGTCGTGCTTTTAGCATTGCGTCTGCACCGGCACGGGCATAATCGAGATAGAGCGCACACGCCGCACATTTGTCAATATGGGAATGCATGTCCGGAGGAAGATTACCAGGAACGACCGGCTTCCTCGACTCCGCCATGTTATCCGAGCGGTATCTGAAGTCTTCGCAATTCATAAATTTGTCTCGTCCTTTCTTAACATCTCTCCGAGCTTCTGCCGTCCTCTATGCAGCGAGGTGGATACAGTGCCGACCGGCATTTTCAATATATCTGATATCTCCTCGTAAGAAAGTTCTTCAAGGTAGAAAAGCGTGATAACCGCCGATTCGCCCGGCGGCAGCAACGATATGTAATGTTGGATAATATCTGTGCGCTCTCGGGCAAAAAGCGATCTTTCCTGTCTTGAATGGCTCTCGATTCTCCCATCGGACGGATCGACCTGAATGGCGTCAAGGCTTACCGAAAAGATGTTTTTCTTCTTTCTGCGGGTCAGGCAGACGTTTGTCGCAATACGCCAGATCCACGTCCCAAGACCTGAATCTCCTCTGAATTTATCGATCGAGTGAAGCACTCTCATGAATACATCTTGCGTTGCCTCTTCGGCCTCTTCCCGGTTGCCTAACATCCTGAGTGCGAGATTGAACACGCATTCTGAGTAGAGGTTTACGATATCCCTGAATGTCCCGCCTGCTGCAGATTTGTCCAAGCCCATCCCGAATTTTCTGACACTAGTGTTTCATGGCGCGTACAAAAGGTTAGACTTCCTTCAAGCTAATTTTCTTTCAGTGAAAGAAAAAACTGTTCGGAGTTGTCTAAAGGATTGAAATAGGGAGGTTACGAGTGGAACTGGAGACTAGCAACGCTTCAACGATCATTGTAATAAGTCTAATTGTGGTTTGGGGATTCTGGGAATATCACGAGCGCGATATTCGGCATAAGAAGGCCATTTACGGACTGAGGAATGGCATTGAGCCGCAATACGGAATTCGTCCGAACTGGACGAAGGTAGCAACTACAGCCGCTACTGCACTTGCTCTTCTTGTTGTGGATCTGGTCGGCCTCTTTTTCTTTAGGAGGCTCGTCCTTCTGCGCGAGGCGTTTCTTTTCATTTTCGCTGCGGAGATCATATTGCTTTCGGTCCTTCTTTCTGTGATGGCGTTGAGAGACGCTGGAAAGCTCAGGAAAGGATAACGTATGTTTGTCGCCATACTCATTGTCGCAGTCGTTATATCCGCGTTCTTCGATCAGCAGCAAAGGCGTCACAATTTGGAATTGCAGGTGGAATTTGAAAAGCTTGGAAGAATAATGCCTAAAGAGCGGCCGAAGCTTCCGATGCTTGAGTCGATCGCGAATGTCCTGGTTGGGCTGATCCTTTTTGAGATCGGCGCGCTTAGTCTGTGGGCGTTCCTGTCGGTGCTGGGGAACGCCGGACAAATTGTCATGAGGCTCCATCCTGCAGGGGAAATTGATTCCATAGCCAGTCTGCTTGCCGCGGGCATTGCATTGATGATATTGGGTTTGAAATCGGTGAGTGCGAATCTTGCGTTTAGGAAGAGTTCAGCCCTCAATTGACCGGCCACCCTTCCGGGGCTCGCGAGTTCTTCCTCTGCCGGATTTCTACAAACAGGCCGCGCCTAACGCGCTAACGGTTGCTTGAGAACCACATGACTCCATCGATCTCCCGTGAAGCGTTGGATTTACTTCAACATTCTTCGGCACTCGGCATTATCCATATAATCCATCAATTCCTTGTTCCAATATTCCCGTATTCCACCATCCCATCCTTTCCCTATTTTCCCACGATTCCGTTATTTTTCCTGTGCCGCACCGATCTTTTTCTGTATCTCTTTCATCTGTTTCTCCATTGTGTCGAGCTGTTCGCTCCTCTCCTGGATTTGCTGCTCGATCTGTTTCAGTTCCTTCTCCTTCTTGGAATACTCGTCCTGCGCCTGTCCAGCGAAATAGCTGCTGAAAAGCCAGTTGTGGCGCAGCGCTTCCATGTTGCCGGCGAATTTTTGCAGTCCGATCTGTGCCTCCTTCACAGCGGAAAGCGTCGTCGAGACCACCGCCATCGCCGTGTCATACACAGCGCGGTTGTGGAGAAGGGAAGAGACCAATCCCTGACCGGTGTCGAGCTGTGCCACCATCAGCTTGATATTCGCGGAGGTCGTGTCGAAGTTCTGCACGGCAAGGTTGACGCTGGAAAGGACGGAGTCGGTCTTGCCGACAACGCGATTGAGCGACACGCCGAGGCCAGATATAACGTCTGCCATGTCCGAGAACTTCTGGGAGACTTTCTTGAGACTCGAATCGGCCTCGTATGTCGCGTGTTGAAGTGCATAGTACACGCTCGGGTCGGTCACAAGCTTACCGAGAGTTCCGCGTCCCCCTCTGACGTCCGCAAGGATTCCCGAAAACTGGGTGACCATATCTTTCACGCTCGCGATCGTTTCTCTCGTCTCAACTATGATTTGGGAAATGTTCGGCTCTTCTATCGAATTCAATGTGTCGAGCGGTTGCACGGAGGGAGAACCATCCGTCCCGGGAGTGAGGACTACGAACTTGTTTCCGACAAGTCCCTCAGTTTCGAGCATTGCTTTCGAGTCCCGCTTGATGAACTTCCTGGAGCCCGAAAAGACCTTAAGATCGACAAGTGCGACATTGTTCCATATCCTGATGTCCGAGACGGTGCCGACGTCTATTCCGAGGAGGCGCACGGCGGCGCCCTTCTTGAGTCCCTCGACTGAGTTGAACCGCGCCAGAATATCGGTCGACTTGGTGAATATCCCCTGGCGCTCGCCGATCAGGAATATGCCCGCGACAAGTATCAGTACACCTACCGCGACGAACAGCCCCAGCAATGCAGCATAAGTTTTCTTCATGACATCGGATCCCGGTAATATTGATTACTTATTCTTATGTCAAAACTGTTTTTCTTCATATCGGCTTCCTGAAAAATCCCTTGATCTCTTTATCCTCGATTTGAACGAGCTCGTTGAGCGCTCCTGTGTATTTCAGCAGCCCGTCTTTCAAGACGCCGGCCCTGTCGCTCACTATTCCCGCGCAGAGAATGTCGTGCGTGACGACGATCCCCGTTACTTTGAACCGGTCGTGCATCTCTCTGATGAGTTCGCCTATCTCCGCCGAAGTGATCGGGTCGAGGCCCGTCGTCGGCTCGTCGTACAGAAGTATTTGCGGTTCGATTACGAGCGCCCGCGCAAGCGCGGCCCTTTTCCTCATCCCGCCCGAGAGTTCGGATGGCATCTTGTCGATGAAGTCCGGGAGTCCGACAAGCGTTAGATAATGCGCGGCCTTTTCCGACGCCTCGCTGTGTTTTACCTTATGATGTCTCGTCAGGTTGAAAATCAGATTTTCCCGGATAGTCATCGAGTCGTAAAGAGCTCCTCCCTGGAAAAGGAAGCCGATCATTCTCCTGATCTGCTTGAGCGTCTTGCGATCGTCGGCGTCGACACGCATGGAATCGACCGTGATGTCGCCCGCGTCGGGCAACATGAGTCCGACGATGCATTTCAGCATCACGCTTTTCCCGCTTCCGCTCTTCCCGAGTATGGAAAATGTCTCGCCGTTCGATACGCTGAGATTCAAGCCCATCAGGACACGCTGGGCGCCGAATGATTTATGTAAACCGCCGATCTCTATCATTTTCATCCCGATGTATGATGCCGTAACCTGTCGGAACTGGAAGGCAATTGGAGCCGGTCAGTCCCTGATCTTTCATAGTCCCTGTCACTCTGTTACACTGTCACTTTGCTGTTCTGTACCTCCTATTCGAAGAGCAATATTCCTAGCTTCACGAGAACAAAATCCGTTATCAGTATCAGAAAGGATGCAAAGACGACCGCCGATGTGGCTGCCTTGCCGACTCCTTCCGTTCCGCCCGACGCCTTGAAGCCGAAGTAAGACCCGACGATAGCTATGATATATCCGAAGAAAAAAGTCTTTCCGATGCCGGGAATAACGTCGGCTATCGAAAGGGAGCGGATTGTCGAAGTTATGAAAAGCTGCCATCCCATTCCGCCCGACACGAACATAACAAGAAACGCGCCGATGATGCCGAGAAAGTCGGCGTAGGCGGTAAGCAGCGGCAGAGCTATTATGCCTGCGAGGACGCGTGGAACCACGAGGAAGCGGTATGGATCGACGGACGACACTTCGAGCGCGTCCACCTGTTCTGTGACCTTCATCGAGCCGATTTCGGCGCCGATGCCGCTCGAGACACGGCCCGCCACGACGAGCGCGGTGATTACCGGGCCGAGCTCCCGGACTACTGAGATTGCGACCATCGCCGGTAGAAAAGATTCCGCACCGAAGCGGGCAAGAGTCGGCTTTGTTTGCAGGGCGAGAATGAGTCCCATGAGAAGCCCGATCACGCTGACGAGCGGGAATGAGCGCGAGCCGAAGTTTTCCAGGTGACCTGCGAATTCGCCGAATTCATAGGGAGGGAGAACGGCTTCCTTAAAGAATCTGAGAGAGAAAGCGGTCAGATCATATACATGTATGAAGAATTTCTTCATGTCAGTCCAATTTAGTCATACTTTTGGCCTGATGCACCGGCTCGAATGTATTGTAAGAATGCTATAGTTCCATCTTTTCGGGTCCCTGCCCAAGGTTGCTCGACCCTTCAACCACAAAAGCCAGAAAATGAAATCAGAAAGATTTCGTTCTCCCATCCTTCTTGTCCCCTCTTCTCTTTGTCTTCCTCCGCTTTCCCGCACCATACTCACTTTGAAACGCCTTCCTCCACAAATACCCGCCTCGTTCCCTTGACCGTGCTGTACCACTTCGGCACTGCGTCCATGATGATTATCACGGCGCTCGCCATTATGATCCCGGTCAGAATCAGGTTCAGGTATCCCGACACTTCCATCCCCGGCTGCGACGTCATCGGGAAATAAATGTTAGTCATGTTCATCCAACCGGCAGTGAGAGTAGTGGCCCCGACGAAGATCATCGGGACGAGCGTCACCCATGCATATTTCGCCCTGCCGCGGTTGATTATGTAAGTGGTGCCTATCCCCAACGCTATTGTGGCGAGAAGCTGGTTCGCCGCGCCGAACATCGGCCAGATCGTGGAAATGCTTCCGGTATAAATGAAGTAAGCCCACGCGAATACCACGACCGCGCTCGTCAGAATCGTTCCCGGCATCCATTTTGTCTCGGCGAACGGTTTATAAACTTTTCCGAGTGCTTCCTGGAGGACAAACCTTCCGATCCTTGTCCCGGCATCTATCGTCGTAAGAATGAAGAGGGCCTCGAACATTATCGCGAAGTGGTACCAGTACGCCATCAGGCCTCGGAGGCCCGGAATAGAGGAGAAAATTTGCGCCATCCCGACTGCCAATGAAACTGCGCCGCCTGTTCTGCCTGCGAGCTGCTCGCCTACTTCCTTTGAAAGCCCGGCTAGATTGGAGGCCGTGAAGCCCATTACCTTAAGCTGTCCCGCCATCTCGGCGAATTTCTGCACCGGTACGTTTATCGCGAAGTAATCGTGCGGGTAGAGGCTCGCAGCGGCGATCAACGCCAGTATTCCCACAAACCCTTCCGCGAGCATCGCGGCGAAGCCTATTGTCCGTATGTGCGACTCCTTCGACACCATCTTCGGAGAAGTGCCGGAACTTACGAGGGCATGGAATCCGGATATCGCGCCGCACGCGATTGTGATGAAAAGGTAGGGGAAGACCTTGCCGGGTATTATCGGTCCGCCGCCGTGAGTGTACATTGTGAAAGCGGGCATCTTGAGCTCGGGCGCGACGATTATTATGCCGAGTGCGAGAAACGCGACGACGCCTAATTTCATGAAAGAGCTGAGGTAATCCCGCGGCGATAGGAGCAGCCAGACGGGGAGCACTGACGCGAAGAAGCCGTAAATAGCCAGAAGTACCGTGAGTGTGCCATGATTGAATGTGAAATAAGCCGCGAGCGGCGATTCGGGCACGTATTTTCCGAAAACGACGGCGAGCGTGAGCAGGACTATTCCCATGACCGTTGCCTCGGCGGTTTTTCCTTTCCTGAACTTGAACATCCACATTCCCATGAAGAATGCGATGGGGATCGTCATGCCGATTGCGAATGTTCCCCAGGAGCTTTCGGCAAGTGCGTTGACGACCACGATGCCGAGTCCTGCGAGGGCAACCACGATGATCACGAGTATCGCAACCGAGGCGACGGCCCCGCTGAGCGGGCTGATCTCCGTCCTTGCGATCTCGGCGAGCGACTTGCCGTCATGGCGCACGGATGCGGCGAATATGATGAAGTCCTGGACTGCACCGGCGATCACCACGCCGAGGAGGAGCCAGAGGAATCCGGGAAGGAATCCGAATTGCGCGGCGAGGACCGGTCCGACGAGCGGACCCGCTCCAGCTATCGCGGCGAAGTGATGTCCGAAAAGTACCCACTTGCTCATCGGATAGTAGTTGTGCCCGTCGCAGAGCCTGTGTGCGGGCGTCTCACGCAAATCGTCGAGGACCGCCACCTTTGCGGCGATGAAGCTGTAGTAGAACTTGTACACTATCGCGAACATGGCAAGGGTAAGAAGAATGAGCGGCATCGCATTCATCTACAGCGCCTCCTGATTTATCTGGGAGTTTAATTAATTAAACCGAGAATGTAAACAAGATAAGGGATGGAACAGGGCTAGTACAGGCGAGGCGGATCGGCAGGGATTAGTTCATTGATCATTATGCGGGATCGTTTACCTTCGTTAAATCTATGTGCTATCTATTGGCATGAAAGTCGGAGGCGGGGCTTGTGTAAGAAAAAACAGCATAGTCCCGGTGGGGACCTTTCTAAGTAGTCTCTTGCTGCACGCAATTGCGACTCACATTGATGATGATGACGCAAATAAGT
Source organism: Bacteroidota bacterium (assembly GCA_021845665.1). GTDB lineage: Bacteria > Bacteroidota > Ignavibacteria > Kryptoniales > JAKASW01 > JAKASW01. The sequence goes on along the minus strand of JAJZVO010000004.1, from coordinate 4,446 downwards.
ATGGACCCTTACAGGTGAGTCCCAATTTGGCTGGCCCGGATGGCCAAGGCCTGGTGGGTGGTCGTGATGTTAATCGCAATCGAACTACCCTTGCAGGCGATGCCGAGGATGCGTAAATTATACTCTATCCCACAGAATTTAGTGGGGCCGTAGCTCAGTGGTAGAGCATCTGCCTTTTAAGCAGAGGGTCGTTGGTTCGATCCCAACCGGCCTCACACCAAAATCCCGCAATACGAATCGTGTTGCGGGATTGTTTGTTTCTCCCAATTAGACAACATCTAAATAACAGCCATCTTCCACATATACCCCACACCGTTGCACGACTTTTTTCAGATGTAGAAGTCGTAGCTGCACCTAATACTCCAGAACCTTGATCGCTTGAGCAAGCGGCTCCGGCTGGAGGTGCGCGTAGATTCTGGTTGTCGTCTGTATCGATTGGTGACCAAGGATCTTCTGAATGAAGTATAGACTTACGCCTTTCATGGCGAGATGCGAAGCAAAAGTGTGCCGGAGGGTGTGGAAGTGAAATCGCTCGTCGAGCCCGGCCTTCTTGCAGTACTTGCGAAATTTCTTATTGGCGGTTCCAGGATAAACAAGCTTTCCGTCCGGGCGGACAAAAACATACGGAACATGATCCGTCTGACCACGAGACACCAAGATCTCCGACAACTTTGGATGCAAAGGAATAGTCCGTTCCTTCTTCGACTTAGTTGTAAAAGTCTCAGTGTTTCTCACCCTCAACTTCATCTGAATAAAGTCAATGTCATCCCACTTCAGGTTGCAGATCTCTCCGACGCGCATCCCAGTGTAAAGGGCAGTTTCAATAAAATCTCGGTATAATCCGGGAGTTGTTTGGCTGCGAAGCCTGTCAACATCTTCGGTTGTCAAGAATGGCCCCTCTTCTTCAGGCACACGAATATACTCGACTGACCTCATCGGATTTTCTTGGATATATCTCCACACGACAGCCTTTTGAAATGCGGCCCTCAATGATCGCACAATCATATTCACGGACGTCACAGAATACGTCTTCGAAAGTTCGGATTTGAACTTGTCCAATTGCTGAGTCGTTATCGCATCAACAGGGACGTTTCCGATGGCCTTTTTCAATCGCTCCAAAGACATCTTGTCCAGCTCGTACGTTTTCCTGGCCTTGCTTGACTGAGAGTAGGTTAGATATTCCTCGACGTAATCAAACAGCGGCTTTGTTTTCCCCTGACGAAGGTCTTTGATCTTGAATGTCTTGCTCGCAACCTGAGTTTCTATCTCCCGCCGGACAGACTCAGCGACGGCACGCTGGCTGGTCCTGCAGCTAATCTCATACCTCTGTCCCCGATACTTAAAGACCGTGTAATAATTCTTACCTTTCTTCCTCAAGAAAGCCATGATCAAGCCCTCCATAGATTCTTGCCTGTTCTATCTTCATCCGGAGCTTCGCAAGGTCCTTGCTGCAGTTATATTTCCGCATTATATCATGGTACACTTCGCAGTCGGAGACGTCAGGGCAGAGGAAAAGCGCCGCGAACATCTCCGCCTCCGAATCATCCCTTCGGCCACAGTAGCTCAGGAATGGGTCCTTCAGGGCACGCCTGGAAAGCATGCTGTCCAGCGGTTTGTCGAAGTGGTGGCAGATTTCGTGAGCGAGCGTCTCGTGTGTCTCTTGCGGATTCAGTGTGTCCTTGATGAAGATGACCGGTGAATTCCTCCCTGAAACATAGAGGCCATTCTGGCCATCCCCCATTTCGCACCTACGAATCTCTATTCCTTCGCGTTCGCAGATTTGCTCGACTGTGCAGCCGGGGTAATTCTCCCTTACCACGTTCAATGCCCGTTCGACAGCCCTCATGGATCGCTCTCCATTGTAAAATCTACCTGTTATTCGCTGTTCAAAATGGTCTCGATCGCTGTCTTTGCCGCTATTCGCACAGCCTTCCTTAATGCGTTCCTGGTCTTCGGATCTATCTTACCCATAGTCTTTGACCTGGCGGCATTCACAAACAGCCCGCTCTCGATAAGCTCGTCGTAAACCAGCTTCTGAAGCTCGGTCATAGGTGCGTCTATAGTCGCATTTTCAGGGAGAATACCAGCAAGATAGAGCAAATACAGGTAGTCTTGGCCGTAGATTTCGGCCAATGTCTTGAGTTTCAGCGGGGAAAACTCCTTCACTTCTCCTCTCTCCATGCTGGCTAAGTAGGCAAAAGATATCTGCCGTTGCCTGTTCCTGGGGTATCTCCTCTTCGATTCATCTGAGACGTAGTTAGTCGAAAAATCCAGCTTCGTACGTACCTCTTTCAGATAAGCAGCCAACTTTTTTACGTCTCCGGCGTATTGTTCCCGGCTCAGATTAGCCTCCTTTTTTAACGAAATGCCGCATAATCCTTGCGGTATTGCACAGGCTACAAAACAAATCTCAAAAATGCAAGAACAATTGCAATTATTTTCTTGCATCGGCTGAACTCTGTTCATAAATTGTCTCTCGTTGATTTGTGGTATGCAATAGAAACATTGCAGTAAAGGGCTAACATGAACAAGAGCGAGATCAGTTTACGGGATGCTCCGGCCCTGCCAAGGCGCCCGGAATTTAGCCTAAAGCTGAGGTCCTTCCTCTGTGAACATGGAATCATGATGAAGTGGGTTGCCCGAAGATGTCGAATAGACTACAACCGATTCTTCAGGCTTTGCCAGGGTGAAACCGAGCCGACCTTGAGCGAGGGCTTTCGCATCAGGAGAGCGTTGAACTGCCAGCTGGAGCAGATCTTCGATATCGATGAAACGCTGTCAGGGGAAGAGGCAGGCCATGATTGAATCCACTGACGCCCTTTCAGCCCGCACCTGGTTATCCATTGATCAGGCTGCTGACTACACGACCTTTGCTGTCGAAACGCTTAGGAAGCTTGTGTACAGAGGGGCAATCCCGTTTTATCGTAAAGGGAGACGGCTTGTGTTCAAGCGGGAGGAGATCGACGGCTGGATGGACACATCAAAGGTCGAGCCGGTCGACGCTGAAAGGGTCAAAAGCGAAGTCGATCAGCTCATTTCCCGGGAACGCAAGCAAGGGAGACCGAGAGGTCTTGAAGCCACTTGAACCGGAAGAACTCTTCAGCGGAGGCTGGGTGAAAATCCATCGCTCTATACTTCTCCATCCCGTGTTCCAGGACAGCGAGCTGCTGCATCTGTTCCTCTACTGTCTTGCAAAGGCTAACCACAAACCCGGCAGAGTTCTCTCTCCTCAGTCGGAGGAAGGAGAGCTGACAGTCGAAAGAGGACAGTTCATATTCGGGCAGCGTAAAGCTGCCAAAGAAACCGGGGTAAACGCGAGGAGTGCACATAGGAAGCTTGTACTCCTCGAGAAACTCGGAATTCTGTCCCGCTCCGTGTCCCGGAGGTTTACCGTCGTAACCGTCAACAACTACTCGCGATACCAGGACAATCCCAATCAGACTGACCCGCTTCCTGGCTCACTCGTGTCCCACCCTTGTCCCACATCTGTCCCACCCGTGTCTACAAACAAGAATAATAAGAATGAGAAGAAGGTTAAGAAGAAAATAAAGGTCTTCTCTTTTGATTCGACCGAGTATGAGCTGTCGAAGCTTCTGCTTACTGAGATCCGGAAAAACGACGAGAATTTTCTGGCAAGCAACCCAGATGCTGAAGCACCCTCCCTTCAGCGATGGGCTTTCCAGATAGATCGCCTCTTAAGGCTTGACCACCGGCCGCCGGAAGAAATAAGACAGGTCGTCGTCTTTGCCCAAACAAGTTCCTTCTGGCGGTCGAATATTCTTTCAGGTCAGAAACTGCGGGAGAAGTACACGACCCTTCTCCTGCAGATGAAATCACAACCAACAAAGACTACAAACGGAAAGGTTCATCCTTGTGAAATCGTTATCTGACATTCCGAAGAATTCTTCCATGAATGTCATTCCCGAATCCCCGAATGATTCAATCGGGGATCACAATCGGCAATCTGACCCGATGAACTCCGCCAGTCCCAACGTCTCCCAGTCTCCCGGTCTCCCAGTCCCCAAGTTTCCGGGTCCTTTTTCGGAAGCCCTGTCGGCCACAATGGAACGGATCCGGATCAAACGCGAGGAACGCATACGCACCGCGCCCCCGTGCGCTGTCTGCGGAAACAGCATCCTTGCCGACGAGCCAGATCATAGCCCGGAGATCGAGGAGTGGACGCTTTACAACGCAACACACGAGAAGCTGTGCTTCAAGCACTTCCAGGTCGAATATGCGAAGGCCAAGCTCAGCTGGAGGAACGAGCACGCTAATAAGAGCCTCATCGCTGCCGGCGTCTCGGAAGAGTTTTCAAACCGTTCGTTTGAAAACTACCAGCTGACAACGAGCAATAAGCAGTTCTTCGCTGCCGTGAAGAACTGGGCCGAGCACCCCCGGTCCTTCCTGGCAATTCTTTCTCCTTACACCGGTATCGGCAAGACACAT
>JAJZVO010000110.1 GCA_021845665.1 Bacteroidota bacterium | reverse complement strand
GGTAACGTTAGGAAAATCCGGAGATGCAATGAATCGTGATACTCTTTACCTTCTGACGCACGTACATGGGGGCACACTTAATATTGAGGAGGTTAAAAATGAGTTGTAGATTGACGCATTCTGCATCGGTCAAGATGAGCGCGAAGTCTCTGATCCTGCTTGGGCTTACGCTGATTGTCTCATGTTCTCAGGCTGCATCAGGCCAGGACCTGTCCTCGCCGAATTCACTTCAAGCGAAAGTGGACACCGTGGCAGCTCAGGTACTCAGGAGAACCGGAACACCAAGCGCTTCCGTTGCAGTCGTCCTCCACGGTCGGATCGAATATGCCCAGGCCTACGGTTATGCGAGACTCGACCCGCCGATGCCTGCGAAACCGGACATGCGCTATGCAATCGGCTCGATAAGCAAGCAATTCACGGCTTCATGCATACTTCTACTTGAGCAGGAAGGAAAGCTTTCGCTGAACGATCCGATTTCCAGGTGGCTGCCGGATTTGACGGAGGCGAACAAGGTAACGGTTCAGGAGATACTCTCGCACACCTCCGGTTACCAGGACTTCTGGCCGCAAGACTATGTACCGCCGATGATGTTGAAGCCGATGCCGCCTCAGGAAATCCTCGACCGGTGGGCAAAGAAGCCGCTCGATTTCCAGCCGGGCACACGCTGGCAGTACAGCAACACGAACTTCGTCATCGCGGCGCAAATTGTCGAGAAGATCACACACGAGCCCTTCTTCACGTTTCTGCATGAGAACATCCTCAAGCCTCTCGGGCTCACCAGCGCGGTGGACTTCGACAAGGGAAAGATGACAGCCGAAGATCCGGCAGGATATACGGAGTACGGCCTGGGGCCGCTTCGCATCGCCCCTGACGAGGGCCCGGGGTGGATGGCGGGCGCGGGAGAGCTGGCAATGACCGCGAGCGATCTTGCAGGATGGGATGTATCGATGATAGACGAGAGTGTCCTAAGCAGGGAATCCTACCGCCAGCTTGAGACAGAGGTGCTGCTCAAGAATGGAGTAGGTACTCATTACGGGCTGGGTGTGGAAGTAGGGATGATGGACGGCCACCGAATGATATCTCACAGCGGTGAGGTATCGGGCTTCACGGCCTACAACGCGGTCTTCCCGGACGACAGCGCGGCGGTAGTCGTGCTGACGAACCAGGACGCATCGTCCGCGGCCGGCGCTATCGGGAACAGGATAGCGCATCTCCTGTTCAAGACACAGGATGCGCAGACCGAGACGCGGACGGAGCAGGCGCGCAAGATTTTTGCCGGTCTGCAAAAGGGAACGATCGACCGTTCTCTGTTCACGCCGGACGCGATTTTCTATTTCAGTGACCAGGCGCTGAAAGATTTTCAATCGAGCCTCGGCCCGCTGGGCGAGCCCGAAGCGTTTGTTCAAACAGGGCAGTCGGAGCGGGGCGGGATGCTCGAGCGCGCGTTCCGTGTCGTATTCAAGACCCGCACGCTGCGTGTGTGGACATACCAGATGCCCGACGGCAAGCTCGAACAATACCAGGTAGCGCCTCAGCCTCAAAACTAGTCGAACGCAGCTATGTCTCCGAAAGGCCGCTACTTCTCGAAATCGTGAAGGGTCTTCCGCTTCAGGTCGGCCAATGCGAGTTCGTAATCGATGAGCGCGTTTAGACTGTTCGTCTTGGCGTCTGTCAGCCGGAGCTGCATCTGCTGCAGATCGGAACTCGTGATCGTGCCGGCCTGGAACCTCTGAATGCTTATGTCATAGCTTTTCTGGGCGACGGCCACGCTCTTGCTCAGCACCTCCACTCTCGCCCTGGCGAAGTTGATGCGGTTCACGATCTCGATCGTTTCCTTCTCTATCTGCTGCCTGTCGTTCTCATAGGTGAGCTTGTACTGCTGAAGGGACGCTTCTGCCGATTCTACCTGGCGGCGGTTCTCTCCCCAGTCGAGGACCGGGACCTTTATGGTAAACGTAACGCTCCTGCTCCCGGAGAAGTTATGATAGACTTCTTCGAGCAGGTTGGCATCCTTGTTCAGCCCGATAAGAGTCTTGAAATCGTTCAGCGATTCGCTGAGTGCGTTTTCGGCACTCAGGAGATCGTTCCGGCTCGAGGCGAGGTCGACTTCAAGCTGAAGCGCGTCCACCTCTGCATTGACTCCCGCCTTGTTTTTGTTCTGACCAGCATGATGTTCATTATCCCGATCCCCCCGACGAGGAGGGAGATTCCCGCGATTGCACCCATTACTATGTTGAATATCCTCTGGATTTTCTGCTTCTGCGCCAGCGCGCCTCGGGCAGGATTAACTCGTAATCCTTTATGGCATAGTGCTTTCTCTCGAGGATTTTGGCGACGAGATACGCGTCTACGTTTACACGGTCTGAGTTGTTTACCTTGGCTGTCAGTTCATCGACAGAATTCCTGTCGATTACATTGGCCGGCTGCTGTATCCCGGGGAAGTAGTAAGTCACGCCGGATGTGGCCGGCGGCGGAGGCTCCATCTTGTAGAGCATCGTGGTCAGGGGGATGTAAATGTCCTCGTTGAAATCCCGAACGCCGATGCTGGTACCGGTTTAACAATTTCGATCTTTCGGCGAAATATGTGATTGACGGCGATTGGGGCAACTTCGCGGTCGGCGCCGATTACGTGCTGCCAATTCAGTAAGACGGTTTGCAGTTGGGGCAATTCATGAAATTGCCCCAACTAAACATTACTCCCGCTTGCACTTCCATGGTGTGGGACATATATTCAGGAGTCACAGGACCCCGGCGGGAGTTTGAAGTGGGCCGGGGTCGTTTATACGGGATGCCGTCGTGCCATAATACACTCCTCAGCACGAATTCTTACTGATCATACCTAATCGAGATGCCACCTTCAGCCGAAAGCGTTGCAATTGACGGCACAATCGGCTCTGTTTGGAATACCAGATCAAATTGAGTCGTAAGGATGGGCGTAGAGGCCGGAAGTTGACCTCACGCGACGGGTAGGATCGAAACGGAAGCAGATAGGAATGACTAAAAACCGCTTATGTAATCGGCTTTGTCGCATGCGCAGGGAAATGCGACCCGAAGGAAGTGCTCTGCGACCGGAAGGAAGTGCATTGCTGGAGGGCGGAAGCGTCCTGCACCATAAGGGAAGTACATTGCTGCGGGGAGGAAATGTCCTGCAACGTGAAGGACGGGCTTTGCAGTGGGGAGGAAGTGTCTTGTAACGTGAGGGAAGAGCACTGCAACAGGGAGGAAGCGTGATGCTGCGTGAAGGGAGGGCCTTGCAGCTGGAAGGAAGTGTCCTGCAATCTCCAGACGGGTCCGTGCATCGGGCGGCGATGCCGCATTGCGGGCAAGACAGTACCTCTCAAATAAAGGCGAAAAAAGCGTATCCACTAACTAATGGAAAGAAAGGAGCGAAATCATGGCGAGAAAGGCCAAGAAGACGATCTCTAACATGTTGAAGGATGCCAAACTGGCGCTCACCAATTCGATGAGCGATCCTGAAATTCCGGGTTATGTAAGCCTGTATGGGTACGACCTTACAAGGTTAAACGAGGGAATGGCGCTGTACAACGCGGCGGATCGGGCAGTGAACGCGTTGGCAGCGGCCATTGGCGGTCAAAAGCAGGCGACGGAAGAGCTCCTGAAAGCTCAGAAGAAAGCGATACTCAGTTATCAGGACCTTTCCAAAATCGCGAAGACCCTGCTCAAAGGTGACGAGGGGGCGTTGAGCAAGTTAGGACTGAACAGGCGGATGCCGCGGACGACAGCCGGCTTCACTGCCGCCGGGAACATACTCTTCGACAACATTCAGGCCGATCCGGCAATCAAGGCGAAGTTGGCTACCCGCGGGTACACGGAAGAGAAATCTGCGTCCGAGCGGGCGAACATCGTGGCCTTCGATCAGGCTGACACAGCTCAGGAGGCAGCCAAGGGGGCGAACCGAAACGCGGCGGCCGAAGAAGCTGCGGCATTGAAGAAGCTGAACGACTGGATGGCGGAGTACAGGAAGATTGCGAAGATAGCGCTGAGGGAAAAGAAGAACCTGCTGGAGAAGTTAGGGATACCGGTGCGCAGCACCAGGACCGCGGCACAGCGAAACGCGGGGAAGAAGGCGGCCGCGACGCGTGCAATGAACAAAGCAAACTCCGCAAAATAGAAAGCACCATACCGGCTATCCATTGTGCCGTCCGGATAGCCTCCGCGCGGGGCGCAGTGTGCGCCCCGCATATTCAAATACATCGGATGAACTTCCGAGGAACAGATTCCAGATGTTTACCGCCGAGTTCGTCCAGTCTTTTCGGGGAACATGCCGGTTACGATCTCAATCAGGAGATCGGGGGGACGCCTCGGTACAGGCGGAACATCTGCCGGTCAACATGATACATCTCCGTGATTCCAAACACGGCAACAGTGGGGTAGTCATACTGTTATGACGGGGCGCGTGACGGTGAATGCAAACGGAAATGTGACAGGATATAATGATTCTTATCCGTTCGGCTTGACGATGCCCGGAAGAAGCATGGTTAGTTCGGCGGATCCGAGGTAACAGTTGAGGCATCAATTCAACGAAATACATGTTGCCGAAATCCCGCTTGAAGAGAAATTCACTTCAAAAGAACCCGACACCGAGACCGGCCTGTACTAAGGAGTTTATTCCGCCCTTGGCGGGAGCGCCCGCGATCTGAGTGTGGACCCGCTGGCAATGAAGTACCCGGGGATCCCGCGATGGAGCAGGCGATCGCGAACGACCCTTCTCAATGTGCTAGCTTGTGAATCGCCTTATGAATGGCTAAATTCCTGAGGAATGATAACGGAGATTCGACAAAAGATTTCCGATGGTAAGTTCGAGTTTTCGAAACATGCGGTTGATCAGAGTATCGTTCGGGATATCGGAGTCAATGAAGTCTGTGAAGCAGTCTCGAACGGGGAAATTATTGAGGACTATCCTGATGACAAGTACGGGCCGAGTTGCCTGGTTTTGGGCAGAACTATCGGAGGGAGGCCGATCCATGTCCATTGCAGCTATCCGACGAGAGATTATTTGAAGATCATCACTGTATATGAACCCGATCCAGGATCGTAGGAAAGTTTTAAGGTAAGGAAGGACTTATGAAGGCTTATGAGGAACGTCTGGTCGACAAGCGTGTGACGTACACGCTGGAAATGGGAGGCAAATTCTACGTGGTAGAGAACGTACCTGCCAGGGTGAACGAGGAAACAGGTGAACAGTATTTCGCGCCGTCGACAGTGGAACGACTCCGCGAAACGGTGATGGGTCAACAGAAACCGGACAAGATAATAGAAACCCCCGTGTACGTTTTCGATGACGGGACGGTATGACCTGTGTTCCCGTCGGACGTCTCCAACGAGCTTGGTTCCGAAACCGACTTGGACCACGGAGCTTATGGCGCGGTTTCCGGGAAGTCGCGTGTCCATCGCGCCCGAATGATCTTCGGCCCGGAGCGTTCGGACGATTCCCGTTCCGTCAAAGATCCCGCGCTTCCACGCCAAATTGTGGCGCGGCGCGGGAATCCGTTTGGTTTGCAGATGCCGGAGAGGAATCAGGCCGGCTCAGCGGACACCAGGTTCAAATTGAGGCATCGATAAATGGAAATAGATGTTGCCGAAATCCCGCTTCGAGCGGGATTCACGGGTAAAGAACGCGATGTAGAAACCACACTGGATTACTTCGGCGCGAGGTATTACGACAGCTGGCGAGGGCAGTGGCTTTGCGACGACGTGACATAGATCGCGTCTGTTATCCCTTTGATTTTCGCCTTTCTTCTTTGCAACTCTAACCAAACGTCTACGCACGGAGAAGCGGGAAGCGATGCCGTTATGAAGTACTTTCAGTTACTGGCCTTCGTTATTATTGTTTCCTTTTGTGCCGTAGCCTATTCCCAGCGCGAACCTGTGCTGAATTTCTTCCCTCTGTCTGCCGGGGACGTTTGGGAGTATAAGGTTGTCGATATTTACTCTTTTGACAGCCGTTCCAGTGGCTACAACACAGTCGATATTCTCGGCGACACAGTCTGTCCAAACGGAAAGACTTACCATCTCCAGGTTTACCATTATTACCTTGGAGGATATAGTTCAGCCTTGATACGGGTCGATTCTTCGAACGCCTGTGTTTATGACTACACAAACGGTCAGGATGTACTACAGGACAGCCTCGCAATGTCTCCAGGGGATAGTATGAAACTTGACGGCTCGGTGAATGTGCTCTATTGCGATTCAGTCGATACGGAGTCAATCTTTGGTGCCGAACGAGAGGTTAAAGAATTCCACATTCGCTACGATGCGGAGGATGATACCCGAACGGAATTCGACTACTCGACAGGTATCGGAATGACTCGTTGGTTATCGTCCAGCTATTCTATTCCCGTGAACAGGGATATGATGACGTGGACGCTGGTATACGCCAGGATTGATGGGATTAGTTATGGGAACCTCGCTGGAGTGCAGGATGCAGAACAAGCCGCTTCAACATACTGGCTCGCGCAGAACTATCCAAACCCCTGCAATCCGACGACTGTCATAAGCTTTGATATCCCCGAACAGTCCTATGCGACTCTGACAGTTTATGATGCACTTGGCAGGAGAGTGGTGACGCTTGTCGACAAAGAAGAAATCCCGGGTCGCCATGAGGCTGTTTTTGACGGCTCGCGCCTGCCGAGCGGGGTGTACTTCTACAGGCTGCAGGCAGGAAGCTACAGTGCCGTGAGAAAGCTGCTTTTGATTAAATGAGTGCCAAGGTAAACTGTCCTGTTTCTATTCGGATGAAAAGTTCCGAACACAGTAAGACTCTGCGGCTGTGTAGTGAGGAGTCGGTGTATGGCTGGAAACGGCTGTACGCTAAGCGACTCGACAACGTAACCTATAGGGTGCTACACGAAAGCTCAGGTTGCAACACAAGTGAACGCACAGGTAGCCTCGTAAATAATATTGAGATGGACGAGCCTCTATTTGATAGGCGAAGTCAGAATGCCATGTTGAGGGCAGAGAGTTGCGACATGGTGCATCTCCGGGGTGTTAGCGGCGACATGAGCAGAAAGAGACAGGACGGGACTTGGGAGACCCTCGCCAGCTGTACAGGTAATAGTGAGCCTGAACAAAAGACTTTTCCTATAAGGAAACGAAATGGAAGAGAGTTGGCAGGGAGTCGGATGAGGCCACAGTGTGCGCTGGGCAGCGCTCAGATCAGGAGGGTTCAAGTCCCTCTGGTGCTCGGATGAGGAGCACTATATCCGAAAGCGGGAGTGAAATCTCGCTGGCCGATGGAAAAGAGCCATCGGAGGGCAGGGTGTCCACCGTGAGGTGGAATCCGAAGGGCATGAGGAGAAATACCGGGCCGCAATCAAAGTGGAGTACCCACAGATGAACCGGTCGGCCAAAGATGGGACAAGGTCGAGCCTGCACTATGGAGGCGAAGGCGTTACTCATCCACCCATCGAACCAAGGTGTGTGCGGGCGGCACGGTATGGAAGATTTGAGTGTGACCCCAGGAGAACTCGTCGAGTTCCAGACAGGAGTCAGGATAAGCGACCCTATAAGCAAAGATCGAAGTGGGGAGCGATGCTTGACGAGTGGTCGGACAGCCGCATAGTACCGAAAGCACTGCGAAAGCAGTGTGATCTTGTAAAGCGGGACAGCAAAGTGAGCTGGGGAAGGCGGCTGACAAAGGTGGTTGGAGCGAGAGAGGAAGTCAGCGAGTAAGGACGATGACGCGGAAAAGTTCCATAAGCGAAAGACCCATAAGTCAACGACCGAGGAGACTGGCGGACTGGCTCAATCCAACGGGTGCAAGGAAGGTTCACTCATTAGTGGACAAGGTTTATAAGCGAAAGAACTTGGTGATGGCCTGGGAGAAAGTTCGGCGGAACCGCGGTGCAGGAGGAGTAGATGATCAGAGCATCGAGGAATTTGAGGGAGTACTCGATGAGCAGCTTGACAGGCTTCACAGGGAGCTTGAGAATGATACCTACACTCCGCAAGCGGTACGACAACAACTGATTCCCAAGCCTGGACAGCCGGGTAGGTATCGTGCGCTGGGGATCCCGACGATCTATGATCGGGTGTGCCAGCAAGCGTTGCTGAACCGACTGGGGCCGATCTTCGAGCCAGTATTCGATGATGCGTGCTTTGGATACCGGGCAGGTAGATCGAGCAAGGATGCGCTGCGCAAAGTCTGGCGGGAGTTAAACGATGGTTATGAATGGATCGTGGATGCAGATTTGAAGGATTTCTTCGGGTCTGTGGAACACGAGAAACTAATGACCCTGGTTGCCCAACGTATTGCAGACGGTCGAGTATTGCGTCTGATCGAGAGCATGCTTAAGGCTGGTTGCATGACGAAGGGTAGCTTTCAACCGACAGAGCAGGGAACACCTCAAGGTGGGGTGATCTCCCCGTTGCTCAGCAACATTCTTTTAACACCGTTTGATCGGGAGATGCGACGACGAGGATTTGAGCTTACGCGGTATGCTGATGACTGGGTCGTGACGTGCCGGAGTATGGCAGAAGCGAAGAGTGCATTAAGGACTGCGCAACAGATACTTGAGAAGTTAGGTGTTGCACTAAACAAGGAAAAGACGCGGATAGTGCACATCCGAAAGGGCTTTGAGTTCCTTGGGTATAAAATCAAAAGAGGCACGCGTCCACTGAAGTTGGCGGCCGACAAGGTACGAAGCGGAACCAAGGAAGGGGATTTGTATGCCTACCCACGGGAAAAGTCCATCGAACACTTCAAGGAACAGATACGAAAGCTAACTTGTCGGAAAGCGCCTGTAACCACACAGGAGTTGATCGAACAGATCAACCCGGTCATTCGCGGATGGGGCCAGTACTACCGCAAAGCCCACGTCCGCAAGCTCTTCAACCGACTTGACAGATGGGTTGTACGACGTCTTTGGTCGCACCGCTATAAACGTTGGCGCTGCTGTGGCTGGAAGACACTGCCCGAACGCAAGTTATATGGAGAGTTGGGGCTTATAAATCTTATCTCACTTATACCTTCATTGGCGCGACCATGTTAAAGCACCTTTGTGAAAGCCCAGTGCGGGAGAACCGCACGCTGGGTTTGAGCGGCGGACGGAGGCCAGCCCTCAAGATGGGCGCCTCCTCCGACCCGACA
>JAJZVO010000003.1 GCA_021845665.1 Bacteroidota bacterium | reverse complement strand
GCATAGCCGATTATAGCAAGGTCATCCGTGACAACGAACAACGATCTCCTTTTCTCCGAATTGCCGATTTCCCGCTTTATGAGATCATCGGCGGTCTCATTGGGACGGGAGAATCTGATTTCAACCGACGCAGAAACCTTCTCAGTCGACGTCGAGAATTTCCCGTCATAGACAAGTGTGACCTTGTGTCTCCTCGTTCCTGCGAACTTCATTACCTCGCGCAATAACTCATTTCGGGCAGACTCAGAATCCCTTCTAATGAGTTTCGAAAGTCTCGCATCGGCGAGAATTACATTATATCCATCTACTATCCAGCGCACGCGAAAAATATAATGACCTTCCTTCGAGCATCCAATACAAAGGAAGATCATCAATTCTAGCATCGACGTTCCTGGGCCGATTCGTATGCCAAAAAACGGGCTTTCGGTCGGCTTTATTTCGCAACTTGCAAAAGTTATCTCAAATTGCAACCAGAATATACCAGAGGAGTTCGAAAACAGCATGGAATTGGCTATTTATTTTGGCACGGCGTTGGATATTAGTAGAACCAGAGAGTTGAGTCAGACAGTTCATTGAAGAAATTGATATAACAGGAAAGCGGTTTGCGGGAGATACAATCAATAAAAAGTTTAGCATACCCGCAAACAGCCCCCTGACATGGGAAGAAGGTCTTGCCGCTTAGTTATCCCACGCTGCCACAAATCGCGAAGCACGACTCGCATGCCCTAATGCAGCCTCCTAATTTAGCGGTCAAACCCCAAGTAAAGATTCTTCTTCCCGCTGCGGAAAACAGGCACTCCTGCCCGGGAGTGCCTCGTTTTTTATATCAAGGTAGCATGGCGGAAAAGTAGACGGAGGATCGGGTTGTGCTATCATGTCAATCTAAGGAATGAGGTTTTTGTTAACGGCGGTACAAAATAGCAAGAAATTGTTTAAGACTAGAGAACAGCTCGATTTACTGTTTGGCAGCTTGATAGGTGCGACGGTAATAGCTATAATTGCGACTTCGGCGAGTCATCTGATTCATGCTGGTGATGTTGGATTTGAGAGAGTGCTGATTGGCGGGATATCGGGGGGGGTTGGTGGTGTAGTTGGGCTGTTCATCATAAGTGAGATTGTAGATCGCAAGTGGCTTTCGGCTGTTCTTCTTTCTGCGGCAGTTGGTGTATTGGATGGGCTTCTGGTAGGTGTTGCCGTCGCACTATTCCCGTCCATGTTTTGAAGCAGAACAATATGTGATGCCGAAGAACCTTTTTGATTTTTTTGCCTTCATTTAAATTCTTCTTGACAAAGACTCCAACCCTTTTTAACTTCCTCAGGCCATTTACGTCGAAAACTCCGTTGGAAATGGCGTTTTAGCCCTGCAGTAATAGCTTACTGCGAGGCGATTCTGTTCGAGGAAAACAAAAAAGACCGATGCGGAAACTATACTATTACTCAAAAACCGACCTTAGTTTTAAGGTCATTGGGGGAGGCAGAGTGTCTGCTTTAATTGTCTCCCTGGTGGTTATTTCATCGTTCATTACGATGGTGTCGGGATTTTTCGGGCTCGATTTGTTGGGACTGAGAAACCGGAGGGCTGATAGTATGGCCAGAGAGAATTCGGTTTTGAGAGCACAATTGGCGTCGCTGAACCACCGGCTTGAGTCGTTTCAAGTGACGATGAAAAGTCTGGCCGCGAGTGATGGACAATTGAGAACGGCAGTTAACCTGCCTGTACTTTCCGCCGATGAGCATAAGGCTTCAGTCGGCGGTGTCGCTGAAAATACAGATTTCGGAATGTCGGCTGAGTCGAACGAGGTGCTGTCCAAGACACTAAAAACATTGGATGCACTTAGCAGGGAAGCGACTCTGCAAGAGCAGAGCTATGCCGATATACTGCGAAAGTATAAGGACAACCAGCAGCTGTTTGCGCATATCCCTGCGATCGACCCGATAAGAGGTGGAGTGATCTCCGACGGTTTCGGTTTCAGATATCATCCGATTCTTCACATGAGGCTGATGCATGAAGGTATCGATCTGGTAGCGGACGTCGGGACACCTGTCTATGCTACTGGCAACGGCGTTGTAAGTTATGTCGGCCAGCGGGGCGGGTATGGGAACGTGGTAGAGATTGATCACGGATTCGGCTACTCGACCGTATATGGCCATTTAGAAAAGGCGCTAGTCAGAGAAGGACAGAGTGTAAAACGCGGTCAGGTCATTGCCCTGAGCGGCAACACAGGGCTGTCGACCGGTCCACACCTCCATTACGAAGTCATAAAAAACGGTGTACACGTAAACCCTTCGGCTTATTTTTTTAACGGTCGTAAGTACAACGGCGCTGGATTCTACAGCGAACTTGCAGAAAAATGAAATCGTTGTGTTAAAAGTTGAAGATGCAAGGCGCTATGCGCCGTGGAAAGAAAGGAGGTAAATGATATGATATGGACGCCGGAGCTCGCTACGTACCTCGAAGATGCTCCTTGGCCTGCTACGAAGGATGAGCTTATCGATTATGCAGTAAGAACGGGAGCGCCAATAGAGGTTGTTGAGAATCTTCGTGAGCTTGAAGACACAGATGAACCTTATGAAAGTATAGAGGAAATTTGGCCCGACTACCCGAGTGATGAAGATTTCTTTTATGAAGACGAGGGCGAGTACTAATTAACCGTATTTTTCGTCTCGACCCGGTTGAATTCTCGAATCCAGCCGGGTTTTTTTGTATCTTTACTTATACCAGATGAAGTTATTCCGTTTTCTGCTCCTCGGTCTCATACTCGTCTCAACGGCATATGCGCAGGATAATTTCATGGTCAATTCAATCAAGTTCGAGGGAAACAAATCCTTCTCGAACGATAACCTGCGAAAGATAATGCTGACAAGGCAATCGCCGGCGGCGATATTGAGATTCCTGTACCGCTTTGGCCACTTGATCGGAGACTCTGCACAGTACTACGACCCGCTTGTCTTGAGAGCGGATCTTCAGCGAATCAGATATTTCTACCGCGATAACGGTTTCGTCTTCGCAAGGATCGACAGCTCGCTCGACTTTAATCAGAAGAAGAGAAGCGTCAACATAGTCGTGAATATTAATGAAGGTCCCCCTGCATATATCACAGCAGTCAGATATCACGGTATCGCCGACACATCGAAGCAGTTCCAGGCGCTTCTTCGCAAGAAACCATTCATAGAAGTGGGCGACAGGTACTCCGCGAAGGGGGTCGACGATGAAGTCCAAAGAGTGTTGGCCCTCCTCCAGGACAACGGTTACGCCTACGCCAAAAAGGACAGCTCGGTTGTGACTTTCAGTGCTCCCAAAGATACTGTGCCGACTCGGATCGACCTTTACTTTTATTCGGGTAAGCAATACAGGTGGGGACACCTGGCGGTTGTTCCCATGGACAGCGGTAAGGTTAAGTTTGAGAAGAAAATCGTTCTGAGAGAAATGTTGTTTGAACCCGGGCAACTATACAGCGCTTCGAAGAAGTCCGAAAGTGAACAGAGGCTATACTCGTTGAATATGTTCGAATACGCAAGGATAAATACTCCATCGGTCCCGCCTCCGATCGATTCATTGTCCGGTCGAATCACACTCAGGCCGAGGCCGACTCACGAAATTACTCCTGAACTCCTCGTCGATGACGAAAACAACGCCTTCAATTTCGGCGGCGGGCTCGGCTATCTTCATCGTGATTTTCTCGGAGACGCACGTCTGCTCAGCATCAACACGAGTCTCCTTTTACAGTCGTTCCAACTCGTTACCTTCAGTCCGAAGGCGCTCAGCGATACCGTGACGGTCGGGAGAATAGATGCGACCGCGCAACTAACACAACCTTACTTCTTGTCAAATGCGACGAGTCTTACATGGGGCATATCGTTTCTCGTTGATAAGGAGAAACCATATCTGCAACTTGTCCTGAGAAACAGAGTCAGGGTCAGCGACAGGCTCGCTCAATACTCGATGGCGTATCTCGATTGGGACATCGAGCGTGCCAAAGTCGATTCGATTCAGGCTATTAACATACCCGCAGGGCTTGAGACACCGCAATTTAACTCGATCATCTCCTTTACATTGCAGCGGGATAAGACAAACAATCCTTTTTCACCGACAAAAGGCTTTTTCAACATGCTTACCCTCGAGGAGGGCGGTGTGTTACCGAACCTCATACATTCCGTATTTAAGAATTCGGATTTCCCGTACGCGCAGTATTGGAAGGTTGTGCTTATGGGCAAATGGTTTTTTTCCCTGGAAGGGAACGGTGCTAATGTGTTCGCTATGAAGGCAAAAGTCGGCTACGCCCAGGAGTATGGGACATTTGTGCAGGATTCGACAGGCCCAATACCGCTTAACTATAGATTCTTTGCCGGCGGGTCCGGAAGCATCAGGGGCTGGCGTACCCGAGAACTCGGAGATGTGCAGTACCCGGAGTTTGGAGGCAATATGCTAATCGAGTCCAACTTCGAGGACAGGTTCCATCTTATCGGAGATTTCGGCGGCGTCTACTTCGTCGATGCTGGCAATCTTTGGAACTCCTACAAACAAATTACGCTTCCCACGATTGCTGTGGCGACGGGATTTGGTCTCAGATATGGGACGTTCTTCGGTCCGTTGAGGGTGGATTTCGGTTTCAGGCTTTATGATCCCGGGGCGCCCCCGGGCCACCGCTTTATGTGGCAAAGAACCGGGACTGACCTTTTGCGTGAGATGGTGGTACACTTCGGCATACTACAGGCATTCTGATGAGCTGGGACCGGGTGATAGGACAGACCAGGGTCAAGAACCTGCTGAGGCAAATACTTGCATCTGGCAGGATACCGGGCGCATTTCTTTTTGAGGGTCCGGATGGGGTCGGTAAGGACGCGATGGCAATCGAACTTGCAAAGACACTGAACTGCGAGAGGGGCGGAGTTGAACCTTGCGAAGAATGTGCCTCGTGTAAGCAGGCGAATCTCTTGCAGCATCCCAACATCCTTCTGGTTTTCCCGCTTCCCCGGGGAGAGAATGAGACGAAGGATGACGGTCCTTTGGATAGGCTTGACGAGAAGACGATGAAGAACGTCAGGGAAGAAATTGTCCTGAAAGCGCAGGATCCATACCATAGGATTTCAGTACCGCGGGCTCAGGTGATCAAAATCAGCAGCATAAGAGAAGTCATCAGAGAGGATTCGCTATCACTGTACCAGCACGGGAAACGCGTCGTCATCGTGGTGCAAGCTGAAGAAGTCGGGACTGAATCCGCCAATGCGCTCCTCAAAGTTCTCGAGGAACCTAGCCAGGGAACAGTATTTGTCTTGACGACAAGCAAACGTAGCGCCCTTCTTCCCACGATAGTATCGCGGTGCCAGTCGCTCAGGTTTGACCTCCTTTCCGAAGATGAGATAGCCGGCGCATTGACAAGAGGCCACTCGCTCGCCTCGGCCGATGCCAAGCTTAAAGCGAGGCTGGCCGCCGGTTCATACAGCAAAGCTGTGGAGCTACTGGAAACCGACACCATGGAGATACGCGATGAGGCGCTCAATATGCTAAGGGATGTGGCGGTCAGAAATTACGCGCAAATTTCTATCCGGGCCAAAAGAGCTCTTGAGTCGAAGGACATTCCGAGGCTGGAAGCGCTCCTGAAGATGCTCCAAATCTGGCTGCGGGACGCCTCGGTTGTACATTTCGGAACAAGAGAGCAGGTCATCAATCAGGACAGGGTGGATACGCTAGAAAAAATGGCGTCGAGCTTCGATGCCACCCATCTGATTGAAGCGGCGAATTCAGTTGATGAGTCGATCAGGCACTTATACGGAAATGTGAATTTAGGACTCCTTTTCGTAAATTTACTTCTGAACTTGAGCGGGTTGCTGAACAAGAAAAAAGAGGCTCGAAATGTCTGATGATTTCGGCGATTTTGAGGGGCTAGCAGGGCTTGAAGATAGAGACTTTGAGATAGTTGTAGAAGAAGCGGAGTCGTCGGCCCTTCAGGAGTACACCGGACCTTGCGGCAGTTGCGCTAACTGCGCTACGGGCTCGCAAGCGGTAGGAGCGGGGCTTGAGAACTCAGAAGCCGTGCTCGACATCGGTGAGGTGAAATTCAAAGCCAATAGAAGTGCTTTTTATGTAAATGAATCGGGTGCGCAGCTCAGAACGGGAGCTTCAGTAGTCGTTGAAGCTGAAAGAGGAGTGGACTTCGGAAGGCTGGTTGCCACGGGTGAACCCGCCAGGGAAAAACGGCGTTCAAGAGGAATGGTCGGTCAGCCAATGCGGAGAGTCGTTCGGATTGCTGCCGAAAAAGACCTTGAGCAGTATGAAGAGAACAGAAAAACTGAAGAGAGGGCGGCTTCGGTCTTCGCAGAGAAATGTGCCAAGCATAACCTCTCGATGAAGCTGGCCGGAGTGGAATATCAATTCGACAGGGCGAGACTCACTTTCTTCTTCACAGCCGATACCAGAGTCGATTTCAGAGCGCTCGTCCGCGATCTTGCGGGCGTGTACCGGACCAGGATAGAGCTGCGTCAGATTGGTGCGCGGGACGAGGCTAAGAAAGTCGGCGGCCTGGGGATCTGCGGCCGCGAGGTCTGCTGTACTACTTGGATGTCGCAGATCAAGAGAGTCAACCTCGATCACGCCAGGGCCCAGAGCCTTTCTCTTAACCCGTCCCGGCTTGCCGGCGCATGTGGCAGACTAAAGTGTTGCATCCTTTTCGAGATGCAAAATTACCTCGATACCGCAAAGCATCTCCCCGCCTTGAACGCGAGAATCGTAACTGGCAAAGGAGAAGGCCTCATAGATAAAATAGACATATTTAATGAGCGCATTTATCTCCGGTATCAGAATTCCAATACCGTCGAACCGATGAGTCTAAATGAGATAAAGAAGTACCAAAATCTGCCCGACAACGAACGGGCACAAAACTTACAACGGTGAACCATTGTCAAAAGGATCCCACGAGCAATCTAAATATCCCCGCACTCTTGTTACAGCGGCTCTCCCGTATGCAAACGGGCCGCTTCATCTAGGACACCTGGCAGGTGCCTACCTGCCTGCCGACATATATGTCCGCTACCTGCGTCTGAAAGGCGAAGACGTCATTTTCATTTCCGGCTCCGACGAGCACGGTGTAGCCGTGACGATCTCAGCAGAGAAGGAGGGAGTTTCCCCCCAGCAGATAGTAGACCGCTATCACGCGATCAATAAGGCGAGCTTCGAAAAATTCGGGATGAGTTTCGACAACTATTCCCGCACGACTCTTCCCGTGCATCACCAGACGAGCCAGGAGTTTTTTCTCGAGCTCTATAGGCAAAACATACTCGTCGAGAAAAGCGAGAAGCAGCTTTACTGCGAAAAGGACAGGATGTTTCTGGCGGACAGATACGTCGAAGGGACGTGCCCGGTTTGTGGCAACGTGGACGCGCGCGGGGATCAATGCGAGAACTGCGGCACATGGCTCGAACAAACACAGCTGATCAACCCGAGATGCAAGATCTGCGGGACGACCCCCGTCGTTCGCGAGACAAAGCACTGGTACCTTCCGCTGGGGCGATTCCAGAAGGAACTCGAAGAATATGTCAACTCGAAGAAGTGGAAGGAAAATGTCAGAGGGTACGTGGACAGCTGGCTCAAGGAGGGACTTGAGGACCGTGCCATAACACGCGACCTCCATTGGGGGATACCGGTGCCTCTACATGGTTATGAAAACAAGGTCATCTATGTCTGGTTTGAAGCCGTTCTCGGATATATCTCTTCGACTAAAGAACTTTCCCAGAAGCGAGGAGAGCCAAATCTCTGGAAGAGGTACTGGCAGGATGAAGGGACGCGTTACATAGCATTTATCGGCAAGGATAATATTGTGTTTCACACGCTGATATTCCCTGCGATCTTGATGGCGTGGAACGAGGGAGGAAAATCGCGCTATATCCTTCCGGACGCAGTTCCGGCCAACGAATTCCTGAACTTCGAGGGAAAAAAATTTTCAAAAAGCCGGGGATGGGGAATAGACCTCAAGGATTTCATAGATATTTTTCCGCCCGATACGCTACGATACGCTTTGGCTTTGAACCTCCCGGAGTCGCGGGACTCGGATTTCTATTGGAAAGATTTCCAGGCGCGCGTCAACAGCGAACTTGCTGACACACTGGGGAATTTTGTGAACAGAACGCTCCAGTTCACCCAGAGGTATTATGACGGCAGGATTCCCCCTCGCGGAAAGCTGAACAATCTTGATAAGTGGGCAGTAAGCCAGATGCAGGAGACCCCCGGAAAAGTGGCCGCCCTCTTTGGAAATTTCAGATTTCGGGATGGAGTGGTAGAAGCGATGTCCCTCGCAAGAGCGGCGAACAAGTATTTCAACGATTCAGAACCTTGGAAATCGCGGAGGGATAATCCGGAACAGTGTGCCACTACTCTGAATATTTGTGCGCAACTGACCCGGTCGTTGTCCATTCTCCTTTCTCCGGTGATTCCGTTCTCGGCCGAAGAAATATGGAAGATGCTGCAACTTGAAGGGACTGCTGCACAGGCAGGATGGGATTCTGCTGCCGAGATGAAAGTTGAACAGGGGAGAGAGATCGGCCGTTTGAGTATACTTTTCACAAAAATTGAGGACTCGACAATCGAAGAGCAGATAAAGAAAACGGCGAGCGGGGAGAATACGGAGAAGCCTGCAACCCCGCAGGCGATTGCGCCGATCAAGGCGCAAATTTCCATCGACGATTTTAGAAAAGTCGATCTCCGTATTGCCGAGGTAATTAGTTGTGAGAAAGTCCCTAAATCGGAAAAACTGCTGCGGATCGAAGTGCAGGTCGGCGAGGAGAAGCGGCAGATAGTTGCCGGTATATCGAAACATTATAAACCCGAAGACTTGATCGGAAAAAGCGTAGTGATTGTCGCGAACCTCGCTCCAGCCAAACTGATGGGGCTTGAATCCAATGGGATGCTCCTCGCTGCCTCGACGGACGACGGTAAACTTGTGGTTCTTACCACGGCATCCAATATCGACAGTGGGAGCATAGTCAGGTAGTTGCTGGTCGTTTACGATCCTGCGTTTAGTTATGGACGATGATTCACAACCAGAGATTCGTATGAAGCGTAAAACTGGCCGCCCGCGGATACTTGTGGCTCGTGGGATACCCGAGAACGGGATCGAGATTCTCAGACAACACTTCACCGTTGACCTGAATAATGCCGACAAAGATCTTACGCCGCGCGCGCTGCGAGAGAGATTGGAAGGTGCCTTCGGGGTTATCGCCATGATGGCTAACAAATTCGATCGCCGGCTCATCTCTAAGCTTGATAATTTACGGGTGATATCGAATTATGCCGTCGGCTTCAATAATGTCGACATAGCGGCTGCCACCGAAAAGGGAATTGCTGTCACTAACACGCCGGGTGTCCTGACTGACGCGACTGCCGATCTTGTTTTCGGTCTTTTGCTGGCGGCCGCAAGACGCATCGCCGAAGGCGATCGCTTCGTGCGCGCGCATAAGTTCAAGGGATGGGCTCCGACGCTGATGCTCGGCAATGATGTATCAGGGAAAACGATAGGCATCGTCGGAGCAGGAAGGATCGGTGCGGCGGTGGCCGCACGCGCACGTGGATTCGGAATGAGAATCCTTTACAATTCACACAATCGAAATGCGAACATCGATGCGATCGGCGGAAGGCCAGCTGAATTGACGCGACTCCTTGAGGAGTCCGACTACATCAGCCTGAATGTGCCGTTGACCGGTGAAACGCGAGGGATGATCGGGAAGCGGGAGTTGGCACTCTTGAAATCAACCGCCGTGCTCGTGAACACGGCACGCGGTGAAGTGGTCGACGAAGATGCTCTGATCTCCGCGCTGAAGAGGCGAAAAATTGCCAGCGCCGGCCTCGATGTATACGTAAACGAGCCGAAGATCAACCCGGAACTTCTCAAATGTGACAATGTTGTCCTTGCACCCCATCTCGGAAGCTCGACTTTCGAGACGCGTGCGAGAATGTCGGAGCTTGCCGCTCTGAACTCGGTCTTGGTACTGAAAGGTGAACGTCCTCATGCGATTGTGAATCCGGAGGTCCTTCGGCTATCCGGTCATTAGCGCGAACTCTTGGGAACACGCTTTAAGGTTCCTGGGGCTCAAGAAGATCGCTTGAAACCCTGTGCCACAGGCTATCGTGGACCTGTGAATAACGACCCACTTACTTGCTCAGTTGAGTCGGAGGTGGGTTTGGCTGAATACGACCCTTATCCAAGGAAATTTGCTTTCGCGACCACGACGCGGCTGCCGGTAAGGATATAAACTCTCTTACCACTAATGGACACATCGCTGAAGTGCTTGATTTTTGTCCCGAAGATATCGTTGCGGGAGAATTTTGCTATCAACGTCCCGTCTAGTTTGAAGAAATAAAGCATATCCGAATCGCAGACTCCGAGTATTCCATCTCCGATACCGATGCCCGCTGGATTCTTGAGAGTCCCTTCGCCGATCGAACCAATATAGTTCCCAAAGTTGTCGTATACTGCAACCCGGCCCTTGTCCGATACGTAAACATCGTCGTTCGGCCCGATCGAGACCTGGCGCGGCATGGTCAAAGTTCCAGCCCCATCGCCGTAGCCTCCGAAGGTTCTTTCTACCGTAGAGAAGGTGTTTACCTCCATGACCCTGATGTTCTCGTCGTCGCAGATGAACAGGTCGCCGAGCCTTGAGATGGCTACGCCTGAAGGATAGCCGAACCTTTTCGAATCGTCGTTGGATTGATTTGTCGATAGCGAAGCGACATTCGCGAGGGTTCTGTCGAAGCGCACTATTCTGTTGTTGTTGTAGTCTGCCACGTAGATTTCTACTCCGTTATCGGCGCAAACGTCGTAGGGCATATCGAACTGGTAGTCACCGCTACCATAGCCGCCCACTTCACCCGTCGAGTCTCCGGACGGGTTGAACCTCATCAACAGATCGTCTCCGGTATCGGCAACGTAAATTGCGCCGATCGGGTCGACGCTTATTCCCTTCGCGTCATGGAAGTGACCGAAGCTAAACAGTTCCACAAGCGAGGGTGGAGGCTGAAATGAGGTAAGGAATATAGATAAGAGGATGGCCAGAGGAAATAGTGAATAGCGCAGAAACTTGTCGCCGTATCGGTGGGGTTTTATGCTGTTTTTCATTTAGAGGAATATTCTCATCGGAGAGAAATCAATCAAGTGCAGGGAATAAAATGGGGTTCAATGCTCGCTGATATCGCGGCGGAATCTCGATTCCCCTTTCAGACGCTCGGTTATTCCGAAATATACCGAGCTGTAACCGAACTTTTCGCGGATTGCGTCCACGCCGTGCAGCAAATCCTCGCGCCGCTCGACAAGGTGTGGGAAAAGGTCGGGTTGACTGCAGCCTTTACGAATATTCGTAACGCCGATGCCGACAAGCCGGACCTTCATTCCTTCGAGCCACAGGCTTCTGAAGAGAGAGTATCCCGTGGAAGCAATTTCGAATTCCGAATTAGTTTCAAAATCCAATGTCCGGCTTTTCTGATAAGTCACGAACCGGCGATCAGCGGAATGGCTTTCCTTTCTGTAACCGAGAAGCGGAGCGCCGTCGGAATATCGCATTCTGACATTGACCGTGGATGCGACAAGGTCTTCGGCACGGAGCTCCCTGGCTATTTTCTCCGACAGGTAAAAGAATACCGAAGATATGAACTCCGAATCGTTCGTATCGCTTGCGAAGGTAGTGCTTCGCGATATTGATTTTGCGTCGCGATCCTCCTCTCCGACATCCCGTTTTCCTATACCGTTAGCCGCATCGTGAAGGTAGGTCCCTGTTACTCCGAAAATTTTCGCGAGCGAGCGCTCATCCGTTTCGGCAAGGCGTCCCACCGTGTGGATTCCAAGAGCTTCGAGCGTTTCGGCGGTCCTCTTGCCGATTCCTGGAATCACAGACACCGGCAGCGGCGCAAGAAATTCTCTTTCTTCCCCAACCGGTATGATAAGGAGCCCATCCGGCGGGCCAGTCTCTTTTCGCTTTTCCACTGCTCCCCCCGCGATAACCTTGGAACGATCAGACGCGACTTTCGCGCACACCCTGTTTGAAGCGATTCCTATCGATACGGTGATCTTCAACTCTTCGGAGACTGCCCTTTTTGTGGCTGCGGCAAGCAGCCGCGGGTCATGATCCCAGAAGTGGAGACATCCGTTTGCGTCAAGGAAGGCTTCATCGAGGCTGACCGCGCGGACCACCGGGGAGAAGTTTCGAAGTATCTCGATGAACCGCCTGGAATAACTTTCATACGCATGATAGCTCC
The DNA here is from genome assembly GCA_021845665.1 of Bacteroidota bacterium. Classification (GTDB taxonomy): domain Bacteria; phylum Bacteroidota; class Ignavibacteria; order Kryptoniales; family JAKASW01; genus JAKASW01. The sequence continues at coordinate 126,269 of JAJZVO010000003.1, read as the reverse complement.
CTTTCACGAAAACGGCATTCGGCGCCAGTGAATACGCTCTTGCGAGGGGCATGGCGGTCCTGACTCCGAGAGCCCTCGCTTCGTAATTCGGACACGAAACCACTCCACGCTGATCGGGAAGTCCCCCCACTACAACCGGTTTCCCCTTCAAAGCAGGACACAATGCTTCCTCGACCGAAGCGAAGAATGCGTCGATATCGATGTGAAAGATTGTCGGGTAGCGGTCATTGTCCATCATGTACCTCGGAAGTCAACAACCAGTAAAGTCAAACGGAAGGAGATGCCAATACATACACCATCGAGACAGAACATTCCGTTGCGTCATTGTTCCACCATTCCACCATTCCAAGATTCCATTATTCCGTACTTCCATCACTGCATCCCTTTCCTCTTACCTCAGCCTCTTCACCGTCAGTTGGTTGTCCAGGAGCCTGAGCACTGCCATCACCTTTCCTATTATCTTCACCGACGATGAATCTGACACGATCGGCTCGAAGGCGGAATTCTCAGGTTCGAGAATGATTGTATCCCCGTCCTGTCTGAACCTTTTTACAGTTGCGCTCTCTTCGTTGATGAGCGCAGCGACGATGTCACCATTCTCAGCCGATGACTGCTGTCTGACGAGGACAAGGTCCCCATCCAGTATGCCGGCGTCTTTCATGCTGAGTCCCTCCACCATAAGAAGGAAGTTTACCTCGCCACCCCTCACGAAAGAAGGATCCACCACGAGAGACTCGCCGAGGTTTTCCACGGCGAGTATCGGCTTGCCAGCGGTAATACGGCCTACCACGGGGACCGACACACCATTGTCGACATGTGCCAGCCGGATTCCGCGGCTCTTCACGGCTTCCCGCTTAATAAAACCCTTTCTTTCGAGGGCCTGCAAGTGCCTTTCGATTCCATGGCTCCATTTTGCACCGATGTGATCGGCAATTTCCCGCATCGTCGGCGGGTACCCATAACGACTCTGATGTTTCTCTATGAATGTGAGGACCTTTCTCTGACGGTCAGTCAAATCGTTCATGGCTGTCTCCTCGTTTAGTAGACATATTTCTACTAAATATCTAATGCCGATGATTAAATGTCAAGTTTAAGTCCCAAAATGTGAATTCTTTTCACGGAAAAGGCGGATTCTAGTTCCGTTCGACGGTTGTTATAGTTGATTAACTTCATTAGATTCAGAATGTTACACCAATCACAGTAGAGAATGGAAACTTTTTCCGAACAACTGAGGAAACAGCGCGAGGAAAGAAAGATCCGTCTATCCGACGTAGCTGTCCAAACACGAATCAGCATGAAATTCCTCGAAGCCATAGAGAGCGGGAATTTCGAGATTCTGCCCGAGACCTACATAAGGGCATTCATTAGGGACTACGCCAAAGCTATCGGTCTGGATCCGGATGAGACGATCAAGCGATTCGACCAACACGTCGAGTCGGTCAAGGCGGCCAGCGACGAGAAGGCCGAGGAAGACCGCGCCAAATCTTCGGGAAAGCAGATAAACCTTTCCACCACACAGAAAATCGGGCTCGGCACGGCGGGGGTCGTTATACTTGCGGTACTTTCCTACCTTGCATTTTCTCCCGAAAAGAATGCTACGGTGACCCGAATCGATTACGGATATGAAAACACTCAGGCGACAAATCAGCAAAGATTCGATTCGGCATATGAAGCCACGAAGATGCAGTCCGACAGTTCGAGGCTGGTCCTTGACGCAGTGGACTCTGTTTGGGTTAACCTCGTTATCGATGACGGCAGGACTTATGATCTCCTTATGAAGCCTGGAACAAGGGCTGCGTTCTGGGGAAAAAAGAAATTCAACATGACAATCGGCAATGCCGGTGGCCTTTTGATTTCGTTAAACGGCCATCAATATCCACCGCTCGGTAAATCGGGGGCCGTGATACGTGATCTCACGATAATGAAAGACGGTACGATCAAGAAGTGAAGAGCGCCTCTTCTCAAAGGGCAGGGAAAGAGATTCAATCGGAAATCGAAAGGCTGCGGAGGGAGATTCGCGACCACGACTACCGCTACTATGTTCTCGCCGATCCCGTCATAAGCGATTTTGAATACGACCGGCTGATGAGGAAACTCACTGAGCTGGAATCGCAACACCCCGACCTTGTCACACCGGACTCACCGACCCAGCGTGTAGGCGGCGAGCCGACAAAAGAGTTCAGGCAGATCCGTCACCCGATGCCGATGTTGAGCTTGGCCAACACCTACAATGAAGAGGAACTCAGGGATTTCGACAAGAGAGTTCGCAATCTTCTCGGCGATGAAGAGTACAATTATGTATCCGAGCTGAAGTTCGACGGGGTGGCACTGCGGCTTGTCTACGAAAATGGTGTTCTCGCGCTTGCGGCAACTCGCGGTGACGGCGAATCCGGAGACGACGTAACCGCCAATGTCAGGACTATCCGGAGCGTTCCACTGAGGCTCGCCCTCGGACGAGGGGAGACGAGGTACAAGAATATCGAGGTTCGCGGCGAAGCTTTGATGAACAGGGAAGGCTTTCAGAAAATGAACCGGGAGCGCGAGGAAAATGGGGAGAAGATTTTCGCCAACGCAAGAAACGCCACAGCAGGTACACTAAAACTCCAGGACCCAAAGGAAGTGGCGAGAAGACCTCTCAGGTTCTTTTCGTACTACCTCATCTCGGATGAATTGGAGATTGACTCGCAGTGGGAGAGTTTGCAGTTATTGAAAAAGTTCGGATTGCCCGTTAGTGATCACGCAAAGAGATGTAAAGATATCGGTCAGGTAGTCGAGATGGCGCATTATTGGGAGACTGAGCGGGATAATCTTCCTTTTGAGATCGACGGAAATGTGGTCAAGGTTGACAAGCTGAGCCAGCAGCGGCGGCTCGGTGCCGTGGCTAAGAGCCCCAGATGGGCAATAGCGTATAAGTTTGCTGCGAGGCAGGCCAACACTATTCTCAAAGACATTACGGTGCAGGTGGGGCGCATCGGAACCATTACGCCCGTTGCGGAGTTAGGGCCCGTTTATCTTGGTGGATCGACCATTAGCAGGGCGACGCTCCACAATGAAGACTACATAAAAGAGAAAGACATCCGCGTCGGCGATACTGTCATAGTAGAGAAGAGCGGCGATGTCATCCCCGCTGTTATCGGCTACGTTCTCGCGAGACGCCCTTCCGGAGCGAAGGCGTATAAGTTTCCACACAAGTGTCCTTCGTGCGGCGAAACCATCACCAGGCTCGAAGGAGAGGCGGCTTACTACTGCGAGAACTACGAGTGCCCGTCACAGGTACGTGGCCGAATAGAGCATTTTGCCTCGAGGCGTGCCATGGACATAGAAGGAATGGGAGAGTCGGTGGTCGAACAGCTTGTGTCGTTAGACCTGCTCAGAAATGTCGCCGATATCTACGGGCTCGAGAGGCATCGCGACGAGCTTGAGGCGCTTGATCGCTGGGGGAAAAAGAGTGTCGACAATCTTTTGAAGGCCATAGATAAAAGCCGGGTCAGGCCGTTCAGTAAGCTTCTATTCGGACTCGGTATCCGCCATGTCGGAGAGAGGACAGCTCAACTTCTCGCGGAGCATTTCGGGTCGATGGAGAAGCTGATGGATTCCTCTGAAGATGAGCTCCAGTTCGTGTCCGATATCGGTCCCACGATTGCTGAGAGCATACACCGATACTTCCAGGACAAGAGAACGCGAGAATTAGTCGGACGGCTTCGTGCAGCCGGCCTGCAGTTCGAGGAAGCCGTGAAACCGAAGAAGGGAAAACTGTCCGACAAGACGTTTGTAATTACAGGCACGCTTTCCGCTTTCGGGAGAGACGAGGCTGAAGAGCTTATTGAGAACCTCGGTGGAAAAGCCACTGACAGCGTCAGCAAGAAAACAGATTTCGTAGTCGTCGGTGAAAATCCCGGTTCAAAATATAATAAGGCCCAAAAACTTAAAATAACTATATTGAATGAAGAAGAATTTTTGAAACTCATCGAAAAGAGTAAATGATAAGTATTAAGACATCTCTGGCAACGAAATATGCATTGCGCCGGACGAAACATTCCAGGAAGACAATTCAGTTCAACGATGCGATCAAGTCATCCGAGACGGCTGTTTTCCTGATGCCGAGGATGAGCATGGAGTTTTACCTGGCGAGATCCGTCGTCGAGTCTCTCATGAGATATTTCCGGCGCGTGGCGCTGGTTGTTACCGAAAACATGCGCGAACTCGCCACCTACAGGACGGATTTGGTCGTCGTGACCCAGGCCGACCAAAGCTGGCTGAGCCTTCCTTCACACGATCTCGTATCCCGGCTCAAGAACGAGCATTACGATCTGGCATTTGATCTGACATTCTCGGACGATGTTTTCATGTCCTACCTTTGCCGCAAATCCGAGGCGAAGATATGTGCGGGATTTTCCAAGACTAACGGAGACCATTTCTATGATCTCCTGATAAAGATCCCGGAGAACGGTGAAATGAAAAAGGCTTACGACAGCCTGATCAATACAATTAAAATGTTCAAGGAAAAATGAAAAAGAAAACTTTCGAGGCCGAAATCCACAGGGGGTACACCGTTCTCAAGGTGAATGCCGACAAGCTCGACACTCAAATCTCTCCTCAATTGAAAGCGGAGTTTCTGGTAATTTGCAGGCCCCCGCTAAAAAAACTCGTGGTCGATTTGAGCGCAGTGAAGTCGTGTGATTCCTCCGGGCTCAGTGCGCTCCTCGTTGCGGAAAGGATAATGCGCGAAGCTAAAGGAGAGATACACGTCGTGGTGCCCAACCCGGACGTCAGGAACCTCTTTCGTATCACACAGCTGGAGAAAGTTTTTTCGTTACACGCCACGCTGGAAGAGCTGCACTAACTTAAGCATGAATCAGTAAGCGGAACCGTCTTGGGATTCACTGCTATTGACTATATAATTGTCCTCGCCTATTTGGTGGGGGTCTCGGCATTCGGAATTTTCGTCGGTGGGAAGCAGAAGAGTGCGTCCGATTATTTTGTCGGCGGCAGGAACATCCCGTGGCTCATTGTCTCCTTCGCAGTTGTAGCGACGGAGACGAGCGCAATTACCTTCATATCCATTCCGGGGTTGGCTTACCTCACCAACCTGAATTTTCTCCAGATCGCAATAGGATATATTGTCGGAAGAATAGCGATAGCTTTCCTGTTCCTTCCGTCGTATTATCGTGGCGAACTCGTCACCGCCTACGAAGTTCTTAAGACCAGGTTCGGAGAGAAGACGCGCAATTATGCCTCGGTGGTTTTTCTCATTACACGCACGCTGGCTACCGGCGTCAGGCTCTTCACAACGGCGATTCCCCTCGCGATAATATTCCGGGGCTACCAGATTTTTAGCGGCTATTCGAACACGGACATCTACGCTATCTCGATCGTTATAATAACGATCTTCACATTTGTTTACACTTACACCGGCGGCATAAGGGCGGTGATTTGGACGGATGTGGTACAGATGTTTGTATACCTCGGGGGAGCGGCCCTGGCACTATGGATTATGCTGGCACACCTGCCGGATGGCTGGGGAAGCGTGCTCGCTGCGGCCGCGGCAGGCTCCAAATTCCAGTTCATCCATTTCGGATTCACCGGCAGTGTCGCTCATTTCTTCACAGTGAAGTATACGTTCGTTGCCAGCGTCCTCGGCGGCGCGTTCCTTTCCATGGCCTCACACGGTACGGACCAGCTTATAGTGCAGCGGCTCCTTGCCACGAACTCGCTGAAGAACAGCCAGAAGGCTGTTATCTCTAGCGGATTCTTCGTCGGTCTCCAGTTTCTCTTTTTCCTGGTGATTGGGGTGGCCCTCTTCGCGTTCTATCATGCGTTTCCATTCAAGGACGGCGATCAGATTTTTCCGAAGTTTATCGTCGAACAGCTCCCCAGCGGAATAAGCGGGATTATCGTGGCAGCTTTGTTCGCGAGCGCGATGAGTTCTCTCGGCGGTTCGATAAACTCGCTCGCCTCATCGACTCTCATCGACCTTTATAAACCATATTTCGGGAAGAATAGCAGCGAAGAGAAAGACCTTAAACTGTCGAAGATATTCAGTATTTTCTGGACTATCGTACTTGTCGCAACCGCATTCATATTCATACACACGAACGAATCGGTGATAGAGATTGCCCTTTCGATAGCATCGGTCACTTACGGAGGTCTTCTCGGCACCTTTCTCCTCGGAGTCCTCTTCAAGAAGCCCGGTCAGACTGATGCCATCATCGGGTTCTCTGCGGGTTTGATAGTCCTGGTCTACGTGTTTTTCTTCACCCCGATAGCATGGACCTGGTACACGATGATAGGTGCTCTTACCACGATCGTTGTGGGACTTGTATCGTCGAAGATCACCGTTCGGTCGGCCACGCTAAAATCCGGGACCTGAACTTGTCGCCGCATTTGCTTGCCGGATGCAGTCCCGTCTGACTTCGATGTCCTGGCGGACTGTGTAATTGACAAAACAAGCATAGACCGAAACACGAGTGCCAAGAATGGAATTCATCGGGTTGCGAATCGCGCGAATAGGAAACTATCGTGCGATTGGAGTATAAGGAACCGAATGCGTAAAATGGAATTGCTGTCGCAGGCAGTGTTGACACAACAGACGTGTGCATGATGTTATACAGTTGGAGAACCCTGTTTGAGTTTTTCTGATCATATTCAATCCGGTCTTCTTCGACTCGCCGGCTTATTCCTTCGCGGGTTTTCTTTAACTCGAGTGCAGAGGATGGCGAGGTCGGTCGGCAGGTTTGCTTACCGGCGTCTCAGGATCCGTCGCGATGTGGCGATGGCAAACCTCAAGCTGTGTTTCCCGGAGAAGAGCGATCCCGAACTCGAGAAGATCCTCGAAGGTGCTTACGTGAATATAGCGACCGTGCTGTTTGAGTTTCTCTATTTCCCGAAATTCACAAAGAAGAATCTTGAAGAAGTGGTGGAATTCAAAGAAGAGTCCCGTCGGTTGGTGGAAGAAGCGCTTAAGAAGGGGAAGGGGCTCATCATGATGAGCGGCCACTTCTCGAATTGGGAGCTGATAGCTCTAACCATAGGTGCGTCCTTTCCCGGAAAGATGCAGATCATCGTCCACCCTTTTCACAACAAGGCGGTCGACAAAGTTGCGGAAGCATATAGAGGTCATCTCGGGAATTCCACCGTCCCCATGGCCAATTCAATCAGGGCGGCTTTGACGCAGTTGAGGTCCAACGCGATAGTCGCTCTTCTTGCCGATCAGAGCGCGGCCAGGGAGAGCGCATCCGCCACATTCTTCGGGATAGATGTACCGACATTTCAGGGGCCGGCATCGTTTGCGCTCAAGACCGGTGCCGAGATGCAGGCCGGATTTCTCATAAGGAAGGCGGACTGCACTTACCTGGTCGATCTGCGAAAGATAGAGTGTGACGATTTGAAGGATGACTCGGAAGAGAGTGTGCGTAAATTGACTCAGCGGCATGTGGCCATGCTCGAAAATTTCATCAGGGAACATCCGTCGGACTGGCTCTGGTTCCACAAGAGATTTAAGCATGTGATCGCGTTCCATGAGACTCTCGACAAGGTAAAGCACGGTTGAATCACGCGCTGGTTGTTCAGACCGCATTTCTCGGAGATGTGATTCTCGCTTTGCCGGTCGTGCAGGTCTTGAAGCGCTCCTTTCCCGAATTGCGTATCGATTTCCTGGCTATCCCCGAAACTTCCGTTATACTCAATTCGCATCCGGACATTTCACAGGTCATTGTCTATGACAAGCACGGGAAGCACCGTTCGTTGAAGGCCTTCATGAGCCTGCGTGGGGAGTTAAAAAGGAGCAACTACGACGTCGTTATTTGCCCTCACCGTTCATTGCGAAGCGCTCTCCTTGCAGGAGGGACCGGCGCCGCAGTACGGGTCGGCTTCGACCGCTCCGCATGGAAGAGAAGCTTCACGAATATAAAGCCGTGGCGATATGGCGTGCATGAAGTTGATAGGAACCTTTCTCTCCTTGAACCCCTTGGAATCGTTCCCGGGAGAGAGGAGCCGAGGCTCCATCCCGACGAGACGGATAAAGCAATTGCGGAAAGGCTCCTTTTCGCTCACGGCGTTGGTACCACTTACGCCGTCGTTGCGCCCGGTACGGTTTGGGAGACAAAGAGATACCCTGTAGAATTTATGCGCGAAGTCGTCAATGGTCTCCTCCCGATTTTCGGCAAGGTGGTTATCATAGGGGGGAAGAAAGATCTTGATGCGGCTGCTGGAATCGTGGGGACGGACCCGCGGGTTGTCTCGGCGGTCGGAGAGCTCTCGTTCATGTCTTCGGCGGAGATTATTCGGCGAGCATCGCTCCTCGTGGCGAACGACTCAGCGCCGATCCATATCGCGTCCGCTTTCGACACCCCAACGGTCGCGATTTTCGGTCCGACAGTCAAGGATTTCGGCTTTTATCCTTATCACAAAAATTCCGTGGTTATCGAGGAGAGCGGGCTCAGATGCAGGCCCTGCTCGATTCACGGAGGAAGTTATTGTCCTATTGCGACGTTTGAATGTATGAGAAAAATATCTCCCGATCGCGTCGTGAAAGAGAGCATGAGAGTATCGGGAATATCCGACAGGATGGGAAATTGAATGGCGAAGAAGGTTGATGCAGGAAAAGCGAAAAGCATGGCTCAGGCTGCGCAGACGATTCTGGAAGGCGGCGTGATTATTTACCCGACCGAGACGATCTACGGCATAGGTGCGAACGCTCTTGAGCCCAAGATCGTCGAGAAAGTTTTTACGATAAAGGAAAGAAAGAAATCGAATCCCATACTCGTGCTTGTGCCGGACCGGCAGAGTCTCGAGGATCTGGTGATCGGTGTCCCCGAACAGGCCGAAGTCCTTATGAGTAATTTCTGGCCCGGCCCGCTAACGATCGTGTTCAAGGCGTCGCCAATAGTCTCGCCGATCCTGACTGCGGAAACGGGGAAGATAGGCGTCAGACTGTCGAGCGATAATTTCTGCCGTGAATTGTTGAACATCTGCAAGATTCCGATTACCTCCACGAGCGCGAACCTTTCCGGCGAACCTAACCCCGATTCAATTGGAATAATCAATAAACGCGTGCTCGATTCGGTCGACCTGATCGTCGACGCGGGCAAGCTGACTTCACAGACTCCTTCGACGGTAGTCGATGTAACGCGAGGTAAAGTAGAGCTGCTGAGAGAAGGCGCGGTGGCGTTTCAGAGGATTAAGGAAGTTATCTGACGAAACCCTGACAGGGTTGCCCGGCTTTCATCTACTTCGTCCGTTGCTGCCGCGCCTGCGAGGTGTATACGATCGCTCGGAACGTTTAAGAGACTGCTTGGTGACTTTTTTCATCCGCTCAGTTGCTTTTCCCGTGAATCCGTTGATTCAGCAAAGGGCAAACCCGGAATTCCATTCGTCCAATATTTTACCGTTCTAATATTCCTTTATTGCCATTACTCAGCCGACTGTTTCTCAAATGTCAGCAGCTCGGTCATCTCCACGACGAGCGGCTTCCGCTCGAAATAGTTGAACCTTCTCGTCGAGCGCTCAGGCAGATAGACTTTGCCGGTGGTTTTGTGATTTCCCTCCGCGAAAATCCGCTGCACTTCGAACGGGTAATCGGCAAGGCCCGTTTCGCCCGCCTGCGGAGCGACCACCACCGAAACGTTCCCCCTTGTTTTCAGTATCCGGTTTGCCTCCCTGTAGACGGTCTTGAATTTCATCCTGAAGTTGGAAAGCGCGACGGTAAGATCTTCCGTCCCGGAGTAGAATTCGTCGGGGAGCGCGAGGAAAACGTAGTCAGCAGAATTCGATTCGACGGGTATGCCGGTTAGAAAGATGTTGTTCTGTGAGACGCGCTCGTCGGATGGAACCGTGTCGTAAAGCTTGTATCGCCTGTCATGGAAATACGTGATCTTGTCGATCACATCGCCGAGCGTACCTCCCGCCGCGAACGGGTCGACGATGAACGCACCCGGATTGGAGTAATGGTAGATTGCATTGGCGATGATCTGTCCCGGTATTCTACCTTTTTGGCCCGGCTTGCCGAATCGCGGGTCGGCTACCTCGAAGCTCCAAACATTCGTGTTCTTCAGGTCAAAACCGAACTTTGTCCGCTCCGCCTCTTTTTCCATCAGGGAATCCGCACGGATCTTCTTCCGTAGTTCCCCGACAGTCCATTTTCCCTGGATGGCGGCTTTCTCATAAGCCTTTCGTCTCTCGTCGTCGGTAACCCGTGTCGCGAGTTCGAAATAAAAGTTCTCCGGCAGCCGTCTCTTTTTCAGGTCCGGGTAATATGTGAAGTATGCCTGGCATTGTTTGAGAAGGCTTGCCTGGAACTTGAAGCCCGGGTAGGATGAGAGGACCTTGTACAACTCTTCTTCGGAGAGTTTGTTTGATTTTGCGTACGGGAGAATCTTCTCGACAATAAACTTGCCGACATCCCAGAAGCTGTCGACTGAAAGGGAATTTAGCCTTTCGGCCAATCTTTGAAGTGCGTCGTTTTTCATCTCTCGTCACTCCTTCGCTTGTTTTTCATAAAAGGGCACAATGGATGATAGCCGCGACAAAGACATTTCCTGCGAAGACCGCCGATGAATACTGTCTGACTTGATCGGCGAAATCACATGAGTCAAATCTCTTTCAAAGAAAAAAAGTTCGAGTCTCGATACAAATTACTGGCGGGTCACGCAGCCATGCCCGAGTCTATTTAGCCTGCTTCTGTGTTGCCTCTTTGCTGTCTTTCCAGCTGCGGACGTACGACACGATGTGCGTAGTCAGGGTTCCCGGCGTGAAAAGCTCTCCGACGCCGAGTTCCTTAAGCGACTTGATATCTTTCTCGGGAATTATGCCGCCTCCGAAGAGAAGAACTTCCGTAAGCCCTTTTTCCTTCATGAGTGTGAGAATCTTCGGGAAGATTGTCATGTGCGCACCGCTTAGAAGGCTTATGCCGATTACATCCACGTCTTCCTGGATCGCGGCTTCAACAATCATTTCCGGAGTCTGGCGCAATCCTGTATATATGACTTCCATACCTGCGTCGCGAAGCGCGGCGGCTACGACTTTGGCACCGCGATCATGACCGTCCAATCCGGCTTTTGCGATCAGAACTCTTATTCTTCTCCTGCCAATGTCGGGAGCGCGACGCGCCTGCTGGTTGTCGGACGCTGTGCTGTCCGACCGGTTCTGCGCGAATTCTGCGGGATCTTTCCGAATTTCCATCGCATGCCTTTCATTCGAGTCCGGATCGCCGGAAACAAAGGCGGGTTCCGTGACTTATTATCAATGCGGCAAACCTCCGCTGAAGATCATTCCTCCGGAAGCGCGCGCCCGTTGTTCTCGAGTTTTGACTTAAGGGCAATCGAGTACCTTTTCTGCATGTAAGATAGTACTCCGGCGCCAATTATGACAGCGAACCAGAGAGTCGCGCCCCGTATTATGAATGTGGCTGCGACCGCAGCGTCTTTTGGTATCTTCGCGAATATCAGTAGTCCGGCAAGAGAAGTGTCGGTTGCACCGAGTCCGCCGGGGAGAAATGAGACTGCCCCGACAACGGTCGAGAATGAGTAAATGAACGACGCCGACAAGAGCTTTAAGTGAACATCGACCCCATCGAGTACAAACATAAAACCGATGCATTCAGAAAACCATGCAACCAGCCCGAGCAACATGGATACGACGAGAACTCTTCCCGTCAGGAGGGTATGTGAGCTCTCGTAGGCGGTCTCGATCTCTTTAATCCATTTCGAAACGACAGGTATCCTCCTCAGGTAACGAATAATTCTCATCGACAGCGAGCGGTCCGCGATTACTGCTATGCTCAGAATGAATACAAGCCCGAAGATTATTATCAGCTTCTTGTCGTGACCGATACTGTAGGCTCCGATCATCGCGATGATCAGAAGCGAAAGGAGGTCGGTAAGCCTCTCGGCAAGCACGATCGGTGCAGATTTGCTGATGGGAACCGAGTTCAGCTCCTTGAGGAAGTAAGACTTCAGGATCTCCCCCATCTTGCCGGGAGTTACGGACATTGCAAGTGAAGACATGAAAACGCCGAAGCTCTCGGACCGCGGGACTTCGATCTTCAGCGCCTTGAGATATAACTGCCACCTGACGAACCGGATCAAATAATTAGCGAGAGAGAGCGCGAGCACGAGCGGAAGCAGATCGTATGAAAATGTCTCGATGGTCTGCTTCAGCTCACCGACGTTTGCATAGAGCGAGAAGGCGACGCCGATTACCGCACCGATCGCCAAAGAGATGAATAGCTTCTTACGGAGATTCTTCAGCATTCGGCGCCCATCGCTGATTGGAGGGCAAGACCTTCAATGGGGGACATCTTATTTGGCCGTGGTCCCGAACCTTTTTAGGGCAAGATAAAACCTGGGTAACGGTAATCCAACCACGTTGTAGAAATCTCCGTCTATTCGCTCCACAAACAAGGCACTGAGGTCGTCCTGAATGCCGTAGGCACCGGCCTTGTCGAATGGTGCGCCGGACTGGATATATTCCTCAATCTCATCATCTTCAAGTGCCCTGAAAGTGACCTGTGTCGCTCCGCATTCCCTGAGAATTCTCCTGCCGGGTATCTCGAACAGTGTAAACCCCGTGTAAACCGTATGCGTCCGGCCGCTCAACGTCCTTAGCATTCTCCTCGCGTCGTCGGCGTCCACCGGCTTGTTCAGGATTCTGCCGTCGATATAGACGATCGTGTCCGCGGTGGCAATGATGCCCTTCTTTATTTGCGCAGCGGCCTCTCTTGCCTTCTTCTCGGACAGACTCATGACGTAATCTTCGGGATTGTCCGCGAAGTGATTGTCCTCGTCAACCTCAACGTCGAGCAGCGTGAATTTTATGCCGACCATCTCGAGCATCTGGCGCCTGCGTGGAGAACGGGAAGCGAGATATATGTGCGGAAGATCCATTCTTTAACTTGACTCTTTCCACGCGATAATTGAGAATCTAAAAACTAGAATTCAAAATTCTTTCAGTAGACTTTTTTAATGACTGTGCCAGGATAATAGTGCGAGAGGATTTGCCTGAATGTATATCCCAGCCGCGACATACCGAGCGCGCCCCACTGGCACATCCCGACTCCATGGCCGTTCCCTTTTCCCTTGAGAATTACTCTTGCGATGCCACCGCCGTACTTGTGAAGGATCTCGATTGTGAACAAGCTGCTCTTTAGAATCGAGCCATCGCTGCGCTTGAATAGGTACCTCGTCCGGTCCCCCCGGACGCAGAAAACACGGCCGTCGTCCATTTTGATTTCGAGTAGGTCGACGCGTCCGGACTTGAACCGATCAAGTATTTTCAACGACATGACATTGCCGTCGACAGTCACTCCGCTATAGTTCGGGCTCGCCATGGCAAGATTACGCTTCACGAGCTCTGTCAGCTCACGCCCGGTGAAGCTCGTACTCCAGTAGAAATTCGGATTGAAGATGCAGAACGGTTCTCCGGTGGCCGGGTCGATGTCGGAAACACCCTGCAGATACGGAAGTGCAGGCTGTCCCTGCCAGACATCCTGGACCGCCGCCGTATGTCCGCCGCACGTCGAGAAAAAGAAACATCTTGCCGGCTCTCCGTTGTACTCGACTATCATTCCGCGGGTGAGTTCAACTGCGGTGTCGGCGATGGGTTTGTATCCCTCGATGCCGGAGTAGACCTGGTCCCTTGTATCCGAGTATACGTCAAATCCCTTTGAGGCAGGATCATTCGCGAAAGAGTCGATGTTGCTCATCCTGAAGAACGCGTAATTCCGGGCCGCGATGGCTTGCGCCATGCATGCCTGCAATTCATTTGGCTGGAGGTTGTTGATGAGCTCGTTCGGGACGACTCCCCTGAGGTAGGTTTCGAGAGGAACTCTGTTAATCACGCGGAATGAGCCGTTACTCTCCGGCATTATTTCGATAGTTCCCGGATAAGTCTCCCCATTGAACATTACGCCGAGAGGATCGCTCGGGCTGATGATGGGGGCAAGCATGCCCGGGGGCTCTAATTCGATCGGGGAGTAGAAGTCTATCTTCTGATCGGACAGACTCGCGACGGGTGAGCCCTGAGGAGTAAAATGGAATGAGATCGAAGTGTTGGTGAGCGAGGCAATTCTCACGTCCTGGTAAATCAGGTCGCATTTTCCTTGTATGACGAGTGAAAGGCTTTTTCGGTTTTCTGCCAAGGAGACTCGGATATCAGGCTGGTGAGTATAAACGGTTATCGAGCGAGCAAACGAGGGAGAAGCGGCAAAGGCAATGATGAGTGTGAAAAGCAGAACTCCTGCGGAGGGTCTCAGTCGAACTTCCGGCCCCGTGGGATCCTCCGGGCAAAACGTCATCTAAACATTGCTTTGATGCTGCCCCATGTCCGTGCTGCCACTCCGGACAGCCCCGAGAATTCATAGCTGACAGTGATGGGATCGGAGTAGGTAACGCTGTTATCATCTCCGTCGGCCCTTATGCGGTAAACAAAAACCGACGAGGAAGATGTCTTGTATATCTGCTTGTCGGTAAACTGATAAACGTTTCCTGCGCCCGCTGGGTTTACCGTGCCGATTTGGAAAAACTTATTGTTGATTTGGGATGCCTTCTCAACTGCGAAATCCTTGATGCCGCTTTCAACCGATGTGGACCATTGAATCAATATGCCGTCAGAGACGCTGCTCCCGCGAACGTCCGAGAAAACCACGTTTGATGTTGGCATCAGTGCCATCAGGAATATGGCGGCTGCGGTAAGGAGATACTTCATCTTCGCGTTAAATTTATCCCTGAACTCTTTTGAAGTCAAGAGTTACGTAGCTGCCATGTGTCCGGCACCAACCCTCCCTGAGCCGTACGCTCATTTCAGGCGCTGCACACAAATTCAATGTGATCGGCGTTTTGGTCTCCTTTCTCAAATTGGCCTGTAAGCCAGTTATCCCGGCAAGTGTTGAAGTTTCCCCCCCCCTTGGCTAACTTGAAAGGTCATGCTCGAATATTTCGTTGATTTGCTCAATATTTCGCTGCCGATCCTGTATTTGTTCACAATTTTCCTCTACGGATTGGCATTTTTCCTCGATGAACCCTTCGGATTGAGGAATAGGACGCGTTTCCTTGTTGGCACGCTGATTGTGCATTTCATATATCTTGTCAGCAGGACGATCCTGACGGGGCATCCACCGACAACGGATGTGTTTGAAATAATGACGGTCGTGGCGTTTACGATCGGCATCGCATATATCTACATAGAAATGAAGACTAAGGTGAAAGAGACAGGGATGTTCATCCTTTCCCTGGCACTGATGTTTCAGGTTGTGTCCGCCGCGTTCATTAAATTGCAGGTCCAGATCAACCCGATCATCAAATCGAGTTTGCTGGGATTGCATGTTGTCAGCGCCATGCTCGGATACAGTGCTCTCGCGATTTCGGCTGTTTACGGGGGCCTTTACCTGATGATGTATCACGAGATAAGAACAAACAGGTTCGGGATTGTTTATCGAAAACTTCCCGATCTTAAGACACTCGAAAGGTTGAGTTTCGTATCCATCGTGTTCGGCTTTATTTTTCTATCGATAGTAATATTAGTCGGATATGTCTGGCTTCCGAAAACGATCGACGATTTTTCGTATTCCGACCCAAAGCTCATAATTACAGATATTGTCTGGATAATCTATTTCATCGCGCTCGTATCGAAGAAGGCGATGCGATGGACCGGGCGGACGGTCATTATTGTTTCTATGGTAGGATTTGTTTTGACTTTGGTATCGATGGTTGCTGTAAATGTTTTTTTGCCGAGTTTTCATAATTTCAGATAGATGAATGACAGCCTTGAAAAACATTCGCTGCCTGCCATTCGGCTATTGTAAATAACTCAAGGTCGAATGTTAAAGCTAACCGCGGTTTCGATAAATCACCGGACCGCAAATGTTGAAGCCCGCGAAAAAATATATTATACCTCCGAAGAGATCCGGGGGATTGCGGAAAAGCTGAAGGTGGTAGCACGCGAGTCGCTGGTAGTCTCCACGTGCAACCGCACGGAGCTATATTTTATTCCATCCTCTGCTCCGAAGACCCACGACGAATTGTACCGGTTAATCAGGGAAGGAAAGAAACTGAAAGACGGAGAGCTGGATGTCCAGTTTGAGACTTTCGAGGGATTTGATGCGGTCAGGCATCTCTTTGCCGTTGCATCCGGAATTGACTCGCTGATGCTCGGTGATATACAGGTTCTCGGACAGGTCAAGGAGGCGTATAATACCGGCGTAGAGCTCGGCATGGTCGGAACACTAATGCACCACATTTGCCAGGTAGCCCTGAAGGCGGGAAAGCGTGTAAAGGGCGAGACGAAGATTTCGGAAGGTGCCGTCTCGGTCAGTTATGCTGCCGTCGAATTGGCCGAGAAGATTTTCGGGTCCCTCAAAGGAAGGACGACGATGCTCATCGGTGCAGGCGAGACTGCGGAGCTTGCGGCAAAAGATCTCAAGCCCAAAGAGATATCGAGGCTCCTCATCGCGAACAGGACTCTCGAGCGCGCAAAGAATCTTGCCGAACAAATGGGAATGGGAGAGGCGATATCTCTTGAAGAGATGCGAGCACGGCTCCAGGAGGCTGACATTGTCATATCGAGTGTCGGCGGATCGGACTATGTTCTGACACGCGATATGGTTGCCGCAGCCATGAAAGGGCGAGAAAGCAACCCGCTTCTCATTATAGATATCGGCGTGCCGAGGAATGTGGATCCGGCGGTTAAGAAGATCCCTTACGTCTTCCTTAACGACATCGATTCTCTACAGCTCATCGTTCAGAATAACATGCAGATGCGCCGCGCCGAAATAGTAGCCGTTCAAAGGGTTCTCGACGAAGAGCTCAATGATTTTGTGAAATGGTACAATTCCCTGGAAGTTGGTCCTACGATAAAAATGCTCCGCGACAAGATCGAGCTGATCAGAGAAGAAGAACTCAAGCGTTACAAGAGCAAGATCGATGGAGCAGATGCCAGGATACTGGACGAAGTGACGCGCTCGTTAGTAAACAAGATCCTTCACGAACCCATGACGAATCTCAAGAGCGCTGAGAACGGAATATCAGTCGTCGATCGTGTGAATACGCTGAAGTCGCTGTTCGGCCTCGCCGAGGAATCCCACCAAGAGAAGACAAATGGAAAGAATTAGAATTGGGACGCGCGGCAGCCAGCTTGCACTCTACCAGGCAAATGTGGTCGCAGCGTTTCTTAAGAATAGTAATCTTGAACTGGAAATTGAAATCGTCAAGATAAAGACGACCGGCGACAAAGTGCTCGACTCGCCTTTATCAAAGATAGGCGACAAGGGGCTGTTCACTCGTGAAATTGAGAGGGCGATTCTGGATGGAGAAATCGATTGTGCCGTCCACAGCCTGAAGGATCTGCCAACAGAACTGCCTGACAAACTCGGCATTATTGCATTCAGCCTTCGAGAAGATGTCCGCGATGCGTTGATAGCGCAGGACGGCATGAAACTACTCGAACTTCCGAAGGGGTCGACGGTGGCAACCGGAAGCCTGAGGAGAAGATCGCAGCTGATGCATCTTCGAAGCGACCTGAACCTGGTCGACATCAGGGGGAATCTCAATACTCGCCTCAGGAAACTCGAAGAAGAGGGATACGCCGCTATGATACTGGCTTACGCCGGCATCAAACGTCTCGACATGGCTGACAAGGTGACTGAGATCCTAGAACCAAAAACGATGATCCCCGCGGTGGGGCAGGGAATTATTGCTGTAGAAGCCCGCAAAGGGGACGGAAAAATAAAGGAACTTCTCCGGGGATTCAATTCCGCAGAGTCCGAGACCGCTGCCCTTGCCGAACGTGCTTTTCTCAGGAAGCTCGAAGGCGGCTGCCAGGTGCCGATCGGTATCTACACTTCTCTCAAAGACAAGAACCTTCGCGGCATGGTTGCCTCTCTGGACGGCGAGACGCTCATAAAGGAGTCCGTTCCACTTAGTGTAAATGACCCGGAGAATTCCGGACAAAATCTGGCGGATAAACTCTTGTCTCTTGGCGCAGACAAGATACTCGAAGAGATAAGGAGCGCGTCAGCTTGAGGGACGCCGGAATCTCAGAGGGATTGGCCTGATGGACGGGTTGCCGCTTTCGGGTAAAAGGATTGTCGTGACTCGGGCTGAGGAGCAGTCCGGCGCCATTACATCAGGGCTCGAGAAGTTGGGTGCGAATGTGATCGGTCTCCCGACGATTAAAATAGAGCCTGCGAACCTGTCACCCGACGATGTGCGGAAAGTCTCATCCGCTGGAAATTATGACGCGGTCGTTTTCACATCAGTCAACGCCGTCCGGCATCTCCTTTCTCATGTGTCTTTCAAGAAGGAAGCTGCCGGCCGCCCGTATGTGGTTGCAATTGGAAAGACGACGGCAGAACTATTGAATGAATCGGGAATAAAACCAGACATGGTTCCCGAGAAATATACTTCCACCGATATGCTGAAATCTCTCGCAGGTCTCGATTGGAAAGGGAAGAAAGTCCTGATCCCCAAAGGGAATCTTGCCGGGAGCGATGTTGCCCTGTCTATAAGGGCAGATGAGGGAGAAGTAGATGAAATCGTCGTTTACAACACTCTTCCTAACGATTCTCTCGATGAAAAATTGAAATCGCGGATTTCGTCCGGCGAATTTGATGCAGTTGTCTTTTTTAGTCCTTCTCAAGCGAAGAATTTCCTGGCCATTTTCGGAGCCTCCGTATTGAAGAGAAAAGAGATCGCAGTCATCGGTCCCACAACTAAGAAGGCGGCGGAGAACGCGGGACTTTACGTCGATGTGGTTCCCGTCAACTCCACTACAGAGAGCCTGATTGCGAGTATGGTTGAGCATGAAAAAGCTTGAGAACGATTTACTGCTTCGTGTACTGAGGGGCGAGCGCGCGGAGAGGACCCCTATATGGATCATGCGTCAGGCTGGGCGCTACCTTCCCGAATACATGGCCGTAAGGGCCCGCCACGATTTTCTCACTATGTGTCGTGAGCCGGAACTGTCTTCCGAAGTGACGATCCAGCCTGTCGAGATAATCGGTGTGGATGCGGCGATAATTTTCTCCGACATACTAGTCCTTCCCGAGGCGATGGGTCTGAATCTCGTCGTCGAAGAGGGGAGAGGCGGGCCGCGCTTCACAAACCCCATCAGAAAGAAGTCCGATCTTTCGTCGGTCCGCGAGGCCGACTGCGAAAAGAATTTGAAATATGTCGCAGATGCGATCCGGCTTACGGTTGCAAGGTTGAACGGGCGCGTACCGCTCATTGGGTTCTGTGGCTCGCCATGGACGCTTTTCGCCTACATGGTGGAAGGAAAAGGCGGCGAATTTGTCCATGCCAGAGCAATGCTCTACGATGACCCTTTGACGGCTCACGAGCTATTGCAGATGCTGACAACGAGCGCCATTTCATATTTGAAAATGCAGCACGAGGCAGGCGCGGATGTGGTCCAGATTTTTGACTCGTGGGCCGGACTGCTTTCGCCGCGCTTATACGAAGAGTTTTCACTCCGGTATATCAAACAAATTGTCGAGTCGCTTCGCGGCGAAGTCCCTGTGATTATCTACGCGAAAGCGGCGAACCATTCATTGAAGGAGATAGGCGATTTGGGTGCTGCGGCAATCGGTATCGACTGGACGATAGGCATCGACGAAGCGGCAGGGAAAATCGACGTGGTCTTACAAGGTAATCTTGATCCCGTCGTTCTACTTGCGGGCAAAGAGACAATTCGGTCGGAGGCACGAAAGGTGCTTTCTCGTGCGCCGAAGGGAAGACATATCTTCAATCTTGGACACGGCATACTCGCCGGTACGCCGGTGGAAAGTGTTAAGGTTCTCGTCGATTTCGTGAAGGAGTGGAACGCTTTCGAGCAGAAGCGATGATGCGAACAGGATGCGGTGTGTCGTCATTTGGCAGAGGGAGACCGTAATGGGGAAGATCGGCGTTGTTCTTCTGAACCTTGGCGGTCCCCTGTCGGCTGCCGACGTCGAGGAATTTCTGTTCAACCTTTTCATGGACCCGTACATCATCGAAATTCCGTTACGTGGATTCCCGAGGAGGATATTGGCAAGATTCATAGCCAGGCGGCGGGCAAAGAAGACCGCTCATTACTACGAAGTGATGGGTGGAAAGTCGCCTCAGTACGAACTTACCGTCAGACAGGCCGAAGCTCTCGATGATAGACTGCGGCAGTCGATTGATGCGAAAGTTTATATCGGGATGAGATATTTCAAACCTTATATTGAGGACGCCTACAACGCTATCATGAACGATAACGTAGAGAATGTCATACTCCTGCCGCTCTTTCCCCATTACTCGAGGACGACGACTCTCTCGAGCTTTGAAGAGTGGAACCGTGTTACGCACAATCTCAACAGAAGAATGAAGGTGCTTCAGATCGAGAGCTACAACAATGACCCACCGTACATCGAGGCACTTGCGGACAGAATCAACGAGGCTTTGACGAAGTTTCCCCAGGGGTCGAGAGAAGAAGTTTATCTTCTCTTCAGCGCTCATGGTGTCCCCGTCAGTGTCATCGAAAGAGGAGACCCTTATCAGAAACAAATCATTGAGACTGTCGACCTCGTAACCGGCAAATTCACGAACCCTTACTCGCTCGCATATCAAAGCAGAGTCGGACCGGTGAAGTGGCTCGGTCCGCCAACGCTGGCCGAAATCAAGCGACTTGCAGCGGAGGGGAACAAAAAAATGCTTGTGATACCGATAAGCTTTGTGAGCGAACACTCCGAAACTCTGTATGAAGTCAATTACCTCTTCAGGAATGAGGCTAAGGCCGCTGGAATAGAGCAATTTGAAATGATGCCTGCG
The DNA here is from genome assembly GCA_021845665.1 of Bacteroidota bacterium. GTDB lineage: Bacteria > Bacteroidota > Ignavibacteria > Kryptoniales > JAKASW01 > JAKASW01. The sequence goes on along the minus strand of JAJZVO010000003.1, from coordinate 105,492 downwards.
CTTAACGATTCGCCGAAATTTATCGAGGCGCTCGCTTCACTGGTTTTTGAAAAGGCAAAGGAATTTTAGAAAGTTATGAAGATCGCGGTCGTGGGCGCAGGGATATCCGGATTAGCCGCGGCGCACTTCCTGAAAAAGGGAGGCGTGGAAGTGACGGTATACGAAAAAAATACGGTGCCGGGCGGGACCATCGGCTCGAAAGCAGTCGACGGCTACCTTGTGGAGAATGGTCCTAATAGCACATCGGAGACTAATTTTGTAATCGACGAAATGCTTTCTGATCTTTCGATGAAAGAAGAAAAGGTCTACGCGGATGAGAGTTCGAAGTACCGCTTCATCATTCGCGACGGCCGCTTGCATGCGCTTCCTTCGGGACCGGGATCGTTCATATCGACGAAGCTTTGGTCCGGAGGGGCAAAAATCAGATTGTTTGCCGAACCCTTCATCGGACGCGCGGAGCATGAGGAATCGATTGCCGACTTTGTGACGCGCAGGCTTGGAAGAGAATTCCTGGATTACGCGATCGACCCGTTCGTCGCCGGTGTTTACGCGGGGAACCCATCGGATCTCAGCGTCAGGGCCGCCTTTCCGAAGTTGTACGCGCTGGAAGAGAAGTACGGCGGGCTGTTGAAAGGGACTATTAGAGGATCTCGCGAAAGGAAGAAGCGCGGCACGAAGGCGAAGGCATCGGCCAAGTTGTTTGCTTTCAGGAGCGGTATGGGAATTCTGCCAGGCACTATCGCGGGCGAGCTCGGTGGATCGGTAAGATTTGGAACTGCGGTGAACGGTGTGAAGAAAGATCCATCAGTGTTTGTCGTGAACTTCATTTCCGATGGAAAACCCGGGAACGAGACGTATGACGGAGTTGTACTCTCCACACCCGCCTTCGCAGCAGCCGCGATTCTCAATTCGTGGCTTCCGGAGCTTTCCAGCGAGCTCCTGAAAGTCAAATATCCACCCGTGGCTGTTGCGGTGCTCGGCTATAAACGTGAACAGGTCGAGATCGACCTGAAAGGCTTCGGCTTCCTCGTGCCGGAACTGGAGAAGCGAAATATACTCGGGACGATTTGGAGCTCAAGTATTTTCCCGAATCGCGCGCCTGAAGGCTTTGTGGAGTTCACCACCTTCATCGGTGGATCTCGGCAGCCGAAGCTCGCCGCACTTTCTGCCGACGAAGTGGCGAAGATTGCGCATGAAGAGAACGCGAGCCTCATGAAGATTGAGGGCCGACCCGCCTTTCAAGCGGTCAGCAAATGGGAACGCGCGATCCCGCAATACAATATCGGCCACCTCTCCATCATCGACGCCGTGCGTCACGTTGAAACCCTTCATGAGGGTTTTTATATTTGCTGTAATTACAAGGACGGTATTTCCGTCGCCGATTGCATAGCAAACGGGAAGAAGACCGCCGAATCGATATTGCAAGGAGTAAAGTGAAATGATTACGATGACGGAATATCAGAAGAAAACCGGGTTCCCGACGGTGAGAATGAGAAGACTAAGAATGACAGAGACTATACGGGAAATGGTCAGGGAAACAGTTCTTCAGCCTTCTGATTTTATTTACCCGATGTTTGTCGTGCCCGGGAAGAAGGTACGCAAGGAAATCTCTTCGATGCCTAACGTATTCCAGCTCTCGGTCGATGAACTTGTCCGCGAATGTGAGAACATTTACAAGGCGGGCGTGAAATCAGTCATCCTGTTCGGGATACCTTTTCACAAGGACGAGTACGGCTCCGAGGCCTACGACGAAAACGGCATCGTACAACAGGCGATCCGTGAGCTCAAGAAGCAAATACCGGAGCTGTTCGTCATCACCGATGTCTGTCTCTGCGAATACACATCGCATGGGCATTGCGGTATACTCCGGGAAGTCGCGCCGGGACAAGTCGAAATATTGAACGATGAGACACTCGACCTTCTCGCGAAGGAATCCCTCACTCACGTACAGGCTGGAGCCGACATGGTTGCTCCGAGCGATATGATGGATGGACGGGTCGCCGCCATCAGGGCTCTCCTTGATGAGAACGGTTTTGCCTCGACACCTATAATGAGCTATGCCGCGAAATATGCCTCTGGTTTTTACGGACCATTCAGGGATGCGGCGGAGTCAACGCCGCAGTTCGGCGACAGGAAGAGTCACCAGATGGATCCGGCAAATACGAACGAAGCTATCAGGGAAGTGGCTCTAGATATAGACGAAGGAGCCGACATCGTGATGGTGAAGCCCGCGCTCGCATATCTCGATGTCATTTACCGAGTGAAGAACGAGTTCAGGATGCCCACCGCCGCGTACCAGGTGAGCGGCGAGTATTCAATGATCAAGGCGGCTGCGCGCAACGGCTGGCTCGACGAACAACGCATCATGATGGAAACACTCACTGCAATAAAGAGGGCCGGCGCCGATCTCGTTATGACTTATTTCGCCGTGGACGCTGCTAAACTACTGAAAATCTGATTGTGCGGACTTCCGGAGTCCGCTCTATTTGTCGAAGAGCGGATTTCCGCAGGTCCGGAATTGTGATGGAAAGAGTCTTTGTAACAGGGGCAAACGGGTTGATAGGGGCAAATCTATGTCATAAGCTGAACGAACTCGACTACGAAGTTGTCGGTATGGTCCGTGAGAAGTCAAATTTACTGGGGCTGAACGGGTTCGAAGGCAGGATTGTCAAGGGCGACATACTCGACGAAGCAGGTTTGACTAAATTGATGGAACGAGCGGACTATGTCTTCCATACAGCCGGGCTGGTGAGTTTCGACAACAGGCTCCGCGAGCAGCTCTTTCGTGTAAATGTGGACGGCGTGCGGAGCGTCGTGAATGCCGCTCTAAAAACCGGCGTGAAGAGACTTGTGCACACCAGTTCGGTCGCCGTGATTGGCATCCCGTCGGCAGGAGATGTTGCCGACGAGAATGTCGGGTACAACCGATTCAAATACGGTGTAGCGTATGGCGACAGCAAGCACTACGGTGAATTGGAGATCAAGAAAGGGCTCGATCGTGGGCTTGATGCGGTCATTGTGAATCCAGGTTCTATCATGGGGCAAAGGGACGTTTATATGCACTCCGGAGTTTTGTTGAAAGTGCTGAAGGGTATGAAGGTCGTCCCGTATGTGTCGGGTGGGATGTGCTCAGTCGGAGCCGATGAAGTTGTGGATGGTGAAATAGCCGCATTGAGATTTGGAAAGAGCGGAGATAGATACGTCCTGGGGAGCGAGAATATCACATTTAAGGAACTCTTCGGGAAGATTTGCGCTGTAGTCGGAGCCCCTCAACCGAGTATTCATGTCCCGCTAACCGTCGCGCGCGGTGCCGCATCATTGCTTGAGCTTTTCTCCGGCTTCACCGGCAAACCTCCGGTCCTGACCAGGGCTCACGTTGTAAGCGCGACGCTACCGCATTATTTTTCATCGGAGAAAGCCATACATGAGCTGGGATATAAGCCGAGACCTATTATGGAAGCCATCAGGAAGTCATACGATTGGTACGTCGCGAACGGCCTGATGTGAATTTAAAACAGCGTAGATACTTCTTAAGGCTTGGCGATTTAAAAACGCCTCGCCCGCAGAGACGATCCGGTATTCTGGTTGGTCTTGCTCATTGGTTTGAGACCGTAGGAATCTAAAGGAGAATTCATGAAAGACCTCAACACTAAGAAAAGCAGTAAGCTTTTTTCGGAAGCGAAGAAATATCTCCCCGGCGGAGTCAACTCTCCGGTAAGAGCGTTTAGATCCGTGAAGCGGGACCCACTTTTCATTAGCAGGGCAAAGGGGGCATATATTTACGATGTCGACGGTAACAGGTTCATCGACTACGTCGGCTCATGGGGGCCGATGATACTCGGACATGCGCATCCCGCGGTCGTCTCAGCGGTAAAGAAATCGGCTTCGAGCGGGACGAGCTTCGGTGCACCGACCGCATCAGAGGTCGAGATGGCTAAGCAGGTAAGAAAAATGATGCCTTCGGTAGAAGTCGTGCGGATGGTAAACAGCGGCACCGAAGCGACGATGAGTGCGGTGCGCGTAGCTCGTGCGTTCACCAACCGCGAGAAGATCGTCAAATTCGCCGGATGTTATCACGGGCACTTCGACAGCTTCCTGATTAAAGCGGGTTCGGGGGCCACAACATTCGGGACACCGGACTCGCCAGGCGTTCCGAAAGAACTTGCCTCCAAGACACTGGTCGCGGAATTCAACAACTTTGAATCGGTCAAGAGGCTCTTCGAGGATAACCCGGGTGAGATTGCCGCGATAATTGTCGAGCCTGTAGTCGGCAACATGGGGGTGGTCAATCCTGTGGACGGATTTTTGCCCGGACTATTGGATATCGCGCATTCGAACAACGCTCTTTTGATCCTCGATGAAGTCATGACGGGCTTTCGCCTTGCGAGGGGCGGCGCACAGGAAATATTCGGCATAAGACCCGACCTCACCACATTTGGTAAAATAATCGGCGGCGGTCTTCCGGTAGGTGCTTACGGCGGACGAAGCGAAATAATGAGAAGTGTTTCTCCTGATGGGCCGGTGTATCAGGCCGGTACACTTTCGGGTAATCCGCTGGCGATGGCGGCAGGGTTGGCGCAGCTTAGGATTCTCGACAAACAGAAAAGCATCTACAAACGTTTGGAAAGGCTCGGGAAGTTGCTTGAGGATGGTATCAGTGAAAATCTAATCGAGCTGGGATTGAATTACAGACTCAACAGGGCCGGTTCGATGTTTACGCTTTTCTTCACGGCGAACGAAGTCCGCGACTTTCAATCGGCACTCGGCTGCGACACTGAAAAGTTTGCCGCGTACTACGGCGAAATGCTAAGACGTGGAATTTATCTCCCCCCGTCTCAGTTCGAGGCGGCATTCATCTCGGCCGCACATACAGAAAGAGATATTGAAAAGACAGTTGCCGCGAATTATGATTCGCTACTGGCTGTCAGATGACAGACGGGCTTGTCTTGGAAAAAATTCTGCGGAGGGCTTCCGAACTACTTTGCAGGCTCAGCCGGGGCCTTGGAAGGTTCGCCCGTCTTCTTCTTTCCCCGGTACATGATTCCTATCGGAACGATTACAAGGTAACCGATGAAGAGGAGAATCGGTACGACATCCAGAGGTATGAAACCGTACACGGTGTCGTTAGTGGCAAGGAGGATGAAAGTGGCAATGACCAAAGCTGCACCCGCGATGACGATGATGTAGTTTGTACGGTTGAACGGCATCTCGGCCTGGATCTTAGATTTCTTGTGCCGCTCAGTCCTTCTGCTTTTTACTGCTCTTGCCATTTCGCGAAATCCTTTTTCACAATATAAAGTCATGACAGGAATTAATTCAATGTCCGGCAGAAAACCGCTTGATTATTTGAGAGGAAATCGGCAATTTGATAACCGATAAAGTCATCGATAACTTTGCAGAAATAGCGTGTTTTGAGGGTTTTCCCGGGCGTTTGCGCCAACTACAAAGCCATTTCTTTCTCAGTCTCCCGGGTTATCCAGTCAGCTTCCGTGAATTAATATTCGCCGAAGTATCAAGGAAAGTTGATTCGTAAAAGAGCTATCTAGGAAGTCAGATTATGTTATTCTACTCTAAAGGGTCACCGAATTCGAATCTCACCCGCGATGATTTGGAGAGGGGACTGTTCGACGCTCTTGGCAAGCTGGGAGCCCGTAATAAAGTCGTTGCCATCCCGCCGGACATCACCAGGCTCCATTCTAAGGCGGGTGTCTTAACGGAGCTCGCATGGTCGTATTACGGTGAGAAGCTCACAGATATAATCCCATCCACCGGCACTCACGTCCCGATGACGGAGGGTGAAATTGAAATGATGTACGGCAACACTCCCAAGAGTCTGTTTCGTATTCATGATTGGAGAAACGGTTTCGTGACTCTCGGTGAAGTGCCTCCGGAGTATGTGCGCGAAATTTCGGGCGGAGTTGTGGACTACCCGATACCGATCCAGGTGGACAAGCTCGTCTCCCAGGGTGGACACGATCTCATCCTTTCGATCGGGCAGGTCGTCCCACACGAAGTGATCGGGATGGCCAATCATAACAAAAACGTTTTCATAGGTACAGGCGGGAAAGAAGGGATCAACAAGTCTCATTTTCTCGGTGCGGCGTACGGGATGGAAAAGATAATGGGACGAGCTGATACGCCTGTAAAGAGAGTTCTTAATTACGGTTCGGATCATTTTGCGAAACACCTCCCGATACTATATGTGCTGACTGTCATCGACAAGGACGAGAATAGCAATAACGTCGTCAGGGGACTCTACATCGGCGATGACCTGGAATGTTTCAACAAAGCCGCGGAGCTCTCGCTCAAAGTCAACTTCTTCATGGTTGAGAAGCCCTTGAGGAAAGTCGTGGTATATCTCGATCCGACCGAATTCAAATCCACATGGCTCGGCAACAAGTCGGTCTACCGCACGCGCATGGCGATCGCGGACGGCGGAGAACTGATCGTCCTGGCGCCGGGTCTCAATACGTTCGGCGAAGACAAAAAGATTGACGAGCTTATCCGCAAGTATGGCTACGTAGGTACGCCCAGGGTACTTGATCTCGTGAAACAAAACGATGACCTCGAATCGAACCTGAGTGCGGCGGCGCATCTGATACACGGTTCATCCGAAGGCAGATTCTCAATAACCTATTGCCCGGGCCATTTGACGAAGAGAGAAGTGGAAGGGGTGAATTTTAAATTCGGCGACCTGGAAACCATGACGAAACGGTATGATCCGGAAAAGTTGAGAGATGGAGTTAATACGTTGGCGGATGGGGAAGAGGTATTTTACATTTCAAATCCTGCCCTCGGATTATGTTCACACAAAGATCGTTTCAAATAGATAATCGATAACCATGTTTACCATTCTGTCATTGGAAAAACGGGCTTTAAATTCTTAACTCAGAAGGAAGACCAATATGTCACAAAAAGCAGATATCGGTTTAATCGGGCTCGCGGTAATGGGCGAAAATCTCGTGCTGAATATCGAGAGCAGGGGCTTCACCGTCGCGGTGTTCAATCGTACAGTTGAAAAGGTCGATCATTTCATAACGGGCCGGGCGAAGGGAAAGAATATCATCGGCACTCACAGCATCGAAGAGTTTGTCTCTTCCCTGAAGGCGCCGCGAAAAGTAATGCTGATGGTTAAGGCCGGGAAGCCGGTAGACGAATTTATTGAGCTGCTCGTCCCACACCTCGAGAAAGGGGACATAGTAATCGACGGCGGTAATTCGCATTACCCGGATACGATCCGCAGGACAAAATACCTTGAGAGTAAAGGTTTGCAGTACATCGGCACCGGAGTTTCGGGCGGCGAAGAGGGCGCCCTGAAAGGGCCCTCGATCATGCCCGGCGGTTCGCCGAACGCGTGGCCTCACGTCAAGCCGATCTTTCAATCTATAGCGGCGAAAGTCGAGGACGGCACTCCTTGCTGCGATTGGGTCGGAAGCGACGGAGCCGGCCATTTCGTCAAGATGGTACACAACGGCATCGAATACGGGGACATGCAGCTCATCACGGAAGCCTACCAGATTATGAATGAGCTTCTCGGTATGGGCGCCGATGAAATGCACGAGGTGTTCAAGAAATGGAACACTGGCGATCTGAACAGCTACCTGATCGAAATTACGAGGGACATACTCGGCTTCAAGGACAGCGATGGTAAACCGCTGGTCGACAAGATCCTGGATACGGCCGGTCAGAAGGGGACTGGCAAATGGACGAGCGAGACCTCTCTCGATCTCGGAATTCCTCTGACGCTGATCAGCGAGGCCGTCTACGGACGCTGTCTGTCCGCGATGAAGGAAGAGAGAGTCGAAGCATCGAAAGTCCTGCACGGGCCAAAGCCCTCGTTCAAGGGCGATAAGAAGGCGTTCCTCGACGATCTCGAAAAAGCATTGTACGCGTCCAAGATCGTATCATACGCACAGGGATTCACGCTACTTCGCGCCGCCGCCGAAGAATACAAGTGGAACCTGAACTACGGCGGAATCGCACTTCTCTGGAGAGGCGGCTGTATCATCCGCAGCATTTTCCTCGGAAAGATAAAGGAAGCCTTCGACAAAAATCCGGACCTCAGCAACCTTTTGCTGGATCCTTTCTTTAAAGAGAAGATCGAGCAGTCACAGGACGGCTGGCGGAGAGTTGTCTCGACGGCGGTGATGAACGGGATCTGGGTGCCGGCCTTCTCGACGGCTTTGAGCTACTTCGACGGTGTAAGGAACTCGCGCCTCCCGGCGAATCTTCTCCAGGCTCAGAGAGACTATTTCGGCGCGCACCAGTACGAAAGGGTCGATAAGCCCCGCGGTGAGTTCTTCCACACGAACTGGACCGGGCGCGGCGGAGAAACGGCTTCGTCGACTTACCTGGCTTGAATGAAAACTCGAAACGTGTATTGAAACCCGACTACAAAAAGACAAACAGGAATTTTATATGAGTAATGATTTGAGTATACCGCAGAAGGGTGCGCTTGATTTTGTTTCGCTCGGCGCGCTCGTTCACAGGCTCGACCCGGGCATAATCCCGTTTCGTAAAGCCACTGAGTGTAGGATCCATGTCAGTGGCGGCGAATTCAATGTGGCCGCGAACCTCTCGGACTGTTTCCAGCTCAACACAGGCATAGTGTCGGCAATGGTCGATTACCCCATCGGGGATCTCATAGCTGAGCGCGTGAGGGCGATGGGCGTGAAGCCGTTCTACAGACGTTTCAAGCACAACGGCGTGAATGGCCCGAACATGGCGACCGTGTACAGCGACATGGGACACGGGATCAGACCTCCCGTCGTTTTCTACAATCGCTCCAACGAAGCGGCGGCTCAGCTCAGGCCAGGCGACTTCGACTGGAATGCGATATTGGCGGGCGGAGTCCGCTGGTTCCATAGCGGCGGAATTTTTGCGGCGCTTTCCGAGACCACCGGCGAGCTGATCATCGAGGGAATGAAGGCTGCTAAGAAGGCGGGCGCAATGACGAGTTTCGATTTGAATTTTCGCGAGAAGCTCTGGAACATCTGGGGTGGACAGAAGAAAGCCGTGGAAGTCATAGCTCGTATTGTTGAGAACGTCGACGTTCTTGTAGGTAACGAGGAAGATCTCCAAAAGGGGCTGGGTATACCGGGGCCCGAGGTGGCTTCTAAATCGACGCTCGACCCGACTACTTTTTTCGGGATGATAGATAAGGTTGTTGCGAAGTATCCGCACGTGAAGGTCGTTGCCACGACTCTCCGTGAAGTTCACTCAACGAACCACCACGGTTGGGGAGCGGTTGCGTGGGTCAACGGGAAGACCTACACTTCGCCGACGGCGGACCTGCAGGTGCTCGACCGCGTAGGCGGCGGTGACGGTTTCGCATCGGGATTTTTCTACGGGTTGCTTGCCAGCGAAACTCCGGAGGAAGCAGTGAAACTCGGCTGGGCTCACGGCGCTTTGCTGACGACCTTCCCCGGCGACACGACTATGGCCACCGTGGACCAGGTTCGCGCATTTGCCAAAGGCGGCTCGGCTAGAATACAACGCTAATATTCCATGACCACTCGTGGCCGTCACTAACAGGGCTCTTGCCTCCGTCAGTGACGGTCACGCTCTTCCTGAATTGAATCTCTGACCTTCCCTTTCTAATTTAATCCCGTCAGTGGAATGGGCTGACTGCCTATGCGGGATGCAGAAGAACCCACCTTGGATTAATTCTAACAACTGGAAAATTGCAGATAACACCGGAAGGCGGGTTAAGTGCCATGTCCGAAAGATGGCTCCGGCCGAGACGGCTTTCGCAGCAAATTATCATATCACTTACGATCATCGTGATGGTCGTTTCAGGCATTTCCGGTTACATCAGCCTGAAGAACCAGGAGAAAGAAATCCTACAGGCGATGATCAACGGGGCCGATCAACTGTCCAAAGGGATAACCAGCGCGACATGGCACGCCATGCTTGCCGACGACCGCTCCGCCGCGTATGAAGTAATGCAGACAATCGCGGCAAATCCGGGAATCAGCCGCATAAGAATATTCAACAAAGAGGGACGGGTGATGTTCTCGACCAGGAGGGTGGATGAGGACCAGGTAGACAAAAGCACGGAGGCCTGTGCAATGTGCCATTCTTCTTCGCAGCCCCGTGTGAACATCGACGCTTCATCGAGGGCGCGTGTATTTAAAACGAGTGAAGGCAACAGGCAGCTTGCTATGATTACACCCATCTACAATGAACCTTCATGCAGCGAAGCCCAATGTCATGCACATCCCAAGACGACGAGTGTGCTTGGAGTCCTCGACGTAGCTTTCGACCTGACGCCTCTCGATTCGGAGCTCAACGCGGCAAGGGCCGAAGTGTTCGCGGTTACAGGGATACAAGTCATTCTGGTCGGTCTATTCATAATTTTCTTTACCCGCCGGTTCGTCGACAGGCCAATCAATAAGCTGATCGCCGGTACGCGTGCCGTAAGCCGTATGCAGCTCAATCAGGTGGTGGAAATCAGCTCGAGCGCCGAGCTTGCCGAACTCGCGCATGAATTCAACGTGATGAGCGAGCGCCTGAACAAGGCGATGGCGGAGCTGAACCAGGCCACCCAGGATCTCGAACTTAAAGTGAAAGACAGGACAAGACAGCTCGAGGTGGCACACCAGAAGCTGCTGCAAAGCGACCGGCTGGCATCTCTCGGCCAATTGTCCGCAACTGTCGCTCATGAAATAAATAATCCTATCTCAGGTGTGCTTAACCTTGCGATGCTCCTCGATCGGATAATGAAAGATGACGGCATACCGCGCGGACGGGTGGCCGAATCCAGAAAATACATCGGACAGATTATAGACGAGACTACGCGGGTTGGAAGAGTAGTGTCTGACCTTCTTGCTTTCTCGCGCAGATCGAAACCCCAGAGGACGAATGCCGATTTGAATGCTATCATCAGGAGCACGCTCGGCATACTCAGGCACAGGCTGGAGCTTGGGAACATCGTCGCATATCTCAGGCTCTGCGGCTCCCTTCCGCCGGTCGAATGCGACGGATCGCAGATGCAGCAGGTGATCATGAACCTTGTCATGAACGGCGCGGAGGCGTGTCATAACAAGGGCAAAGGAACGGTTTCGATCGAAACCCGGCGTGAAGACGATTCAGTGGTATTGGAAATATCAGATACGGGAGACGGTATACCGAAAGATGTATTGCCGAAGATTTTTGATCCGTTCTTCACTACGAAGGGAGAAGTGAAAGGAGTCGGACTCGGCCTGTCGGTTGTATATGGAATAATTGACGCCCACGGCGGCGATATCGAAGTGAACAGCACGCCGGGCGAGGGAACAAGGTTCAAGGTGACTATACCGATGAAGAAGAGTTCAGTTCAACCGGCGAGTCAGGACGGAGGGACGGTGTGAATCGAAGGATATATTTGTCCCCCGTGGGGAATGTAGTGGAAGAAACTTTAACTGTTACTGCGCGCTTCATTAGCGAGATGTTTGGATTCGATGCGGTGAGGCACACATCATTTCCTGAACCTGATTTCGCTTTCGATGTCAGGCGGGGTCAATACAGCTCGACTCTTATTCTTCAGAATTTGACGAAGGTGTGTCCTCCGGACGCCGTGAGATTTCTTGCTATGACGGAAGCCGATCTGTTCATTCCGATGGTGACATTCGTTTTCGGCCAGGCGCAGCTCTCCGGGAAGGTGGCGCTCGTGTCTCTGGCGAGATTGTCGCAGGACTTCTACGGTCTCCCCGGGAATAACGATCTTAAGATCCACCGTGCGTGGAAGGAAGTGGCCCATGAGCTCGGGCACACATTCGGGCTGGTGCATTGCCGGGACAGGTCATGCATAATGTCTTTATCGACGGAGATACTTCAGATAGATTTGAAGTCCGAAGATTTCTGTCAGGGCTGCTGGGCAATCTTGTCGGAAGAGCTCGCAGCACAGAATGTTGCGTTCCGCAGGGGGCATTTGGAAATGAGGAACAAAGTTGTGGAGACACCAAGATGAAGATGCAGTGGGAAATACTCGTTGTCGACGATGAAGAGGTGATGCGTGAGTCGCTAGTAGCGTGGCTCAGGGAAGACGGTTACGGCGTGGATTCTGCCGCTTCGGGCAGAGACGCGATCGAGAGGGCGAGAGAGAAGGATTATGCCATTTACTTCATAGATCTCAAGATGCCTGGCGGTATCGACGGCATCGAGACGATGATGGAAGTGAAGAAGATACGGCCTGAAGCCTCGATCATTATTATCACTGCCTATGCGACTGTTGACACGGCGATTTCGGCTATGAAGGAGGGCGCTCAGGAGTACATTGTCAAACCATGCAATCCCAAAGAAATTTCGATATTGGTGGAGCGCATCATCAATGTTAAGAACCTGCAACTTGAGAATACCATCCTTAGGCAGAAGCTGGCGAAACGGTACAGCTTTCGTGACATCATAAGCAAGAATCCGAAGATGCAAGATATATTCGAACTTGTAAAGGAGATATCGAGTCTCAAGAGCACTGTACTCGTACAGGGCGAGAGCGGAACAGGGAAGGAGCTGATTGCGAGGGCAGTACATTATTCTGGTGACAGGGCGTCAAAGCCGTTTGTAAGCGTGTCGTGTGCCGCGCTCGCTGAGACCCTCCTGGAATCCGAACTCTTCGGGCATGAGAAAGGAGCGTTCACCGGCGCGGTTGCCCAGAAGAAAGGCAAGTTCGAGCTTGCCGACGGCGGAACTATTTTCCTCGACGAGATCGGAGACATTTCTCCGAAACTCCAGATGGACCTGTTGCGGGTTATCCAGGAAAGGACATTCTATCGTGTGGGCGGGACGGAGGAGCTGACGGTGGACGTACGCGTCATAGCTGCGACTAACAGGAATCTTGCTGAAGCCGTAGCCGCCGGCACTTTCCGGGATGACCTCTATTACCGATTGAACGTGATCAATATCCAGATTCCTCCACTGCGCGAAAGACGCGAAGATATACCTCTGCTCGTCCGCAGTTTCATGGATCGACTCTCTCACGAGCTCGGAAAGGAAACGGACGATATCACCAAGTCCGGCTTGAAGCTGCTCATCGACTATAGCTGGCCGGGAAATGTCCGTGAGCTGGAGAATGCGATCGAGAGGGCTATGGTCACATGTAAAACCAGGGTGCTGACAGATGAGGACTTCGCTTTCCTGGAGCAGAACGGCTCGCGAAAGCAAGCCTGGAACGTACCTGACAATTTACCGTTACAGGAAGTTGAGAAGCGTGTCATAGTTGCGACGATCAAGCGCACCGGCGGGAACATCAAGGAAGCGGCATCCGTCCTTGGGATAGACCGGTCGACGCTGTACGACAAGATCAGAAAATATGAGATAGAGCGATGAGGTCTTTCACGGCAGCGGCATTAGGCCATGGTTAGCCGTGGGCCGGTTAAGAGCCGCGTCCGGTAGTCTAGCGGCTAAGATTCCAGCAGCATCTGTGCTAGGATATTTTCCCGGTTTGACTCGGGGTAACCGGCGGCGACATTGTCGAGAAGAACTCCACCGCCAGACAAGCTAATTCTGTCACCATCGGCGCCCAACATAATTTTCAGGCGCTCGATTTCTCTCTTCATCCACGGATAAACTTCGGCACCCTTGAGCAGGTGCCTGAGATCCGAGTCGTTTCCGGGATTCACTTTCAAATAGAAGCCTGCCTCTCTTTCACCGACGGCCAAAACTTCTCCATCAACCGGGGAGAGAACACGCACACGTGATTTACCGTTTCTGAAATACCTTCCCGGTCCATTCACTTGCAGTCTTTCACCCAATTCAGGAAGTCCGGCTTTCCATCGATTCCACAGCAAATGCTTCGCTAGGGAGTCGAGACCTATCGTCAGCGTCCTGTCGCTTTCATTGCGTACCCGGGCGTGTCAGCGATGATACATGCAATCCTCCGGAATGTCCAGGCCTGATGGAGGCTCGTATCCTCTGCAGACTGAATTCGCTTGCAAATGAGCACCGGCAATTTCAGAATGTACGTTGCACGACGTGGAGTCGAAACCGTTCCGGCGGGAGCGGTTTTCTAGTTCACCGGAAAAAACATGTCTGCATGTCTTCGCGAATTCCGGAAGGTCCTCGAAATCAATGTGCCATCTTATTCCGTTAAGACGTTCTGATCACAAGTCTCGAAAGGCACGGATCGTGACGACTCCGAAACTTCCAAAGATGACCGCCACGACGGAGTAGAAGAGAGAAAGGACAATTACGTTTCCAGTTTGCCGGGTAAATCCGTATACCCAAGGAAGCATTTCCCGGTCTCCTTAATTTCTGTTTAGCTCGTTTTCCATGGAGAACAATCGAGGGTATCTGAATGAAAGTGAGTAAATGATGACACCGTATGCGACGACGAACAGGAAAGCTGCAATCTCCTGCCAGCTTCGTGTGTAGAGCATAAACCGGTCGAATGCCAATGTCGGAAGTGAGAGCGTTCGCATCGTCATTACGAGCCTATTCAGCTGAATTCCGCAACAGACGAGCGCGCGAGACGCAACTAGCCAGCCTTCTCCAGCACCCACCGCCAAAAAGGAGAAGTAGCGACGGTATCAGGCCGAATACGATTATCTGCACGAGGAGGAGCCAACTCCTGCGAGGACAGGCATTATCCTGTGGAGTTCATATTCCATCGCCAGGAAAGGCTGTAACGAATGAAACCGAGAACCACGGCGCTGTTTGTTGCGGCCCGTAGTTCTTCCTTCTTCAATATGTAGACGAGAAAGCCCGTGAAAAACACTCCGGCTCCCAGGGCAATTACGCACAGATCGAGGAATATCCAATCCCCGAAAGCAAAACGGGTGTCCATATTTGTCTGGTTGAGACCTTTCGTAAGGCATAGGAAGATCGCATATAGGCCGATCAGGAGAACGATTGCCTATGGAATCATCCGGAAGGCAAAGTAAAGAATTCTTTGAAGAGAAAGATCGATTGTTCTCTTGTAACCTGGCTGAAGATGTTTTCTGTGAACGTTCCGCCGTCTGCAAGGAGGCGCGGCCCTTTTGATTTGCTCCGATCGTGCGTCGCATCCCCGAACGACTGGGATGACACGAGCTCAGTCAGTCTCCTGATCTCATTCTCCATCCATGTCTTAGCTTTTTTTCCGCAGAGCAAGTCATCCGCATGCAAGATAGATTTTGTGATTGGTTGGTCCGGTTCATTTGTCACGGCAGTTAAGGGTTTCCCTTCGAAGAGCCAGCCGAGCGTATACGGGTCGGAGACTATACGATTCGGCTCGGCACGCAAATGCGAGTTCGTCGTCGAGACTGCTATTTTCCTGGGAAAGGTCATTTGAAGATCGATGCCGTTTGCGGTCAAGCCGATCGAAGGAAAATGTTCACCTGAAGACGCGTTGTACCCGATTCGTTCTATCCTTCCAAGGACCTTGGCGAAAAAAACATCTACGCCGATATGACATGTGCCATCTTCGTCCAGGTCCGCCCACATGTGATTTCGAGAATAGTGGAGCCAGCCAACCGTCTGAATTCCGTCGACCACCCAATACCCGCTTTCGTTTTCGTCGTCCCGGTCAATCTCCGGGGCAATCACGTCGTGGTGCGTCAGGAGTCTTGGATTTTGCATCGTCATGAGCAGTTCGCAGTACCGATGATTCGACGTACCGCATCGCGACAGAGTAGGATCACTGTACGGGACATATTTGACCGTCGGCGCCGCGGCACAATACTGACAGAGCGATTCCTGCAGGAAGGGGCAATGATCCCTGCTCGGCATGTCCTCGAAACGCTGCTTCGCGGAAGGGCAGTCTACGTAGAAAGGTGAAGAACACCTTTCGGTATTTTCTGCGATTCCGGAAATTGGTGCAGGTGAAGTCCGCACGATGAGTTTCTTGAACTCGGACGCGCAACAAGACTTGACCTGTGCTTCTCTCAGGAAAGGGCACCTCATGACAATCAACCTATGATTGATTTAAAAGGAATCTGTTCTTTCTTCATGCTTTACTGGCGGGAAGCGGTTCAATGCCGTCTTCCGTGACGACAAGCATTTCGTCACCGCCGATCTTCTGGCCGCCGTCTGCCATCGTTACACCGAGCCCGTCGATTTTGAAGACATGGTCGTCCACTTCTTCGGCAGCGTTTTCCCTGGTCTTTGCACGGTCCCGGATTTCTTTGAAAGCCACGTAACCGATGACGAGAAGACAGACGAGCGTGGCGAGTCCCAAAACAAGATTCGTCACATTCAACCAGAAGACTTCGTCGTATGTGAACATTCTGAACCTCCTTTCGTACTAACCGAAATGCTTTGCAAGCCTCGGTGCCGATTCTCTGATAGGGGTTTCCGACAATTGAAGCATCGAATTGGACTTTCATTACTGTTAGCACAACGGGCGTGCCGGAAGCTTCAACCAAATCAATTTTCGCGAGCAACGTCCCGAGAATGAGGCAGATAGCATTTCGAGTGGAATGATTTTAGCTCGGCAAGGCATCCAACTCCTGACGAATTCTCCTACATGCGGGTAGGGATAAACTACACTCTATACGGACGTGCATGTACCCGATTCGACCAGATGGCCAAAGCCATATCAAGCTCAATCTGGGCCTTTCATTGATTGGAAAATGAAGCGGCAATATATTGGTTCATAATAATCCGAAGTTGTGTTCAGAGAGGAGTAAGTCGAGATAATGGAAAGCACTTTGATAGATATTCACCGGCGACTCGGCGCGCAGATGGACCAGATAGACGGGATTTCTGTACCGCGTAAATATACATCAATAGAAGAAGAGTATGCAGGCATCCGCAGATACGCAGGTCTTTTCGACCTCTCCCATTTCGGCAAGCTGCGCGTTACCGGTAAGGACGCGCCCGATCTCTTGAATAGGATTTCGACAAACGACCTTAACGGCCTTCGTCCGGGGATGGGGAAGCAGTCTTTCTTCGCAACCGAGAAAGGAAGAGTAGTCGATCTCTGTACGGTTTACGCCCAACAGGAGAGCCTTCTTGTTCTGACAAGCCCGAATAACGCGGAGACGGTCAGGAAATGGATCGAGAAGTTCGTAATTTCGGAAGATGTCAAAGTGGAGGATGTGTCAAGAAATTTTCCAATGTTCTTGGTTGCAGGCTCATCGGCGGCGGATTTCATGAAAGAGTTCGCTCATTCGAGTTATAAGGCATTCCTGGATGTCGGAAAGATGCCTCGCTTCAATTTCATCAGGACATTTCTAGGATCCCACGAGGTTTTTCTCTCAAGGACGAATTTCGTCATGACAAACGGATACCTCCTTCTCGTAAATCCTGAAGATACTGAGGGGATATGGAATTCACTCTTCGAAAATGCCAGGAAATATGGAGCAGTTCCCGCAGGGCTTGAGACCTTTGAGGTCCTGAGAATAGAAAACGGCCTTCCACTCTTTCCGCATGAGCTTAACGAAGACGTCAACCCGCTCGAAGTAAATATCATCGAGGCGATCAGTAACAACAAAGGCTGTTACGTCGGACAGGAAGTCATCGCACGCCTCCAGACCTATGACAAAGTGAGGAGACGTCTTATCGGTCTGGTATCGGACTCAAAGATGCCGCGGGGGGCAAAAGTCTACGACGCGAAGCCGGGATCGGAGACTGAGATCGGGCACGTGACGAGCTCGGTGAGATCCCCCGGCCTGGACAAGGAGATTGCGCTTGCGTACGTGTCGATGCAGCAGGTAATCCCCGGTTCCAGGTATGCCGTTAAAGTGGGAGGGAAGACATCCGAGGCCGTATTCTCGACGTTGCCTTTCAACGTCTGAACGGCTGCGTGCCGATACGGTGCCTGACCAGGCGAAAGGTGGTTGGAATTTGATATGGAACAGATAAAGGTATCGTCGGAAGCGGACAAGGCCGAGATTTACAGGGAGCTTCTCCCACAGCTGGAGTCGCTAGTCTCCGGCGAAAGGGATTTTATCGCCAACGTTTCAAATTTATCGGCGGCGCTCAAGCAGGCGCTTCCGTACGCATCGTGGGTTGGTTTCTATTTCATGAAGGAAGGCGAGCTTGTCGTCGGGCCATTCCAGGGGAAAGTCGCGTGCACTCGCATAAGTTTTGGAAAAGGTGTATGCGGAACGGCGGCGGCCGGGAATAGGACCATCATCGTTCAGAATGTCGCTGAGTTTCCCGGACACATTTACTGCGATCCCGATTCGAAGAGCGAGATTGTCGTCCCCATCACCAGGAATGGCGAGGTCCTCGGTGTCCTCGACCTTGACAGCGCGGAGTATGGATCTTTCGATTCCGTGGATGAAAGAAACCTCGAACGAGTTGCCAGTCTGTTGGAGAAACTTATTGACTACAAAAGCCAGAGACGGTGAGTGTTATGTCTTCAAGGAATGTAAAGAAAGAAGACCGGAAGGTTGCGCTTGTAACGGGAAGTGGAAGGAGGCTCGGTCGCCAATCGGCACTGGCTCTTGCAAAAGACGGATGGAATATCGTCGTGAATCACGCGCACTCTCCGAAGGAAGCAGCCGATACCGTGAAGGAGATCAAGTCTTTCGGCGTCGATGCCTTGAGCATCAAGGCGGACATAACGAGCTCTAAAGAGGTTGACGCAATGTTCAACCAGACCTTCGGGCATTTCGGCAGGCTCGATCTCCTTGTCAACAATGCCGCTATATTTCCTCCGGCTCGGAAGTTTACCGAAATTACCGACGAACTCTGGGACCATGTGATGGCGACGAACCTGACCGGACCGTTTTACTGCGCGCGTGCGGCAGCAAGGTTGATGGAAGAGCGCGGCGGCAAGATAATAAACCTCGCATCGCTCGGCGGCTTTCAGGCGTGGCCGGAACATATCTCGTATAATGTTGCGAAAGCCGGCGTGGTGATGCTCACGCTGACTCTCTCGAAGGCGCTTGCACCGAAGATCACGGTCAACGGGATCGCGCCCGGTACGATCATTATACCTGGTGAAGAGTCCGGCGAGATAAAGCATATCGACGAAAAGAGAATTCCTCTCCAGAAGTACGGTGAGGCTGGTGATATAATATCTGCACTTCTATATCTTGCACATGCCGACTACGTGACCGGAGATATGATTCACGTCGACGGCGGCAGGGCGGTCTTGTGAATTAAGTGAGAAGTATAGGCAAGCGAATAAATCGGAGGTAAATGCCCGCGAAAAAGGATACTGCGAAGCGAATCCACATCCCCGAGAAGGCATATAAGAACATCGAGTTTCTTAACAGCCCGAACGCGCGTGTAATAAGGATCCTTTCCGAATATCTCGAACCTCAGGCCAGGTTCCGCAGGCTTGGGATCAAGGATACTGTCGTATTCTTCGGCTCGGCGCGTATACTTCCGATGGGCGAGGCCCGCGAAAGACTCTCCGACATTCGCAGGAAAAAGAGACAGGCCGGGAAAAAAAAGGCAGCGGCGAGGGAGGTTAACCGACTTCAGGCCGAGCTGAAGGCAGCCGAATCGGGTGTCGAGATGTCGTGATACTACGAGGATGCCGCTGCGCTGAGCGAGATGTTGACTAAGTGGTCGCGGAGGAATAGCACCGATAGAGAGCAGCGCTTTGTCGTTTGCTCAGGCGGCGGGCCGGGAATTATGCAAGCCGCGAACAAGGGTGCGATCCGTGCGGGGGGGCTTTCCATAGGGTTGAATATCAGTCTGCCGCATGAGCAATTCCCGAATCCGTTCATTTCGCCCGAACTGGATTTCGAATTTCACTATTTCTTCATGAGAAAGTTTTGGTTTGTCTACCTGGCGAAGGCGCTCGTGGTTTTTCCGGGTGGATTTGGAACACTCGACGAGTTAATGGAAGTGCTTACTCTTTTACAGACGGGCAAGATACGAAAGAAGATGAGCGTACTGATCTACGGAACTTCGTACTGGAAGAAAATAATAAACTTCGACGCCCTTCTCGAAGCAGGTGCCATAGGCAGATCGGATCTCGCCATGATCTCTTTCGCCGACGATCCGGTGACAGCGTTCAAGTTCCTTACAAAAGGGATAAGGACAAATTATGGTTCAAAATGATACAGGGATGCATATGAAACAGGAACCGGATTCCAAGTTCAAGGCATTGATTAAACTCCTTGACGATGAGGACCCGCAAGTCTTCGCCGCTGTGGAGAGAGAACTTCTTGACGGAGGTGACGAGGTTGCAAGGATGCTGGAGCTTGAGATAGATAATGCCGACACGAACGTGCGGAAGAGGATCGAAAACCTCGTCTCCCGGATTCACCTCGAGAAGCTTCAGCGGGAATACGATCACCTCCTCGATTTCGTATCGCATCCCGATTTTTCTCTGGAACGCGCTCTTTACCTTCTTGCGAAACCGCTCTATCCGAAAGTCGACTTCGCCGACGTGGAGTCGGAACTGAATGATCTCTCTAATGATCTCAGAAAGAGGATCGCTGCGGTCGAAGACCCATACGATATCGTTCAGCACGTAAACGATTTCTTCCTGAACGAGATGGGCTTTGCTGGAAACTCCAAGGATTACTACGATCCCGACAACAGCATCCTCCATCGCGTATTGCAGACGAGGCGCGGCATACCGATCTCTCTCGGCATAGTGTACCTGCTGGTTGGAAGAAGGTTGAATATACCAGTGTTCGGTGTCGGCGCGCCCGCGCATTTCCTCGTGAAGTTCGTCCTTGAAGGGAAAGAATTCTATGTCGATGTTTTCAACGGCGGCAGGATTATGTCACGCAAGGATGCCGAGGACTCTATCAGCGACATGGGCTTTTCATTCGAGCCCAGATTTCTGAAGATTTCATCCGATCTCGAGATACTTGCGCGGAGTTGCCGCAACATGGCGCGCGCCTTCTCGGCAATCGATGAACAGCCGAAGGCGAACGTACTGATGGAATTATCGATCGAGCTGGAAAGGTTGATTACCTTTTGAAGATATACACGAAGACCGGTGACAAGGGAGAGACAAGCCTTTTCGGCGGGGAACGTGTGTCGAAGGACGAAGTCAGGATAGAAGCCTTCGGAACGGTAGATGAGCTGAACTCCATCATAGGTACCGCGCGCGCATTCAATGAAAATGAAGAGATAGATTCCATCCTCGCCCGAATCCAGGATAACCTTTTCGTTTTGGGTGCCGACCTTGCAACGCCTGTGAACTCTCGGAACGCTTCTGTGCCTCGTATTTCCGCAGGCAACATAAGTTCCATCGAGCGTGCGATCGATCAGCTTGAATCGAAGCTCGATCCGTTGAAATCGTTCGTCCTTCCCGGCGGTTCGCGACCTGCTTCTCTACTCCATTTTGCACGCACCGTGTGCCGGAGAGCCGAACGCCGCGCAGTCACGCTTTGGAAGAAAGGGGAAATCTCCGATGAAGCGACGATCTATCTGAATCGGCTTTCCGATTTTCTCTTCGTCCTCGCAAGGTACGCCAACAAGACAGCGGGCGTGGCCGAGACAATCTGGAATACGCGCACGGGACCCGGCAGTAAGTCATGACGTTTCTCAATCCGCTGGTCCTTCTGGGGCTGATCGCGGCGGGCATTCCGTTGTTAATCCATCTACTGCAGCTCAAGAAACTGAGACGGGTGGACTTCTCTTCGATAAGATTCCTCAAGGAGATCCAGCATGCCTCGGTGAAGCGAGTGAAGCTGAGGGACTACCTGCTGCTTCTCCTCCGCACTCTCGCGATCGCTTCTCTTGTCCTGGCTTTTTCCCGCCCGGCTGTCAAGGGGTTCATTGGCGCTGGCTCAAAGACATCGGCAGTCGTCATAGTCGATAATTCTCCGTCGACAACGGCGCGCAACGAATACGGCGAAATCGCTTCGCAGATCAGGAACGTCTCGTCCGAGCTGTTGGATAACCTGCACGAAGGTGACGATGCCGGAGTGATCCTTACATCGTCTACCGGGGATACCGGGGCGGTCTTATCGTCGCTCGATCCGAAGTCTCTTTCGAACGCCGTGTTGAGGTCGGAGCCTTCCAACGCGAGCGAAGGCTACGACGCGGCCATCGACGAAGCGCTTGCAAAACTCAGGACTTCCGGTTACGTCGACAGGGAGATATACCTGGTCGGGGATATGCAGCGTGGCGAGTTCGAGAAGGCCGTGCCATCCGATGTACCTTCCGGCACCAGGGTTTTCTTTTTGCGAACGGATGAATCGCCGAACGATAATCTCTCCGTTTCAGGTGTGAAGCTTCTTAATCCTGTCGTGGAGATCGGCGCTCCATCGGAAGTGGAAGCGATGATCGTGAACAACGGCGGCGCAGACGAAAGCGAGGTCGTTGTTGGCCTGTTCATCGATGGAAAGAAAGTAGCGCAATCAGTGATAAACATTGGGGCTGGCGTCTCTCGCCCGGTCAGGCTGGCGTTCAGCGTCCCGTCGGGCGGTTTTCATGAGGGGAGCGTTAGAATCGATGATAACTCAGTCCAACGCGATAACACCTTCTACTTTTCCTTTTTCGCGATCCGTAAACTGAATGTCATCGTTGTAAGTGATGCCTCTCGGCCGAGCGCCTTCGTGCTCAGTGCTGCGCAGGCCGTCACGGACACTTCGACCGTGATTGACACAAGGGTTGTCCAATCGGATAATTTTGTTTACATGAATCTTGCCGGTATGGATGTGGTCGTGGTCGAGACATATCCTCACGGGGCATCCGGTTTGGGAATGAGCGACAGGTTCGATACAAAACTGGAACAGTTCGTCCGGGGCGGAGGCGGAGTAATACTGTTTGCCCCGAAACCGGATGAAGTCGGGGCTTACGCTCCGCTGGTTGAAGGTTTAAGAATAGGTTCTGTCAAAGGGTTATGGACCCGGTCAGGAAATGCATTTCAAAGCATTGATCATATCGATGCCTCCGACGATTTCTTCGCCGGGATTTTCTCGACCGCGCAGGGTGCGGAGAAGGTTAAGCGAAATCTCGTGACCAGGATTTACAAAGGCATTGAAATAGACGCGAATCCATTCGCTCACGTACTGATGAGTACTTCAGCCGGTCCTTTCCTCATAGGGAGGGAAGCGGGAACCGGCTTCGTGTTTGCCATCGCGTCGGGTCCAGATACCGCATCGTCGAATTTTCCCGTGTCGCTATTCTTCCCGGTGGTGATTCAGCGCGCGCTGTTCTATTCGGCTGCAGTGAGCCGCAGGCCGATGCAGGTATATGCCGGAGAAGACGCAATGTTCCACTTCGCCGGCGGCGGAATAAAATCCGCGGTGCTTATTTCCCCGTCGGGGAACAGGTCCGAAATTGTGCCCGAGTTTGTCGGCGGCACGGCACGCTTTACCCTTCGCCGCCTTGACAGGCTTGGGACCTACACGTTGGTTGGCCGCGATACGCTTACCGAAGTATCGGTGAACATTAACCCGAGAGAATCGAATCTCGCCCAGGAATCCGACTCCGGCATCAAGGCCTTCGCCGAGAAAATAGGTTTCTCGTCCGGGAACGTGTATGTCGTGAAAGCTGGCAGAAATGCTGTTCAGGCAATCGACAGGCTCAGGCGCGGCGAGGACCTCTCCTCGTTATTTGCCGGCGCCGCCTTGTTGTTCCTGATAGGAGAGATTTTTGTATCCAGAATGAAGACGATTTCTTAATCGAAGAGGTTATATTTAGGAGAAGCTTATGACTCAAAAAGTGAGGTGTGAGAAAAGAAGTTGATTTCAACCGATGATAAGCTTGATCGTGCGCTCGTTGTAGGGGTGAGATTCAAGAACGATGAACGCGTTCATGTTGGCGAGTATGTTAACGAAGTTGTTCTTCTAGCGGATACGGCAGGTGCAAGGGTCGTCAGGACAATCTTCCAGGAGAGGCAGTCGCCCGATCCCGCCTATTTTATCGGCAAGGGCAAGGCGGAAGAGATAAGACAAATATGCGATAACGAGAATATAACTCTGGTTATATTCGACGACGACTTGTCCGGGGTTCAGATACGAAATCTCGAGACCATTATCGATAGGAGGGTTCTCGACAGGAGCGGTCTTATTCTCGATATTTTCGCCCTTCGCGCAAGGTCTCGCGAGGCAAAACTGCAGGTCGAGATGGCACAGCTCAAGTACAACATGTCACGGCTGGCCGGCCAATGGCAGCATTTCTCGAAGCAATACGGTGTGATCGGCACAAGAGGACCCGGAGAGAAGCAGATTGAAGTCGACCGTAGAGTGATAAAGAAAAGAATATCGGCGCTGCGTGAGAAACTCGACGACATTTCGAGTCAGCGTGAGCTCAGGAGGGGACGGCGCAACGAGTTCCCGAAATTCGCACTCGTCGGATACACGAATGCGGGCAAGTCGACCCTGATGAACGCGCTCAGTGGCGCCGATACCTTCGTCGAGAACAGACTCTTTGCCACGCTAGATACATTCACACGAAAAGCGTTTCTCAGTAGTTCTCTGCCGTGTCTCCTAGTGGATACGGTCGGATTCATCCGAAAGCTTCCTGCCGATCTGGTCGCCTCCTTTAAATCGACGCTCGAAGAAGTCGCTTTTGCCGATTACATATTGCATGTGGTCGATATTTCCAGCCCGACCTTCCGCGAGCAAATTGAAGTGGTCAACGAGACTTTGACGCAGCTCGGGTGCGCCGACAAGCCTGCGATACTGGTTTTCAATAAGGTCGATCGTGTCGATGAGTTCGGAGTGGTCAGGAGCGTGCTGAATGAATTCAGCGGGAGCTCGGTGGCCATATCGGCTGAAAGGCATATCAATCTGAACCAGCTTAAGGAGAAAATGCTGAAGATGATGGGCTCGGATATTGTCGAGAAATCTTTCCGAATAAAACCGACACAGCCGGAGAAACTCGCGAAGATACTTTCGGTAGCTGAATTCGTTCAGTCTACGGGATCCTTCGGAGAAGATGATCATCCCGAGGGCTTCCAACTCAGGGTCCGAATGAGGAAAAAGGACTGGGAGAAGCTCAAGCGCGAAATTTACGCCTGACCAACACCACGGAGATTCAATGAACATTATCGACAAGACACTCTACCACCAGATACATCCGTTTAAAATGGTAACCGACGTTGTCGCGGCGTTCGTGGCCGTGTACCTTTTCTGGCTTCATCTTCTTATCGAGGGCCTTGTCGTCGGATTCATCCCCTCTCTCGCGATATCTTTCTTCATGATAAGGACGATGGATTTTGATAAGCAGAAGCAGTCGAAGTTCGGCAAGTACGTAAAACGTTATATGGGAAAGGGCGCCGACACGGCGAGATCGATCGGATTCTTGGTGATGCTCGGCGGCGGATGGTTTCGAATGATATGGCTTGTCGGGCTCGGCTTCTTGATAATCATAGGAGCCTGGCTGAACGGGCTTGTTTACAAACGGCCTATGCCCATAGAAGTTCATCAGACACACAGCCGGAAACAGAAGGAAAGAGTCCGCTGAATCTCACCGGTTCCCCCGGCACGCTCGAAATTCATCCTCTCATCCCTGTCACATTTTGCGAGGGCCGCTCAATTGTGATTTCACACTTCTCTTTTCACAATATTCCATCATTCCAACGTTCCATTATTCCAATCAAGTGTTATCCTGATCTTAAAGTCAACTTCACACTATCTTAAAGTATCGTTCCTAACTTGTAGCAAACAGGGGTAACAAAGGCGCTGCCAAATACAAGGCCTCCACAAGACCAAACCATCCACGCCACAGTTCAAAGCGCGCAGCGCCTTTTTTTCCCTTTTCCTGCCGCCAAGTTAACAATCTGAGTCCTCTTATCTGTTGTGGAAATCCGCGTTCCATCCATATCTTCAGCGGAAGCTCTTTCCCCACGTCAGCTTGCCGTGCAAGATCTTTCCTCTTGACATTAATCGATATATGTAGTATTGTACATATATCAATGCCACCACGCCGGCTGTTGCGACCGATGGACCCGGCGCTTGATGGGCGGATGTAAATCGAATTAAGTCGGTCTTGTCTTGAGGCAAGTGATGAACAAGGTAAGTGATAACGTGGTTGAATTTGACGCCGTGACCGTCTGTCACGGCCGGGTCGAAGTGTTAAGAGGCGTATCCTTCTCGTTGAAAAGGGGACACATCTTTGGCTTCCTTGGTCCGAACGGTGCCGGCAAAACAACCACGAGTTACACCATGCTGGGATTGCTCGAAGCAAGTGAAGGTCGGTGCAGCGTGTCGACGAAAAGGATCGGGTTTGTCCTCGACAAACAGGGCCTGCTCGACGACCTGACCCTGTATGAGAACCTGAAGTTCTTCTACGGGCTCTCTGAAACTAGCAGCAAACGATCGGATGCGCAGCGCATTAAGGAACTCATCAACTCGGTCAGCCTCGATGGGTGCGATAGAAAGCTTGTGAAGACTTTCTCGACGGGAATGAAGAAGCGTGGAGAGTTGGCAAGGGCATTGCTGATCGATCCTGAACTCCTGATACTGGACGAACCAACTTCCGGGTTGGATCCGGTCGGCCAGGTCGATTTTAGGGAGCTTATCAAGAGATTGGCCGTTCAAAAGCAATGTACGGTATTTATCGCGAGTCACAACCTGTCGGAAATCGAGGCGGTCTGCGATGAATTTGCCATCATCGACGGAGGCAGGATCAAGACCGAAGGTTCAATTGGTGAACTTCGCGCTTCCGGCAAGTCGCTTGAAGAAGTTTATTTGGAAATGGTGAGACCATGAAGACTCTTCGAATAATTCTGTGGAAAGAATGGACGGTGATGTTGCACGGCTACATTCGATCAGTGGCGCTGTTTTTCATCGTGATAAACGGCTTGGCGATTTATTCAACCTGGACACTCCTGACTCCCGGAGTGGATTCGGGACGTCTGGCGTCGCTCATGGGGAACACGACCTGGTTTGCGCTCTACACGGGCGGCGGTTTCATCCTGCTCTCAATGTTGTCACCGGTGATTGCAAAAGAGAAGTACAGCGGCCATGTGCATAATGAGCTGGCATACGGCATCTCGTTCTCGGAAATTGTTTTTGGAAAGGCGCTTTTTGTTACGCTCCTTTCCCTCGCGGAACTGCCCGTCTTTGCGGCGCTGTTTGTTTTGATTCAGCTCTTCGGGAGTAAGACTTCCATGCAGCCTTTTCTGCAAATGCTTCCGGCGGCGTTGATCGTCTATCCGGTTCTCATGTTTCTAATGATCTCGCTGGTGACGCTCGTCGACTACACAAAGCCGCAGCTCAGCCAGGTCGCTTCAATTGCTGCATTCGGCTGCGGCTTTGTAATACTGTCATACACTCGCTCTCTGATCGGTGCGATGCTCGGGATGCCAGTCATTCTGTCGGAGGTTGCCCCGTCAGTGGTACTTTTTCCAGCGGTCTGGCTGCTCTTTAAAGTAGCCGAGCGCTTGCCCAATTCGGTTCTCTTGAAAGGCTGAACCCCAAAGGTGAACGCAAAAGAGAGACATGATTTGCCGTGAATTACAGACTTCCTGACAGGACTCCCGCCGCGTCCGGGATCGCGTCGGGCTCAGAAGCAGACGTTAAGCTCCGACTTGCTGAACTGCCGGGAGCGTTTCAATGAAGAACATAAGTGCTATATTCGCCGCGCTCAGCGATCCGACGAGGAGGCTTGTTGTAGAAAACCTGAAATCGGAAGATCTGACGCCGTCCGAATTGCTCGAACGCATCGATGTCAGTCAACCGACGCTCTCCCATCATCTCGATATTCTGAAGAGAGCCGAGCTGGTGGAGACCGCACGCGAAGGGCAGTTTATCCGGTACTCGCTCAACATGACGATTTTTGAGATGGCTCTTGAATACATGGTGTCGGTAACCAAGAAGGGGAAAACGAAATGAAACTCAATTGGAAACGTGAGATTCTTCCGGCGTGTCTGCTTGTCGCAGTGTTGATCGCTGGAGTCTACTACTATCCGATTTTGCCCAAAGTGGTTCCGAGCCGCTTTGGTATGAACGGTAAACCTAACGGTTGGATGTCGAAGCCGTTCTTTCTTCTCATCAATATCGGCCAATTCGTGTTCATCTATCTCCTATTAACCTTTCTCCCTTTCATCGACCCGCTGAGAAAGAAAGTCGCACCGAGGTACAACGTGGTGCTTTTATTCCGCGATGCAATCCTTCTTTTGATAAGCGCGATGTTTTTCATCTCCTTAGTCTCGGCACATGAGGGAATGCTCAGCGTAGATTTACCTCAGGTTCTCGTCGGCCTTGTCATGGCGGTTCTTGGAAATTTCATGCCCAAGATGCCGCAGAACTGGTTCTTCGGGATAAGGACACCATGGGCACTTTCTTCGGAGACTGTCTGGAAGAAAACCAACTTACTCGGCGGCTGGCTCCTGACATTGTCGGGAATTTTCTGGGTAGTCTGCGCCGCACTCAAGTTGAACATCTGGCTACCAATCGTCCTGCTTATTGTCGTATTCGTGTGGACGTACATCTATTCGTACTTGATTTATGAGAAGCTCGAACGCGTCGGACAGCCGACGGGAGCGAAGAAGGATTGATGAGATTGGCAGTCCGCACCGGTTCCGGGCCGATCTGGAAAGAAAGGATGGCACACTTGTGAAAAGGCTCGTGTGGATTGACGGCAATGTCGTCTTTCCGCAGATATTGTTCCGCCCTGGTCAGGCGATCCTTGTTACAGCTCCGCTTGTTGCTACTTTTGTTTCCGGAGGAATCTCGCTCCTTCTATTTCATCACTCAGAACAGAAAGCTGGGAATTGAACCATGAAGAACCACCATCTTCTTGCTCTATCATTTCTAGTGATCATCTTGATCATTCCAAATCGTCTGCTTGCCTCGAACGGCGACAATGTCAAGACCGCCCGTGAGGTGGTCGAGTTCCTCGGCAAGGGAGAATACAAGGAAGCTATATCCCGTTTCGACAGCACGATGAAGAAGGCCGCGCCGGAACCGAGGCTTCGCGCGATCTGGACATCGCTGATCGCACAAACAGGGAAACTCAAGACTGAATTGAGCGACTCTTCTTTCGACTTCAACGGATACAACATAGTCATAGTGACTTGTCAGTTCGAGAAGTCTAAGCTGGATGTGAAAGTCGTTTTCGATAAGAAATCGATGATCGCGGGCCTCTTTTTCGCGCCTCATGTCGAATCGGCCGAAAAGGCGGGAGCGATAGAATCAAACCAATCAGATAGCCTGAAAGGAGCGCCGTACCTTTCGAAGGATGTGACATTCGTTAACCATGCTGCGAACGTCACTCTTGCTGGTACGCTGACGCTCCCGAATTCCACAGGCCGTTTTCCGGCAGTGCTCCTTATTTCAGGATCGGGTCCGAACACCCGCAACGAGACTGTCGCTGGCCACAGGATCTTCCTTGCTATCGCCGATTATCTGACTCGCCACGGAATCGTTGTGCTGCGCTACGACAAGCGCGGCGTTGGGAAGTCGACGGGGAATTACGCCGCTGCCACGACCATGAACTTCGCTTCGGATGCGCTCGCCGGCGTCGAGTACCTCAAGACGGTCAAGCAGGTAAATCCGAAGGAGATCGGCCTCATCGGGCACAGTGAAGGTGCTGAGATCGCACCGATCGTCGCGGACCGCTCTCACGACGTCGCATTCATTGTGATGTTGGGAGGACCGGGAGTCCCGGGATACAGGATCATACTGAGTCAACTAGCCTTGATTGACAGGGCCTCCGGAGTGAAGAAGAGCTCCGTAGATTCGGAGCTGGCTCTGGAGAGCAGGCTTCTTAACATCGTGAGAACGGAGAAGGATTCTGCCAGGGCTGCCGACCAGCTGAAAGAAATATTGGTGAAAGAGGAGAGGCAACCGGCAGCAACTGCGGATGCCGCTGTATCTGAACTCCTATCTCCATGGTACAGGGAATTCCTCTCGTACGACCCGCGTCCCGCACTCGAGAAGGTAAAATGTCCGGTGCTGGGCCTTTGGGGAAGCAAAGACCTTCAGGTCGCGCCTGCAGAGAACATGCCCGCAGTAAGAAAGGCATTGCAGGAAGGTGGCAACAAGCACTTTAAGCTCGTCGAGATAAAGAAACTCAATCATCTTTTGCAGACCGCAAAGACTGGCTCCCCGCTCGAGTATGGAATGATCAAAGAGGCGATTTCCCCGAAAGCTCTCAGCACGATGACGAACTGGATATTGAAAGAAACGCACTCAGCACATTAAGCTTGGACGAGATGAAGCATCCTTTGTACCCGGTGATTGGTCGGCAGGGAAAGAAGACCATCTGCAGGTGCTTCCAGGCAAACTCATTGTCGTTGTTGCTGTAATACGAGGAAGGCATGCGAAATCGAAATCCGCTATATGATGGATCATTGAACATGAACATTCCGCAGTAGTAATGCGGCGTCCCATCGGTAAGAACCGGTAACCGCGACATTTGAGGTTAATGCAATGGAAACAAAGAAGTCTCTCCCTGCAAGAGCAATCTTGCTCTTTGTGCTTGAGGCCTTTCCGATCGCATATTCACAGGCTGCCGATACTCATCGGTTGCTGAATCTAACAGGGCACTGGAAATTCCTCTCGGCGACAGTTCCGCCTGGGCAATTTCCAGATTTGACGACGGGGACTGGCCTGAGATTTATGTCCCGTCCAGATGAAAGGAAGAAGGATATCCTGGACACGACGGCCTTGCATGGTACAGAAAACATTTAAGGGCTTCGGGAAGCTGGATTGTAAAGGACCCGATAATTGAACTCGGAAAGG
This sequence comes from Bacteroidota bacterium, assembly GCA_021845665.1. Lineage (GTDB taxonomy): Bacteria > Bacteroidota > Ignavibacteria > Kryptoniales > JAKASW01 > JAKASW01. The sequence continues at coordinate 75,031 of JAJZVO010000003.1, read as the reverse complement.
TGGACGACGCCGACGAAGTATTCTTAAACGCCAAGCCGATCGGCGGTGGTGGCGCGCTTCCACCCGATTACGAATCCGCGTACAACATGGAACGGACATATCCAATTCCGTCCGGCATGATCGACTTCGATGGCGACAACGTCATAGCTGTGCGAGTTTTCGACGCGTGGCAGGTTGGCGGAATCTATGAAGGGCCAATCGGCCTGGTCACCCGGCAGCATTACCGGAGGAGGAATTACCGCCACACTTAGAGAAGCGTGGAAGGCTGGTTCGAAGACCTTTTTGATGAAATCTTTCACTGAAGAAGACACGTCTTCCCCTGCTCGTTTCCATGAACAGAGACGGGGGGGGGGACGAGTACGACGGTCATATCGCCTCTTCCTGCACCTCACAGTCTCATGTCTGCATAAAACCTCTGGCCTCTTTCCAATTCATACCGTAAGTTTAGTCAGACAACTTACGGGAGACACCATGAAGAGGACGCTGCTCGCTGCGGTTTCGCTTGTAACTTTGATTTCATGCTTTTCGGTTGCCCGGGCAGATGATGGCTACAGGCTCTGGCTGAAATATGATCTGATATCCAATCCTCGAAGACTCGATGAGTACAGGACTGCGATCAAGGCATTTCTCGTTGAAGGAAATTCTCCCACGATGGAAGCTGCCAGACACGAGCTGCAGATTGGACTGGATGGATTACTGGGCTCGAAGATTCCCGAAGTGAGCCGCCTCGACAAAAATGATGTCCTATTCGTGGGAACTTACAAGCGTTCGCAGCTTCTCGAAGGGATAAACGTGCGATCCAGACTCGATACGATAGGTCCTGAAGGTTTTCTGATTTTCACGGAAAGAATTGACGGAAGGAGCATCATAGTAGTTACGGCGAATACGGATATAGGTGTCCTATACGGCGTATTTCGTTTTCTCAGATTGCTTCAAACTAATCAGGACATAAAGAATCTCGATGTCGTTTCATTTCCGAGAATCAAGCTCAGAATGCTCGACCACTGGGACAATTTAAACGGAACGATCGAACGTGGTTATGCCGGCTTCTCGATATGGAACTGGCATACGCTTCCAGTATACATAAAGCCGCGCTACATCGACTACGCACGTGCGAACGCATCGATAGGAATCAACGGTGCCGTACTTAATAACGTCAACGCCGATCCGCGGATCATGACGCGTCATTATCTCGTGAAAGTCGCCGCTCTCGCAAAAGTCTTCAGGCCGTATGGAATCAAAGTCTATCTCTGTGCGAACTTCGACGCTCCCATATTGCTTGGTGAGTTGAAGACCGCGAACCCGTTGGACCCCAAGGTACAGGATTGGTGGAAAGAGAAGGTGAAGGAAATCTATTCATACATTCCCGACTTCGGCGGCTTCCTCGTCAAGGCAAACTCCGAAGGGCAGCCCGGTCCGTCTGACTATGGGTTGACTCAGGCGGATGGTGCCAACTTCCTCGCAAACGCGATAAAGCCGTACGGCGGAATCGTCATGTGGCGTGCCTTTGTATACACCTACAATGCAAAAGACCGGGCGAAGCAGGCATACGAGATTTTCAAGCCGCTGGATGGAAAATTCGCGTCGAACGTCCTTCTCCAGATCAAGAACGGCCCTCTGGATTTCCAGCCGCGCGAGCCGTTCAGCCCGCTGTTCGGAGCGATGCCGCATACGAACCTCATGATGGAGTTTCAGATTACGATGGAATATCTGGGGCAGGGCACGAGCACGGTATTCCTTGCGCCGCTCTGGAAGGAGACGCTGGAGTCCGACACCTACGCGAAGGGAAAAGGTTCGACTGTTGCGAAGGTTGTCGACGGCTCGCTGGACGGAAACGCTCTGACGGGAATGGCCGGAGTTTCAAACATCGGGGCCGACCGTGACTGGACCGGAGATGAATTCGGCCAATCGAGCTGGTATGCCTTCGGCCGGCTTGCCTGGAATCCGAATCTTACTTCCAAAGAAATCGCAGACGAATGGATAAGGATGACGTTTTCGAACAAAGAGGACGTCATAAAACCAGTCGAGAGGATAATGATTCAGTCGCGCGAGGACGTCGTCAACTACATGGATCCTCTTGGATTAAACATGATATTCGGGTATAACAACCATTACGGTCCCGGCCCATGGGTCGACTGGTCTTCGCATCCCGACTGGAACTCGACGTACTACCACAGGGCCGATAGCATCGGGGTGGGTTTCGACAGGACGAAAACCGGGAGCGACGCTGTCGCCCAATATTTTCCACCTGTCGCGGAGAAGTTTGCCTCACTTAAGACTTGTCCGGACAAATTTCTCCTCTGGTTTCATCATGTCCCCTGGAGATACAAGATGAGGCATGGTGAGACACTATGGGACGATATCTGCTATCATTATTATGCCGGTGTCGACAGCGTTCGAGAGATGCAGAAGATATGGAACTCGCTCAAGGGGAAGATCGATTACGCGGAGTGGAACAGCGAACGGATGTATCTCGAGATCCAGGAACATGAAGCGGTGTGGTGGAGAAACGCTTGCGTCTTGTATTTCCAAACGTTTTCGAAGATGCCTATACCGAAAGGGCTGCCGAAACCCGATAAGATGCTGAAGTACTACGAGAGTCTTAAGTTCCCGAATGCGCCCGGGACCTGGTAGCGTGGAGCCGTAGCGACCGGGCAACACTGCCAGAGATGTCACCGGGGCGCGATACGTTCCGTCCGAGACAGAAAACCACCATCTATAGCGGTGGTAATGAAAACGTGGCTTAGCGCGTCCACGAACTCATTTCCCTTCTTTTTGGGTAGACTGCAGTTCGGAACTGATGTGCAAGGATCACCGGCAGGGGCTTGAGTTGCCTCTTAAGAGGATCTAATGCGAGTCCGAGAGCTTCAAGCGTCAATGCACCTAAAAGGGTTGCATCGTCATTTTCTCCGAAGATGACGTCTGCGAATCCGACCTTCTTTCCATGCTTAAACATCGCGCCCCCCTTTCTCCGAACGATCGTACATCCGTCGGCGAGCGTGAATTCCTCTTTTGCCGCCGCTTTGATCTTGAGGCGTCGGAGTACCGATGCAGGTACAACTGAATAAACTGCGCCGGAGTCTACTATGAACTCAATGGTTTCCGTCTTACCTGGATAAGCAGGATTGGCCACCTGCAGCTTCAACGTCGTAATTCCCATTTTGTCTCCTCAGAAGCCAATATACGCAACAGGCTGCGATCCTTCCACCTCGCTCGCTTTCACCCTTCGATGTGCGAGTTAGCTTAGCTTCGATCCAATTCTTAAATTGTTCCACGGAATCTAACGTAGAAAAAAGAGGAGGCCTGTGTGGCGAAGACCAAGAAGAGTAACCTTAGAAACATAAGCCCTTCAGGGAAGACTTCGGCGCGAGGCGGAAGAAGGAGATCAAAAGCAAGAGCAGGTAAGAAAGGGCCCCGCGCCTGTAGAGTGGGACCATCATCATTTGCATTTGAGAAAGCTTCGTTGGAGACCCTCCGTTCCGCCCTCGATAAGCTTGAAAAAGGATTCGCCGGTTTGCCGGCCGCAGAAGCTGCGTCTGGGAAGGGGAAAGACTTCCAGAAAGTCATGCGCGAGGTCGCCGAGCGGATGAAGGATAATTACCCATATTTCCACCCGTTATACGCGGGACAAATGCTGAAGCCTCCCCACCCGATAGCCCGTGTGGCCTACATGCTTTCCATGTGGATCAATCCGAACAATCACGCTCTCGACGGCGGGCGCGCGAGCTCCAGGATGGAGAAAGAGTCCATCGCTGAGATCGCGCGGATGTTCGGCTGGAAGGCCCATCTCGGTCATCTCACCGGCGGTGGTACGATGGCAAACCTGGAGGCGCTTTGGGTTGCAGGACAGTTGAATCCGGGCAAGAAGGTCGTAGCTTCAGAGCAGGCGCATTACACACATTCGAGAATAAGCGCCGTACTCGGCCTGGAATTTCAGCCTGTGCGGTGCGACGGCAAGGGAAGAATGGACCTGGACGCTTTGAAAACACTTCTTGATGCCGGAGACGTCGGAACGGTAGTTGCTACCATAGGCACAACGGCGACCGGCGCCATCGACCCTCTGCCTGAACTTCTCAGGCTCCGCGAACAGTATGGCTTTCGCCTCCACGCCGACTCCGCATACGGTGGCTACTTCGTGCTTGCGAAGAACCTTTCCGGCGAGACCCTTGCCGCTTATGGCCGGCTCGGCGAGGCTGATTCAATAGTTGTTGACCCGCACAAGCATGGTCTGCAACCGTACGCCTGCGGGTGCGTGCTCTTTCGCGATCCGGCTGTCGCCCGGTTTTACAAGCACGATTCTCCTTACACGTACTTCACTTCAGAGGAGCTTCACCTTGGAGAAATAAGCCTCGAGTGTTCCAGGGCGGGCGCCTCCGCTGTGGGACTTTGGGCAACGCAAAGGTTGCTTCCGCTCGTCGAGGGAGGAGAATTCGCGAAATCGCTCTCGAGCTGCCGCAGGGCCGCGCTCGATCTATATGGAAGGCTCCGTGAAGACGCAAGGTTCATTACGCCGTTTCCCCCGGAGCTGGACATTGTCGTCTGGGCACCGGTGGCGAAAAGTGTGACCGTTTCCTCCGGCCTCGCCCGCGCAATCTTCTACGAAGCTGCGAAGCACAACCTTCACCTTGCCCTTTCGGAGCTTCCCGCCGATTTTCTTGACCTCAATTCTGTCGGAATGAAGCGTGACGCGGAGACGATTACGTGTCTGAGATCGGTCCTCATGAAACCGGAGCACGAAAAATGGATTCCGGTGATATGGAAAATCCTGGATCGATCTGCTGCCGAAGCTTTGAATCGGCATGCCGTCTCGCTGGCGTGAACCGGTAAAAGGCCGGAACGGGAGAATTAAACAGATTGGATCGTTGTTAGAAAATATGAGGCTCGCTGTCCTTGAAATCTGCCATGCTTGAGAAATGTCTTTAGCCCGAACGGTACGAACAAAATAGAATTGAGGTACAATGCGTACGTTAAAACATCTATTCGATAGAAACCAGAGATGGGCCGATTCGATAAAGGAGAAGGATCCGGATTTCTTCACGCGACTCTCGAAGCAGCAGGCGCCCCAGTATCTGTGGATTGGGTGCTCGGATAGCCGTGTCCCGGCAACCGAAATAGTCGATCTCATGCCGGGAGAGATATTCGTCCACAGGAACATAGCCAACCTCGTCGTACACTCGGACCTGAACTCGCTCTCCGTAATTCAGTTTGCGGTCGAAGTGCTGAAGGTGAGTCATATAATAGTGTGCGGGCATTATGGTTGTGGCGGGGTAAAGGCTGCTTTGGAAGGGGCAAATCACGGTCTCATAGACAACTGGCTCCAGTTCATAAGGGACAACTACCGACAGCACCAGGCTCTCGTCGATGCGCAGCCTGACGAGCCGGCGCGACAGAAAATAATGTGCGAGCTGAACGTCATGGAACAGGTCTGGAACGTTTGCCAGACTACTTTTGTGCAGAACGCCTGGGAAAGCGGCCGGGAGCTGAACGTCCATGGCTGGATTTACGACATCGCAGACGGGATCTTGCGAGACCTTGATGTTACCGTTACCGGTCGCAGGGAATCGATGGCAATCAGAAGGAAGATATAGCCTGAGGAAAGGCAATCTTCTCTCCCACCATATCGATTGGGGTGCTCGGTTCCTTGAAATGGGACGGCCTGAAGCGACGATCTCTGTTTTTCGAAAGCCGACTGTCCTGAACTTCCCGTGCCTTCCTGCTCCAAGATTTTTCCTTCACATTTTGTATCTTAGTCTCGGCCTTTAAATCAACGGAGCAACAAAACGAAATGAAACGACAAGTCGGCGCGCGGACTCCAGGTAAATTCACGGTCGGGCTCATTCAAATGGCGCCCGGCAGGGACGCGGACACGAATTTGAAGAAGGCGGTGTCGCTTGTCGAAAAGGCCGCCAAAGACGGTGCCGAGGTCATTTGTCTCCCTGAGCTTTTCAGGTCGCAATACTTTTGCCAGACCGAGGACATCGCGAATTTTGAGCTCGCCGAAACGATTCCCGGTCCCTCGACGGCTGCGGTTTCAAAGGTCGCGAAGAAGCATAAAGTTGCCGTGGTCGTTCCTCTTTTTGAAAAGCGCGCTATGGGAGTGTACCACAATTCTTTGGCGGTAATTGATTTGGATGGGGAGATAGCGGGAATTTACAGAAAGATGCACATCCCCGACGACCCCGCTTTTTACGAAAAATTCTATTTTGCACCCGGTGACCTCGGTTTCAAGACTTTCAGGACTGCCTACGGTGACATCGGCACTCTTATCTGCTGGGATCAGTGGTTCCCCGAAGCAGCGAGGCTCACGACACTGAAAGGTGCAGGGATACTTTTCTATCCGACCGCTATCGGCTGGCATCCGCACGAGAAGGAGGAACATGGCAAGGCCCAGTTGGAGTCATGGCAGACAGTTCAGCGCGGACACGCGATCGCGAACGGAGTTTACGTCGCCGCGGCAAACCGGGTGGGATTGGAGAAGCTGAACCCGGAAAGCGTCGGCATAGAGTTTTGGGGACAGTCTTTCATATCAGATCCTCAGGGAAAAATTCTAGCGCAAGCCTCCGTAGACAAAGAAGAAATCGTGATGGCCGAGATCGATCCATCTCGCATCGAGTATATCCGCCGGAACTGGCCGTTCCTTCGTGACAGGAGGATTGATGCGTATGAGGGGATCAAGGAACGGTTCGGAGAGAGGCAGGATCTGGAGAAGAAGTCAAAAGTAAAAAGTGAAAAGTAGGGCGTGAATATCAATTTTTGGAGTGGGGGGCTTGAGATGGAGTGGGACATAAGAAAGCGTAGCTATTATTTCTCGTTGGGGGTTTTACGACTTGCGAATTCATTCGAAGGAAAGAGGATCCATTTCAGTTTGGTCGATCAACTTTTGAGATCGGCTACTTCGGTGGGGGCAAATCTGGTTGAGGCGACTGCAGCCCATTCGAGAAGAGATTTCATAAAATTCAATGAGATTACTCTCAAGTCGGCAAACGAAAGCAAATACTGGCTTTATCTTTCCAGGGACGGTCTCGACGTTGACAAAGAGGAAGTGAAGGACCTCCTCAATGAGGCGGTTGAAATTTCCAGGATCACAGGGACTATTGTCGTCAAGCTTAAGAAAACAAAGGACCCTCTTCCTCACGTGAATGAACCTATCGAAGCATATTTGTCTTTTTGACTTTTAACTTTTGAATCTTGACTTACCAAATGAAACCACAGTCCATTAAACCGAACAAACCGTCTCCCGGACTTCGTCTCCCCGCCGAATGGGAGCGGCATGAGGCGACCTGGCTCGGGTGGCCGCACAACAAAAGCGACTGGCCAGGCAAATTCACTCCGATACCATGGGTCTATGCGGAGATTGTCAGAAGAATTTCTGCCGGAGAAAAGGCGAGAGTAGTCGTCGAGTCGAAAGAGCACGAGCGACAGGCGCGGACGGTTCTGAAATCTGCGAATGTCGATCTGTCCAATGTCGAATTTTTCAGTCTCAAGACGGACAGGGGATGGACCCGCGACTCGGGTCCGCAGTTCGTGAAGAATTCCGATGGAGTCGCTCAGGTGAATTTCAAGTTCAACGGCTGGGCGAAGTATCGGAACTATCAGAAGGACCGCCATCTCCCCGGTTTCATTTCGAAGAAGCTCGGCTTACTTTCTTTCCTCCCTGAACACAACGGCCGCCATATCGTACTTGAAGGAGGTTCCATAGATTACAACGGTAAAGGAACTCTTCTCACCACCGAAGAATGCCTTCTCGAAGAGAAGGTCCAATCTCGGAATCCGGGTTTCACGAAAGACGACTACGCGACAGTGTTCCATGATTACCTCGGTATCACCAGCGTTCTCTGGCTGGGTAAAGGCATAGTCGGCGACGATACTCACGGACACGTGGACGACCTGTGCCGGTTCGTCAATAAGAGGACGTTGCTTCTTGTTCAGGAGAAGAACCCGAAGGATGACAACTACAAACCTCTTCAGGAGAACAGGGAACGCGTTCGGGATTTCATGCTTGAGGACGGCTCGAAGCCGGATGTCCAGTATCTTCCGATGCCTCAGCCGGTGATTTTCAAAGGGCAACGGCTTCCTGCGAGTTACGCCAACTTCTACATCTCGAATGCCGCGGTCCTTGTCCCGGCGTTCGACGATCCGAACGATAAGCTCGCCCTCGGAATTATCGGCGAGCTGATAGACGACCGTCCTGTAATCGGGATACATGCGCTCGACCTGGTCTGGGGACTCGGCACCGTTCATTGCCTGACACACGAACAGCCGGCTTGACGCATGAGCCCCAGTGTTCTGACCTTTTCCGGAAACAGAATGCCGGAGCGTGATGGTACACCGCATGCCATTGCGGGACTTGAAGTCGTGATGCGGGATATTCTATTTTGTTGCAGTGGCGCGATGGTGCGGAACCGGAGCGGGCCCGGCCCGTCCGATACCCGTAAATCGAGCGGCGGAGATTGCATCTTCGCTTTATTTGCCCAATATTGTGTTTAAAACTCACAAACTAAAAGGAGTAAGTATGGGAAAGGCAATGACAAAATCCCAGGTGGCGGACTATATGGCCAAGAAAATGGATTTAAGGAAGAAAGTCGCCACCGGATTTCTGGAGGAGCTCGCTGGGTTGGCGTACCGCGAGGCAAAGAATTCGTTTACGATTCCAGGGGTCGGAAAGCTTGTGCTCGTAAATAGAAAAGCGCGCATCGGAAGGAATCCCGCGACCGGCGAGCAGATTCAAATTCCTGCCAAGAAAGTCGTGAAGTTCCGGGTAGCGAAGGCTTGCAAAGACGCAGTGTTGGGTAAGAAGTAAGACCCGTTCCCAGGCGCACTGACGCGGATCCGCAGCCGTCGTCTCTCATCTACACATGAGTGAGCGGGTCCCGCATATCTTGTGCTGAACTTTTGCAGAAAAGAAATTCCCACCAGGCAATTTCGTTTGGTGGGTTTCTTTTTGTATGCACGGCGCGGCCCCGCGCTCGGCGGGAGCTTGACTCCATCATGTGCTCGTGGGTCAGGATACTCGACTCACTTGGCATCTTGAGATGCCTGAGGTTATATTACTCCCGGTGGCGACTAACAGACAAAAGAGAAAACCAAAAGTGCGTGAAGAGGAGCGTCCCGAATTCACGCTCACCTCTGAAGATGCAGTTTAATCCATTGATGTCCATCAGCGCACCAGGCGAAACGGCAGTGCCAACAAGGTAGAGGAAAAGGACAAGCCGTTTCATGAATGGTACCGTTTTGTCCTTTCATACCCTCCGCATCTTGTCCGTGATTACATAAAACGTTTCTCCTTGCAGGATGACGACGTGCTTCTGGATCCTTTCTGCGGCTGCGGTACGACGCTCGTTGAAGGAAAGCTTGCCGGCCTGAAGACGGTCGGTGTTGAAGCAAACCCTTTTGCCTGCTTCGCAAGCAAAGTCAAGACTAACTGGGATGTCGATGCCGAAGAGCTCTTGGATGACTCGCGGGCAATCGCCCAGAAGACGCTTAGGCAGCTCAAACGCCAGGGAATAGATGACTCCGGTCTGTTTCAGGAGGTGCCCGACGAGAGTAAACTCCTGACTCTTCCGGAACAAAAACTGAAGATGCTGCTGTCCAATTCGATTAGCCCCCTTCCCCTGCACAAATCACTTGTCCTGCTTGAGAATATTAAGAATATGGGCAGCAAGGGATTACAGGAGCACGAGCTCCTCGCTTTTGCCAACTCACTCGTCTTCACTGTAAGCAATCTGCACTTCGGCCCTGAAGTGGGGCTCGGTGCCGTCAAGTCTGATGCGCCCGTAGTGTCGTCCTGGCTTTCCGAGATTGAGAAGATGGTGCGGGACTTGAGGAGTGTTTCGGAACGCGACTACCCCGATTCAAGAACGGTCCTTGCAGATTCCCGGGAAATCGGCCTGCATATTCCGCCGTCCTCGGTGGATGCGATTATCACTTCGCCCCCTTATCCAAACGAAAAAGACTATACCAGGACGACCCGTCTTGAGTCGGTATTACTTGGTTTCATCGAAGACAAGACCGGTCTCCGCTCGTTGAAGTCATCCCTGCTTCGCTCCAACACTCGCAACGTGTACAAGGGCGATGACGACGACAAATGGGTCTCTGAACACAAAGAAATACAACGAATTTCTCACGCGATTGAGAAGAGAAGAATAGAGCTCAACAAGAATTCCGGCTTCGAGAAGCTTTACGGAAAAGTCACGAAGCTGTATTTCGGAGGGATGACTCGCCATTTTGCCGACCTTCGTAAGATTCTTAAACCTAACGCAAAACTTGCGTATGTCGTCGGTGACCAGGCTTCATACCTGAGAGTAATGATAAGAACCGGTCAGCTGCTCGCCGAGATTGGCGAGGCTCTCGGATACGAAGTGATGGGCCTGGACCTGTTCCGGACGAGGTTTGCGAGCGCAACCAGGGAGCAGCTGAGGGAGGAGGTCCTCCTCCTGAAATGGCCGGGGGAAAAGGTAAAAGGCAATGGCAAAGGAGCGAAGCGCGTATGAACGCATCATCGAAGACATTGAAAACGTAGTTACCTAATCAGTTTGACTTTTGCACAGCTGCCGCCTAATTTCAGGTGAGGCATGCGTGTTATGGCGATCGCTTTAAACAAAGCCATCCATCCGGAGCTTGTCGCCCCGTGCGGTATCAATTGCGCCGTTTGCAGACACTATCTTGCATTCATTAGCAAGGTTCCCCGAACAAAGGGTGTAGTTTATTGTCAGGGCTGCCGTCCCCAGGACAAGCGGTGTTCCTTGATGAGGCCTGTCTGCAGAAGAACTCTCAAGCTGACCGAGAGCGAAATAGACTATTGCTGCGACTGCAATTCGTATCCCTGCGAGAAATTATCCAACCTGGACAAACGGTACAGGGAACATTATGGCATGAGCGTGATAGAAAATCTCGAAGAGATCAGGGCCTTAGGGTTGGCGGAATTCCTGGCCGCTCAGACTAAGAAGTATACCTGCCCGCAGTGCGGCGGTATAATTTGTGTCCACGACCGGAGATGTTGCAGCTGTGGCCGCCTGGTCGAGGAGATGCACTAGGTAACTTCAACTGCATTTGCATCCCCTACCGGCGGACGCTCCAACATAAGATTACCGACCCTTTGTGATGGGCGCCCTGCACCGACCGAAGTTACTGGACTTCAGTGCGACCGCTCTGTAACAAGCGGAGCGGACGGGCCGTAGTCAACAACGTCAGGCATTCGCGCAATATTCCATCATTTTACGGGTTCATAGAAACGTCATGTCTAGAGGCTATGTGTCTGTCGCCGCTCTCTTGCTCTTGTCCTTCTGCGAGGCTTTTTCACAGAGCGGAACCATCACGGGCTATGTCGCGGATTCAAAAACCGGCGAACCTCTCGCCGGTGTCAATGTGATCGTCAACGAATTGAAAGGGGTGGGAGCTTCCACGGATCTGAAGGGGCGATTCAAGATACTGGCACCGGTCGGCAGCTATTCAATCAAGGCCAGCCTCATGGGCTACCAGCCGGTCGTGAAGACAGATGTGATAGCGACGGCGGGAGGAGAAAATCACATCGTGGTGAGGCTCTCCGAATCGCCAGTCGAGCTTGGCCAGGTGATGGTCACCCCGGATTATTTTGAAAAGGCTGCGGTCGAGAACAACCTGGGCACCGTCGTCCTGGGTTCCGAAGAAGTGAAGCGATCACCCGGCTCGGCCCAGGATTTCCAGAGAATATTGCAGGCGATGGCAGGGGTCTCTTTCACGACCGACCAGACTAACGAGCTCCTTGTCCGCGGCGGCGCACCGGACGAGAATCTCACCGTGCTGGACCACATGGAGATCCATTCCACGAACCACTATCCCAATCAGTATAACTCCGGCGGGCCGATCAACATGATCAATGTCGAACTCATCGAGGATGTCCAGTTTTCCACCGGAGGATTTGTCTCGAAATACGGCGATAAGTGTTCCTCCGTCATGACCATCACTACGCGAGAGGGATCCCGGGAGAGCCTCCTGCGAGGCAACCTGAACCTTTCTATGGCGGGATACGGAGCGATACTCGAAGGAAGAATAAACGGTGACGCTGGATCGTGGCTCATCTCTGCGAGGAACAGCTACGTCGATCTGGTTGCCGGCTCCTTCGGCCTTACCGCCATACCGAAATATTACGATCTGCAGTCGAAGGTCGTCTACGACCTTTCGCCGGTCCACAAGCTCTCTTTTTCCGGCATCTATGGCCATGATCTGATCTACATCGAGGGAGATCCGGGTACTGTAAACATGCTGCTTGCGGGAGGAACAGATACCGTGGATGTCTATAATGTCGACGTCAGGCAGCACCAATATGCTGCGGGCATGACTCTGGAAAGTAAATGGTCTGAAAAGTTCGTTTCCTTCGTCACGATATCGGATAATAATTACAACAGCGGGACTTACGTGACCGGCGACTTCACGGAAAGGAACTACAACGCAGGCGGAAAGGTCGCGAACACAAACCTTCTAAACCGCAGGGGTGTTTACCGTGAGGACTCGGATAATGGAGAGACTGCAGTGAACTCGGAGTTCATCTGGAACGCAAACCGGGTTAACGAAGTCAGCTTCGGGGGGGCGATGAAGTTTATCCATTTCAAGTCCGTCGAGTCTGCGGGCGCAGATGTTGCACGGTACGATTTGAATTCAGACGGCATCTTCGACGCGACCGTTTCGCTCGCACCCGTGAGCCTGGATTATGATTTCCAGTTCCCGGAACAGTTTAAGGCTTACACTTATATGAACGACAGAATCCGGTCCCTCAACGGGCGGCTGGTTCTGAATCTGGGGTTGAGATACGACTATATGTCGTACAGCGGCAACGGCGACGTCAGCCCGAGATTGTCGGCCACATATTACACCCTTCCGGGGCAGATGGGTGTGAACCTCTCTTACGGAAAATATTTTCAGACGCCGTCGCTTCCGTACTTCGGGGATAGGTACCAGTCCGAAATCAACAGATACCTTGTAAGCAGCGAAGCGGATCATTATGTGGCGGGTGTCGAGTACCTGCCTGCCACGGGAATGAAGATCGACGTTGAAGGTTACTACAAGAGATACTCGCGCCTTCCGGTTTCCGAAGCGTTCGTGCATTTCTTCGACCGGACCTTCAGGTCGGAGAAAATTCTCAACGTCGGTAGGGAGGATGTCTACGGTATTGACGTGTTTGTCCAACAGAAGCTGGTCCGGGACTTATACGGGACAATCGCAATCTCGAGAATGTTCAGCAAATTTTACGATCCTAGAATGGGAATGGAAGGCAGGAGCTTTACATCGGATTACGATTTCCCCTATGTTGCGACCGTCATTGCCGGAAAGAGATTCGCCAACCTCCGGTCCGGGCTCAACCGGATGCCGTTCTATCTCAAGTACCCAAGCTATATACTCCCGTTTTCCGATGACATGGAGATCAGCCTCCGGTACAGGTGCGCGAGGGGAAAGCCGTACACTCCGGAAGTGTTTCTGACGAGTGAACAGCACAGGGTAGGCGACGCTAAGTGGAGCAGCGGCTGGTGGGTCGCGACCGACAGGATCAACTCTGTCCGTTACCCGGACTATCAGCGGCTCGACGTTGCCTTTTCGAGCAGATTTAATTTTACGACGTGGACACTGGTGATGTATCTCTCGGTCCAGAACCTCCTCAATCGCAGGAACGTCGCGTATTATCAGTACAATTCGGACGGGACCGTCGAGACTGTGTACCAGTTCGCGCTGCTACCGGTTGTCGGGATGGAGGTGGAGTTTTGAGAGCTATTCCCGCGGTGAGGAATTTGCCGGCGATGGCGAGCGTGTTTGCATCCAACCCTCACATGCTTTACGTCAAGCCGTCGCTGACGAGATTCATGTGTTCCTACATGAACAAGTTTAAGGTGCGGAAGGCCGGTCACAACCTGATCCTGCATTCACATCTTCCCCCGCTGAACAGCAAGGCATATTCGAGGTTCGTAGACCTTCACCTGATCTCGCGGACGGCAGGCCCTTCTCACGCACAAATCTCCGTCACAAATCTGTGCCCGCAGAATTGTTCGTACTGTTATAACAAGGGCAGGGACGGAAAAGTCATAGACACCGACACCATCATTCACGTTGCAACTGAACTGAAAGAGATGGGAATGGTCTGGTTTGGAATTACCGGCGGCGAGCCGTTGCTCAATAGAAACATAATAAAGATCGTGGAAGCTGTATCCGAAGATTGCGCCGTGAAACTGTTCACGACGGGATGCGCTCTGACGCGCGATCGCGCTGCCGGATTGAGGGACGCGGGCTTGTTCTCCGTTTCGGTGAGCCTCGACCACTGGGATGAAAAAGTCCACGACTCGGTACGCGGCTACCGTGGTGCATTCAGGGAAGCGTTGAAGGCCATCGAAGTATTCAAAGAACTTGGCGACACCGACGTCGGCATCTCGGCGGTCCTCTCCCGGGATATGATAAGAAGCGGTGGGACGGAACAATTTCTTAAATTCCTCGAAGGCCTCGGGATAAGCGAAGCCTGGTTGAGCGAGGTCAAGCCTTCCGCCGGAATTGTTCGCGATGACAGATGCGTGATTACTGAAGAAGATCGTCTGAAGCTCGTTAGGCTGCAGGATGGTTACAACGCGTCCGGCAAGATGACCGTCAACTATCTGGGACATTTCGAAGGGAAAGAATGTTTCGGCTGCAATGCAGCGAACAAGATGGTCTACGTCGACGCGTTTGGGGAAGTCAGTCCGTGCGTATTTACGCCGATGAGCTTCGGAAATGTTCACGAGCTGGATATCACGGCGTTGTTCGCGAAGATGAAGAGCTGTTTCCCTTCCGATTCGAAATGCTTCATCAACAAGAATTACAGGCTCTTCGGTAGGCATTCAAATGGGAAGAAGGTACTCGGCCCGGAAGAGTCATTGAGGCTGATGGATGAAGTCGAGTTCGGAGAGAGAGCGGCGTTTTTCAAATTGTACTATGACCGGGAAGATTCAGACGGAATCGGACCGGTGGGAAGATATAAAAGCGAGGCTTAAGATTGAAACCGTACAGAGTATTCTGTCTTACACTCGCAATCGGATTCGCGGCAGTCGGAATTATTTTCGGTACAATGCCTGACGAGGTTATCGCTTTCTTCAATAACCTGTCGAAACCGCTTTCATTTCCTCCGTGTCCGGAGACCGGCTTCAATTTCTATCTCATACTTGCCGTCGCTTACATGTATATCGTGACGGTACTTGCCGTAATGATGTATCGCTTTCCGGGGAGCAAATCTTTCCCGATCCTATTGGTAAATGCTAAACTCGCTTCGTCCATCATGTCGTTTGGCCTCTTCCTATTTCATTCCCGATATTTGGTCTATCTGGCAAACTTTATTGTTGATGGCCTCATCGGCGTGCTCGTACTTGTCCTCTATCTGAAAATTGTCGGGAGCCGGAAGTGGGAATCCTCATAGAGCTGTTGGACATATACATCCCGGTGTTTCTCAAGAAGAGGAAGCTTCTGCAGTTGTTTTCCGCCACCGCCGATGCTTTCGGAGTGACAATGCCTCCGATGAATGGATTACGGATTGAAGATTGTCTCAAGGAATACGCCCGCTTCACGAGGGATGAGGCCGCCAGGGCGATCTGCAATGGTGCGGGAGGCAAAGTAAAACAGAGACTTTACCGGAATGCATACAGGCTGGGGAGCGCGTTAAGGGGAGAGTTCGGTGTGAAAAACATGAATCAAGCGATGAAGCTTGCACATACGGTTTACCAAGTTGTCGGGATAAATTTCATGGCTGGTCCGCGGGGCGATGTCGTAATAAGCAGATGCTATTTCACGGATTTCTATTCCTCGGAAGTCTGTTCCGTGATCTCATCTCTCGATGCGGGACTGATTTCCGGCCTCACGGCAGGTGGAAGACTGACGTTTTCACAGAGACTGACGGAGGGCAACGATTGCTGCTTCGCGCGCATTTCGCATGGAGTGAAATCTACTTGAAACGCGCGATTGTTGTCGGGAGCGGTGCCGGCGGTGCTACAGTGGCGAAAGAATTACAGGGCGCATTTGAAGTCACGGTTCTGGAAGCAGGTAGAGAGTTCAGACCCTTCACGGCCGACCTCTCGCTAGTCGGGAAATTCAGAAAGAGCGGCCTTTTGTTCGACGAGAGGATGATCCGGTTTCTTTTTCCCGCGATGAAGGTGAGGAAGAGCAGCGGAGAGCTGATAATAGTTAATGGGAGTGGTGCCGGCGGAACGACTACCATATGCACGGCAAACGGAATACGCCGCGATCAATGTCTGAAGGAAATAGGGATAAATCTCGACAAAGAATTCGAGGAGCTTGAGCGGGAGGTTCCGCTCTCGGACGATCACCGGAGACACTGGAACGCCGGGACAAAGCGTGTGTTCGAAATCTGTCGTGAGATGGGCCTCGATCCTGTGCCCTCTCCCAAGTTGGCATATCGCAACCGGTGCGCGGCATGCGGTAGGTGCATATTCGGCTGCAGGCGCGGCGCGAAGTGGGACAGCAGGGAATTTCTGAATGTAGCAATGGAAAGGGGAGCCAAACTTCTGTCCGGGTGCAGAGTAAAGCGGGTCTTTGCGGACGGCGGAGAAGTCTATGGTGTTGAGGTCGCTGGGTCTGTTCGATTCGGATTCCTCCCGGCGGATCTTGTCGTGCTCGCGGCGGGAGGTCTTGGAACGCCCGTGATACTGAGGGAATCGGGTTTCGAATGTGAGGACCGCCTCTTCGTCGATCCGATGCTTTGCGTCGCGACAAAATGGGAAGGGGTTGGACAGGACCAGGAAATCCCGATGCCTTTCATCGTGCAAAGAGAACACTTTATGGTCTCTCCGTATTTCGACTATCTCAGTTTTTTCTTCAACAGACAGTGGAAATATTCTTCCCCGGACATCTACAGCATGATGGTCAAGCTCGCGGATACGGGCTCGGGGAGCGTGACGGGGAAGAAAATCACCAAAGGCCTGAACGAGATCGACAGGAGTAGGATGAATGAAGGTGTCTCGCTCTGTATGGAGATATTCAGAAGACTCGGCAGGGAGGAGGGTGATATGTTCCTCGGCACTATCAACGCGGGCCATCCGGGCGGAATGCTTCCGCTCACCGGGAAAGAAGCGACGACTTTTCATCACGACTGGCTCCCGCAGAATCTCTACGTGGCAGATGCGACCCTCTTCCCTGAATCTCTCGGTAATCCTCCTATTCTTACTATCATGGCTATGGCCAAGAGAATAGGACGGATTTGCGCTGCGTTGGCGTGAGCTTGTACCCGTTTCCTTCGCGTTCCCCGGGGTGCATGTCTGTCGAGAGCACGTCGGCAACAGGCGCATTTCATTGATTTATCCGTTCACGGTGGTTAGACTGTAAGGGCTCTCGCGTTGCTTCACGCCTTTGAGGCGGGCAGGGTCTATCCCGTACCGCATCGACTCGGCGGATACTGGCAGACTAAACAACAACTGATGGAAGGAAATTGACTAAGTACAAGTGACGACACGGACAACCATACTCTTCGGGTTGGGTATCTACGCTTCTTTCATATCTATCTTGTCAATCTTCTTCGCCGCCCGCGTCAGGAAAGCCGAGGACTATCTCATCGCCGGACGGCGGATTCCGTTTTGGATCCTGACCGGAAGCATAGCCGGGACATGCGTCGGGACCGGAGCCACGATCGGGGCGTCAGGTCTGGCGTTTCAACACGGATGGGCGGGGAGCGCATACCCTATGTCGCTTGGGCTCGGGGTGCTTGTCACAGGTTTTCTATTCGCCTCTATGCGGCGCTACAACTTCATGACGCTCGGCGAGGAAATCGCGTGCTACTACGGACAGAATCGGGCCGTAATGGAATTTTCAAACATAAGCCTTTTCCTTTCTCAACTCGGTTGGCTTACGGTGCAGATCATGGGGGGAGGTGCCGTTCTAAATGCAATCTTAGGTCTGGGGCCGAGGCTCAGCATCGTCGCGGCGGGAGTAATCATTGCGGTGCTGTGCATTCCCGGTGGACTGCGAGCCGTGGTCTACGTCGCTTTCCTCCAGGGTATTCTTCTCCTTGTGGGGTTCGGTTCGCTGGCTAAGGTTGCGTTGACAGATGTGGGCGGCCTTTCGGGCCTGCACGCTTCGGTGCCCGGGGCGTATTTTACTTTTCTGGGCATTGAATCGTTTGGCTGGCTTCGACTGACAGGACTCATCGTAGTGCTGGTCCTGGGCATCGTTGCTGAGCCGGGCCGGAGGCTCTCCGTGTACGGAGCAAGAAGCGAGTTCGTTGCCAGGTGGAGCATGCTGATTGCGGGTACCGTCGTCGTCTTCTTTTCAGCTTCCATCGGCATTGCCGGAATGTACGTGTTAAAGCTGAATCCGGCTCTCTCGCATCCCGACCTGGCGCTCCCATGGCTCATACTGAATGCACTGCCACCATGGCTTGCCGCCCTTTTGACGGTAGCCATCGGCTCGGCGATCTTTTCCTCAGCCAGCGGCAGTGCCAGCGCAATCGGTTCATTCTTCATCAGGCATATTTACTACTCAGTGGTACGCCGTTACCCGAAGCACCCGGTAGCTGCGACGAGGTTGGGTCTCATAGGAGCATTTGTGCTTTCGACGGCCGTTGCACTTCGGGCGACCAACATCGTAGGCTTCGTATTGAATTTCCTCCCGCTCACGGCTGCCGGGCTCGCGGTCATAATACTCCTCGGCCGTTTCTGGAAACGCTCCAACTGGCAGGGAGCATTGGCGGCCCTTGTCATGACGCCTGCAGTTGCGCTTTCGCTAATGGTGTTCCATTCGAAAGCGGGATTATTGAGCGTCCCTATCTTGCCCGCGGTCGCAGCAGGTACGGTGGTACATGTAATTATCAGCTTGCTGACTCCGGCGAGCGGCCACAGCTTTGAGGAAATAGCAGAGGCAATGAAGAACGAACGGGAGGCGATTGAGGGAGATGAAGTCAATACGGGCGGCGAAAAAGTGACTGATATCGTTGGCTCGGGGCTGGGGTAACGGTAGTGGCCGCCGGCGGTGTTATAATCAGACCGTTTGACTCCGTAGGGGCGGCAGATCGTGATAACTATGACGAGCCGCGCCAAATTGTATTCACAGATTTCACGAAAGGGTATCTTCTGAGAGCAAGTTTTCGGGCGAGGTCGACGGACGAGGGGAAGCGGCGGCATTAGAATACGGCCCATTTCTGTTGCGAGCAAAGCTCGATATATTACTTGACATCTTTGCAGGTCGTAAGGTATATTCGGACAGTGAATATACCAGCCGAGAGTGTTTGGCACCCTGGATTGGAACAAACGATTCACTTTGAGGACAACTATCAATTGCTCTCGTTCTTGGTTCTCATAAAGAGGTCGTCAAAATTATCCCATCAAGTGATTCAAATAATTCAACCGGAGTAAAGAATGAAGAAGATGCTTCTTGTTTTGGCAGCAGTTGTCAGTTGCAGTGGGTATGCATTAGCCGGCGGAAAGAAGATATTCCCCGTTCCGATAATTCCTTTCGCCCCGAAACATTACGTCTGCTACCGCGCTGACGGACCGATCAAGATCGACGGTCATCTGAACGAACCGTCATGGAAGAAAGCCAAGTGGACATCTTACTTTGTGGACATTCAAGGGCCCTCACAGCCGCTTCCGATTTACAAGACCAGGGTAAAGATGCTCTGGGACAGCAAGTACCTCTATATCGGTGCAAAGCTTCAGGAGCCGAACTTGTGGGCCACATTGAGAGAACGAGACACGGTCATATTCGATAACAACGACTTCGAAGTGTTCATAGATCCTAACGGGAGCACGCAGCCATATTACGAGACGGAGATAAACGCGTTTGGAACCGTCTGGGATCTTCTGCTGAGAGCGCCTTACAGGGATGTGCAGGATGCCGCGGTGAACGCCTGGAATGATGTCGGCCTGAAGGTCGGCATCGGGCTTCATGGTACAATTAATAACCCGGCGGATGTAGATACCGGCTGGACGGTCGAGGCAGCCTTCCCATGGTCGGTGCTTGGGCAGTGTGCCTTGAAAGGTGCACCGCCGAAGGAAGGTCAGCAGTGGCGCATCAATTTCTCGCGAGTGGAATGGCATCTTGGCGTTAAGAACGGGGCTTACTTCAAAGAAAGAGATCCGAAGACCGGGCAGTACCTTCCGCTCTACAACTGGGTCTGGTCGCCGCAGGGAATCATCGACATGCACTACCCTGAGATGTGGGGGTTCGTGCAATTCTCCACCAAGAAGGTCGGCGAAGGCCACGACAAGTTCGTGTGGCACAACGTCGAGGATGCAAAATGGGATCTGCGTCTCGTTTACTACGCCGAGCGGCAATATTTCATGAATCATCATAAATTTACGCCCGATCTCTCGAAGCTCAACATAAAATTCATCCCTGCCAAAGGCTATATTCTTCCACCGAAGATTTATGTCACTCCCGACCTCTTCGAAGGAAGAATAGAGAGCAAGGACGGGAAGAAGACTGTCCATATCAGGCAGGACGGGATGACGTGGATTACAAAAACCCCTTACGGCGGTGCGTTCTAGTGCCATTCCAACTAATTTTACCAAACAACGTGCAGGTAAAATTATTGTTGGAATGAGCATCCCGCTCGCTTTTGGCGGGACCAAGTTAGCAAATGATAGTTGGATGGGCACTAGTAGAGTGCACAACCGCTCTCGACACGCGTTTCATGGAGATTCACAGCAATCGGCCTGATGACTTCAGTGCACGGAGAACCGCTATTCTCCGTGCTTCTCTATTTATCTGCGTGAGGCAGTCCGAGATAGTTCTTATTGGCAGCAAACCTACGGCGGAAGTAAGAGGACTTCGAGATGAGAAACATAGTTGCAGCCCTGCTGTTCGCAGCGTGCGTTACTGTGCCGGGTGTACAGGCGCACACTTTCAAGATTTCCGGAAATCATTTCCTCCTTGACGGCAAGCCGTTCCAGATCATAAGCGGCGAGATGCATTTCGCTCGAATACCCAGAGCCTACTGGCGTGCCAGGCTCCGAATGGCGAAAGCGATGGGGCTGAACACGATATGCACTTACGTCTTCTGGAACCAGGAAGAGCCGGAGCCGGGGAAATTCAACTTCAAGGGTAACGCGGACGTTGCGGCCTTCGTTAAGATGGCACAGCAGGAAGGGTTATGGGTCCTGATAAGACCTAGCGCTTACGCATGTGCAGAGTGGGAGTTTGGTGGCTACCCATATTGGCTTCTCAACATAAATGGACTGAAAGTGCGGAGCCGTGACCCGAAGTTCTTGAAATTGATGAAAGCATATTACGAGCAGCTCGGTAAGCAACTCGCACCTCTACAAATTACTCACGACGGGCCGATACTTATGGTCCAGATCGAAAATGAGTATGGTTCATACGGCGACGACAAGAAGTATCTCAGCATAAACGAGCAGATGATGAGGGACGCCGGATTCAATGTGCCATTTTATACGCTCGATGGGATCGACAACGTTTCCAAGGGCTCTGTCAAGGGGGCACTTCCCGCGGTGGACGGTTCAATCGATATCAGGCATATCGAGAAAGTCGTCAGGGAAAACCACGACGGCCATGGGCCGTTCTTCATCGGCGAATGGTATCCGGGGTGGTTCGACAGCTGGGGGAAGCCCTTCAACACTGTCTCGACGAAGACGTGCGTGGAACAACTTAACACCATACTTTCCCACGGACTTTCCGTCAACATGTACATGGCCCACGGCGGGACTACGAGGGGATTCATGAACGGGGCCAACTATTCCGGTCCCATGACTTACTCGCCTCAGATAAGCAGCTACGACTACGATGCCCCGATAGATGAAGCGGGACACCCGACTCCGAAATTTTTCGCCCTGAGAAAGGTGATCGAGAAGTATCTCCCTCCCGGCACTAAGCTCCCGAAAGTTCCCCCGGTTGAAAGGGTGATAACCATTCCGGAGTTCAAGCTCGAATATGTGACCGATCTAATCCATGACCTTCCCTCACCTGTCCGCTCGGAAAATCCCCTTACCTTCGAAGCTCTTCACCAGGCATACGGTTACGTTATGTACCGCACACACGTGAAGGGGCCCGTATCGGGGGAATTATACATAGACCGTCTGAGAGATTACGGGATCATCTTCGTGAACGGGAAAAGGGTTGCTGTCCTCAACAGGATGCTGGCACAGGATTCCTGCAAGGTCGATCTACCGGAGAGCCTGAACACGCTCGACATTTTTGTCGAGAATCTCGGGCGGATAAATTACGGAAAGTACATCAACGACAACCACCAGGGAATTACTAAGGAAGTGACACTCGAAGGAAGTGTGATAGATGGATGGGAAATGTACCGCTTTCCATTCACGACGCAACCGCGTACAAGATCTGAGCTGAAAGGAGATTTCCAATATCCCGTCATAAGAGAAGGAAGCTTCACCCTCGAGAAGGTCGGCGACACCTTCCTGGACATGAGAGACTGGGGAAAAGGATGTGTCTGGATAAACGGGCACAACCTCGGAAGATACTGGGACATTGGGCCGCAGCAGACCATTTACGTGCCGGCGCCGTGGCTGAAGAAGGGGAAGAACACCATCACGGTATTCGAAGAACTGAAGACCGGACAGGATGAGATCGGGGCGATCCGAAATCCCATATTGAACGAGCTGCGCTGACCCGTCGATTAGTCCGGGGGCCAGTAACGGCGAACCGGCCTTTCAGCAGACGGCGTGCCGGAGACACACCAGGCATCCAGGCCTTTGCCGCAAAGGAAAACCTGTACCAGGGGGTGGGATGTCATGCGGTATTCGCTTTTTGGAATTGGCTCTCCGTTTCTTTAGATTTTCAACAAGCCTGACAATCTTAGTGCGATCATACTAGCGTATTTCATTGTATTAGAAAAACAAAGGGTGACGCAGCGTGAAGAACAAGCCCGTCCGGATTTCCCTTAGCACCGCACTCATCTACTGGGTCATTTCTGTCGTCTGGATACTTCTATCGGATCGGATTTTGGCGATGCTGGTAAACAATGTCAGGCTCATTTCTGAGATTCAAACCTACAAGGGGTGGGCTTTCGTAACGGTGACGGCAGTTCTGCTCTATATCCTGCTGAAGAAGGAGCTCAGGCACTGGGAGTCCGAATCAAAGGACCGTCAACTTGCGGAGGAGGCGCTCATTGCGAGCGAGGAGAATTACCGCTCATTATTCGAGAACAGCATCGATGCGATTTTGCTGACCAGCCCCGACGGGGAGATATTATCGGCAAATACCGCGGCGTGCCGGGTTTTTGGCTGGACTGAAGAGGAGCTGAAGTCGATGGGCCGCGCAGGCGTTGCTGACCCCGAAGACTTGCGACATAAAGCTGCGCTCGAGGAGCGGCGGCGGACAGGGAAGTTCAGAGGCGAGCTCACTCTGGTCAGGAAAGATGGCACGAGATTTCCGGCTGAACTGTCCAGCTCTGTTCTAAAGGACCGGTCCGGCAATGAACGGACCAGCATGGTGATCCGCGATATCACTGAGCGCAAACACGCGGAAGAACTCTTGATGGAAAAGGAAGAGTACCTTCGTGCCCTGGTCGAGAATGCTTCAGACGCAATTGCCGTCCTGACAAAGGACCTTGAGAATGTCTACAGAAGCCCATCGAGGAAGCGCTTACTTGGTTACGAAAATGACGAGCTTGTCGGGCCATTCGATACAGTTCATCCGGACGATAGAGTCCCGGCACAGAGCGCTCTGAAGGAGCTTATTCGGACGCCGGGTTCAAGGGCCACCGTTGACCTTCGTCTCAGGCATAAAGACGGATCTTGGCGAAATATTGAAGCGACAGCCGTCAATCTCCTCGACAACAATTCCGTCAGGGGGATTGTCATCAACTACCGCGACATCACTTCCCGCAAGAGGGCGGAAGAGGAAATGCGACTTTGGGTGGCCGCCATACAGTCTGCCGCAAACGCCGTCGTCATTACCGATCGCGAGGCGAACATACAGTTCGTAAACGCAGCCTTTACAACTCTGACAGGATACGGTGTGGACGAAGTGATAGGACGAAATCCACGCATTCTCAAATCAGGAAGACAGCCCGAGTCGTTTTACAAGCAATTGTGGGGGACAATCTCGGCAGGAATACCGTGGCACGGCCAGCTGGTAAACAGCCGGAAAGACGGCTCCCTCTACGACGAGGAGATGACCATTACACCCGTGAAGGACGATGGGTTGAATGTTACACACTACATTGCAATCAAAGAAGACGTGAGCGAGCGCAAAAGGCTCCAGGAGCAACTGATCCAGTCCCAAAAAATGGAGTCGATCGGGATTCTCGCCGCCGGGATAGCGCACGATTTCAATAATGTCCTCGGGATAATACTTGGAAACTCGTCTCTGATCGAGCGCACCCGCGGTGCCGACGAAAGAATTATCAAAAGTGCGCATGCGATTACGCAAGCGGCCGATCGCGGGGCATCCCTTGTCAGGCAGATGCTTACCTTTGCCCGGAAGAGTGAGGTTTCCTTTTCCCTGGTGTTCCTGAACGATTGTGTCCGGGAACTCCAGAAGCTGTTCTACGAGACTTTCCCGCGCACGATGACGCTGGTGTGCCAGCTTGATGACAATCTACCGCTCGTCACCGCCGATTCGACACAGATACATCAGGTCCTCCTCAATCTTTCGGTGAACGCACGCGACGCCATGCGCGGTTCAGGCGTCCTGGTCATATCGACGGACACGGCAAGCGGTGAAGAAGTCCGGTCTAAGTTCAACGGGGCGGCGGCCGAAACTTATGTACGGTTGTCGGTCAGCGACAACGGTGAAGGGATGGATGAAGAAACACGCCTGCATGTCTTCGAGCCCTTTTTCACTACTAAGGGACCGGGGAAAGGAACCGGTCTTGGATTGTCGGTTGTTTTCGGAATAGTTGAGAATCACGGCGGCTTCATCGATGTGGCAAGCGAGCCGGAGCGCGGAACAACGTTCACTATTTACATCCCAACCGGGGATACTAAAGATGGGGAGGGACACGCAAAAACTGAGACGGTTTCGGAAACGGCCGCAGGTGACGAGACCGTCCTCGTGGTAGAGGATGAAGAGATGTTGAAGGAGCTCGCCATATCTATACTTAGTTCCAGCGGCTACAAGGTGGTTACCGCCGATGACGGCGAGCAGGCGGTCGAAATTTACGAGCGGCAGTGGAAAGGGATCGACATTGTCTTCTCGGATTATGGTCTCCCGAAATTATCCGGATTGGAAGTGATGAAACGCATGAAGACAATTAATCCGGATGTTAGATTTGTCGCCGCTACCGGGTTCCTTGTACCTGAGGAGAGAGAGGAGCTTCTGGAAGCGGGGGCTATGGCGATAATACTGAAGCCTTACAAGCAAGCGGAAGTGCTGGACGGGATAAGGCGTGTGCTGGACGCGTAGCCTTTTTGTTCCTGGAGAGAAGATCGGCCGAACAGCGTCAATGTGATCGGGCCTGAAGAGGGGAAGATGAAAACCCGCGCGATTCCTGCCATGCTCGCGGCAGCGGAGTTGGTAACAACCTCGGACCGTCCAAGTGCACATCACCGCCTAACAATTCCATGCCTGCTTTTATGTGGATTCGATTTAACTGGCTACATCGCCGTACCGTAGGTGCCGGGTGTCTGCAGTACAGCGAGACCTCAACATGGACCGTACAATGGTGATGCTATGAAAATAATCGAAATACCGAGTCCGAATTTTTCTGCCGGAAGGAGAGGCTATTATCCGGAGGCGATCGTAATACACATCATGGAAGGGATGCTGGCCGGCACGGACAGCTGGTTCCAAAATCCAAAGTCGAAGGTGTCGGCTCATTACGGCATCGGTATCAATGGAGAGATCCACCACTACGTGCGGGAGTCGGATACCGCCTGGCACGCGGGGCGGGTGAACGACCCGCAGTGGTCACTGATCAAGCGCGATGCCGCAGACGATAAATTCATCAACCCCAATTACTATACGATAGGTATTGAACACGAAGGCTATAAAGAGAGCGAATGGACAGCTGAAATGTATGATTCGAGCGCTGATCTTGTCTCCGGCATAGGCGCGCGTTGGAACATTCCGATCGATAGGGAGCATATAATAGGACACCGGGAAATCTATTCCCTGAAGAGCTGTCCCGGAACAATGGTCAGCATCGAGAAGATAATAGAGATCGTAAGGGAGAAGACTGGCCGCTGATCGAAGCGGCCCTACTGGTTCTGCACGGTCCTTAACTTGATCCTCGTTCCTTAGAACGAATTCTATTTTCCCTTTGTTGTAGAATCTGAAGTTAGTGAGATGCATGTTCGCCGGGTTTTATGTCAACACTCCGCCGAGCCTCCATTTCAAGGAAAGAAAACTACAACAAAGTTTGAGAGAGTAAATGCCGAATCTAAAGGAATTGCCGATCGGCGATACCGCGCCGGATGAAATCAATGTCATAATAGAGATACCGAAAGGAACTCACACTAAAATAGAATACGATCCGAAACTCGAAGTCTTCAGGCTGGATCGTGTGTTGTACTCAGCCGTTCACTATCCCACCGCCTACGGGTTCATTCCACACACGCTCTGGGATGATGGCGACCCGCTCGACGTCCTGGTTCTAAACGAGGAGCCGCTGCAGACCGGACTCTTGCTCCGCGCACGGCCGGTGGGGGTGCTCGTGATGACCGATGAAAAGGGATCTGACAGCAAGATATTGGCGGTCCCTTCGCTCGATCCTCGTTATAACCATGTGTTCGATATTACCGACGTGGCAAGGCACTTTCTCCGTGAAGCCGAACATTTCTTCGAGACCTACAAGGAGCTTGAAGGGAAGTTCGTCAAGAGTTTCGGTTGGGAAGGGGCCCAAGCTGCTAAAGAGTCTATTAAGAAATCTGTTAAGGCGTACGACGCGGCGCATATCTGATCACAGTGAGAATATGTTGCCTACAGTCTACTCTGTGTGGAATAGCTTGGAACAACCCACCGCCAAATGTCCGGTAGGGCTATTCACTAATCGATGCACACGAAGAACGTCGAAAGAGCACCGAATCTTACGGACAAGGGTTGATTAGAGTCTTGTCCGTGCTCATCCCGTCCGTTTCCCGAATCATCGGTTTTCCGATTCCGGTTCTTGAATAGCCCATCAGCAAATGACTTTGTAATTTGGCCGGCAGGTCTTAAATTTCACCTGTGCTTGCCGTGCGGCGCGCATTGGAAAGCGGTCGTTTGAGGCGAGAAAGTTCGCGTTTTCACTTGTAGATCGTTTTCAGATTGCCCGGTGGTGTAATTGGCAACACGCCTGACTCTGGATCAGGAAAGTCAAGGTTCGAGCCCTTGCCGGGCAGCACTTCTTTGAATGTTGAATTCAAAATTCTCGTTACGCATGGCGCCATCGTCTAGTGGCCTAGGACGTCGCCCTCTCAAGGCGAAAACACGGGTTCGACTCCCGTTAGCGCTACAGCCCTCTGGGGAATTCCCTACCGCAATTTGAAGCTTCAAACCTGTTCCAATCACACGAGACATATATCTTGAGGAGCGTTCTTTTGTACTCTCGCCTGATAGGAGGTTTGCTATCTCCTGAAAGATGTCGGTAGGAGCTTATGAGTTAATCTAAATATTTCTTTATCGTGGATTCGAAGAATGACTTATTCCTGAGTCCCACCCACTGATCCACGATCTTGCCGGCCTTGTTGACTATGAAAGATGTAGGTATCGCGTTTATGTTGCCGTAAGCGTTTGCGATGTCATTGTTGTCGACGACTATCTGGTAAGTCAGACCATGTTTTGCCGCGAAGTGTGAAACGTCGTTCAGCACGCTGTCGCCGTTGTCTTCCGATACCCCGATGACGACCAATCCCTTTGACGAGTATTGTTTGCTGATCGCTTCGACGTCAGGGAGCTCTTCTTTGCATGGACCGCACCACGTGGCCCAGAAGTTTATCAGTACCGTCTTGCCTCTGAGCGAGCTGAGCGAGACCTTCATCCCTTCGCTGTTATACCATGAAAAGTTGGAGGCGGTTTTTCCCGCTTCGGAGGTGACGCCGGCGGTGGCGGACACATTATTCAGGTAGACTGCTTTCGACGGTGCCGGAGCCGCAGTCGAAGCTGCGCTCGCTTTCTTGCCCGGTTTGGCCGCGCACGAAGCAAGCGAGACAGCCATAAGCAGAACGAAAATTCTCTTTATCATTGTGCCGTCCTTCCGGAAGTTCGGAGGTAATTGATCAGGTCTCTTTTGCCAATGTTCGCCGTCGCGACGCAGACGCGGCTATCGTCGCTCCAGACTGCTTGCGTGTCACCGTTTTCGTCCATCCCCCAGTACCATTTGTTCTTCTCGATGGCGCTGGCGCAATCGGAAGGGAGTCTGACGCGCTTCGAGTTCATCGCCTCTCTCGGGAAGCTGTAAATGTAGATATACCCATCTCCGATCTTGAAAACGACGTGAGTTACCTTCGCGCCGTCCGCGTCGGTCACGCTTCCTTCGATCCAATCTGCATCGCGGATCGACGGGACCGGAACAGCAACGCCTGCGTTTTGCTTGAGGTACGCGGAAACATCTGCGACTTTTGTCGCAGTAATCTGCGGCTCAAACTTCCCGCTCATCACATCCTGGAAATTGTCCATTGCCATCGTCAGTACGTCCGGTCCCGAGGCGTTGATCGCTTCTATCGATTCGGCCGGCGAAAAAGGCCCTATCACGTTCGACCTGTTGGCGAAGAAAAGTACCACAGCTATAGCCAGCATGATTCCGACCGTGGCTACCGGCTGAAATATCGTGTTCGAGAGGAGCCTCGAGAAGAACCCTGGCTGGAAGCTGATGGTGCCCTCGGAGGAAATCCGGGCTATTATCGTCGCTTCGAGGTCGTAAGGGACGTCTACGAAAGTCATCTTTCTTTTAAGGTAGGCCTTCGTCAGCTTCTCAAGCTCGTATTCATCGCGGCAGCTGCCGCAAATTTCAATGTGCTCGTTGAACCCTTCCGACTCCTGTCGATTCAATTCATTATCAACAGCACCGCTCATCAAATCGCGTGACTCTCTGCAATCCACCGCCATCAGTTCCTTCTGTATTCAATCTTCGTCCGTATCAACGTCGACGTCTTTGAATCCTCGTTTGAAAGCGTAGTCTCTCAACATGGAGCGCAACATTTTTCTTCCCCGATGGAGACGCGATCTAACCGTTCCGATCGGGATCTCGATGAAGTCTGCGATTTCTTCGTAAGTGTATCCTTCTATATCGCAAAGAATGACGACTGTTCTGAAATCCTCGGGCAACTCCTGCAAAGCCTTTGCGACTTCGTCTTCAAAAAGATTTCCAAAGATCTTCTCCTGAAGATCATTCGTATCGACCGCCGAATCCTTGACACTGGCGTAAAAATCCTTTATGTCATCATAATCAATCTTGTCCGGCTCTTTCGATTCCTTCCGGTAACGATTGATGTATGAGTTCTTCATTATTCGGAACAACCACGCTTTTGCATTCGTTCCCTGAGCGTATTTGTCGAAGAAGCGGTAGGCTTTCATGTACGTTTCCTGCACCAGATCTTTTGCGTCGTCCGGATCCCCCGTCATCCTCAGCGCGAAATTGTAGAGTGCCGCCATATGAGGCAGCATTTCAGTCTCGAAATCTTTGTGCTTCGCAGGAATTTGTTCAGTTTTCATATATAAAAAGGAAGAAAGCGACTCTGTACTTGTTTTTTAGGACTTTTTTAGTATAACACAAGCTTTAAACTAAGGCAAGGTCAGCCACCTCCCGGCTGTCGACTGCTCTTAAAGTGAAATGCGTTCACGATGCGAACGACGGTGACGGCGTTATTCACGCGGTCCAAGTGGCCGACCGTGAGCGAGCTGAGCTGTCCTTCGGCTGATTAACAGTTCGGCCGCGTCTCCTTGGAGTCGGAATTTTATCCGAACACAGTTATGTTTACACAGGATGACAAAAAGAGAGCAGGAGTCAATATGGAAAAAAGAAAATTGGGAAGAGGAGGTCCTGAACTGACAGTAGTCGGTTTCGGCGCGTGGGCAATCGGAGGCCCATGGCTTTACGGCTGGGGTGCGGTTGACGATGAAGTATCGGCCGGAGCCATAAGAAAAGCGCTCGACCTTGGAATCAATTGGATCGATACCGCCGCGGTTTACGGACTTGGTCATTCGGAAGAGGTCGTCGGCAAGACCATTGCCGGAATGCGGGACAAGGTGTTCCTCGCAACCAAATGTGGAATGATCTGGGACGACCGGCGCAATGTCAAAATTCATCTCGGGCCGAAAAGCGTAAGGAAAGAAGTCGAAGACAGCCTGAAAAGACTGAGAACGGATTACATCGACCTGTACCAGTTCCATTGGCCCGATCCGGAAACTCCCGTCGAGGAATCATGGCAGGTAATGGCCGAACTCAAAAAAGAAGGGAAGGTGAAATACATAGGTGTGTGCAACTTCAATGTTCCTCTCCTTAGCCGCTGTGCATCGGTAGCGCCGGTCCAATCCCTGCAGCCACCGTACAGTCTCGTTATGCAGGAAGTCGCTATGGAAATCCTTCCC
Organism: Bacteroidota bacterium; assembly: GCA_021845665.1. Classification (GTDB taxonomy): domain Bacteria; phylum Bacteroidota; class Ignavibacteria; order Kryptoniales; family JAKASW01; genus JAKASW01. The sequence goes on along the minus strand of JAJZVO010000003.1, from coordinate 44,611 downwards.
TATTGCCTTCAAAACGGTATCGGTGTCGTTGCCTACAGCCCCATGATGTCCGGCCTACTTACCGGAAAATTCAACATGCAACGATTGGCTGAGGATGATTGGAGAAGGAAGGACAAGAAATTCCAGGAGCCGCTTCTCTCTAAAGAACTCGCGCTCGTTGAGAATCTCCGCCCCATCGCGGCAAAGTATGACAAGCCCGTCGGGAATCTAGCCGTTGCCTGGGTCAATATGAACCCTGCCATCACTTCTTCTATCGTGGGCGCCAGAGCGGTCCGACAGGTAGAAGAAAATGTCGGCGGTGATTTCCGGATCGATGAAGCAGACATGCAAACGATCGAACGACTCTACAAAGAGACTATCGGCTGACCATTCCTTTGACAAATTGGCGAACCGGAGGCATGGTTTTTTCTTCTTATGTCTTTCCTTTTGATAAATTTGTCCCGATGAGTCTGAGGATCACTGGAGAAGTCTTCTTTCGAACATTTTTGGAGCCCTTTTCTGTTGGCACGGTGCTTGAACTATAGCAGAAGTGAAAACAAAAAAGGAGGATGATTAAATGGCGATTACAAGATGGAAACCCGAACGTGAACTTTCAAGCTGGACTCCGTTCAGAGACCTGGTAAATATGCAGAGAGAAATCGGGCGCGTCTTTGACGGCCTGTTTCCGGAGTATGACGCAGAGAATGCCGTCATAGCTCAGTGGGCTCCGCGCGTCGATGTTAGTGAGAACAAAGACGCTTACCTTATCAAAGCAGAACTTCCCGGCGTGAACAGGAATGATGTCAAGATCACGCTCCACGACAATATCCTCACCATCAAAGGTGAGAAGAAGGAAGAGAAAGAGGAGAAGGACGTCAATGTCCATCGCATCGAGCGCTCCTTCGGAGTGTTCGAGAGGGCTTTTTCCCTTCCGCTGTCGGTCAAGAGCGACAAGATCGATGCTTCTTTCAAAGACGGCGTACTTTCGATAACCTTGCCCAAGGCCGAAGAAGCGAAACCGAAAGAGATCGAAGTAAAGGTCTCTTAAGAGATTCCAACAAGAGGCTCCCGAGACCGGGGGCCTCACTCTATTCTTACAACGGAGGAATAATGTTACAGCAGAATGTGGCGGAAAAGAGTCATCACCGGTTGGCTTTCCTCGAAAGCCTTTCGGTGTCGCACTCCGACAAAAGAGAGCATGAGAAGATCCTGAACATATTGAGCGACGATTACTCGGCCTTTATGAGATTGGCGGCCAATCTGTCTTCCCATTCCAAATGGATCCCGTATCCTTTTCTTCTCAACCGGCTGAAGAACATCGCCGACGAAGTAAGAGGACAGGCTGAATTAATCAGAGGAGCGATCGTGCGTCTCGGCGGCCCAATTCCGCAGGTCACTTCCGAAACAAGAGATGATGTCGACTTCAGGCAAAATATCAAGCGCCTCGTGGGCGATATGGAGGCACACGCATCGAGAAGCGAGCTTCTTGTCCATCAGAAGAACAGCATCCGTGACGCCGCCGTCGCAGCCTTGTTAGGCTCGGTTGCATCCGATATGCAAAATCAAAGAGAAGAATTACTGGACATTGTGATGAGGCTCTCGTGAACGCGAAGGATTCCTCATCAGGAGAAACTATATCATGAGTGAAAAAGATTTCGACAAGGACGAACAAATAGTCATGGAAGATCCCGGAAAGCTTTACAACCAGGAAATACTCCCGATCATGCCGCTTAGAAATTCTGTGTTCTATCCGCGGCAGATGATGCCGCTTTCGGTCGGCAGGAAAAGCACGATACAACTGGTCGATGAAGCCTTCAGGGACGACCTTCCCGTTCTGATCGTCGCCCAGAGAGATGCCAATACCGAGCGCCCGAATCCCGAGGACATCTATAAGATCGGTACCGTTGCGAGAATCCTGAAGGTTTACAATTTGCCCGACGGGTCGAAAAGTGTTTTTGTCCAGGGGCTGTACAGGGCGGAGATATTCAACCTCGTACAACAGGAACCCTACCTTAAGGGCTTTGTCCAGAGAATTGAAGACAAGAAAGCCGAGGGGATTGAGACCGAAGCACTGGTTGCGACAATAAAGAATGGATTCCGGAAAGCGGTGGACCTTGCGCCCGACCTTACCCCCGAGCACCTGGGGTTGATCTTGAATACTGAGGACCCAGGTCATGTGGCCGACATGGCGATGTGGCTGATAAATATCCCAGTCAAAGAGAAGCAGGAAGTCCTGGAGGAGCTCGGTGTCCAGGAGAGACTGAAGAAATCCAACCTGTACCTGAGCAAGCTCGTCCAGCGCCTCGAACTCGGAAACAAAATTCAGACAGAAGTTCAGGACGAGATTAACAAGAGCCAGCGCGACTATTTCCTGCGCGAACAAATGAAAGCCATCAAGCATGAACTCGGTGAGGACGAAGGGAATGTCGAGGTCGACGAGCTCAGGAAGAAAATAGAGGAAGGGAATTTTCCCGAGGAAGTGAAGACTACAGCTTCGAAAGAGCTCGACAGACTCCAGAGAATGCATGCTTCGAGCGCCGAATATACGGTCTCGAGGACCTATCTCGATTGGATTCTGGACCTTCCCTGGAGCACTTCGACGGAGGACAATCTCGATATAAAGGCTGCGGAGAAGTCGCTCGCGAAAGATCATTACGGACTCGAGAAGGTGAAGAAAAGAATCCTCGAGTACCTCGCCGTTAGAAAGCTGAAGGACGATATGCGCGGTCCGATACTTTGTTTTGTCGGCCCTCCGGGCGTCGGAAAAACAAGTCTCGGCAAATCGATAGCTAAAGCGCTCGGCAGGAAATTCGTTCGGATGTCCCTCGGTGGAGTGCATGACGAGGCTGAAATTCGCGGGCACAGGCGTACGTACATAGGTGCGCTCCCCGGCAGAATCATACAGGGCATTAAAAAGGCCGGTTCCAACAACCCGGTTTTCATGCTCGATGAAGTCGATAAGCTCGGCATGGATTTCAGGGGCGATCCCTCAAGCGCGCTCCTCGAAGTGCTCGATCCTGAGCAGAATTTTTCGTTCAGCGACCATTATCTCGAGATTCCGTTCGACCTTTCCAAGGTGATGTTTATCGCGACGGCTAACATGATGGAACCCATTCCGCCCGCGTTGAGAGACAGGATGGAAATAATTGAGATCCCAAGTTACGTCGACGATGAGAAGTTGCATATAGCCAGAAATTTCCTCGTTCCGAAGCAGATCGGCGAGCATGGGCTCAAGGAGAAACAAATTAACTTCACCGACGAGGCGATACATTTTCTCATTTCAGGTTACACCAGGGAAGCCGGCGTCCGGAGTCTGGAGAGAAAGATAGCGGACGTCAGCAGAGGCGTGGCCATGGAAGTGGCTGGGGGAGAGAAGAAGCAGTTCATCATCGACCGCGAAGCCGTCGTAAAATATCTCGGCAACCAGAAGTTTTTCCTCGAAGTCTCGGAGAGAATCAATAAGCCGGGCATCGCTACCGGCCTTGCATGGACTCCGGTCGGCGGCGACATACTCTTCATCGAAGCGACAAAGATGAAGGGAAAGGGAAGCCTGATTCTTACCGGCCAACTTGGCGACGTCATGAAAGAATCGGCCCAGGCGGCGCTCAGCTTCATCGGGGCGAATGCCGAAGCCCTCGGTGTGGAACCCGATTTCCGCGAGAAGTACGATATACATGTCCACGTCCCCGCAGGTGCAATACCCAAGGATGGCCCTTCGGCCGGCGTAACGATGCTCACGGCCCTCGTTTCGCTTTTGACCGGCAGGCTCGTCCGCAACGACCTTGCGATGACCGGAGAAATCACGCTCAGAGGAGCGGTACTGCCAATCGGAGGTGTTAAAGAAAAGGTCATCGCCGCCGTGCGGTCGGGCATAAAAACAGTCATCCTTCCGAAGAAGAACGAGCACGATCTCGACGAAGTCCCTCCGCACGTCAGGGACGAGTTGAAGTTTAAGTTTGTCAGCGAAATGCCGGAAGTGCTCGGCTTTGCCCTTCGTCCGAATAAGAAGGAAGATAAACCGCCGGCACGCGCCGAAACGCCGATCGCAAACTGAAAAGATACGATTCGTAATCCGGCGGCGTCCCATCGAGACGCCGCTGTGTGTTCTATATGAGGCCGGAGCGAAAGTTGATCTCCAAAGGTTGCCGGGTAAGCGAGTTCCTGACCCTTGATGTTTAGTGCGCGTTCTCCTCGATCCTTGCGGTTGAAAATTGAACACGCGCAGCGTTCAGGGCACAAAGGTTTTCAGGCACTCGCACACGTTTGTTTTACTTTTGAGTCTTAGTTAATTTTATACCGATCCCGATTTCACAGGATAAGTTCATCTATGTCGCTGGTGAACGTCTTAGATTTCCTACCGAGAATTGATGGAGTGAAGCACTAAATGCGCGAAGCAAACCTGAAGATAAACAAGCCGAAAACCTTCTGCGGGATAGTCGGTATTTACGGGGCCGAAAACGCGTCGAATTTCATTTATTACGGTTTGAATGCCCTTCAGCACCGTGGCCAGGAAGCTGCCGGCATCGTCACCAGAGAAAAAACCCCTGAGAAAACGGCCTTCAATGTCCACAAGAGTACCGGCCTTATCTCAGATGTCTTCAAGGACGAGCGAATATTGACCGAAGTCCTCAGGGGCAATGCCGGAATTGGTCATAACAGGTACTCGACAACCGGTGCGGCCGAGAGCAGGAAAAATGTCCAGCCGATAATCGTTAATTATCGAGAGGGAAATCTCGCGATCGCTCATAACGGCAACCTGACCAACTCCCACCGCCTGCGTGACGAGCTGACTGAGAGCGGAACAATCTTTCAGACGACAACAGACACAGAGATCATTCTGCATTTGATTGCAAAGAGTCAGAAAGAGACCATAATCGAGCAGGTTTATGAAGCATTGCAGATCGTAAAGGGCGCTTTCTCGCTTGTCATACTCACGGACAATCAACTTATTGTGGCGAGGGACCCTTACGGCTTTCGGCCTCTGTCGCTCGGCAAGATAGGAAATGCCTTCATTGCCGCTTCCGAAACATGCGCGTTCGACATCCTCGGCGCCGAGTATTTACGCGACGTCGAACCGGGCGAGATGGTCATCATAGATGACGATGCATTGGCAGCCGGTGAGGTTCATTCCATGTTTCTGCCTGACATTCCGAAACAGTCCAGGCATTGCATTTTCGAATACATTTACTTCTCACGGCCCGACAGCAAAATCTTTGGAGAGAGTGTAGATAAGGTGAGGAGAAAAATCGGCAAGGGGCTTGCCGAAGAATCTCCTGTACAGAACGATGAGGACGAGAAACTTGTCGTCATAAGCGTACCGGACTCATCGAACACCGCCACTCTTGGCTTCGTATCGCAGAGTCTCAAGATGGGTATTAAGGCTAAATTCGAGATCGGCCTGATAAGAAGTCATTACATCGGGAGAACTTTCATACAGCCGAACCAGTATTCCCGCGACCTCAAGGTGAAGATTAAGTTCAATACAGTGAAGGGAGTGCTGAAGGGAAGGAAAGTCGTGATAGTGGACGATTCCATCGTCCGCGGAACCACGAGCAAGCAGCTGGTGAAGCTTATCAGGGAGGCCGAGCCTGCGGAAGTGCATTTCCGTGTGAGCTCGCCTCCGATCATGCATCCATGTTATTACGGTATGGACTTCCCATCGGAAGGAGAGCTGTTTGCCAACCAGCAGGACGGCGATCTTGAAGCCATGCGGAAGGAATTGAACGTAGATTCTCTTTCCTATCTTTCGCTGGAAAAGCTTCTCGACTCGGTGCCAGGAGGAGAGCACAAGAACTACTGTACTGCCTGTTTCAGCGGGCAATACCCGACCGAGGTCGAGATAAACCGCAAGGAAGAGTTTGAAGCGAATATAAATGAGGCAAGGTATTGACTGTTTCGCTTCGGTCTTCCGTCGGTCGCCGCGGGCAGCGGCTGGACCATTTGGAATAAGTGCTTTTTGATCCGGAAACTGGGAGTAAACCTCGGTTGACCCAAGCATCTCGCGGAAGTATGGAATTGAAGGTTGAGAGGCAGTGGACCGTCTCAAACGTTCTCAGCCTGAGCCGTGTGATCTTGATGGTTCCGATCGTGCTGCTGATCCTCCAGCCAGGAAATCAATACCGTTTATGGGTTATCGTGCTGATGGTCCTATCGGCGGCAACGGATTTTTTTGACGGACTCCTGGCGAGAGCATTGAACCAGGTAACCGACTTCGGCCGGCTCCTCGATCCAATCGCGGATAAGATATGTATTATTGCAATTTCCGCCGCGCTTGTCGTTGTCGGTGATGCGCCTCTCTGGTACGCAGGCCTGGTCGCACTCCGCGATATTCTCATCGTCGCAGGGAGTGTGTTGATCATCAACAGGCGTAAGGTGGTCGTTCAGTCCGTATGGGCGGGTAAGTGGACCGTGGCGTTCATCGCGGCTTTTCTTCTTGTTGCGACTCTGAGGGAGGAATCGCTCGCGACGCTGAAGACCGTCCTCCTTTATCTGAGCACGGCGGGACTTTTCATTTCACTTGGAGTATACGTCGCTATTTATCGGAAGCATATGGCGGAGAATCGGGCAGCCTGATCACGGGTTGCGGCCTGCCGTTTCATTACTTAAAGGAATTTACTATTGATGGGTTTGCTTGATCGATTCAAGAAAGTAAAAGACGGGCTGTCGCGAACTCGTTCGACTTTCGTCGAAAGAATCACGAAGGTGATTGCTAAGAAGACGAAGATCGACGACGAGTTGATCGGCGAAATAGAGGAGACACTCCTTTCGAGCGACGTAGGATTCGATGCCACCGAGAAAATCATCGGGGACATCCGGGCACGCGTCAAGTCTGAGGGCTATGAAGACGCGGCGGTACTCAAGCGGCTTTTGAGAGAGGAGATCGCGAAATACCTGATCGTGCCCGATGGCACCTCCCGTCACGACGGCGGGCCGCAAGTTATAATGATCGTCGGCGTAAACGGAGTAGGGAAGACCACGACCGTCGGGAAGCTTTCCTATAATTTCAGGAACGACGGAAAGAGAGTGCTCATCGCCGCTGCAGATACCTTCCGCGCGGCAGCCAACGAACAGCTTCAGATCTGGGCGAAACGGGCAGGCGTGGAGATGATTCAGCAGACCCCGGGTACCGATCCCGGTGCCGTGGCTTACGACGCGGTCAATGCCGCAAAGGCCCGCGGAATCGATGTGGTCCTGGTGGACACCGCAGGAAGGCTCCATACAAAAACAAACCTGATGGAAGAGCTCAAAAAGATTGTCAGGGTCGTGAAGAAGGTGATCCCCGAAGCGCCGCATGAAGTCTACCTTGTCCTCGATGCCGTCACCGGTCAGAACGGGCTCGTCCAGGCGCGGCAGTTTCTCGATGCTGCGGGCGTCACCGGCATTGTCCTCACCAAGCTCGACGGAACCGCAAAAGGGGGGATCGTGATTGCTATCAGCCAGGAACTTAAATTGCCGGTTAAATATATTGGAGTCGGCGAAGGGATAGACGATTTGCAGCCATTCGACAGGGACACATTCGTCGAAGCGCTGTTTTCCGACACACAGGATGAAAACTCCGCCGCAGGATCCGTGGCAGAAGGAACGTAATGGCAAATATTAAAGTCCTTTCCGAAGAGATAGCGAGCAAGATAGCCGCAGGCGAGGTGGTCCAGCGCCCGGAGTCGGTCGTCAAAGAGCTTATCGAAAATTCAATCGATGCCGGGGCGAGATCGATCGACGTCGAGGTCAAAGATGCAGGCAAAAGCTTCATCAGGGTTACCGACGACGGCACGGGTATGAACGAGGAAGACGCCCTCCTCGCTTTCGAGCGGCACGCTACAAGCAAAATCGAAACGTACCAGGACCTCGAGAATGTATCTACTCTTGGCTTCCGCGGCGAAGCGCTCTACTCGATAGCGGCTGTGTCTCAGGTCGAACTGAAAACGAAGACCGACGAAGAGGACGCGGCCGTTTACATCCGAATAGATGGAGGAAAAAGGGAAGAGCTTTCCAGAGCCGCCCATGCCACCGGAACGACCATCATAGTCAGGAATCTCTTTTTCAATACGCCCGGAAGAAGAAACTTCATGAAGGCAAATCCTACCGAGTTCAGGCATGTGTACCAGACCGTTTCTCGGTATGCCATAGCTTTCCCGAATATAAAATTCACACTGCAGTCGGGCGAGGACTTGGTGCTCCGCGCGAAGTCGGACACCGTTCGCGGCAGGCTGGACGAAGTTTTCGGAGACCGGTTCACCGATTCACTGGTCGCATTCGAAGAAGAATATGATCGTCTCAAGATCAGCGGATTCCTCGGAAAGCCTGAATATACGAAGCGGACCCGCGGCGAGCAGTTCCTCTTTCTCAACAGGAGATATGTACTCAGCAAGGCCGTCAATCACGCCGCCTTCTCCGCTTACGAGAATCTGATCGATAAAGGCGACTTCCCGTTCTTTGCGATTTTCATCGAGATGCCTCCCGACGAGGTCGACGTGAACGTCCATCCGTCCAAGATGGAGGTGAAATTCAGGGACGAGAGAAGCATCTACGGCGCGATCCGTTCAGCTACTCGAAGCGCGCTCGTCAAGAGCGATCTGGTGCCCGAGATGGGGATTTCCTCCGAATCGGGGCGCTTCTTCAGCCGTCCGACTACTGAGTCGTCCCGGGGAGGGATCGTCCCCGTAACGTTCAGTTCAGCTGCCGCCCAGCAGTCGGGTTCGAGAGGCAGATTCCTCGATGACGAGAGAATTGCCGACGCTGTGGATCCCCTTTTCTCGCTCCGCGTTCCGCAAAATCGCGGCACTTCTACCGATACCGCTGAAGATGAAAGCGCACCTATCGATAGCGGTGCGGGCATCATCTACCAGCTCCACAACAAGTACATCATATCCCAGATCTCTACGGGGCTCCTCGTTGTGGATCAGCATGCCGCACACGAACGCGTAATCTATGAGAGAACCCTCAGGAGATTCAGCGAACATGGTCAGAACACTCAGCAGCTTCTCTTTCCGATCAGCCTCAACCTCGGTCCCGCCGATTTCACTATCATCGAAGAAATCCTCCCCGACCTCAACCTGATGGGGTTCAGCTTGAAGACTTTCAGCGGATCGACCGTCGTTCTCGATGGGGTCCCGGTCGATCTGAAGCCCGGCAGGGAGAGCACGATACTCACCGAGATCCTCGAGGACTACAAGCGCGACAACGATCTGCGCCTCACTCCGCGCGAGAAGCTCTGCAAGACGTATGCCTGCAAAGCGGCCGTGAAGGCGGGCGACTATCTTACGATGGAGGAGATGGAATCTCTCATCGATCAGCTCTTCCAGGCGGAAGTGCCGTACGTTTGTCCTCACGGCAGACCGGTACTCGTCAAGATTCCGCTGCTCGAGCTGGACAAGAAGTTCGGCAGACTCTGATTTAAGCACCGGCTCTGTCTCGTCCGGTCCAGTCTCGAAGGAAATCAAATCACGGCACCACCCCAGAAAACCGTCATTTTGAAACTGGTTCCCCCCTTTCTTATATTGAATTTTCCAATTGTGAACTAACTAACTGAAGTAAAAATGTCTGAAACAACATCATTGCGTGGCAAGAAAAGAACGCATACGTGCGGTGAGCTCAGGGCGAAGAATGTTAATGAAGTCGTGACGTTAAATGGCTGGGTCGACGGGAGGCGCGATCTCGGTGGAGTGATCTTCATTGATCTCCGCGACCGGTATGGCAAGACACAGGTTGTCTTTGCTCCGCAGCACAACCAGAACGTTTATCAAATTGCGAAGCAGTTAAGAAGCGAAGATGTAATTGCCGTAGTCGGAAAGGCCGAAAGAAGACCCGACGGCACTGAAAACAAGTCCCTTCCGACGGGCGAGATCGAGATTCTGGGAGACGATCTCGTCATCCTCAACGAGGCGGAGACTCCTCCGTTCCCGATAGAGGATGAAATCGAGACGAGCGAAGACCTCAGGCTGAAATACCGCTTCCTTGATCTGAGGCGTCATCAGATGCAAAGCAACCTGCTGACGAGACACAAGATGGCACAGGCTGTGCGGAAGTATCTCGATTCCCTGAATTTCATGGAGATAGAGACGCCGTTCCTCATGAAGAGCACTCCCGAAGGTGCCCGCGATTATCTCGTCCCGAGCAGGATTCACCACGGGAAATTTTACGCACTTCCCCAATCTCCACAAACATATAAGCAGATACTCATGGTTTCCGGCTTCGACAGGTATTTCCAAATCGTGAAATGTTTCCGCGACGAGGACCTGCGCGCCGACCGCCAGCCGGAATTTACGCAGATAGATATCGAGATGTCGTTCGTCCTCGAAGAGGATATATATGAAATGGCCGAAGGACTCATAAGGGCTCTCTTCAAGGAAGCGAAGGGAATGGATATAAAGACTCCTCTTCCGCGTCTGAAGTACGACGAGGCCATGACAAAATACGGCAGCGACAAGCCGGACCTGCGCTTCGGTCTCGAAATCCAGGACGTCACCGGCATACTGAAGGGGTCGCAGTTTAAGGTGTTCGAGACAGGATTGCAGGCGGGGAACCTCATCTGTGGAATCAATCTCCCGAAGCAGGCCGGGATTAGCAGGAAACAGATCGATGATCTGACCGATCTCGCCAAGTCATGCGGTGCTGCCGGACTCGTTTATTTCAAAGTCACTGCAGACGCTCTGGAGTCGCCAACCGCGAAATTCTTCTCGGCCGATCAGCTCAAAGGCCTTCGCGAGAGCTTCGCGGCCGAAGACGGCGACCTTATCCTTATCGTCACGCAGCCTCGCCGACAGGTTTACCTAACTCTCGGGCAGTTCCGTCTCGAGGTCGCGAAGAAATTCGATCTCATCGACCAGAACAAGATCGCGCTCCTCTGGGTTACGGAGTTCCCTCTTTTCGAGTGGTCCGATGATGAGAAGAGGTTCGCGGCGATGCATCATCCCTTCACTTCCCCGAAGGAGGAAGATGTGGCGATACTCGACCAGGGAATCGAGGAGCACAAGAAGAAGAAAAGATGGACTATTGAAAACCCGATAGGGAAGGTTCGCGCCAGAGCTTATGACCTCGTGATGAACGGTAACGAGATCGCGGGAGGGAGCATCAGGATATTCCAGCCGGAGCTTCAGCAGAAAATGTTTTCATGCCTCGGCATATCCGAGCACGAGGCGAATACAAAATTCGGCTTTCTCCTCGATGCCTTCAAGTACGGGGCTCCCCCTCACGGCGGCATAGCATTCGGCTTCGACAGGCTGATCATGCTTTTCACCGGGAGCAAATCGATACGCGACGTAATCGCTTTCCCGAAGACGAGCAGTGCCATGTCGCTGATGGACGACGCGCCGAGTGAAGTGAGCAGAGAACAACTTATGGAACTACACCTGAAGGTGATCTGAAATGTTCATCTATGCCTTGATACTTAGTCTCGGGACCTTTCTGGGAACCAATCACAACAAAGCTGACGAAATGGGTGCACTTGGCAGACTTAAAAGCGTGGAGAAGTCCACGCACGAAGTTGTAGCGGACTACGAGTCCGGTAAGGCGAAAGTACAACTCTTCAAACCGGGGATTTTCCACCTGACGCTGGAACGGGGCGGCAAGGCACTCAAGTCTTTTGCAGTCATCGAATCTCCGGAAGAGCTGTCCGGTTACAAAATGGAAGTCGGAAAAGAGACGATCAGGGTGAAATTGCCTGAGGGCTCTATCGAGTTTTCTCCGGAGACAATGAAACTCAGATTTGTCTCTGACAATGGGAAAGACATCGTCGACCTCGATAAGGTCGAGTTCGGCGACTCGGGTCTCGTTGCCGATTTCAATATCCACGGCGCGCGTGATTTCTACGGGCTCGGCGAGAAGACACTTCCGTATAACAAGTACGACAGCCGCTGGACGATGTGGAATACCGACCACCCGGCGTACGCCGTCAAGTTCGATCCGTTATATGAGACCGTTCCATTTCTGCTCAAGGCGGATCCGGGCGGCGCCTACGGAATCTTCCTCGATAATCCTTCGCGCACTACCTTTGATATCGGCAAGACGGACAGCGACAGGTTCGTATATACCGCCAGGGCCGGCGCGTTTCAACTCTACATAATCACGGGGAAGAACGCAGCGGAGGTCGTAAGGAAATTTTCGGATCTGACCGGCAGGATGCACATGCCGCCGATCTGGTCGCTCGGCTACCAGCAGTCGAGGTGGAGCTATTATCCCGAATCGAGGGTGCTCGATCTTGCCCACAAATTCCGGAAAGAGCAGATACCATGCGACGTCATCTTCCTCGACATCGACTACATGGACGGGTACAGGTGCTTCACCTGGAGCCCGAAGAACTTTCCGACTCCGCGCAAGATGCTCGACACGCTCCATTCGCTCGGCTTTAAGGTGGTGACCATCATCGATCCCGGCATCAAGGACGAGAAAGGGTACCGCGTCTACGACAGCGGCATCAAGAAAGATGCCTTCGTGAAACTCCCTGACGGAAAGTACTTCGTCGGCCGGGTATGGCCCGGCAACTGCGTGTTCCCCGATTTCTTCGACAGGAAGGCGAGAGAGTGGTGGGGTGAGCAATATAAGTACCTGCTCGATTACGGCGTTGACGGGTTCTGGAACGACATGAACGAGCCGAGCGTGTTCAACACGCCCAACAAGACTTTCCCGCCCGACGTCCTGCAGGACATCGACGGCGATATGGTGGAACACTACGAGGTTCACAACGCGTACGGCATGCAGATGGCGCGCGGCACCAGGGATGGGCTCGAAAAGCTCGAGCCGGGCAAGCGCCCATTCGTCCTGACGCGGTCCAATTATGCCGGCGGCCAGCGTTACGCGGCGATGTGGACCGGCGACAACTTCGCCAGCTTCGCCCATCTGAAGCTCGCGCTCGCGATGTTCCTGAACATCGGCGTCAGCGGCCAGCCGTTCGTCGGCAGCGACGTCGGCGGCTTCGTCGGCAACCCCTCGCCTGAACTCTACACCCGATGGCTGGAGCTCGGCGCATTCACGCCTTTCTTCAGGACCCACAGCGTGAAGGATTCAAAACAGCGCCAGCCGTGGTCGTTCGGACAGCCGTATACGAAGCTGAACCGTGAGATAATCGACAGGAGATATGAGCTCATGCCGGAAGTCTACTCGGCATTCAGGGAAGCGCACGAGACCGGGCTTCCCATAATCAGGCCGTTGTATATTAATTTCCCGAACGATCCGGAAGCCTATAAGATCTACAACGAATTCTCGTTCGGAAGCAAACTCCTCGTCGCTCCCGTCCTCGACTCCGGCGCGGTGAAAAGGGATGTCTACCTGCCGCCCGGCCAATGGGCGAGCATGTACGACGGGTCGGAAATTTCCGGCGGATGGCACGAAGTGAACGCGCCGCTCGGGTTCACGCCTGTGTTCGTGAAAGAGGGTACCGTGCTCTTCACGCAGAGCCTGATCCAGTCGACGAGCGAGCAGGCAGACACACTTTGCGTCCGCGCTTACGGCAATGGTGATGCTGAGGGGGGCGCATACTTCGACGACGGTGAAACGTACGCGTTCCGGCACGGCGACTACCTGAATATGGATGTAGCGGTGAAGCGGACGGGACGAAGTGCCGATGTCGAGTTCAAGCCCGAAGGGGAATTCAAGCCGGCATATAAAGAACTCACAGTCCGGCTCCGGATGCCCGCGCCGGCGCGCGAAGCGGTCGCGAAGTTGAGCGGCGGCGGAACTGTCAAGTGCACCATAGAAAATCTTTCAGGCGGGGTGGTACAGGTATCGCTGCCGTTCGATGTCGGGGTACGCTCGATCCACGTAGAGTAAGCGTCCCGGATTACAAAAGAGACATTTGCGTAGTGAGGGAGCCCGGTCCGGCTCCCTTTTTTTGTGCCTAGCCCGCAAGAAGCATCGTTACCTGATTGAGCAAGGAAGGTGTGTCCCAAAAGGAGCCATCCGATGAATCGGACGGCTACCAGCAGCGTAAAACCCTCCGGGTTTCATGTTTTGCGAGGCGTCGATTTCAATCGATGCCGCTTTTGGAACACCTCATGCTGCTGTGAGATGCCCAAAGCCAAGCAGCGGCTGCTTGTTGCAAAGCGTTCATCCCTCTTAGCAAACCGGTGAGCGGCATTTACGAAATCCTAATTTTGCATTAGGCGACGGTGAGCGGTCATTACGAATTGAGGTACTTGTTCCGAGGCGAGTGGGAAATGAGCTGAAGTTCTGTGAAAATCGAAAGCTCCAGCTTAAGGTGTAGATAATGAGATCGAATTGCTCCGGCGTATCGTGAGTGTACCACTGCCGTATGGCAGGTAATCGGCATGAGATGTTTCTGTTACATTAACGGCCTCCTCCATTACGATCCGGTAACTCCATAAGAAATCCTGCCGCGGGGGAACTCGAATCCATGCTGGAACACACTTACTTTCCGGCACGCGCTTTGTCCTATAAGCTCTGGCTATGGAGCAAAACAATTTCACAAACCGGCCTTCGTCGGTTGTTCCTCCCGGAGGGGAAGAGCGGCGGAGCCAAAATCCTTAACAGGAGGCTTTAAATGAAGAAATTATTGTTAGTAGCGACGATGGTCCTCGGCATGTCCGGAATGTCGTTGGCGCAGTACAACACCGCCACCAACTCTGCAAATCTGCAACTACAGGTCCTTGCGGCCATGCAAATGAGCGTTAGCGGGTCACTTGATTTCGGCATGGTGCCGCAAGGGGTTGCTGCCACACCGACAATTGCCGTTGGAAGTGGCGCGACGTTCATTGTCTCAGGGACAGACAGTGCAAGTTTCGAAATTACCCTGCCGAGTTCTCCTGTACTTACCAATATTAGCGACGCTTCGACGATCGTCTTCACACCTGATCTGAAATGCTCCGTAGACGGAACCACCGTTGGTAGTGATGCTGCCGACAATACGCAGTACCCGTTAGGAGCCCCTAGCTCTGCGCACCCAGGCCATTATTATTTTCTGCTGGGAGGTTCTGTAAACGTGACAACTTCGACCACGGCGGGTGTTTATAAGGGTACGTACACGCTCACAGCAACCTACAACTAAGTCGATTCGTTTTTCAACCATGGCTTTCTGCCTGGGAGCAAGATCGATGATATGTTTAGAACCAAGGCTCAGTGGGCTAGCTGAGCCTTTCCTTTTGATTGTCCTTATTATCGTGAAAGCTGAAATGATATCGTGGAGCGTTGAAAGACAGTGCCTCCAATTTTCGATGAGCATGAACTATTGCGTGCCGGGTCTTATTGCGTTCGCAACAAAGTCCTTTCTGCGCGCAGTGTCATGAACTCTGGAATTCTCAAAGGAAGGAAATCGGCCGCACTTGGTCTTCTCTTAGCCTTTTTGGCCGATTCGGCCAAAGCTCAGGTTTCCGCCTGCTTACAAGCTGTCATATCGCTCTCAATTCTCCCTATCGTTTCCATCACATCCTCTTCCGACAACGACGGCGCCGGCGACCTCAACTTCGGACTCACTATTGTAAACACCACTGCGTCGATTAACCCGAACACGAGTTCATTGGCAAGCCTGTTTGCGATCGGCATTCTCATCGCCTTCTCATTTGTCGGATCTCAAGGCTCAATCCTCGAGCGCACAGACGAGGTCGGTTTCGATCGGCGTTGCGGTGGGACTTTCTGTTTATGCTGATAAAGGATTGAATTTTGGAAATGCAGTAGCGGGAACGAGCATTGACTCGGTGACGATAACCGATGCGGCAGCGGGAAAGGTCACCATATCGGGACAGTTCAATAAGACAGTCTACGTTACGCTCACTCTGCCGGTCTCGCTCATCAACGGGAGCAACTCTATACCATATACTCCGGGAGCGGGCCATAACAATACCGCCGATGCGCCTGCATCCGCTACGATCTGGACAACGCCGTCAGGGACACAGACCGGGATAAGGCTGCGTGCGAACCGCTCGGGCCAGACGGCGGGCGCTTTTGTATATATTTTCGGCTCCGTGAATGTCGGGACGGTGCCTCCCGGAATTTACACCGGGACATACCTCGTGAGCGTTTCATATTAATCATGTATCAATGGATCGGAGCGATGTGGCAGTCTCTTTCGGGTCGGGTTTGAGATGAAATCTATGAAGCGATTGCGTCAGATATCTGTCATGATTTTCCTGCTGCTGGCAGCGGCTGGCGAGTCCATGGCCCGGAGCGGCACCATTGTGGTTACCAGGAACCTTTCGTTCCGCAGTATCACTAGAACGACCACGCTGGCTTACAATAACGCCACCGCAGCCGTGTACCATGCCAGGCCTAAAGAGCAAAGCGGTTCGGTAACTTCAGGAGACCCGTCTACCTTGGTTACATATCATAGAAAGATGGTTATATTGTGAAAATGTGCCGCACTTTCCGTGTGTTTGCGGCCGGCGGAAGCTCCAGATATTCTTGGCGCAACTGTCTCTCGAGGTTTTGCCATATCTACGTGTTTGAGCTACATTACCGAAGGACAGCATGAAGAAGCTATTAAACATATCAGTGTTGCTTGTCATGTTAACGATTGATGTTCCCATTTTGAAAGCTCAGTCACCCACAATTACCGTTTTCAACGATCTCACTTTCGGCATGTCTCTCGGGAACACCACTAACACGGTTGCTCCGACTGACCCGACAGCAGCTTCGTTCCTGATACAGGTGCCGGGGTATACGATGTCAAAGTATGCTTATGCCAGCATACAGGTCTCGATCACCGTACCCTATAGTTTGACGGCGGGCGGCAGCCATACGATGAACGTTTCCTACACGTCCAACTCGGCGGGCTGGAACACGACCAACAGCTTCTCCGGGATTACTTACTTCGGTCCAAGCTCGGGGATCTATCAGCAGCTGTATGCAAACACACCTCTCGATTTATACATATGGATCGGTGGAACCGCTGCCCCGGGCGGGAGCTGGCTTCCTTCGGGAGATTACACTGGGACAATAAGTGTTACGGTCAATATTTCGGTCACAAAACCTAAAGCCAGATATACGGTAAGCCAGACAATCCCTGTAAGCGCGTCTGTCATCCAGGGACTTTCAATGACTGAGACGGGATCGCTCAATTTCGGTCAGATCATAGCCGGCACGACCCCTCCCGCAATCTCTGCGCAAAGCGGCTCCGCACCTGAGATAACCGCCGCCGGTACCGGAGGGAAAACCATAACCGTATCCTACTCATCTTCCGTCCCGATCAGCGATATGTACGGCAACACGATAACATTCATTCCGAGCCTGTGCGGATCGAGCAGCTCAACCGGCCAGTCTGGTGCCGCCTCTGTGGCTTCGCAATCGACGGTGGTCCTGAGCGGAAGCGCGGGTCAGACAGGTTTCTATTATTTCTGGCTCGGCGGATCGATCGCTGCGGTACCCCCGAGCCAGCTTCCGGGAGCATACAGTGGAACCTTCACGTTGACTGTAAGCTACTGAAACGTTGGGACATAATTGTTAAACAATTAAATTACGGGCATGAAAAAAACACTATCCGCGTTGTTGATCCTCTTGTCCTTCGCAGCCGCGAGGGCACAGGTGATCGTCGCTCCGACAATACTATTCATGGGCGACCAGTCCCGCTTCGGCACTTTTGTGGTGATGAACAGGTCGAACGCCCCCCAGGAAATCACAATATCGTTCAAGTTCGGATTTCCCGAATCGGATTCACTCGGGAACATAACCATGAACTATAACGACTCCGTGATGGCCAGCGAGCATTCCTGTGAACCGTGGCTCCACGGATTTCCTCAGAAGTTCATCGTGAATCCGGGGCAGCAACAGGTGGTTCGCCTACTGGCGTCTCCGCCCGCAGGTATCACTGACGGTGAGTACTGGACACGACTGATCACGAGCTCGACTCCTCAGGCAAAGACTATCGACACTGTCAGGAACGGGATTACCGCGAACATCACTTTTGTGCTGCAACAAGTCACGACAGTGATTTTTAAAAAGGGGTATGTCAATACGAGCGTCCAGATCCCCAATTTGGTTTCGTATCAGGACAGCACGTCGATGAACCTCCTGGCCGATGTCGCGCGCGGCGGAAACTCCCCCTTCTTTGGAAGAATGTCTGTGGTTGTGAAGGATCATGCCGGAAACACAGTGTACTCAAACCAGCAGGTGCTTGCCATTTACCAGAACAAGATGGTGATAAAATTCCCTGTCCCGCTCTCCGATCTAAGGAGCGGAGTGTACACTGCGGACTTCAAATTGGAATCTGAAAGGACCGACATCCCCGGTGACGACATAATCAAGGTCCCTGCCGTGGAAAAGTCGTTCGTATTCAGAATGGAGTGACCTTCAACCGGCCTGATCTTTCTCAGGGCCGGGCTGAAGTTGTCATTGGGCTACAAGGAAAGAAACACGCGGGAGTAACACATCTGCGCACGAAGGTTTATCTGGACGTCCATTCTCATCGCGCTCCTTGCTAATTCTGCAAGGGCACAGAATGTCTCTGCATATCAGGAAGCGCAGGATATATACCTCTCTTTCAGCTTCAGCGGCATTGTCAATTCCGTAGTAACCGGGCTTTACTATCAGGACTCGGTCTATCTTCCGATCGGAACGGTTCTGAGACAACTCAGGGTTGCCGAGAACGTCGATATGCGGGCCAAGACACTGACGGGGTTTTACATCGATCAGAAAGATCTCTACCATATAAATTTTGGAACGGGCGTGGGAAGAATCGGCAGCAGAACCTTCCGGTTCGACACCTCTAAAGTCATTCAGGGACAGCTTGATTACTACGTCCTTCCTTCCTTCTTCAAGGAAGCCTTCGGTCTCGATTTCAACATAGATTTCAATTCGCTCTCGCTGATACTTAGCACCAATCAGGATCTTCCGATAGTCCGGGATTATCAGCGGGAAATGCGGCGTAATTATATGGTCGTCTCTCCGCTGACGAATCTGGAACAGGCTCCCCTGAAATTTCCGGGGAAGAAATACCTGCTCAACGGAGGAGTCGTCGATTACTCGCTGTCGGCATTCAATACCGGTGGGCCCACTTCGTATAGTTACAATTTAACTGGAGGCGGGGAAGTACTCGGCGGACAGACTGAAGGGAGCGTGCTCGGCGGCGTTACAGGAAGCACCCCGACTGTCTATTCGAGTACACTAAACTGGAAATACACATTCGATTCTTCTGCTTATATAACGTATGCGGGGCTCGGCAATCTCTACTCGAACGGTTTAACGAGCTATGGGTTCCGCGGTGTGCAGGTGTCGAATGCACCGCTGACCGTCAGGACGCTGTTCGGTCAATACATCATCAATGCGCGGACAAATCCGAACTGGGACGTCGAGCTCTATCTGAACGGTCAGCTCGCCGGCTACAAGCACGCCGATGCCCAGGGAAGAGCGCAGTTTTCCATTCCGCTCGTCTATGGTACCACATTCATTCAGATCAAGTACTACGGACCAAACGGACAGTTCCGTGAACAGGACCGCCGGCTTCAAATCCCCTTCTCCTTCGTGCCGGCCGGTCAGATCAATTACACAGTCAGCTCCGGACTGGTCAACAACACCGACTATGAATTTCTCTCGGCGAATGCGTTGTTCGGTATCACCGATTGGGCCACTGACAAAATCGGGATGGATTACGTCGACAACCCTTTGTTCTCGAAGCCATTGCTGTACAACTCTCTCTATTTGCGGTTCGGTCCTGAATACACGATGAGCATCGATGCGGCCCCGGATGCATTTTACAGATCGACGTTCAGCGCTCTCTATGCTTCGCAGGCTGCATTCGATCTTGAATACGGTCGCTATAGTCAGAACATGCTCTACAACCCCGGCCTCCGGTTGCAGGAAATGCAGGCCGATGCTTTCATGCCGTTCTATATCGGGAGGAGTTCCCTGAATTTCAGGGCCGCCGGAAGTTACCAGACTTACTACGGCGGGCAGAAAGCTTATAGTTATTCCGCGAATTTCTCCTCGAGCCTGTCACAAATGAATATCAGCGCCGGATATACCAGATCGATCATCAATTACGGTGTCGGGCCGGCAATCAGCACTTACGATCTGACCGGGTCCATCTTATACTCGCTCTTCTTCCCGCACGGTTCTTTCGACTTTTTGAACGGAACACTGGTCAATGTATCCACGCGATATGGCGTCTTGAAAAAATCTCTTGACGACATCTCGATTCAAATCTCGAAGGACGTTCAGCGATACATCAGGATTGGCTTCACGGCGGATCGAAATTACATCAACAATGCAACGACATTTAACCTTCAGATTATTGCCGATCTACCGTTCATGAGATCGACTACGAGCGCCCAGTTCCAGGGAAGCTCAGGATTCTACAGTCAGAACTTCTCAGGCTCGGTCGGGTACGACGGCAATTACGGCCAATTCATGTTTAACGACCTCGGATGGGTCGGGCGTTCGGCGGCTTCGGTGAGGATGTTCGTCGATGCCAACGGCAACGGCCGATACGATAAGGGTGAAGAGATTATCCGGCACGGCGACATCACGCTCAGGCAGGCCGTGTCGACGGAACAATCGAGCAACGGCATCACAAGGGAATGGAACATGCTCCCTTACACCCAGTATACTGCCGATGTCGATATGAGTACGATTAGAAATCCTCTGCTGATTCCGAAATGGAAGTCCTTCTCTTTCATCACCGACCCCGACATGTATGAGAGGATCGATATACCCTTTTATGCAGGAGGCATAGCCGAAGGAACTGTCCTGCGCGATGAAAAAGGAGTGCTCTCGGCTATCCCCGGATTGAGCCTCGATATTGCGTCCGATAACGGAAGCTTCAAGAAGACAGTCCCCGTGTTCAACGACGGGAGTTTCTATTACATGGGCCTTCCTCCCGGCGGGTACGAAGCACACATCGACTCGGCTCAATTGTCGATACTCGGGGTCGATGCCAACCCGGCGATTCTACGGTTCACCGTCAAATCCACCAAGGACGGAGACATTATCGATGGTCTCAAGATTATTCTTAAATCTCGTCCGAAGCCAAAACCTATGAAGAGTAATCCCTCTGCAGAAGTGGGAATGTTAACACCCCCTACAAAATATTCTGTACAAGTAGGTGCGTTTACTTCGAAAGAAAGTGCTGTCAAGTTTGCCAAGGATGGAAGAGTTGGAACGGGTCAAGTCCTGGTGGAGCGCCACTCGCCAAAATCCGGCTTCTAGGGACGTGGCCGAAAACCCGCTGCAAAACTATTCAACCGCGAGGTCACGAAGAAAGGGCGCAAAGAGCACAAAGAAAGAGCGATAAATGAATAGATCCCTTCGTGTCCTTCGTGAAAAATCTTCGTGCTCTCGTGGTTGGACTTTTCGGCCGCGTCTCTAGGTGGTGCAGCCGGATTCATTCGACAACAAGGGGCTGGCCATGGATAGGGAGGATGTCATGTTTAATCTTCTCCCCCACGTAGTTTCTTCCTCAGATGCGGAAAATTTTACAGGTTGTTATGTCTGTGCGCGCAAAGACGGAATTACGCTGGACATGTAACATGTTAAATCGCCGATAGTTATGGCGATGGGGTGGAAGGAGGGGGCCGGATCTAACTTTGGCATTGTCTTCGTACTTAAACTGCTCGAAGACAATGAAGAAACCGTGGTACATATCGCCGATGCTTGCGTTAGGAGTGATCGTTTTCTTAGCGCCCGCGACTCAGGCCCAGGTGAGCGCCTCGGCAACAGTGACACTAACTGTAATTGCGGCCCCCGGCCTGACGATAACCCCGGTCGCGAGGCAAAGTCAGTCACTTCGATTGGTGTCGGGGCATGGTACACAAGACGAGCCCGTCCTCTCGTTCAGTTGTCCGCAGAATGTTCTCATCAAAATGAAGAAGGGCAACTCCACCAAGGCTACTATCGACTTGCGACAAGGACAGGTGCGTGATTTCAGCACCAATGATTTCAGAGGGGTGTCGAAAGTAGAAGTCGTTTACCTCGGAAGCTGAAAAGTCTCCGGTCCCGTCCTTCCCGTTAACCGCGGGAAGATATCGTAACCTTACCTTACCAAACTGTAACAAGAATCCTTTCAAGTTGGTTGAATGACCTCAAAGAACTTTGTTTTGTGCCTATTTCATCGGCACGAATAATGAAATATTCAGTGTATGGCAGAGCAAACTATTTTTTCCGATTGCTATCGGGTCTTCGAGACCGTACGCATTCCGTTTGTGCTCACCGACACCAATCTTGTTCTCGTCTATGCGAACCAGTTTGCCCGGGAGGTGTTGCCGTTGAGACTGGAGAGAGGGAAAAAGCTGGAGATGGACGAGTTCCTTCAGTCGGAAGACTCCGTTGCGTTTGACCGGATCGTCACCGACTGTCTTTCGCGAGGAGAGAGCGCGCGTACCTTGAAGCAAAGGGGTACAGAGAAATACTTCAAAGTGAAAGCCTACAACCTGAACGATGCGAGGGGTGAGATTGTATTTCACTTCGAAGACGTGTCACAATCGAGAATATTGGAGAATCAACTCTACGAACACCTCGTCGATCTCTACGGCAAGCTGGAGACTCAGGAGAAAGAAATAACCGACCTGAAAGCCATTCTCCTCCGTTCACAGGGCGACTGATCGCCTGAACCCGCATTCACTGCCGCTTCATTAATTTCCAAACCTTACCCGGTTAACAAGTCAGAAGTTCCGCGGCAGCCTGTGGAACGAAAGAGCTGCCGCGGAATCCCTATGCTTGCATAACCGTTCAGTGACTGCCGTTCCTTACCTTGTCAATCGCTTCGACAGCGCAGACTGCCGCAATGTTAACGATGGCGTTCACGTCGCATCCCTGTTGCAGGACATGAACCGGTTTCTTCATTCCCATCAGTATTGGCCCGAGTAGCGCCGCACCGCCAATCTTACCCATCAGCTTGTAAGCGATATTACCCGCGTTCAAGTCGGGGAAGATGAGCGTGTTTGCGCCGTTCTTGAGACTCGAGAAAGGATAGACCTCTTCGAGCATATCCGGCGAGAGCGCGACGTCTGCCTGTACCTCTCCGTCGATGCTCAAAGTCGGGTCGAGCTTTTGTGCGAGGGCAACGGCCTGCTGAACCTTGATAGATTGAGGAAGCCGGGTGTTCCCGAAGTTGCTGAACGAAAGCATGGCAACTCTCGGAACCATGTTGAATCGCCTGACTACTTCGGCAGTCATAATTGCTATCTCGGCAAGGTCTTCTGCCGTCGGATCTACATTCACCGTGGTATCGGCGAAGAAGTATGTATCTCGTTTCGTCATGACGATGTACAAGCCGGCGACCCTCGTTCTTTTTTCCTGCATGCCGATAACCTGGAGGGCGGGCCTGATAGTGTTCGGATATGATTGTGTCAGGCCTGAAACGAGTCCGTCCGCATCTCCCATACGTACCATCATCGCCCCGAGGTAGTTCGGCCTTTCGAGGTAGCGTGCCGCCTCGGCGCGTGTGATCCCTTTGCGCTGGCGCATCTTGAAAAATTCATCCACGTATTCCTGGGATTTCTCAAACCGGGACGGTTCGATCACCTCTATTCCTTCCATGTCGATCTTCATTTCGTGAGCCTTCATCTCTATCTGGGCTCTCTTCCCCAGTAGTACCGGCTTTGCGATTTCCTCGTCGATGATGATCTGCGCGGCGTGAAGTATTTTTGCCTCTTCCCCCTCCGGGAAGACGATTCTGATCCCGCTCCCCTGCGATTTAGTGATCGCAGTCCTCACTACGCTGCGCGTGATTCCCATTCTCTCTTCCAGCTGGAAGGTGTATTTGTCCCAATCGTCTATGTTGACGCGGGCGGTGCCGGTTTCTATCGCTGCTTTTGCGACGGCGGGCGCCACCCAGGTTATCACTCTCGGATCGAAAGGCTTCGGTATGATGTATTCCTTTCCGAATTGCAGATCGATGCCGCCGTAGGCGACCTTCACTGAATCCGGTACAGGCTCCTTCGCCAGGGTAGCAAGAGCATTGACCGCCGCTATCTTCATCTCGTCGTTTATGTTTCTTGCCCGCACGTCCAGAGCGCCTCTGAAGATGAAGGGGAATCCAAGGACATTGTTGACCTGGTTGGGGTAATCGCTTCTGCCGGTCGCCATTATCACGTCCGCTCGTGCGTCGACGGCGTCTTCGTATGCGATTTCCGGATCCGGGTTCGCCATCGCGAATATGATAGGGACGGGAGCCATTGAACGAACCATGTCCTTGGTTACGACATTGGCGACGGAGAGCCCTACGAAGACGTCCGCTCCGACCAGCGCCTGTCCGAGCGTACGAGCTTCCGTCTCACGGGCGAACTCTTCTTTGTACCGATTCATAGAATCGGTCCTTCCCTTGTAGATGACTCCTTTGGAGTCGCACATGGTGATATTTTCCATCCCGGCGCCGAGTTTGATATAAAGCTTGGTGCATGCGATAGCCGCTGCTCCCGCGCCGTTCACCACTATCTTTACCTTTGAAATATCTTTTCCGGCGATTTCGAGCGCGTTGAGGAGCGCTGCCGAGCTGATGATCGCCGTACCGTGCTGATCGTCGTGGAACACCGGTATGTTCATAGAGGCTTTGAGAGTCTCTTCGACAACAAAGCAGTCGGGAGCTTTTATGTCCTCGAGATTGATTCCTCCGAATGTCGGCTCGAGAGCCTTAGCAACCGCGATTATCTCTTCGGGCGTCTTCGCGTTTATTTCAATATCGAAAACATCGATATCCGCAAATCTCTTGAACAGAACCCCCTTTCCTTCCATAACGGGTTTACCCGCAAGCGGGCCGATGTTGCCTAGCCCTAAGACCGCAGTCCCGTTAGACAACACCGCAACGAGATTTCCTTTCGACGTGTACTCGTATGCGGCATCGGCTTCCTTGTCAATCACCCTGCAGACTTCGGCCACCCCTGGCGTGTATGCCAGCGAAAGGTCACGCTGGGTCATGCACGGCTTTGTGGGCACTACTTCGACTTTACCTCTTTTTCCCGTTGAGTGGTATTGAAGGACATCTTCTACTCTGATTTTCATTTGATACTCCTTATTTATGACTCGTCCAAAGGATCCCGACTTCAATCGGGACATGCCCGGACGTCGCGCTTTTGGCGGGACGCTCGTAATTAGCCTTTTCCTGCGAAAAAGTTAGTCAGTGAAATCTGAAAGTACAACGCAATGACGGGATGATACGATGTTCTGGCCGGGGTCGAATTGACTGGAATGTTTTGCCATTGGAAACCAATCCCGAAGGGCCGTCATTATTACGGTCGATGAACAGATTCCTTGTATGATGCCGCCCGTACCGTGTTCGCGTTTCGCGGGCTTTGACCGTTTTATAACAATTTCATCCTTTCGGGATTAGACCGCGTCGCTACCGGCTAACCTTGTTTTGCCCTGCGTACTCTGCTATATTTTCCAAAACCTAATCCCATTTAAGTTTCTTACCAACCGGAGATAATTTTGAAGGATTTTGAAGAAATTGAAGATGTTGACGAGATAAAGAAGGTTGAAGACATCCCGACCCGTCTCCCGGTTCTTCCGTTGCGGGACTCCCTTATCCTTCCGTACATGCTTTTCCCGATACTGGTGGGGCGCGAACAATCGGTCGAAGCCGTGGAACAGGCTGCGAAGGCGGATAAGTTTATCCTGCTGATCGCGCAGAAGGACAGCTCCGTCGAAGATCCACGAAAAGAAGAGCTGTACAAAGTAGGCACGGTCGCTCGCATACTTCAGGTCCTGAAGTTACCTAACGGGCTGTTGAAAGTTCTGGTAGACGGCGTTGCACAGGCATTCGTCAGGAAGTTCTACGAAGAGAAGGGAATCGTTCACGCCGAGTACGCTCCGAATTTGACGGCATCGAAGAAGGACGCTTCCCTGGATGCGTACGTGAAACATTCGGGTCAGCTGTTCCGCGACTATGTGCGGAACAGCCGCGACATACCGCCTGAGACGATCATGTCCTACGAGAATATGGAACAGGCGGACAGGAAGTTCTATTACATTCTGGCAAATATGGACGTTTCTGTACCGGACAAGATCAAAATCTTCAGCCTGAGAAACCTGCGGGAACAATACGAGTCTTTGATTAAGATTCTCCTCGGTGAGATAAACATCCTGAAGATCGAGCAGGAGATAGACAATAAGGTACAGGACAGCATCCAGAAGAACCAGCGGAAGTACTACCTGCAGGAACAGGTGAGGATAATGCAGGATGAGCTCGGTGATGAAAGCCCGACCGGCGAGTTCGCGCAGCTGAAAGAGAGGATCGAGAAGGCTCAGATGCCTGAGCAGGCAAAGAACAAGGCTCTCGATGAGCTCGACAAGCTTAAACGGACCCAGGCCTTCTCTCCTGAAGCGACCGTGATCCGGAACTACCTCGACTGGCTCGTCGACGTTCCCTGGCACAAGAAGACGAGGGATAATCTTGATATCAAGCATGTCCGGGAAGTTCTCGACCAGGATCATTATGGGCTGGAGAAGGCGAAGGATCGCATCGTGGAACAGATCGCGGTTCTCAATCTCGTGAAGGAGATGCGATCGCAGATTATCTGCTTCGTGGGCCCTCCGGGAGTAGGCAAGACATCGCTCGCCAAATCGATCGCCCGCGCTGTCGGGAGGAATTTCGTGAGGCTGTCTCTCGGCGGGATCAGGGACGAAGCCGAGATCAGGGGACATCGCCGCACTTACGTCGGATCGCTCCCGGGCCGGATCATTCAGGCGATGAAAAAGGCGGCCGTCGTCAATCCCGTGATGCTCCTCGATGAAGTCGACAAGCTCGCCTACGATTTTCACGGCGATCCGTCCGCCGCCCTTCTCGAAGTCCTCGACCCGGAACAGAACCATTCATTCCAGGATCATTACCTCGAGGTCGAGTACGACCTTTCGAAGGTTTTCTTCATAACGACCGCAAACGTGCGTGATAATATCCTGGAACCGCTTCAGGACAGGATGGAAGTCATAGAGCTGCCCGGCTATCTCGATTACGACAAAATAGAAATCGCCAAGCGGCACATAATACCGAAACAACTTAAGGAGCACGGGATCAGCCTCGAGTTTGCGAGGTGTGAAGAAGCCGCGCTCATGAAGATTATTCGGGAGTACACCTGGGAGGCAGGAGTCAGAAACCTCGAGCGCGCTATTGCCGGTGTTTGCCGAAAGATCGCAAAAGAGGTCGTCCTCCAGAAAAATGGCGGTAATAAAAAGATCAAACAAATTATCGTCGACGAGAAGAAGATCGAGGAATTTCTCGGGGTACCGGTATTCCATTCGAAACAGCTCGGGAAGAAAAATCGCGTGGGAGTAGCTCTTGGTCTTGCGTGGACAAGTGGGGGTGGCGATATTCTGAATGTCGAAGCGATATTAATGGAAGGACCGGACAGGTTGCAATTGACGGGACGCTTGGGAAATGTAATGCAGGAATCTGCGCGCGCTGCGCTTACCTATGTCAGGGCGAACGCATCAAGATTCGGTATCCCGAAGAATTTTCATAAGGGGAAAGAGATTCACATCCACGTGCCCGAAGGGGCTACGCCGAAGGACGGACCGTCGGCAGGAATCACGATGTCGGTCGCGCTGATCTCCGCAGCGAGCAGGCAGCCTGTCCGGGCGGATGTCGCCATGACGGGGGAGATCAATCTGAACGGAGAAGTCCTTCCTATCGGTGGGTTGATGGAAAAGATGCTCGCGGCAAGGAGGTACGGGATTAAGAAAGTCCTCATTCCAAAAGACAACATGAAGGATTTGACCGAAATTCCTGAGAAACTCAAGGAAGGTATAAAGGTAATTCCCCTTGAGAAAATTGAAGACGCCATGGAACATGTTTTCGACATAGGGCCGAAGAAGGTAAAATCGGCGCGCAAAAGGAAATGAGTTTAGTATGTCCTATCTGGTGACGGCCCGTAAGTGGCGCCCAATGCGATTCGACGAAGTGACCGCCCAGGAGCACGTCACCGTCACGATGAAAAACGCGATTATCAGGAATCGGATCGCTCACGCTTATCTCTTCAGCGGACCAAGCGGAGTAGGAAAGACTACGACCGCCCGCATTTTCGCGAAGGCGATAAACTGTCCAAAGGTCAAGGACGGCGAGCCGTGTAACGAATGCGACATCTGCAAAGAGGTTACCGAAGGGAGAAGCCTCGACGTCATAGAGATAGACGGTGCCTCAAACCGGGGTATTGATGAGATAAGGGATCTTAGGGAATCGGTACGATACGCGCCTTCACGCCTGAAATACAAGGTGTACATCATCGACGAAGTGCACATGCTTACGAAGGAAGCTTTCAACGCGCTCCTCAAAACCCTTGAAGAGCCTCCGGCCTATGCCGTATTCGTCCTCGCGACCACGGAACCGCACAAAGTGCTGCCGACCATCCTCACACGCTGCCAGAGATTCGATTTCAAGAGGATTGAGATCGAGCAGATCATAGACAGGCTGCGATTCATCGCCAGGGAAGAAAAGATAACGGTGGACGAGGAATCGTTCGTAACGATTGCCAAGAAAGGGGACGGCTCGATGCGCGACGCGTTGAGCATTTTCGACCAGGTCGCCGCCTTCTGCGGAAGCGAAATCAAACATGAAGTGGTCGTGAATGCGCTCAGCCTCGTCGACAGTGAGCTGTTTTTCGAAACCACCGGACTTATCGGGGAGAATGATTCTAAAGGTGCGATAGAGCTTGTCTCCAGAATAGTCACCCGCGGGTATGACCCGGTGGACTTTCTTCAGGGACTCTCCGAACATTTCAGAAACCTCCTCGTCGCATCGACAACCGGCAAGGCGGACCTAATTGAAGCGTCGCAGGATTACAGGAAGAGGTATCTCGATACCGCCGCAGGTTTCGGCAAGCTCGATCTTCTCAGGATGCTTAAACTGACAAGCGAAGCGGTCCAGCAAATCAAATATGTGTCCCAGCCGAGAATCAAGCTTGAGATGACGCTTCTGCAGCTTGTGAACATGGAGCGGGCGGTGGATCTCCGCGATCTTTTGAGGAAAGTCGAAGAGTTAAAAAAAAACTCAGCTAACCGCGTGAGTGAAATGACGACGACACGGACGGCGCGACCGGCGCAGTATCAGCCCCCCCCGGCACCGCCCTTGAAGGAGACACGCCCGGCTTACGCGGAAAGAAAAACTTCTCCTCTTTCACTGCCGGCCCAGCGGCCTGCACCGAAGGTACAGGAGGAAAGACCCGCCAATTCCGTCACAGAAACCTCGCTTCAGGAAATAAACGTGCGCTGGGATGAGCTCCTTCTTGCGATCAGAAAAGAGAGGATCGGCGTGTGGTCTCAGCTCATAAACCTCAAGCCTATCGGGGTACAGAATGGTTGGCTGATGCTCGGTGCGCCGAATGAGATAGTGATAGGAATGACTAAACCTTATAAGACATATATTCAAGAGGCAATACAGAGAACCCTTGGAGCCCGTGTAGCTATCGATTTCACGATTGTCGACGGCGGACAGGCCGTCGATACCGATGCTAACGATCCGCTGGTGAAATATTTGAAAGACGAATTCGGTGCTGAGCCGCTCGAGTAGAAGAAATCGTCTATTGCTGGCGGCTCTGCCGATAGTGCTTATCGCTTTTGGATACGCACCGGGCGCGCACGCCCAGGGCCTTACACTGGCAAAATACGCGAACGATTTTCTCTCGATTGGCGTCGGGGGAAGGGCGCTCGGGATGGGTAGCGCCTATACTTCCGTCGCAAACGATGTTACTGCCGGTTATTGGAACCCAGCTGGCCTCGCCAGAATAAAATACCCGGAAATTATGCTTATGCATGACCAACGCTATGCAAACGCGGTCAGTTTCAACTACGGCGCCGGAGCGATATCGCTTTCCAAGAATGAAACCGTCGGGCTGAGCCTCATCATCCTGAATGTCAGCGGTATTCCGAACACGCAACTGGCAGGCATAGACGCGAACGGGAATCCCATTCCACCCGGCTCCGACTATCCGAGCAATCTAAGCCGGCTCGACTATTCAAAGATAACCTTCTTCAGCGCTACCGACGTTGCCTTCATTGGAAGCTTCGCCCGGCGCGTGACGGACAATTTCTCCTATGGGGCGAACGTCAAGTTCATCAGAAGAAACATCGGCTCGACTTACGGGACCGGGATCGGCTTCGATATCGGAGCGCTCTATAGTCCTTTCACCCGGTTCAATCTCGGGGCGGACCTTCAAAACGCCACGACCACGATAGTAGCCTGGACCGACGGCACTACAGAAGTTGCTCCACCGACCCTCGCCACAGGGGTGAGTTACGGCCTGGACATCGGTCCGGTCCAGGTAATGCCGGCTCTGGATCTGATATTCAATGCCGATAACCTCGGCGCGTCGTCAACCGTCCACCTCGGGCCCTTCAGCGCGGACGTCCGTATGGGAGCGGAGATCAGCTACAAGAATGTCATTGCAATCAGGGCCGGATTTAATGAAGTAAGACAGTTCACCGTGGGTGCGGGCATCCACCTCCCGAAACTCGAAATAGACTACTCCTTCGCTCGATTCGCGTATGCGGGAGCTCTTGGCGACACTCACAGGATTTCCCTGGAACTTGTCCTCGATAACAGCAAGTAGACCTGCTGCATCCCTGCTGGCGCTGGCCTGCCTGGCGCTAGCATCGTGCACCGCGAACTACAAGAAGCTCACCTTAAACCCTGGCCAGCAGCGCAACTACATCATACGGCTCGATTCTTTCAGGGAAAATAAGGACTTCTTTTTCAAATCAAATCCCTCTTCGCCTTTGACAAATCAACAGAGAGGCCAATTTTACCATCTGAATTATTATCCTCCTAATTTCAACCTGATCTTCCGGGTGAAATTGATCAGGGAGAGTAAACCGGAGCAGGTCGGCATCCAGGCAACGGGGGGTGAAACGCGGCCGGCAATCAAGTACGGGAAATTTGATTTCGAGATAGACGGGAAGAAACTTACGCTTTATGTCTATAAGATGATCGGGGATCGGGAGAACGAACTTTTTCTGCCGTTCATCGACAAGACTTGCGGAAGCACTTCCTACGCCGGGGGACGGTATATCGATCTGCGGGAAAATGATACCGGTGAGTATACACTTGACTTCAACTACGCCTACAATCCTTACTGTGCTTACAATCACGACTTCAGTTGTCCCATAGTTCCGGCGGATAATTACCTTGATGTGAAGATTGATGCGGGTGAAATGAAGTATTAGTTTTGTGCGAGGCATCAGGGATCTGGCGAAATTCGAATCGAGATCAAGATAAACGTTTGGGGGATGCCAAGGCTCGGCAACTGATCGACGAGGTCCTTCTTAATTTCGTCGTGGTACGCGTAGCATGATCGCGGTATGACTCTATTATGGACGCCTTTGTAACAAAAGATTGCAGAATGCGAATAGTAGAATTAGATTAAAGCACATGCAAATAAACTTCCGAAATAGCCTCTTCTTTGTCGCGGCAGGATCGATCGCGGCACTCTTACTCGCATTTGATTGGATCAGGATATCGATCGGTCTTGAAGACCCTGTTCTGAACGGTTTCAGAAGTCTGTTCACCGTTGCTTCGTTCTTCTTCCTTTATGCCGCGATTAGAATATTCAGGACAAAGAAGTCTTCGAAACCTCTTGAGATTCTTCGCAGGCTTGTAGGGTACGGATTCTTCTCTGCGGCCATAATATCCACCTGGGGGATACTTCTCGAGGGCAAAGGCAATTCGTCGGGAGGATTCGTTCCATCCAACATGATGCAGCTGATTGCAACCACGGCTTTCGCTTATGGCATTGCAGCTTTCGTTTTTATTCTTTTGATGACGGTAAGCGATATCATTTACATCAAGCCCGAAAGAAAAGTGAGGAAGCGATTCGAGCTCTTCCTGTGTTTCACAATTGCGGCATCGTTACTCAGCATTTTCGTCGGCTCGCCGTTTCTTTCCGCAGTGAGGGAAATCGCGTTCGTGATCGCCGTCTTCATAGCGGTACTGCACATCGTCAGCATGAACTGGATTGTCTTTCTGACAAGGAAGGAGAAATATAAGTCTCTTGTTCATTCACTTGTGCTGATTGTCCTTTTCGGTTATTCATACGCGTCGATCGGCCCGGCAAATCTCGCGGGAGGGGTGCTCGGTTTCTACAGTCCGCCAATGAGCGAATTCGCGAAAATAGTGTTCCTCTTCCTGACTATTTACTTCTCTTTCGCTTTCATAATCACGATATTTCACATACCGACGAGCGGGGTATTTGAAAAAAAGAAGAGGGAGCTCGATTCATATCAGAACCTCAGTAAAGTCATCACGAACGTCATGGATACCACGGAGGTCCTCAATAACACGGTCGCCGTCGTAGGTGCCGTCACACAGGCAAACAAAGTCTGGATCGAGCTCCGGTATGATGGGGATGGAGATTCTGCCGACGAGTACAGGATTTCGGCCACGCACAGGACGAGCCAGTATGAGCTTTCGGCGTTTGACTTCGACCCGATGCGCAAAGAAGTCAGGACGAACAGCCGCGTGATCATCCACGACGCGGAAGAGTTCGGCAAATTCGGGCTGAGGAATTTCCCGTCGAAGTCTCTCCTGGCAGTCCCTCTTACTGCGCATGAAGAATTCATCGGGATGCTTTACGCGGCGCACGAGATGCCGTACGCGTTCGATGAGGAGGAGATTTCCACGGTAAGCGCTTTTGCGGATACTGCCGCCGTCGCGATCCAGAATTCACTCCTTTTCTCGAAATCGCTGGAGAACGAACGGCTCCAGCACGAATTGCGGATTGCGCATGAAATGCAGCTGAAGCTTCTCCCGGTGAGCCTGCCGAGCTCGGATAAGTTCGAGACTGATTTCCTCTCGTTCCCTGCATTCGAGGTCGGCGGTGACTATATTGACTGCTCACAGATCGACCCGAAGCGATATGCCTTCGTAGTCGGAGACGTTTCCGGAAAAGGAACGTCTGCAGCTTTCTACATGGCATATATGAAGGGAGTGTTCCAATCGCTGTCGGCTTCCGCGAAGTCTCCTACGGAGTTCCTGATGGCGGCAAACGAAGCCGTCGGGAACACGTTGCAGAAGAATTTTTTTATTACATTGATTTACACGATGCTGAACGCCGATACCGGAGAGATCTCGGTGGTAAGGGCCGGACATACGCCGGGTGTTTTAATAAGCCTTGACGATAAATCGGGGGAGAAAGTCTGCAGGATGATCAGACCGACCGGAGTTGGACTCGGTCTCGAGCCTTCGGCGGATTTCGGAAGGCATCTTGGCGAGGAAAGATTTGAATTAAAAGCTGGCGACACATTGGTGCTGTACACCGACGGAATTACGGATCAACGTGATCCCGCCGGCGAGGAGTTTGGAGAAGAGCGGTTCTACGCACTTCTGAAGGAGCTGAGCGGAGGATCGGCGACGGAAATTAAAGGAGGCGTTATCCGGGCCCTGGCTGAGTTTTCACAAGGGACGGACGCGGTCGACGATACGACCGTGTTGGTATTGAAATGGAGATGATTTTGAGCTGCGTTCGATTGGACCTTTTTTTCAGCCGGGTTGCCGACGGACGGGAAAATTCTAGCAAAGGTGGAGGAAGTGATGAATGAGTTTAAGGTGCTGACTCGAGAATCGGGCAATGCGGTGGTCATGGAGCTTCAAGGCTTCCTTGACGCCCACACTGCGCCGGATCTTGAAAAGACATTTTCTGAACTCATGTCCAAAGGCAAATACAACATTGTGGTTAACTTCAATGCCCTGAACTATATATCGAGCGCGGGGCTCGGCGTTTTTATGGCATACATCGATGAGGTGCGAAATAATAACGGAGATATAAAGCTCGCCAGCATGCAACAGAAGGTCTTCAATGTCTTCGATCTCCTCGGGTTTCCCTATCTCTACGAGATTTACAAAGATCAGGATGAAGCATTGAAGAAGTTCAACAGCCGGTAACTTGTTTGATCTAAAGGGCAACGAACGAATCGTGAAAAGATCTGAAAAAATAGAAGACAAGAGAGTTTTCAAGAGCACCACAGATGCTCTTGCCGACGTACGGGAGTTCGTGAATGAACTGGCACTACGGTTCGGTTTCGGAGATAAGGAGGTCTCGGAGATAACACTCGCGGTCGACGAGGCCTGCACGAACGTGATCAAGCATGCTTATAAAGGAAGACCCGATGCGGAGTTCGAAGTCAAAATACTTGCCACCGGAACGGCGTTTCAGATAGTCGTCCGTGACTGGGGCGCAAGTTTCAGGCCGGAGGAGGTCCCCCTACCCAATATCAGGGACAAATACAGAAAACATAAGGCCGGCGGATTAGGCATCTTCCTGATGAAGAAACTTATGGACACTGTCGAATACAAGGGCAGGGATGCCTCGAACGAAGTGAGGCTTGTTCGGTACCTGAAAAATGAGCAAAAGTCCTAAATCGAATTCCCAAAGGTTTTCGAGGAGAAGCGGGAGCGACAGGATCGTCGAGCTCACGTCGCTTATCGAAACCGCAAAAATCCTCAACTCGTCTCTCGATTATAAGTTCATCCTCAACCATATCATGCTGGCCTCGATGGGCAAGCTGGCGGTATCGAAGACTGCGGCGGTGGTGCGTCTCCCCGTCGCTCCTTCGGGGAAGGAAGAGTTTCTCAAAATAGGGAAAGGGATCACACTGGAGGAAGAAGTGATCTCGAAATTGTTCACTCTCGACATGGAAGGGTCCCTATCTATATCTGAAATCCGTAACGGCGTCGGCGCCAACCTCGCAGCCACCGGCGCCGGCAGGCTCTTCGCAATCCGTACATCTCACCGGCTCCTCGGCTATCTCTTCATCGGGAAGAAACTCGTGGGGCACGAATTGCTCCCGAGCGAGGTGGACTTCGTCTCAACTCTCTGCAACATTGCGGCGGCCTCCATAGAGAATGCCTTTGTGTTTCAACAGTACAAGGAATCCAACTCTGAGCTTCAGCAGCGTGTCCAGGAACTTCAGACTCTGTTTGAACTAAGCAAGGAATTCAGTCTCCTGACAGATGAGGCAAGGGCGGTAAGAACCCTCGAGTTCGCCGTCATGGGGCAGACCGGGGCAAGGAAGTACGCTGTATGCCTGGTGCACAATTCGAAAGGAAAGATCGTCGTCAATAGAATGCCGGGGCTCGAAGAAGCGGACCTTCACACATTGTGTTCTTACGAGGCACCGATGAGACTATCCGAGTTGACCGGAGAAAATGAATCTGCAGTCAGACTCATTGGCCTCGGCGCCGAGGTTGTCATCCCGTTCCAGCTTCAGGGGAAGACGGACGGGCTTCTGGTTTTGGGAGAGAGGTTGTCGCATGCTAAATACACCGACTCCGAGATGAGCTTCATCTCCTCGCTCTGCAATCTTGCCGCAATGGCGATAGACAACGCCAGACTTTTCGAAGAATCTCTTGCGAAGCAACGCTTGGAAGAGGAACTCAACCTGGCTCATACTATTCAGGAGAAACTTCTTCCGAGAGAGAATCCCAAGTTTACCGGTTGTACCGTCGAAACGTTCCATATTCCGACAAAACAGGTGGGCGGCGATTACTTCGACGTGATTAAAATGTCTGAGACGCGAATCTGTGTCGCGATCGCCGACGTTTCAGGCAAAGGATTCCCCGCCGCCCTTCTGATGGCGAATCTTCAGTCGGCTTTCAGGGCATTGATGGCGACGGAGCTGAAACTCAATCAGATATTGGAACGTTTAAACAATATAGTCTACGAGAACACTGACTTTGACAGGTTCATTACGTTTTTCGTGGCGCTGTATGATTCCGCTGAGAGGCATCTCGTTTACATAAACGCCGGGCACAATTATCCGTTTCTGCTCAAGCGGAACGGCCCGGTGGTAAGGCTTGAAAGCGGTGGTTTGATGCTTGG
Organism: Bacteroidota bacterium; assembly: GCA_021845665.1. Taxonomy (GTDB): domain Bacteria; phylum Bacteroidota; class Ignavibacteria; order Kryptoniales; family JAKASW01; genus JAKASW01. The sequence continues at coordinate 8,960 of JAJZVO010000003.1, read as the reverse complement.
AGTTGTACCGAACATCAGGTACGAGGTCGGGGGTGAGGAGATTGCACCTGGAGACCTTTTATATATGTTCACCGATGGCGTGAACGAGGCCCTGAACGAGAAAGGTGAACAATTTTCAGAGGAGCGGATCGGGGACCTGTTGAGGCTGAATGCAGGACTCGATCCGGATGAAATCCTCGAAACCATAAGGATTGAAGTCTCATCGTTTGTCGGCCAAGCGCCGCAGAGTGACGACATAACGCAACTATGTGCAAAATTCCACGATAAATAGCATTTCCAAATAAATAGTCATTCAAATTTCATTTTGAACAATTATATTTAAAATGGCGAGAGTTTCTGACTTCTCTGTTAGCATTCTTGTTGAGGCAGTAATTGAATTACCGGGCAATCTTCAGGAAAAGAGAGGTGACTTAATTGAACAACATCGCGGGTTCCGCATACTTGTCCGGGGGGCAGCAGAAGGAACTGATCCAGATGGACAAGGAGACGCAGTTTAAGAGGTTTTTCCAATTCACGAGTCTTGTAACCGATGTCTTCCCACAACATGGTGCACGAGTTCTCGACATTACCCTCAGGAATCTTCTTGGAAACATACTTGTCTATAAAGCCGTAGAAAGGCAAGCCAGGAAGCAATTCGCAAAAGCGAAAAGAATCAAGTCAGTACTCGTTGCGGCTGACCTGAATATCGGAGATGCCATCATAGCCCAAGGCGCCATCTCGGCGCTGAGAGAGATACTCCCTGACGTACGGTTGGACTGTGTAGTAAAAAAATCGGCCCAAGATCTCATCGAGGGCAATCCGAAGATTTCGAACCTTTACCCCGTTTATGAAGGCGCACCATATCCTAAGAAGAGCGACATCGACAGACTCACTGAAATTGCCGAGTCGTATGACTACGATCTCGTAATCAATTTCAGTCCGATGGTTGACGACAAGATCTTTGGAAAGAAGAGCGTCGTGAATTATTCGATGATGGCGGCGGAGCTTGTCAGGAACGAGGGAAAGAAGGGAGAGGTAATCAACAACGTCGTTTACAGGTCTTACGATTTTGTCAAGGATATATTCCGCGATTATGTAACAGCAGGTCCGGGTGAAGACTTTAAAGGAGCCGAAGTGTTCCTTTCGGACGAAGCACTTGTGGCGGCGAGGAATTTTCTTGCGAGCAACGGCATCACGACGGATGACCCGATCGTGCTCTTCAATCCGGATGCGTCGGCGAAATTCACGAGGATGCCTTTCGATTTTCAGCTCAGTGTATTGCGAAAGCTTTCCGGGATGCACTGCTCCATAATGTTGGGTGCCGGGCACGTCGAGAAACTCATAGAGCATGAGCTCCTCTTCTCACTTTCTCCGGAACACAGAAAGAATATTACCATAATTCCCCCTTCGACCAAGCTTGATGTCTACACGGCTCTCATAGATTTGTCGGGCGTCTTCATAAGTGGTGACACCGGCCCGCTCCATTTAGCTGCGGCTCGCAAGTATTCGAGAAGAACCGGAGAGAGTCTCAGGAACAAGACGGCTGTGCTGTCGGTGTTCGGCGGGACACCGTCTCACATCTACGGTTATGATTCCAAGGCCCCCGGCTTCATCGCGGCGAATCAAGACGCGCCGTCGAAGTGCTTCGTCGCGGAAAGCAATTGCAGGAACATAACGTGTATCAACAAGATGGCCAAGACATGCAAGGAGGTTCGCTGCTTCCGCAAGCTAGATCCCTCGGATGTCGCTTTCGAAGCCTCCAGGCATTTGGAAGCTTCAGCCAAGATAATTAACAAGGAGCGGATGCGGATTCTTGTTAAGTAAAGCCCTATATTGATCTAAACAATCAAAAAGGTGTGATGGATACATTTTTGTTCCTGATTATTACTTATGTCATGGGCTTTCTTACGGCAATACCCATCGGCGCTACACAAATCGAAATAGCAAAACGATCGCTGAACAGCCATCTACGTGCCGCTTACATGGTCGCGCTCGGCTCTGTGAGCTCGGATTTTATGTACGGCAGCATCGCGCTCTTCGGTGTCGCGCCGTTTCTCAAGAGCCCGATTGTAGTCGCAATCTTCGGAATCGTTGCTACGGTAATCCTCTGGCTCCTGGCGTTCTTCACATTCCGCGACGGCAAGAAGGCGAACATGCTCGAGTTGACTCATCCTACCTTGAAAAGCAAAAGGCTTTCATACGTCACAGGCTTTTCATTGGCCGTGACGAATCCAATGATGATTGTTTGGTGGCTTATCGGCGTAAGAATAATCAAGGACCTCGGTCTTGTCACGGATTTCGACACACATATTTCACTGTTGTTCCTCGCTGCGGGAACTGCCGGTCTTGCATCCTACCTCATGACACTGGCGAACACACTTCATTGGGCAAAAAGATTCATTTCTAATGAAATGATGAAGAAGGTGAATTATGGGCTCGGAGTCGTGCTAATTCTCCTTTCTATCTACTTCCTCGGCACCTCAATAAGAGTCCTCGTAAACCTGTAAATCTGCTCTCCACGTCCGTCGTGAACTTATCGGGCGTGTAACCCCCACATCCATCGCGGCGTAGTCCGTGTAAAATATCCGTAATGCCTGTGTCACGCGGACCTTTGTCCCCAACTTTTGCGAAGCATCAGGAGTCCAAACTAATGAAAATGCCACGAGACGAAGAATAAGAGGAACATTTGTCGGGAATATCCGCCCAAATGAATATCGCCACTGACAGGGAACTTATCCTTTGCGCACAGGATGGAGACGTGAACGCTTTCGAAGAATTGGTCCAGAGATACGACCGCCGGGTGCTTTCCCTTGCGTTTTCTTATACCAGAAACTCCGACGATGCCAAAGATATTTACCAGGAAACGCTCATACGGGCGTACAGGTCTATAAGGCAATTCGAGCTGCGGAGCGAATTCTCGACATGGCTCTATAGGATCGCGACGAATGTTTGTATTCGCTTTAAGTCTACTCAGAGGCGGTACATGGATGTGTTTCGAGGAGGGGAAAGAGGGTGCAACGACGACGGGGGATGCGCGCATTCGCTTGATCTTTCTTCATCGCACACAACAGAAGGAGAATTTTTCAGGGCCGAACTCGGAAGGCAAATCGAACGGGCGCTCTGCAGGCTTTCTCCGATGCAGAGGTTCGTATTCACAATGAAACATTATGAAGGCTACAAGCTCAGAGAAATTGCCGCAATGGCTGAATGTTCAGAGGGCAATGTGAAGAAGCATCTCTACGAGGCGGTCCGCAGGCTGCAGAAAGAACTCGAAACAGCTTTGTAGCAGGAGATCCGATTATGAGACACAAAAAATACGAGAAACTGATCGTACTGTCCCACTATGGCGAGATAAACCGGGACGACATAGCGTTACTGGAAAATCATCTTGGAAGATGTCGGGCGTGCGCCGAATATTCCCGGAAACTGAACAGAGTTATGCCGAAAGAGCCTGTACGACAGGAAGAGGAAGTCGGGCAAATAGTTCGCGAGGCGAGAAGCGAACTGCGGGGCGTATTGTCGGATGAGAAAATTCAAAAAGCCGAGAGGAAAGAATACTCGGGGACCCGGAATACGCGCCGTTGGGGAGATTACCTGATTCCGGCTTATGTGGTCGCGGCGTTCGTGTTGCTTGCTCTTGCGACTGGTGTGATATCGGGATATTTAATCTTCGGTGGAAAAATGGGAGCGAACTCAGTTCGGAGTATCGTTTTAGAAATTTCCGCTAAAGGGGCGGGCACCGCTGCGATCACGGGTATCCGCTTTCTCGACTCCCGGGACGGGACAGGAAATTTGAAATTCTCATTCAATGTGGTGAGACGGTATGAGATGAGAGGTCCAATAGAAAACAGGGACATTCAAAAGATACTGGCGTATGCGCTTGTGAATTCCGATAATCCCGGAGTCAGGCTGAGAACGATTGGAATGATCGATGCTTACGGCAAACCCGACAAGGAAATCGAAGACGCCCTGATAGAGGCCGTCAAGACGGATGATAACGCGGGCGTTCGCAGGGAAGCTCTCGTTTCGTTGGACAAGCTCCCATTCGATACCCGGATCAGGGAGGCGATGCTCTTTGTCCTTCAGCATGATAAAAACCCTGGTATGCGGGTAGCTGCTATCAATTTCCTTGCGGGAAAGGAACTGAGAGGCAGTTCGCTTGGAGCAGACAATTGGGTGGATCCTCAAGTGCTTGACGTGCTGAAAGAAAAATCAATCTCTGATCACAACCGCTATGTGAGATTGAAAGCAAAAGATATACTTAAAGAATTAAAGGAGCTCTAATTATGAAAAGGAATATTTCGTTGTCGGTAACTCTCGTTCTGTTTATGGCTGTGATGGCTTTCGGGACAGAGCGTGCGTCAGCAGACGTCCAGAAGAACTTCGATGTATCGAGCGCGGGAAAACTTGTTGTTTCCGTCAGCGGGGGCGACATCTCGGTCAAAGTATGGAATAAAATGCAGGTGCAATTGACGGCTCAAAATTTGGGTGACGAAGCGGATAATCTCAAAGCCGAACTTCATGACAACACCGTGCAGGTCGATTTTCATCCGCATCACGGATGGTTCTCATCGGATCGGAATCTGCGTTTCGATTTTTACGTGCCGAAGGATTTCAATGTTGCTCTCACAACGTCCGGCGGCGATATCAGGATATCCGGTCCCCTTAAAGGCGGGGCGGCGATGCACACTTCCGGCGGAGATCTTACGCTTGACGGCGTAAGCGGTGAAGTGAAAGGACAGACATCCGGCGGAGACATTACGCTTCGCGATGTGGATGGAGATGCTAATCTTTCCACATCCGGCGGGGACATCCACGTCGACCACGCGAGCAAGAATGTGAATGTCTCCACCTCGGGGGGCGACATCGAAGTGACCTCGGTGGGAGGGAGCCTTCGCGCTTCTACTTCCGGTGGTGATATGAGCATCGGCAACGTGGGTGGAAGCCTTTCAGCCTCCACGTCGAGCGGAAATGTCTCGGTGGGCAAAGTAGGAGGAAACGTGACACTTTCAACCTCCGGCGGTGACATTAGCCTTAAGTCCGGCGACGGCAAAGTCAGTGCGAATACCTCCGGCGGCGATGTGAACATCATGCAGGCGGTGGGCTCCGCAAATGTTTACTCATCCGGTGGAACCGTCAAGGTTGGCCTTATCCCACAGGGTGATGGGAGCAGCAAGATCGAGTCTAGCGGCGGCGACGTCTATTTATACCTCCCGTCAGATGCTAAGGTGACGATTAGGGCCGACATCTCGGGTGGTAATGACGACAAAATCATCTCGGATTTCCCGATGACCTTCACATCCGGCAGCTACGGGAGTAGGCGGGCTGAATTCAATATTAACGGCGGCGGTCCGGAAATCAATCTGCATACTTCCTCCGGAAATATCTATATCAAGAAATTGAACTCCGTCGAACATTAGAAAGTGATTCCCAGAATGAAAGTGGGGCGAGTCGATATCGGCCGGTTCAGTCACCGCCCTTTAGGAGCGAAGCTAAAAGGGAAGCTTGGAAACGGCGATGCCTCGATCCGGCTGATGGCCGGTGGTGGAACGTAGAGATCCTGAGATCGGGATCGGCTCGTTGAATGCTGTGTACGCTCCGACGCGGCTACTGCGTAAGGACGGAATGCGAAGTGCTAACACAACCTTCTGTCCGGAAATGCCGGTGCTCTCGTTCTGCTTAGGCGATCTTGCGTGGAACAGGGGATTAGCAATTAGTCGTTGACCATCGTCGTCTTTACCGTTCTGGGGTATCACCTTCCTTCAGCTCGATGCGCGCGGGTAACCGCTCAGTTACGGTGTTAGAGGAGATGGATGTGAGGGGGAATGTGAGAGAGAGCAGACAGGATCGCCTCACCTTTTTTACCCTCAATTTCTATGCCCCTATATCGGATTTCAGGCGTTATTTCTTGCTTGAGATTCACCTTCGTTAATATTATCATTCAACTAATTCGAAACGTAAATAGTAGAGTCAACCTTAACGGCGTCATTGCCAGCGAGGGGCTGGAAGTGACGAGGGTTGATCTTCAGAGAAAGATTCATTCGGAATGCTGATGCGTATGAGATTCGAATGATTATAAGTTGACAAAGACGCGACATGAAGCGCGAGCTAGAACGTTAATGTTCTAGGTCCGGAAGCCCAGACTGTCTCACTCAAGTTGGACCGAATCCGTGGTAAGTTGTTACAGCCCGTAAGGTAGTGAAATTGAAGTACCAAGAGAAGAGAGAGCGCCCATGATTAAACGGATACAGGTATTTGCAATTCTTTTTCTTTCAATCCTCCAATATTCTACGCTTCACGCCCAATGGAAGCAGCTAAATGTCGGTAGCCCGTCGCAAGTCTGGTCCGTTGCAGTCATAGGCTCAACTGAGTTTGCTGGAACTTTCGCCGGTACTTACCGATCCACCGATGGCGGGCAAAGCTGGACGAATGTAAGCGGCGATTTCACCAACTGTTTCGTAAAGAAGGGGCCGAATATTTTTGCCGGATGGGTCAACGGTGTACTCAAATCCACAGATGACGGCATAACATGGATCGATCCGGATACTTCCTTAACTTCAAATATAGAACACATCGTGGTAAAGGACTCGGTTATCTATGCAGGCGGGGGTGGTCTCTTCCGATCTACAGATGACGGGAGATCTTGGGCAACCATTGAAAATGGAATAGAATCCGGCCCGATAAACGGTCTTGTGCTGGTCGGTAACGATCTGTTCGCTGCAACTGGCGCTGGTGTGGTGAAATCTACGGACGGAGGTAACAACTGGTCTACCGCAACAGGTACAGGATCAGTAAACGACTATACAAATTGCGTTTCCGCTTACGACTCTACCATACTTGTGGGGTGGGTAGGTGGAATAATCAGATCGACTGACGGTGGCGATACATGGAACTGGCCAAGCGCTCAAGACTCGATGTATTCTGGAACAGTTTTCAGCATTGTCATGGATAGCAATGACTCCTACATGGGAACCGAAAATGGAGTAATGCTATCCAGCGATGGGGGTGCGACGTGGTACAACCCTGGCATTGGTTTGCCTGTAAACAAAGTCTTGTCACTTGCCGTAGCAGACACGGACTTGTATGCTACAAGCTTCAGTAACGGTGTCTATGCTTCAACCGACAACGGTAAGCACTGGAGGTATGCGGCTAACGGAATCGTCGGGTCACATGTTACTTCGGTCTCAGGAGATGGGGCAAATGTTTTCGCAGTATTCAATGGTGACTCCCTCTATTCCTCAACTGACAATGGAAATACCTGGCTGGCTGATACTAGCCTGAAAGAAGATCCTGGCGTCATAAATGAGGTAACAGTGATAGGTCCAACCGTTTATGTTGTGACTAGTGGAGGGATATATGCTTCTTCAGATTCAGGTAAGACTTGGAACACTTTAAATCTACCTGCTCTGGCCCTTGTGCAAAGCGGAGCCAACCTTGTAGCAGCGAACTCCCAATTGTATTATTCCACGGACTTTGGGAGGACATAGTCGCTTGCTGAAGGAAGTCCTGCGGGGATAGGGGCACTCACCGCCTCGGGCACAAACGTTGTCGCTGCAGGCGATAGCGGGATATACAGATCTAGTGATAGTGGCAAAAGCTGGACAAAGGTCAATGGAAAGCTACCAGATGTTTCGTCTATCGCCGAGAGCGACTCTACCGTAGTTGCCGGAAGATGGGTCATGCCGCAACCGGTTTCTGACACCGTTCCACCTCCTCCCGGAGGGCTGTTCCTTTCGACGGACTACGGTGAGACTTGGTCATCGTATTCAAACGGCCTCCCTGGCTTCGGGTCGCCGCAAGTATTAGCCGTGTCGATCCAGGGCCAGGATGTATTTGCCGGTCTAACTACCCAAGGGGCGATAGGTTTCTATCCATCGATGTTCTATTCGTCAACAATCAACCGTGATAGCTGGAAAAATACAGGCCAAGGCCTACCTTCCTTGGGAATCTCATCAATCTATCTGAATAACTCTAGTGTTTTTGTGGGAATTGGTCAGGAAGGAGGATTGTGGCGGGCACCCATCTCTGAGGTAACGGGTGTCAATTTTTCTGGAAGCTCTCTGACCCCGTCCTCTTTGAAACTGAGTCAAAATTATCCCAATCCGTTTAATCCCTCAACTACAATCGACTATTCTGTGCCCAAGAGATCGCATGTGGTGCTCATAGTTTTCAACATCATTGGGCAAAAAGTGAAGACTCTGGTGGACACTTACCAGGGACGTGGGAATTACAGCGTCATATTCGACGCATCAAATCTGGCAAGTGGCGTATATTTTTACCGCTTGGTTGTCGGGTTGAATTCGATTTCCAAAAAATTAATGCTGTTGAAATAGATTAGTAGGAGGAGGCATGATAATGGCATACTCATAAAAATCGGGAGACGTTGCAGCGTCTCCCTTAGAAAAAAGGCAAAAACTCACTTAGTCTACCCATGTCCTCAGATGGACATGGGTGCTCGCTTCTTGCTTACTAAAAGCTAAGAAACTTTATTTAGAACTTCAAACTCATGAGGAAGGAGGAGACGTAACCGCTCAGTTACGGTGGTAGAGGAGATGGATGTGAGGGGGAATGTGAGAAGAGAGATATATAGACATCGATGGAGGAGTTAGCAGCGAAGAGGTCCAAGAAGGAGGAAAGTCGTTGAAGGGTTTGGTTAGGGAAGCGGTTGTGGATAGTCAAGAGGACGGACATGATGCGGGAACGTGTAAGGGCACCATTTTGGGACTGGGAACCAAAACTGATTTTGCGAGCGATGACAAGTGGTCGCAAGGTACGCTCGGCAAAGTTATTGTCAGCAGGGACGGCTCGATCGTCTGCCCAGTGATAAAGGAGTAGAAGACCCGAAGTATCCTTGTTTCAGTCTCTTCTTCAGTTTGTAGTTCTCATTGCGCAGACTCTCGTTCTCTTTTCTCAAACGATCAATCTCAATTTGCTTATTGATGCACTCGTTGCAGAAAAGCCGGCTCAAGCTTTAATCGCTC
>JAJZVO010000109.1 GCA_021845665.1 Bacteroidota bacterium | reverse complement strand
GTGCAAGTCGAAATTTGACGCTGAACCCGCCAAATACATGCCTGGTACCCGGAATACAAAAGCTACAACGACTTCACATGAAAACGGTACTCAGAAGTTAAAGTTGTCGATCGTAGGGATGGATTGTGCCGCCTGCGCGATAAGCATAGAAAAGCAGGTCCGCAACATGGACGGAGTGAAAAAGATTAACGTAAATCTGACGTCCGAAAATGCGTTTGTCGAATATATTCCATCGCGCGTCAGCGCTCAGCAGATCACCGACGCGATCGGTTCTGCAGGATACCGTGTGGGAAAGGAAACTCTGAAACTCGGAATCGGCGGGATGCATTGCGCGTCCTGTGTCACGAAAATCGAGGATGAGTTGAAGCGCACCCCTGGCGTTCTTTCGGCGAGCGTTGATCTGGCTTCAGAATCGGCATTGATCGAGTATCTTCCTTCGACAGTCCAGATGAAACCAGTTAAGCAGGTGATCGACAAGTTAGGCTATAAGACTTTCGACTCGGCGCCCCCTCGCAATGGCAAGGGCGAGGAAGAGATGGATGAAACACAGAAGGCACACCTCCAGGAATACAAATCGCTGATGCGCAAGTTCATCTTCGCTGCGGTTGTTTCAGTCCCTATTCTGTTTTTCTCCTATCCGCAATTGTTCGGATTGCCCGCCGCATTACAGGAAGGGAGCGAGACTCTGCGATATATCTGGATGGCAATGGCACTAATCACCTTGCCTGTCATGTTCTGGTCGGGCTCTCAATTCTACACTGGCGCATGGGCAGGGTTTAAGAATCGTTCCGCCAACATGCACACCTTGATAGCCGTCGGTATAAGCGCCGCATGGATATACTCAACCATAGCTGTCTTCTTCCCTCAGATATTTCCCAAACTGTCTCTTGCCGGCGAATTCTACGATGTCGTGGGTGTCGTTATCGCTTTGGTTGTTCTCGGCATGGCACTCGAAATCCGCGCAAAGGGAAAAAGTTCCGAGGCGATCAAGAAGCTGATCGGCTTACAGGCGAAGACGGCGCGAGTCGTCAGAGAAGGAAAGGAAATCGATATTCCAGTCGAAGAAGTGGTACTTGACGACATAGTTGTAGTCCGGCCGGGCGAAACAATATCTGTCGATGGCGTCCTTGTCGAGGGCTCGTCTTCGATTGATGAAGCTATGATAACCGGTGAGCCTATCCCCGTCGAAAAGGGCGTCAACGATGAAGTCATCGGCGGGACAATAAACAAGACCGGCTCATTCAGGTTCAAAGCTACAAATGTCGGGAAAGATACTGCTCTGGCCCAGATAATCGAGATGGTACAGCAGGCGCAAAGCTCCAAGGCACCGATACAGAGAGTCGTGGATAAAGTCGCTGGCTATTTTGCTCCCGCTGTAATGATACTTGCGATACTTTCGTTCATTATCTGGTTCGACTTCGGTCCGCAGCCCGCCTTGATTTACGCGCTCATTGTCTTCGTCACTGTACTCATCATCGCGTGCCCCTGCGCTCTTGGAATCGCCACTCCGATCTCTCTGATGGTCGGAGTCGGCAAAGGCGCGGAAAACGGCATCCTCATAAGGAGTGGCTCCGCGCTCGAGACCGCCAAAAAAATAAATGCCGTAGTGCTCGACAAAACTGGGACAATAACCGTCGGTAAACCGTCGCTGACGGATATCGTAACAACCAACGGTTTCGGTGAAAACGATGTCCTGCATTTCGCAGCATCGGTTGAGAAGGGCTCGGAGCATCCGCTCGGAGAGGCTATCATAAAAGGAGCGGAGAACCGCGGCATCTCCGTTACCGACGCTAGCGATTTCAACGCGATACCAGGCCATGGTGTCGAGGCTAATGTGGATGGAAACCACATTCTCCTTGGGAACGCGAAACTGCTGAATGATCGCAAGATTGAGTTCGAGCAAATGAAAGGAAAGAGTGATTCATTAGCTGCGGACGGTAAGACCCCGATGTTTGTTGCGGTTGAGGGAAAGCTTGCCGGCATAATCGCAGTCGCAGACACAGTTAAAGAGGACTCTAAGGAAGCGATCGCACATCTGAAGTCGCTTGGACTTGAAGTCGTTATGATAACCGGGGACAATAGGCGAACCGCCGAAGCGATTGGTAGACAGGTCGGCGTTGAGAGAGTGTTGGCAGAAGTCCTTCCCGAGCAAAAGGCTTTTAACGTGCAGAAGCTTCAGCAGGAGGGTAAACTTGTTGCCATGGTCGGAGACGGAATTAATGATGCACCCGCACTCGCACAGGCAGATGTCGGCCTCGCAATCGGCACTGGAACCGATGTCGCCATCGAAGCCTCGGACATAACGCTCATCAAAGGAAACTTGAGAGGCGTTGTAACAGCCGTGGAGCTTTCCCGTGCCACGATGAAGAACATCAAGCAGAATTTGTTCGGCGCATTCTTCTATAACACTATCGGCATTCCGATAGCCGCCGGACTTTTGTATCCCTTTTTCGGAGTTCTACTGTCGCCGATAATTGCCGGTGCGGCAATGGCGTTCAGCTCAGTAACGGTAGTGACAAACGCGAATCGTCTCAGAAGATTTTCCCCTTCGCATAAATAAAGGAGATTAGGAAATGTTAACGACGCAAATAATTGTAACAATTGGAGGATTACTTGTCACTGTATGGATTGCCTGGTATTTCTGGTTTTCCGAGAAGAAGCCAACGGTTCTCGGAACAGCAGCTTCGGGAATCCAAGAGGCTTTTATCACAGTCAAAGGAGGTTATACTCCTGATGTCATTGTGGTACAGGCAGGGAAGCCAGTCAGGTTGAATTTTCACCGTGAAGAGACTGCTCTTTGCTCCGAGCAGGTGCTGTTTCCTGACTTCAACAAGCAAGCCACATTGACGGCATTCAAAACTGTCCCGGTCGAGTTTACGCCCGACAAGAAAGGAGAGTTCGGTTTTCAATGTGGAATGGGAATGCTCCACGGAACAATAATCGTAGAGTAGCAAATCACAAAACACATGAACACAAAAGGAGAATCAAAATGATGAACGAAGTTAAATCCCGCTCGACCGGACAACACAAGGCAATCTATCCGTTCGGACTCGTGGCAGTTGCCTTGTTCTTCACTGCCATCACATTATACGCTCAGGGTTCAATGGGCAGTGGCATGGGAAACATGCAGCACATGCAAAACATGAATAACATGCAGAACATGGCCTCCATGTCTGACATGATGCAGCATATGCACGTAATGACCGGTGAGCTTTCGGGTATGATGAAACAGATGAACAGTATGAAGGGGATGGACGGCATGAAGGGAATGGGTAGCCAGATGCCCATGATGCAGCAGATGAAGAATCTCGGGATGAGCATGGAATCCCTTCTTGGGCAGATGGACAAGACGATGAACGACAAAGCCATGATGGAGGATCCCCAGATGAAAGACCACATGATGCAGATGCAGATACACATGGGCTCGCTTGTCAACGACTATCACGAGATGATGCAAAACCTGAAGAAAGAACAGAACGGCGGCGGGAAATAGCTGCGTCTTTGAAACCACATGAGACACCGAGAAGAAGTCCTCTCTGTGTCTCAGTGGCTATTTCCGGACTGAAATTTCTATCTGTAGATTTCCTTTCGGTGCCCGACCTTCAGAACAAAGATGGTATTTTCATGAATATCAAAGAGAACTCGGTAATCCCCGATTCGGAATTTGAAGCTACCGAATTCCGACGCCGTCAATTTGTCGGCATATGCAATCGGGTTCTCCTGAGCAAGATAAAACTCAAGCTTCTTGACGATTCTCTTTTGAACTGGTTTAGGGAGGTTTGACAGTTGACGGAAGGAACTATCGGAGAATTCGAGTTTCACTTCTTGGAGATATTCAGTTTGCGCTTCACTTCAGCGAGACTGATGGTCATCCCCTTTTCAATTTGTTCGCGCGATTCTTCTATGTCTCGTACAAGTCTCTTTGAGCGCAGCATTTCCATCTCTTCAATCATTAGCTCGTAATCCTTTAATGGGATCAACACAACGGGTTCTCGTCCCATCCTGACCGTTTTTCGAACAGTTATCGTTGCCATAAAAAAAAATATGAATATAATGATAAAAAATCAAAGGAAGTTGTCTGTTAGTGCAGCCGTCCCCATGGGCAATCGGGACTGGCCAAGTGCTTTGATGATTCTATCTATCTGCCTGCTATCTTCCGCCGCATCTGTTAACGCCCAGGGCAACTGGTTTGCGACCGGATACCTCCAGTATTCTCGGGGCAATTATATTTTCGGGAGCAACACCTCGACCTTCTATCTCGTGCCCGGGCTGAGGTATGAAGCGAGCAACTGGAGCGCGTCCGCGATCCTTCCGATTGTTTCGCAAAACAACAATCTCGTTACTGCCGCCGGCGGGATGCTGCTGCCACATGGCAGTTCGAATATGAACATGTCCTCTGGCACCGGCGGCATGATGGGAGGTTCCGGCAGCTCCTCAATGGGAAGCATGTCAAACGTCGTCGGGTTGGGCGATTTGTTTCTGACTGGGGAGTACGAGATTATACATCCGGACTTCGACCAATCCGCGGGGCCTCTCGGACGGGACGGGAATTCGCCCACACTCGGAATCGATGTGCAGGTCAAAGTGCCTACGGCAAGCACGGAGCATAACTTCGGAACGGGGAAATTCGACTTTGGAGGCTCGCTCAATTACAGGCAATTGTTCGGTGCTTACGCCGTAATGGCTAATGCCGGGTACCTGCTTTTGGGCAAGCCAATTGGAGTTGATTTCAGAAATCCGTTTGTCTATGGAGGCGGAATCGGAAGATTCTTCGCCAATGGAGACTTCTCTCTTGCACTCATGTACCAGGGATACACAACGATCCTTTCAGGTTATCCACCTCCGAACCAGGCTTTACTCGGTCTGAACTGCGAAACAAGCTCTGATATGATATGGACCGTACTCCTCTCGAAGGGCCTTACGGACACTGCGCCTTCGTTTGGCATAACGGGAGGATTTCGGTGGAGCTTATAACCTTGCACTTGGACAAGGTCAACAAGAAAGGAGATGTATGAAACTTGAAATCATCCCATCGGCCACGCTCACGTGTCCGAATTGCGGCTGCAAAGAGACTTTGGAGATGCCGACAGATGCCTGCCAGCATTTCTATCAATGCAAAGCGTGCAATGTTGTCATGAGACCAAAGCCTGGGGATTGCTGTGTCTTCTGTTCGCATGCAGATGTGAAATGTCCGCCAAAGCAGCTGGAGCAGCAAGGGATGAGTTCTCAATCGTTGAGACAGGTCTGACAAATGGATCGTTTTGGGGTGCTAAGGGGGCCCATGGCAGCCCGTAGAGCAACGGTTTACCTCAACATGGTTACCATGCTTGCTTTTCTTGTCGGACAGGTTAGGTATGAGTGTTCATCCTACTACTGCACCATGGTGCACAGCACGGTAAGCAGCTCTGCGGTGGGCACGAGCTCAGTGCAACTTCCATGCGGGTGCAGTTGCAAAGCTTCTCAAAGGTTGAGGTCGCCCCGCGTTGGACAGCAGTTGGCTGCGAGAGGCTGCCTCAGGTTAATCAAGCGGCAAAAGAAAGTCGTGAGTAATTATACCGATTCTGTGAAGAACAGGGTCCCATTAATCGCAAGTCTTTATTTGGTTTCGCCGGTCGACCGTGGTTTGCGATCAGACACTCATTCCTTTTATGCATTCATCGACAGCAAGCCCCCACCGCTGGATCTCACAATCGTTAATCTCGTTCTCCGTATTTGATCTTCCTCGAGGCGTCTTGATATCCCGTGTGCGGGATAAATTTCCGGTGCGTGGCATTCAAACCAGCACGCGCCCGTTCAATAAACTTGTCTCAAACCATACAAGCCTTGAAGGACAAAGATCATGTACGACAAATATTCTTCGGTATTTCAGCGAACAGTGCTTTTGGTCATTGTAGCGGCTGTATCAGCGCTCAATGTACCTCGTGCGGCAGAAGCAATCCCAAGCTATTCCCGACAAACAGGACTGAGCTGCGCAACCTGTCATACTGTTTTTCCGCATCTCACACCGTTCGGCAGGGACTTCAAACTTCACGGCTACGTCAGCAACAATACTCAGCTCATAAGTGACCATGCCTCCACAAGCGACACCACCAGTCAGGGAAGGACAATCCTCGAATTCCCAGCCACACCGATGGTTTCTGCCAGGATCTCTTCGAGGTGGAACTACCAGCAGGGGAGCGGCAACGGGATCGTTCCCCATGGAGTTGTGTCCGCCGGACAGGGTTTCATCTCCAGTCCCGATGGTTATGGAGATGAAGATCTGCTCGATTACCTTGCCGGGTCGAGCATTTACATAGCAGGTGAGATCACCCCGCGACTCGGAAGCTTCATTGAGTTCGGCGGACCCGATGACGAAGGCGGTACTGTCGGGCTCGGGATGTTCGATGTAGCTCTCGTGTCCCCGGATGAGACTGTTGCCGGCCAGAACTTTGTATACGGGATAAGGGCAGAGGATGCTCTGGGTGCCGGCGATCCTTCGAACACAATTGGAACCTGGGGCTTGACGGCAAGTCTTATGGGGCTCAGCACGCATAATACACTCTTCGATCCCGGAACAGCCTTCATGGAAGGCGGTGAGCTTTTCGGGATGCTCGGCGATTTCGACGGCGGTGGGTTGTACGCAAGTGTGGGAGTGTACAGGCCGACGGCAAATCAGACGGCGAACGGTTACGTGCAAGGCGCCATTTCAGGCTCTGGTACATTCGATGGCGTAAACGGTGTAAACAGCTATGTCAGAGTCTCGTACTATCTTCCTCCAATCGGCAAGAACACCTATACTGAGATCGGAGGATTCGGTTACTTCGGGAAGCTGAGTATGACCGCCGCTCCGGCCGCAGCGCTTGCAATTCCGGATTATATCGATAACTACTACAATCTGGGACTAGACTTCCAGGCCCAATACATCGGCAACAACAATCTCATAGAGCTCTTTGGACTGCTCCAATCGCAGCGCGATGGCGCCTTCTACGGTGTGGACGGATTTACAGGACTTCCGGGTGATGGCGCTCCGGTGTCGAGACAGGGCTTCGGAGTGAAGGCTGATTATTATTACAATAACCTGATCGGCACCTACGTTAAATATCTCTATCAGACATCCAGTCAGCTCAAGGACATGAATGTCAGCGGGGCGGTCATCGGTGTTGGCTGCTTTCCTTGGGAGAATGTCAACTTGAAAGTTGAGAGGACATTCTTCTCGACATACAACATCGGTGCTGCGCAGTACGGAGCATACGTTGTTGCTGGCGCACCCAACCCAAGGTCTATTTCGGCGTCTGACTTTGATGTTACAGCGGTGAAACTGGAATACCTGTTCTGATTTCAATGTCGATGTGTCGCGTCAGTGTCTCCGTCCTGGCGCGACGCAGCCTGACAGCCCGGTGTTCGTTTACCTCCAGAGTTCGCAGACTCTTCTTCAATGCACCCATCCGGCTGTCGTGTCGTCCCGTAATGCCTCAAACGTCAAAAAAGTACCCCTCAAGCGCAAGGCTCGCACGTTGAATTTCCCCCCTCTTCGTTCCAGTTGTCGGGTTTTATCTTCCTTGATATCGGCATGAGGCTTGATGGTTTAAGAGGAGATACGCCGGAACGTGACGGCATTCGGCTGATCACCGAGTCCCTTTTATTACGAACCACAGGGATCCCGAGCACGATTCGGGATTTAAAATAGAAATTAGGAGAAGGGTCAAATGAAGCATTCATATAGAACTTGCAGCACAGGAAATCATATAGGCATGTTGGCGGTCGTACTTTTAATTCTTCCGCTATCGGCCTTCGCACAAATGAACTACACCAGCTGGGTTCACCGGAACTCGACTGACACAACAGTTGTAAAATGCTGGAACGATTCGTCTACCACTATGATGTTTGCCCCTGGCGCAATGGCAGGGATGATGATGAATATGCCGGATTCCATTTACTGTCGGATCGATGAGATGCCGATTGATAGTCTCGGTCTGTCGCATGATTCCACTTTCATCGGGTGGTATCGTGCGCAAATCGGAAAAGACTCTTTGAACTTCAACCTCATGAGTTTTTCCGGGATGGGGAGCACCAACATGATGCAGTTCGGGAAGGGTATCGTGTGCCGCCTTTATTGGGATAGCGTCGCGGCGGATTCCATGTACCGTCATCTTCATCCGACAGGAGTAATGGCTTGGAACGGCTCGAACTGGGTGAGCATTCAGGGTGCTTCCATCGACGACAACACTGTGTCTTTCACAACATCCGATGTGTATTCTGCATTTGCATTCCTCGGATCGCCGGCGAAGACAACAGCAGTTAAAGATTATAGTGGTACACCGACAACTTTTTCTTTGCGCCAGAATTACCCGAACCCTTTTAATCCCACAACAGTTATCAGCTATCAGCTTCCGGCGGTCACCCATGTTATCCTGAAAGTGTACGATATTCTCGGTAATGAAGTCGCGACGCTTGTCAACACCATTCAACCTGCCGGTATTCATTCGGTCCAGTTCAGCGGTTCGGGCCTCGCAAGCGGTGTTTACTTCTATCGCCTGTCAACGCAGAATTATGTCAGGACGATGAAGATGGTGTTCTTGAAGTAGGGACGACCTGGTTATAGGGCGGGTCGCAGTTAACGCCTCACCAAACTTCGCAGTATCCCTGAACATGGTAATTGCAGGTCCCCGAAACATGTTTTGTAATTCTTTCGAGGTGACACTCCTCGCGGGCAGCGACCAGGACGGAGTCTTGCTCTCGACAGACAGGTAATACTTGGATGCAAAACGCGCTCGCGAGGTGAACTCCGGACAGCTTATCTTTACACCCGATACCACTTTGAGGTAAATCAGATTGTTCTCGAAAAGGCTTTTGATACGGGCAAGAACGGAGGCCGGAATGTACCGGACAGGTTGGTCCATCCGGAGACCACTTCGGCGTGCCGTATATCGAGCCTTCGCTGGTAAGGCCTATTCTGAACTTGTTTGGCAAATGAAATCCATATCTCTTCTGCATGATTCCCCTCGCGTGTCATTACTTGGCGCTGCGCTGCTCATGTGGATAGGGGTGTGGCTCCATCTGACTGAATGGCACTCACATGAGCATACACATGAAGCGCTCACGCATAATCATCGGCATGTCCATGATGAGCACCATCAACATGGGTATGCCACTGATATAGATCCGAACGAGCCTCATTTACATGAGCACGCGCATGGTGAGATTACACATACCCATCCGCACTATCCTGACATTCATCACAGACACCCGCATTAAAGGCACACATTGAGAGCTTGCCTAGAGACGCGGCCGAAAAGTCCAACCAGTAGAGTAGGAGAGGAGGCACGAGGGTGACCATCGTGGCGGCCTCTCCCCTCATCGAACCGGACGTGCAGATTTCCCGCATCCGGCTCTCCTGTGAAC
>JAJZVO010000038.1 GCA_021845665.1 Bacteroidota bacterium | reverse complement strand
GGGAATATGGTTACCAGGGTCTGGAAATACAATACTGAGGAAGACGTGAATCAGGAAGGCAAGTATGTGTCCGCGCATCTTAATTTTCTGAGCACTTCTCAAGACGGAGCTTGGGATATCGTTGTAAATAGAATTGAATGCTCCGGTCGGAGTTTATCGTGCTGCAAATCGAAACGGCTTATTTACCGGTACGGTGAAGATGGGAAATTTCACCTAGCTCAAACGGATAGTGTGATTTTTGCTAAGTGATGCTTACAAGGCTTGGTGCCGGGCGGGTTCGTTCCCTGTTCTATTGCAAGACCATTTACCTGCACGTTGCTTCTCATAGCGTCATTGACATTCTACATTCACACAGATCGGAGGTTCAGATGAACAAAATGATCATGGCTTCCATGATTTTCTTTCTATCTGCTCTCTATGCCGATGCGGGGATCAGAGGAATACCGATGAATCCAAGCAAATACGTCGGAAACGTAAGCGGCTCTGTCTTAGACGCGGCCACTGGAAAGCCTATTGCCGGAGCTGAGGTGTATTTGCTCGCCCCAAATTCTGACCCGACGGCAGGGATGGAGAAAGTGGATAAGGATTTAGTGTCGTCTACATCTCACTTCCGACCGAGGGCAGCCACGAACGACAGCGGGGGATTTCTAATAAATTTCGTCCCAACACCTGATTCCGGTCAGAGTTATGAATTGGTGGTAAAAGCAAGTGGCTACCAACAAGTGCTCGTAAGGAAGTTTATGGTGCCGCCTGGCGCCCTTTTCTCACCGACGTTTACTATCAGTTTACGGAACGGAATGAGCAGCGTGAATGTAGTACCCGAGAATCGCTTAGCCTCAATGGTGAAATACGGCACCCCCCAATATGTCAATCGCGCGCAACTCACACCAGAAAGGTCCAAAGGTTCAAAGTCAAAACTAGATAGAGTGTCGACAGTAGGAGTCTGGATTTATGCTACGCGTGAAGGTGATCTCGGACTTACCACTGCAAACGGTCACGTAATCCAGACGAATGATTTTTTTTGCGCTTTGCCAGATCATAGTGTGCTGAATAGTTCTGATCAATCAACGGTATTTAATGTCACCCTCTACTATGGCTCAACTGTAGAAACAGATGTACCAGTTTGGGATGTCGGCCCTCTAAACTGGCACGATAATTACTGGGATCCTGAATCGCAGAGGCGCATCTACCAATACTTGACGCACGGTGGCGAACCGGGATTAGCCCAATATGTACCTGAAGCACAGGAAGCATATTGGGAAGGCTATAATGATGGTTACGGTGAACCGGTACCACCGCATCATCCCAATGGGTATGACATCGCGGACAGTGCCTCGCCTGCCGGGATTGACCTTGCAGACGGGGCCTTTTTGATCTTGGCCTGAACGATAATGAATATGTACAGGTTGTCTTCAATTGGCAGGATCCGAATTCTACTGTTGTAGATGATAGTATAAATCAACCAGGGGTATGGTCTGGAAATGTGACTGTCGCGCCAAATCCAAACGGCAACGATTCAATCTACATTACTGACGGCTACACCACACTGGCCACCACCAACACGGTGGAAGTTCAGGATGGTTGCACGCTGACTTTGGAGCCAAATGTGCAATTGGTGGTATGTGCCGGAGCAAATTTGATTATTGACGGAGGAAGCCAAGTCATTAAGGAGGCAGGGTCAAGTATTGATGTTGAGCCCGGCGGAACTCTGACAGGAATCGGAAGCGGCGGTGGAAATCCTAACGCTCCACCTCAACCAACCGGTTTCTCCGTTAACATTGTCGGACAGAATGTGGTCCTGAAGTGGAATCCGCAAATACCATTGAATAATCTGACATATTCTGTTTCCAAAGCCTCAAACGGAAGCGTCTCAGTGATAACCCCGTCTAACTACACATCTACATCATTCACAGACTCGGGAGCAGCTGCGAGTCTTCCGGATGAAAATGTAGCGGACGCTTATTGGGTAACCGCTACAAATTCCTATGGAAGTTCATCCACTGAGCCTGTATCCGTTGGGACAGCGCCCACTAATGTGAACTCAGGTCTGTGGTCGGGAGTAGTTTACGTCAATTCCGCTGTCACTGTACCATCGGATTTTCCTCTGACCATAGAGCCCGGTACTAGAGTTGTTTTCAACACTGGTGGCGGTTACGGCATAACTGCAAATTCTCCACTATCCGTTGATGGATCATCGAGTTCTCCGGTCGTCTTTACGTCAAACTCAGCTTCTCCTTCCCCCGGTGATTGGGGTTCGATAGTACTAAACGGCTCCGGTGCAAATGGCTCCACCATTGACTACGCAGACATAGATTATGGAACGCAGGTTGATGTCGAGAACGCTTCGAACGTAGAGATCACAAACTGCAACATCACGGCCAACTCCGGTCACGGAATATATTACTACAACTCATCCGGGTCGGTACTGAATAATACCATCTCGAATTCCAACGTGAACCATGGTATCTACGTTCTCTCGTTGACCGTTACCTGCGACGGCAACGTGATCTATAAGATTAATCAAAACCAGCAGGGCGCCGGCATACAGTACTCCGGAAGCAGCGGATATATCTGGCGGAATGACGTTGACTACTATAACTGGGGCATTGCAGCGATCTGGGGTTCATCGCCGCTCTAGGAAAACGTGGACAGCTCTGGAGGGAGAAACAACCGGATTACCCATTGCCAGATCGGCGTCATGGTGTACCAGAACAGCTATCCCGATATCGGTGAGCCGTACCCTCCTTACGGAACAAGCAGTATTTATGACAACGATGTCGACGTGGCGCTGAACACATGGTACAGCACGGTGAGCAATCTGGACGCTTACGGGGACTATTGGAACGGCGGGAATCCGAGCAACGCGATTTTCCAGACCGGTTCGGGGTCATCAATCAATGTCGTTCCTTATGTATCGACCGATTTCTGGTCAGGATTTCCGACTCCTTCGGCTCAATCCCGGCTTAAAGAAACGGTGAAGCCGCCCATCGTAGCGAGCGCTTCGCCGGGTAATTCTCCGAACGCGACAAACAATTTGAAGACAGGTACAGCAGCTTCCTTTGACTCTCTTTCGATTGGGATCAAGTACCTTGAGAAGCGGAGGCATAAGGAGGCGGAGGACTTCTTCAGGTCTTACCTTGGCAGACATCCCGAGGCAGAAGCGGGTTATGTCTATCTTTACAGTTGTGCCGACAGTACGACAAGGCCGGACATAATAAAATACTTCAAGACCCTGCCGAGCCAGGCCGCCAGGGAAGATAAACTCCTTCTTTCGAATCTGTATTTAAGGGAAGGCGACATCAATGACGCGAAGCTTGTGAACGACGGCATTATGGATTCCAATCCGAATACAGCGCTCGCGGAAAAGGCAGAGTTGAACAACTTCTACATCGCGCTATTCAACAAAAACGACGCTAACCGGGCTTCTTCGATCTTGGACGATGTCGTACAGAATGCCTCTCTTTCAACACCGATGGAAATATCTGACGCTGAAAATGCGCTCAAGATGTACGTCGATCCGAAAACGGGAAAGATGCCGAACATGAGTAGTGGTAATCAGCAGTCAGCAATCAGCGGTCAGCAAAAGATCAATGGCCTGGTACAGAACTATCCAAACCCGTTCAACCCGACAACGATGATCAGCTATAACCTTCTCCAAGCTGGCAACGTGACGTTGACGGTGTACGATGTGCTCGGGAGGAAAGTCGTGACGTTATTAAACGGCTACCAGTCGGCGGGGATTCATGCGGCAGAGTTCAACGGAGATAATCTGGCAAGCGGAGTCTACTTCTACCGATTGACAGCACCCGGTATAAACCAGGTGAGAAAAATGCTGATGATGAAGTAACAAAGGCTGGAATAGTGGAAGAACAGAATGGTGGAATTCCGAGGCGAGGCCGCTTGACCTCACCTCTTTGTGACCGCAGCAGTCTTTGCGTTTGCCCAAGCGGGTAACGGTCACATATCACACACTCACAGAGTGTGGTACTGAGGTGTGGGT
Source organism: Bacteroidota bacterium (assembly GCA_021845665.1). GTDB lineage: Bacteria > Bacteroidota > Ignavibacteria > Kryptoniales > JAKASW01 > JAKASW01. Next base: position 39,986 of record JAJZVO010000038.1, on the reverse strand, counting down.
TTGGCATCAGCTGCATTCCGATTCTATGGACAAGTGGAACTGCTCATTAATGTCAGGCGGCTTGACAAACACCCCTGTCGCACTTATTATGTGTAAAAAGGAAGGCGATGAAGAATATTACGCTTGCTCTGGACGAGAAGATTATCAAAGCCGGACGTGAGTACGCCCGCAAACACAACCTGACGCTGAATTCGCTCATTCGCCGGCTTCTCGAGCAAACCGTGACGCGGAATTCCGGTAAATGGGTCGATGAATGCTACCTTCTTATGGATAAGGCGGAAATGCCTGGCGGCACGAAAAAATGGAAGCGCGAAGACTTGTACCGTGTCTAGAGCTTTCTTCGATACGAACATACTGATATATCAGCTCGACAAAAGGGATGTGAAAAAGCGTGCTCTCGCACGCGATCTGTTTAAACAGAAGGCCATTGCCGGTGACGCCGTCATATCTACGCAGGTTCTTCAGGAATTTTATGTGGCTGCAACGGTCAAGCTGCACGTTGATCCGCTTCTCGTCAAGAGTATTATTCACATGTTTGAGAACATGGAGGTGGTTGTTGTAGGGAAGGATCTTATTAATGAGGCGGTAGATGCGAGCCTCCAGTACAAGCTTTCGTTCTGGGATTCGCTTATCGTTGTGTCAGCTGAAAGCGCCAAGTGCGAGTCGCTCTACACGGAAGACCTGAACGCGGGTCAGATAATTCGGACCGTTAAGATCATCAATCCTTTGAAGTCAGCCGCAACATCCTAAGTCCCCCAATCCATTAACCCATTTCTGCAACAATCCCTTATTCCACCATCCCCTCATTCCCAAATTCCCACCTCCACTTCCGTTGCGCCGCACACTTTCTTGAGCTCCTTCGGAGCTATCTCGACAAGGAACCCTCTCTTCCCGCCGTTGATGTATATCTTCGGCAAATCGAAGATCGTTTTCTCAGCATAAACCGGGAGCTTCTTTCTCGTCCCGAACGGGCTCGTCCCGCCGAAGAGATAGCCCGTGTGGCGCTGTCCGGCGTCCGGAGTGCAGAGGTCGACGCGCTTTACGCCGATAACTCTGGCGAGCTGCTTGGTCGACACTTCAAGGTCGCCGTGCATCAGCACTAATAGCGGCTTCTTCTCGTCCGTCTCCATGACGATAGTCTTTATCACGCTGTGCTCCTGCACGCCGAGCGATTCCGCCGACACACGCGTGCCACCATGTTCGACGTAGTTGTATAGGTGCGGGACAAACGCGACTCCCGCAGCCCTTAGCTCGCGTATCGCGGTAGTTACCGGGTAGTCTTCACGCATGGCGCCAAGGGCTTGGTGCGTAGCGCATGGAGCATGGCGCGCAGCAGATTGTTTGTGTCTCCTTCATCGTCAGTTCCTTTTCATTCTCTCGACGGGATTGCCCTTAGCGCTGCGCGCTTTTCGGGTCCTCGTACCTGAATTGTTTCCTGCTCCGTACTTCGCAAGGTCGATCTTCTCGTTCTTGAAGACGATCCCTTCCCGCTCAAGCAACTTCTTCTGTCTCTCATAGCCGCCCGTGTGCCTGGGAAGAGAAATCATCCCTTTCGAGTTTATGATCCTGTGCCACGGTACGCCGGAGTTGGCCGGAAGGTTATGAAGAGCATAGCCGACAAGCCTCGCATGGCCTCTCAATTCGCAGATCTTCGCTATCTGTCCGTAGGTAGCAACGCGTCCCTTGCGCACTCCTTTGACAGCTTTCCAAATCGTCAGGTATGACTCGGGATAATTCTTCATCAATGAAATTTATGAAACTACGATTCACTTTGGAAGTGAGTCGCACTATTCTCCGGCACTTTCGTTAACTTGATTGCGTCCCATGGTGAATAACTATTTTACACTCAAAGCCCTCGTCGATGAAATCCGCGGAGAGATCGTAACGTCGGTCGTGGGCGCGAGCTTCACGAGAGTCGAGAATACGCTTGAACTGATCTTGAAGAAAGAGGAAGAACAGCCGAAGGTACTCGTCGTATCCTGCAAGCCGCGCGCGAACTTCTTCTTCCTCCGGCAGGCGCCGAAACGCCACACCGGAGCCAACGTCCTGAGGAACGTTGTCGACCGCACCGTTCTCCGAATCGATGTTCTTATGAATGAGAGGACGATCGTCTTCGGCTTGAGCGATGAAAAGTTGATGGTAGTTAACCTGTTCGGCCCTCACGCGAATGTATATCTTGTCGACGCCGCGGGCAAACTGGAAGAAGCCTTTCTCGGCAAATCCAAAAAAGAGTTCAACTTTGCGGGCTATTCGGGCAAAGCTCGGTGGGAGGGAAGCGCAGATGATTTTGCCGCGGCCTTCGAAAACGGATCCGGCAATCCTCTTCAGAAACTGACGGGAGTTATTCCACCTTTCTCCGGCGAACTCGGCAAGGAGGCGTTCTACCGGACAGGTGGTGAAGAACTTATGAAAAGTGCCGGCCCGAAGGGAACCGAAATAAGCCGTGACACAGCTTCGAGCTTGTTTGACGCGGTTACAAATATCCTTGACGAGCTTTCCCGTCCGGTACCGAGGATATACTACGACGGGGACAACCCTCTGGCGATGAGTCTTATCGAGTTACATCACCTGAGTCTATTTAGAGACGAGAGATACGATTCGGTCAACCTCTGTGTCGCCGCCTACTCGGTCAATGCTGAAAGGCATGAAGGCGATGTAAGACTCAGGGATGGTTTGACGGAGAGGCTGTCCGGACGCAAAGATGAGCTTCTCAAGACAATCGGAAAGATTGAGAAAGATATTTCCGGGAACAGGGAGTCGAAATACAGGATGTTCGCCGACAATATAATGGCACATTTAGCGGAAGTGCAGAAGGGCGCGGACTCGTTCGTGGACGCGAACACCGGCGAGAGAATCAGTCTTGATCCCGGACTATCAGGAGTCCAAAACGCACAAGTCTACTACGAGAAGGCAAAGAAAGCACGCGAGTCATATCGCCAGGCGTTTGCCCGAAAAGAGGAGGTGAAGAAGGAGCTCGCAAAGGTGGAAGCGGAACTCGGAAATGTGGAGACCAGCGCCGACGTTGAAGCGATTACCTTAATGTCGAAGAGGGAGAAAGCGCGCGAGGAGGCGAGGAGTCCGTTCAGGGAATTTGAGACAAGTGGATACCTGATTTACGTGGGCAAGGACGCGAAGAACAACGATGAGCTCACATTCGGCTTCGCGAAACCAAACGACGTCTTCCTTCACGCGAGGGGCGTATCGGGCTCGCATGTCATTATAAGGAACGGATCGAGGGAGTATCCGCAGAAGGCGGTCCTCGAATTCGCTGCCCGCATCGCCGCACATTACAGCAAAGCCCGGACAAGCGGCATTGTACCTGTTTCCTATACAATGAGAAAGTTCGTCAAGAAAGCCAAAGGCCAACCCGGGGCTGTTTTCATGGACAGGGAAGAGGTAATCTTCGTAAAGCCGGGAATCCCCGCCTGAGATACGCTAAAATTTCCGACCCTCCAGTAATCTTTACACCATTTTCAGAAGCCAGTTCATCCAACTAATCGGGGCTGACTCGTAACCAACTGTATTCCAGGCGCTTACTGCACCCGCCGCGAAGATAATGGAGCCCCAGATCATGGCACGATTTTGCATGGGATAAATCGAAAGGAAATAGAAATGTCGTTGGTCTGCAGAACACTCGTATTCATAGAGAATTCGGACACGCTGAAGCTTATCGTAAGAGCGTTTCCGCATCCCAAGTACGAACTGGAATTTGTCGATACACCCGCGGAGGCGAGCGCACGCGCCATCACCGGAAGAATGGACCTGTTCATCGTCGAATCCAAATATGCAGACGAACCGAAGATAGATTCTCTTAAGAGCAGCATGCCCATCCTCTTTGTGGAGCCCGAATACGTTCAGACTGCCGCCGGAGACCGCGATTCCGGCGACGAGCCCGACAGGGTGAGATCGGCTGCCGAGAAACTTCTTCGGAAGAACTATATCAACTGGATCGTTGACGCACTCGAATACTCCAGTTGATACATTTTCGAGGAGGCATTAAATGAGCGAGACATTGCTGGTGGTTGCAGCAGTCTTGTCGTTGCTGTTGATGATAGTATACGGGTTCATGAAAAAACAGAGGAACCTGGAAAACGAACTCGAATCATCGCGAAGAATTAAGACCATCGCCGGTCTCAAACTTCCGAGGAATGCTTCACTCGAGGATGTCCTCAAGGGAATGCTGTCGACCCTTGCCAGGGCTTATGATTCGATAGACAGTAGGCTGAGCTTCAGCGGGAGCGTCTTCGGAGAGTTCCTTTTCTCCGAGGGCGCCGAGAACGGGAAGTCTTTGAGCGTTCTTGAAAGGATAGACAACGCACTCGCCCATATCGATCGGAAACACAACTCAACCCGTGAAGCCCGCGGGCAAAGCGGTAAGATGATAGTCTTCGTGGTAGACGATCAGGATTTCACTTGCAGGATCGAACTCAGAAGCGATGCCGAGCTTGCCCCTACCGAATACTGGTACATGCAGGAACTCATCAGGGAAAAGCTCTCCCGGTCTCTTTTGGATAAGATGGAACAGGTCGTCAGAACCGCACTGAAGGACCTCGGAACCCCGTATGCTCTCATGGACCACAGAGGCAACATCGTTCATGAAAACGATGCTTTCATCACGTCATTTCACAGGTCCAACGAGTCCGAACTTCTCGGAATGATGGAGGAGTTGAACAGGAGCGGGAAAGACCGGCGGATCTTTTCGAGTAAAAGTCTCGGCAGGAGAATCGGCATAATGAAGGTCGACAGGGATCTGTTTGCAGTGTTTTCTCCTTCCATCGAAGACAGCGTCCAACAACCATTTGGTGCAACCGATTCCCTTCTCCTGGATGCTTTTGAAAGTATGAACCTCGGGATCGTAATCCTAATGGCAGATGGAAAAGTCCCGAATCCGGACTACAAGATCACTTCCATTAACGGTGCGTTCTACAGAATATTCGGACTTGATGGGAGCAGTGCACAGTCAGACGAAGTTGCAGAGATACTGGCCTCGGCAGTCAGACCCGATGAGACGGGCAAATCCAACTCGGGTGGAGCAAAAATTCCGGGCGAATTCAATTACATGAGACGTGACGGGCTTAAGGTGCGTGCTCGGCTGACGATCATAAGGGGAAGCTATGACTCACAGGTGGTGATATTCGAGCCTGTCGAGAACACGGATTTCATTCTCTCGACTTACAAACAGCTGTTCGAATCGGCCCGGCGCCTGTTCGTCGAAGACGGTCTCAGGCAATTCCTGAAGGACTTAATGGACATCACACGAGCTGACGGAGTCGCCCTGGTACGCTTTGATACAGGGTCCAATAAGTTTGAAGTGAAAGAAAAGTCGGGATTCATCATCAATGTTCCCCAGTTGCTCGTTAGCGATCTGTCGACGCGTGAATTCGTGAATGCGCAGGGCTACCTTGCGGCGCCTGTGAGAGAAAGGGATCTGGTAAGCAGTGCGGTCGTAGCGCTCAAGCCCAATCAGGAAGTGGTCGAAGCGGTTATCGCTGCCGCTAAGATACTTGAGGCCTACTTTGCCACCCAGGGTGAACTTCTGGCACTAAAAACCGATGCCGCCAAACTTGATGAGGAAGCGAAAAGAGCCGACGCAGCGAACCGGTCCAAGTCGGAATTCCTCGCAAATATGAGCCATGAGATCCGCACCCCGCTGAATTCAATAATAGGTTTCGCCGATATTATTCATTCCGACACCGAAGACCTCGATAAAGGTCTTCTTCTCGACTTCAGCGGCAACATCGTAACGGCGGGGAAACACCTTCTCAGCCTCATCAATGATGTCCTCGACCTTGCGAAAGTGGAAACCGGAAAAATGAAGCTCGACCTCCAGGAATTTTCGGTGCGTGAAGTGGTGGAAAGCATAAGTCGTATACTTCGCCCGTTACTCGATCGAAAACACATTACCATAGATACCAAGTTAGAGGACGGGGTCGATGTACTCGTCGCCGACACAGTGAAGTTCAAGCAGATACTTTACAACCTCCTGAATAATGCTATCAACTACAGCCCGGATGGGAGCGTGGTTCGTCTTCAGATGGTTAAGTCAGGAATCGGCGCTGAATTGCGGGTGATTGACAAGGGAACGGGTATTAAGAAAGAAGATCTCGACAAGCTTTTCAAGCCTTTCGTTCAGTTGGATGACTCCCGCTCGGGAAGCGGCCTTGGACTCGCTTTAACCAAAAGACTTGTTGAACTTCACGGCGGCAATATATGGATCGACAGCGTCTACGGTGCCGGTACAACTATCGTGGTCTACCTCCCCAACTCTAATCCGGGTCACACCGATCTGCACGAGAAGAACGTAACGGTTCCGCTCCCCGCCGAAGAGATATATTTCGTCACCGAGGATGAACAGCTGTACAGCTTATTTACTGCTATAATGGACGGGGCCGGATTCAGGACGACAAGAATGAGCCCGAACTTCGCTGAAGACATTGAGAATCTGTTCACTGAGGAAGTCGTTCTCGTGGTCGATGCCACACCGGATAACCTTACTGAAAGAGTAGTGAATGCGTGCCGAAACGCGGGGAAGACGCTTCTCCTTACGCGTCCCGATAACATCAGGCTGGTGTCCGAATTACTCAAGGATTATGAAAGCAAGCTTAGTTTTATCGATAGGAGGAATTTTACGAAGAGCGAACTAATAGCGGAGCTAAACACTGCTGGCCGAGTGTAACCGGCCTGAATAAACATGGTATATTTATGCCCCCTCGAGCTGGTGCTGCCCGTTTGTGCGCCGGGTGGTACCGGCTCTCTTTTTTCCCACTCCTTCAACTATTTCTTCTGCGTCGAAAGCGGTTTTCCCCAAATCGAGCGCCGATGAAATTCTCGCGTACATCGGATAACCTATACCCGACCGTCTCATCACGTCCCGCGCATCCTTCCTGGTGAAGAATTCGTCCCTTCCGCCACTGAACTGTACCTCGCCGTGCGAAAGCAACAGCATTTCGTCCGAATAAGGAAGTAAGAAGTTCAAATCGTGCGTAACGATTACGACCGTGGTACCTTTTGCCTTGAGGAAGGAAATAAGATTACCGAGATATCCCTTTTCACGAATTGACAAACCTGCGGTCGGTTCATCCAGCGCGAGTATCGGTGTCCCCATCGTTGCCGTCGCGCCTATCACTACCAGCCTGCGCATCGCATACACAAGCGCGTACGGATTAGAATAAAGGTGCTCGCTGAGGTGAAAGGTATCCACGATTGAGTCGTATAGTCCGTCACCTCCACCGATGTTGTCGATGCCGAATCTCAGCTCTTTCTTAACCGTCTGCGCGAAAAGCTGGTCGTCGGGATTTTGAAAGCTCAACGCGCACAACCTTGCAAGTTCGCTTGTCCGCTTCCCCTCAGTTCCGATCTCTCCAAGCGTTACTCGTCCCTCCGTGGGCTTAAGAATGCCGTTCATCAATTTCAGGAAAGTGCTCTTGCCTGATCCGTTGTGACCCGCAACAACAACTGTTTTTCCTGAATCGAACTCGCAGGAGACGTTGCTCAGTGCCGCCGTTGGGTTGTAATTGAACGATACGTTTTCGTACTTGACCTTCATACGGATCCTCTCAAAAGGGTCAACGCTTTCCTGTAGTTCAATTCGTATCGTCTTGTAGCCTGATTCTCACCAGCGATGGACTCTTCATCAGCCTTTGAAACGCATTTTGTCCAGGCCGGGAGGTCGAGGCAGGTTGCGGTCGACGGGCTGATCGCAGTCTCCGGCGAGCCGTCCGCTATTATCTTTCCCTCGGAAAGCACCACCAGTCTGTCGGCGACCTTCAAAGTGAGATACGGATCGTTTTCCGCGATCAGCAGTGCCATCTCTTTTTTCAGTTCAGAGAGTACGTTTCCAAGGTAGGCAGTAGACTCCGGGTCCAGCTGGCTTAGAGGCTCATCGAGGATAAGGAGGTCGGGCTTGCCCGCTATGGCGGCGGCAAGTACCACTTTTTGTTTTTCTCCGCCGGAAAGCTCGAGAGGACTTCTCTCTGCGAGGTGACATATTCGAATTCTATTGAGCGCGTCCGATACACGACGGGCCGTCTCTTCCCGCGGCATGCCAAGATTCTCGCAAGGGAACGCGATTTCTTCCATCACGGTCGAGCGGAGGTAAGTGATCTGTGAATAGAAATTCTGGAGAACGATGCCGACTCTCAGCGGCTTTCCATCAGCGCTCTCGCCCCTATTTATCTCGCCGCTCACAGTCATCGCGGGGAAGGTGTCTGTAAGTCCCGCGACCGCGAGACAAAGCGTCGATTTGCCCGAACCGCTGAGCCCGCTTACGACGACGCTCTCCCTGGAGTTCAGGTCGAGGTCGATTCGGTCAAGCGCGGGAGGCGAGTCCTTCGTATATGAAACAGAAAATCCAGCCAGCGAAACAATTTTCATCTCACGAACCTGAAGATTGCCATAGCTGCTCCAGCCAGCAAGACAAGCCTTCCAAGCAGGAGGCCTTTCCGGTTTACTTCTATTCCGACAAGAGGGACCACTGCGGGAGTCTTCGACGATTTCTTGTCCGAGAAATTCGCCGCCCGAAGCGCTATGCCCCGATCGAGGCTTTCGGCAATATATGAATAAGAGAGAGGCACAAGCATCGGCAGCAGGTATTTTGCCCTTGTGAAAACGTTCTTCGTCGTGTCGAGCCCGCGAGCAGACTGCGCGGTATAAATCTTCTGCAGCTTGTCTCGCATGAGGTGAACCATCGCCGCAGAAAGAAGATAAATGTAAATGAAGCGCCTGTCCGCACCACGGGAAGCGAGGTATTCGGAAATCGTCTCGGGCTTCACGCGGGAAAAATAGAAACTGACTGCAATTACGATCAGGGTCAGCCTCGCCGCTACTGTGGATGCGAACAGAAGGCCCTGGTCTTTAAACTTTACCGGCCCGATAGAGAATGCCACATTACCGGGGAAGAAGATGCCGTTTATTATGAAGCCGATAAGTATCAGCGGGAGAACGAATTTCAGAAAGCCTCTGTATGTGCTTTTCCTTTCAGGAAAAAAGAGAGTGACCGCTATCAGGGCCGGAAGAGTGAAGAGTTGCCATTCCAATCTGTATGTGAACGCTGCCAATACAATCGTGAGTGTGACGTAGTGATAGAGAGGATTATAGCCTCTCCGCGGTATTTCAGGCGTTTGCATAGCCCGGAAGGCGGATGAGAATCGATCGGGGGATTCTCCTAAGGAGGAAATATACGATAAGATAACTTACAGCCTTGTCGACCGGGTCCGCCGCGAGCCCCTGAAGGAATGCGCTCTGGATAATCGATTTCCCGATCGCCCTGAAGTAGAGAACAAGAAAGTCAGTGCCGCCCATCGTGACTCCCCCAAACATGAAAGCAGCTATCGGCGCCGAGGCAACTGCCGACAGGATCCCCTGCACCAATCCCGTCGGAACGGCGGTGTACCATCTTCTGAACACTCCCATTTTCGCAACAAGTCCGCTGAATGCGCCGATCACCAGCGTAACCGGTATGAAGAATATGAATGCATAATTGAAGAAGAGACCCAATGTTAGATTTGCGAAAGCCCCCGTTAACATTCCAGCCAGCGGACCTATCACGCAGGCTATCAGAATGGTGCCGATTGAATCGAGATAAAGCGGCAGCTTGATTAGCTGCACCGCCTGCCCAACCACGATGTTCAGCGCCGCGCCGAAGGCTATGAGAGGTATGGTGGTCGCGTTCACCTCCTTCTCGAACCGGGAAGAGGCTTCAGCCATAAATCTCTTTCATCGCCTCTTCGAGCCTCCTTTGAAGCGTTCCCTGGTCGTTCCCAGCGGCAGGCTTCATGATGCCCGCTTCCGTTACTACTGAGGTAACCAGGCGCGGAGTTACCTTATCGAAATATATATTCCTGACTTCGAATTCAGGGTTTGGGAAAATCTCGTGCGGGCTTTCTTCTTTATTGAGGAATCCGATCGCCTTCTTCTCAGGGTCGTATTTGAGGACGCTCGTTATCGCGTGAAATCCTTTGCCGGCAACGGAGCAGGCGGCGGCAAGTGCAAACGAACCCACCTTGTTGACAACGGTGCAGTCCGACAGTATCGCGTCGGCTCCTATGAATGCGGCGTCTATGGATTCCACGAAAAAGCCTATCGCCGCATCGGAAACCAGGATTGGGCGATGGCCCATCGACTTCAAGGCGCGAGCAGTCTGTCTTCCTTCGTACAGAGGGCGCGACTCCATCACATAGACTACGGCACTCTTTCCGGAAACTGCGGCGGTCTCGAAGGTCTTAATCACAAACTCGCTCTGACTCAGAGTGGCGTATGTCCGGTCATTGGAGATCAAACCGGCTGCCCTGCCCGCCGCTTTCGAAGATGACTCTTCAACTTTTTCCCGCAGGCTTTTGATGTACCCATGTATGCCTTCGGCTGAGAGTCTATCGGAAGATTCACCGATGAGCCTCGAGATGTTAGACAGTGCCGCCATTTGGGCCTGTGCGTTGGAGAGGGTAGTCGAGATCGACTTCAGCTCCTGGATAAAGCCTTTTTCCGGCGAGTACTTTTCGCAGAAATCCAACAGCAAATCGAGCGTATCTTTTAGTACCTGTTGTGCGCTCGAAACATTGTCGGTGGCTATCCGATTGGCTCTTTCCAAATACTCTGTCTTCATAACGACTCCACTAAGCGTCATCCCTCCGGGAATGCGAGTTAGTTTACCGCCTGCGGCAGAAAATTGCAATTGACTCGCTTTGATTTGCCTCGACGGAACTTAAGTTGTTATAATATGTTTACTCATATAGCGGAAAAAATAATCAGGGAAAAAGATGAGCGACTTCAAGTATGTCATAATCGGCGGAGGAATGACTGCGGACTCGGCCGTCAGTGGTATCAGAGAGCATGATGGGAGCGGAGCGATCGCGGTTTTCACCGAAGAGAAAGATATGCCTTACAATCGCCCGCCGCTTTCGAAAGGGCTGTGGAAAGGCGATCAGCTCGATAGCATCTGGAGGAATACCGGAAAACAGAAAGTCGATTTTTTTGCGGGTACCAGGATTAAATCGATCGACCGATCCCTGAAGTCCGTCACGGTCGGAGACGGAAAGTCGTACACTTATGAGAAACTCCTCCTCGCAACGGGTGGAACTCCGCGCAAGCTTCCTTCGGGAGGAGAAGGAGTAATCTATTACAGGACCGTAGAAGACTATAGGACATTGCGCGCAGTTGTCGACACTGCTTCCGACTTTGTGGTCGTGGGAGGCGGTTTCATCGGGTCAGAGGTAGCCGCTGCTTTGGCAATGAACGGGAAAAACGTTACGTTGATTTTCCCTGATAACGGCATAGGTGCGAGAGTCTACCCGAAGGGCCTCTCTGCCTTTCTCATCAACTACTTCTCGGAGAAGGGAGTCAAGGTCCATGCGGGCGAGTCTGTCGTTTCGATCGGCAAGTCTGATTCCGGCTACGCTGTGGAGACAAAGAGCGGTAAAAAGTTTGCGGCCGACGCGGTCGTTGCCGGAGTCGGCATCATGCCTAACGATGCTCTCGCAAAAGCATCGGGGCTCGCTGTCGACAACGGGATTATCGTGGATGCGTTTCTGAGAACGACCGATCATGCAATCTATTCGGCTGGCGACGTGGCGAATTTCTACAATCGAAGTCTGGATATAAGGATGCGGGTAGAACACGAAGACAATGCGAACACGATGGGAAAACTGGCAGGCCTGAATATGTCAGGTGACCCGGAGCCGTACAACCATCAGCCATTCTTCTATTCGGATCTATTTGACCTCGGATATGAGGCGGTCGGTGATCTCAATGCGGGAGTGGAAGTGGTTGAAGATTGGGTGGAAGAATACAGGAAGGGAGTTGTCTATTACCTGAATGAGAATCGTGTTACCGGCGTGCTCCTCTGGAACACTTGGGGAAAGTTGGACGACGCCAGAAAGTTGATCGACGCCAAAAAGAAACATACAGCAGATTCTTTGAAGAGATTGATCAGCGACTAAAGCCCGTCCTCTGATACCGCGGAACTGGCTGGCCCGCGCCCGAAAAGGGAATCCCCTCGATCCTCATTCAACCGTGCATAGCATGCTCGAAAAATATGCTGACAGCTTCCCAAACGATCCAGAATCCGAAAACCCAGGCGCCCGCCGTCATCTTTTTCTTTCCGGATTGTGCGCCCATGCCTATCGAAACTATTATCAGACTCCAGATGGTGAAGAGATTCAGCCTTGAAAGAATAGAGTAAGACAGGCTTCGGCTATTTATGGGGACGAGCATTCCGAGATGGACACCCCCATCGAGCCGCGAGGATAGGACGGCAATTACGATCGCGACAATCAGGCCCACGCCTGTAATCCAGTACGACAATCCCGTCACGGCTAAACCTTTAGAGTAGTCGAAGGAGGAATTGAGCGCCAACCGACCGACAAGGAACCAGACGAGCGACACGACGAAGAATTCTATCAGGAGGACAATCGTAACTGTCGTAATCCTCAGTACGACGGCAAATGCCGATGCGCTGCTTATGTTGTCCACAATCATTTGTGTTCCCTGCGATGCCTGATCCGCCGTGATTTCTCCTTTCGCTTCAGCCTTTGTTATGGCTTCCTCGCGTTGCTGAACGATTTGCATGCGAAGGGCGGGAGTGCTCAACTGGACATAGGAGGAGACTCCCGCGATCACCAACACCAGGACGAGGGGAATGAACCAGTCGAGAAATTTCACGCCAGACGTCATCAGAGAATCAAATACCTGTGACGGCTTGTAAAAAATTCCCGCGGCTTTGCCGGCCATAGACATCGGCTTCTGAGCCGGGCTGTCGAGAGAATCAGGTTGTTCCGGCATGACTATTCCTCTTCTCTTTTTGCGAATATCAGGCTCAATTGCGGACGCGTTGCACCATCTAATCCGCGAGGCTGCTCATGCGAATCTGCCTGTGAACAAGAAGACGCTTACCAATGTGAAAACGATCCAGATGCCGTATACCCATGCGGCAGATTGGATGACTCGCTTTCCGGCCAACGTCGCAAGGCCGACCGACACGATAAACAAACTCCAAAGCGTGAAGAAGTCTATTCTTGCCATTAGCAAATAGCTCTTGCTCTGCACGTTCATCGTCGTCAGCATCCCGAGATTGAGCCCGCCGTCGAGCCGCGCGAGTACAACAGACAAGGCGATCCCGATAATAACTCCTACGACCGCTATCCAGTTGCTCAGCCCGACTATCCCCATCGCGTGAGAGTATGTCAGATCTCCTTTCAGCGCGAATTTCCCGACGAGAAACCAAACTGCCGCGAGCAAAAAGAAGAAAATGAAAGTCGCGACCAGAGCTCCGGCAACTCCGATCCATTCGAACCCGGACGATCCGCTTTCCATCCTTTGTTTTGCCAGTTGCGCCTGGTCAGCGGATATCTTTCCCTCTGCAACCATTTTGTCGATGCTTTGCTCGGCAATCCGCATGCTCTGGTACTTCAATTCCGGTGTACTGAAGCGTACGTAGACTGATACGCTCGCAACTATCGCGAGCACTAAAACAGGTACAAACCAATCCGCCGCTTTTACCCCCGACTTTTTGATGGATTCGAACACCTTTGTGGGCTCGTAGAAAACCCCAGCCGCTTTGTCGGTGAAAGACATTGTCTCTTCAGACGGCTGCTCGGTTGTAAGTTGTTGTTCCGACATGTATCCTCCCTTTTTGCTAAAATTATATTAGTGGTACATGAAGTACAAACAGAAGTATCTTTCTACAGTGACCGTCACTATCTCGGCCGAAGCTTAGTTAGTGACGGTCACATGCAGCAGCGTTCCATCTGACCGTCGATCTTTCTAAATTATGTCAAACAGGAGTCGACGTTGCCAGCAAAAAGATTTTTCATACTTGACGGAACCGCACTTGCGTACCGGGCCTATTTCAGCATGATCAGCCGTCCGCTTATCAATTCAAAAGGCCAGAACACCAGTGCCGTGTTCGGGTTCGCCAACTATCTCATGAAAATTCTGGCCGATGAGAAGCCTGATTACCTCGTCGCGGTGTTCGACACAGCTGAGCCGACTTTCCGTCACAAAAAATACCCTGAATACAAGGCGACCCGCGAGAAGATGCCGGAAGAGATGGCGTCGCAGCTGGGTCACATAAAGAAGATGCTCAACGCTTTCGGCGTGCCGACTGTCGAAAGGCCCGGCTTCGAGGCCGATGATGTCATAGGCACACTTGCGCTTCTCGCTGCAAAGGAGGACATAGACGTCTTCATGGTGACCGGCGACAAGGATTTCATGCAGCTGATCACGCCGAAAATCAAGATGTACAAGCCGGGGAAGAGCGGAACCGACATGGAGATCGTCGACGAAAAGGGAGTCGAGAAGAAGTTCGGAGTGAAGCCCGACCAAGTAATCGACGTTCTCGCGTTGACCGGCGACGCGGTCGATAACGTGCCCGGCATAAAAGGAATCGGAGAAAAGACGGCGATACCATTGATTCAGCAGTTCGGAACCGTGGAAAAAGTTCTCGCAGGTACCGACAAGATCGACAAGCCAGCCCTTAAGGAAAAACTGAAGACAGGAAAGGAGATGGCGCTTCTTTCCAAATGGCTCGTGACGATAAAGACGGACGTTCCTCTCGGCGTCGATTTCCATACCCTGAAAGAAAAAAATCCGGATCAGCCCGCGATCGTGAAGCTTTTCAATGCTCTCGAGTTCAGATCGCTGCTCAACAGGGCTCAACAGCTCGTCTCCTCAGCCGAATCGAACACTTCGGATGAAGAACCGGCTGCAGTCGAGGAGACGGAGTCCGCCGAAGCCGACTACGGAAATATTTCGACGGTCAGGCATTCCTACAAGCTCATAACCAGGGCGGATGAGCTCGAAAAGGTTGCCGAGAAACTGAAGAAGGCAGACATTGTCTCGATGGACACGGAAACCACCAGCGTCGACGCGCTGAACGCGAAGCTGGTCGGCATAGCGCTCTCCATTAAACCGCACGAGGCATATTATGTCAACGTTGCTTCCGATGAAGGGGATCTCTTTTCGGGTGATGAAGTCGGTCGCGGTGTCGCCGCCAAAGATGCCGTGAAAATACTGAAGCCGATTTTCGAGTCTCAGAAAATCGGGAAGATCGGGCAGAATCTTAAATATGACATGCTCGTCCTCTCGAATTACGGGGCACGCACGCGCGGCGTGGAATTCGATTCGATGGTCGCTGCGTATGTAGTTAACCCCGACAGCCAGCACAACCTCGACGCTCTCGCGAAGGAGTACCTCAAATACGAGCCCGTCCCGATAGAGGATCTCATCGGCAAGGGGAAGAACCAGAAGAACATGCGCGAGGTCCCGCCGGAAGTCGTCGCGGAATATTCGGGCGAGGATGCTGATGTCGCTCTTCTATTAGCGGATGCGCTTCGTAAGAAGCTCGAGAAACTGAATCTTCTCGAACTTTGCCAGAAAATGGAATTCCCGCTCGTCGAGGTTCTCACTGAAATAGAGAAGACCGGCGTCAAGATAGATACCGAAATACTAGGACAGATTTCGAAAGAGCTCGAGCGGATGATCGAGAACCTTGCCGCCGACATTTACAAGCACGCCGGTGAGGAGTTCAATATAAATTCTCCTAAGCAGCTCGGAGATATCCTCTTCAACAAGATGAAACTCCCGTCAGGAAAGAAGACTAAAACCGGGTATTCCACGGACGTCTTCGTGCTTGAAGAGCTGAGCGCGCAGCACCCGATAGCGGACTATATCTTGTCCTACCGGAAGCTCAGCAAGCTCAAGTCGACGTACGTCGATGCGCTTCCGACTCTTATCAATCCCCGCACGGGTCGCGTGCACACTTCGTTCAACCAGACTGTCGCTGCGACCGGAAGACTAAGTTCGTCCGACCCTAATCTTCAGAACATCCCGATACGCGGCGAGATGGGGAAGGAAATCCGCAAGGCGTTCGTCCCCGGAGAGAAAGGGTGGGTGATGATGTCCGCCGATTATTCTCAGATAGAGCTTCGCGTGATGGCACACATCTGCAGGGACGAAGGGCTGATCGAGGCATTTCAGAAGCACGAGGACATACACCGCACAACCG
This sequence comes from Bacteroidota bacterium, assembly GCA_021845665.1. Classification (GTDB taxonomy): domain Bacteria; phylum Bacteroidota; class Ignavibacteria; order Kryptoniales; family JAKASW01; genus JAKASW01. Next base: position 23,989 of record JAJZVO010000038.1, on the reverse strand, counting down.
CCTCGAAGGTGTTCGGTGTGGCACCCGACAAGGTCACGTCCGATATGCGGCGGAAGGCGAAGGAAGTGAACTTCGGCTTGCTGTACGGCATCGGACCGTACGGACTGAAGATCCGCCTTGGTATTTCGCAGGCAGAGGCGAAGGAAGTCATCGATACGTACTTCCAGAGATTTCCGAGAGTTCGTGAATATATCGACGGGACGTTGGCGTTTGCACGCAAACACGGCTACGTCGAGACTCTACTCGGCAGACGGCGCTATCTCGCCAACATCAACAGCAAGAATTCCGCCGTCCGGATGGCCGAAGAACGCCAGGCGATCAACATGCCGATACAGGGGACAGCCGCGGACATGATCAAGCTCGCGATGGTCGGCATCTTCCGCGAGATGGAGAAACAGGAGATGAGTTCGAAAATGATACTTCAGGTGCACGACGAGCTTGTCTTCGAAGCTCCGAAGGATGAGGTGAAGAAACTAGAATCGCTCGTTCGCGACGGGATGACGAACGCCTTGAAGCTCAGCGTTCCTGTGGAGGTCGACGTCGGCACAGGGCCGAACTGGCTCGATGCGCACTGAGACAGGACTTACTTGATGAACATTTCCAATATCCGGTAGGCTCCCGCTCCTATGAGAGCAGCCATTGGGATCGTTAGCACCCAGGCCATCACGATGTTGCCGGCGACTCCCCACCGCACGGCCGATACCCGCTTTGTCGCTCCGACTCCCATGATACCGCCGTTGATGGTGTGAGTCGTGCTGACAGGAATGCCCGCGAACGTTGCGACGAGCAGTGTAATTCCGCCCGCGGTCTCTGCACAGAAGCCGTCCACCGGCCGCAGCCGCGTAATCTTCTGTCCCATTGTCTTCACGATCCTCCAACCGCCGAAGAGTGTTCCCATCGCAATCGTGAAGTTGCACATGATGATCACCCAGAACGGTACTTCGAAAGACTTCAGGAATCCCGCTGTCACGAGAAGCCCCGTGATAACGCCCATGGTTTTCTGAGCGTCGTTCGTGCCATGTCCGAGACTCAGGAAAGCGGCGGAAAGGAGCTGAAGTTTTCGGAAAGCTCCGTTGACTTTCGTCGACGACCTCTTATGGAAGATCCACATGACGGCGGTCATCAACAGGAAAGCCACCACGAGTCCCATTACCGGTGCGACGACTATGAAGATCAGGGTTCCTGTCCAGCCGCCGTACAGAATTGCGGAGAAGCCCGCTTTGGCGATAGCGGCCCCGGCATATCCGCCCATGAGGGCGTGTGAAGAGCTTGTCGGCAAACCGTAGTACCATGTTATCAGATCCCAGGCGATCGCTCCGATAAGGCCGCTCATAATCACATATTCGTTGACTGCGCTCAGCTCGACAAGACCCTTTCCGAGAGTATCCGCCACTCTCAGTCCGAAAAAGAATGCCGCGATGAAATTAAAGAACGCGGCCCATGCTACGGCCTTCCTGGGTGTCAAGACGCGGGTTGAGACGACGGTTGCGATTGAATTCGCGGAATCGTGAAATCCGTTCAGGAAATCGAAGACTAGCGCGACTGCTATTATGACGATAACGAGCGTTAGCATCACTTATTGGCGGAATCAGGCATGTTTGATCAAGATCGATTCGAGGACGTTAGCAACGTCTTCGCAACGATCTGTCGCTGTCTCCAAACCCATATATATCTCCTTGAGTTTTATAAGCTCAATCGCATCTTTTTCATTTTCAAAAAGATCGGCTATGCCAAGGTTGAAGACGGTGTCTGCGTCATTTTCGTACTCGTTCACCTTCTTCAGGACTTCCTGGAGCATTCTGGTATTCCTGAAGTCCCTGAGATAAGTGATTCCTTTTCCAACTATCTCGACCTGCATCTCGATGATTTCCATCAGCCTGCGCATATACTGGGTGGCACTCTTTACGTTGTACAGGATGAACCGTGAAGAGGTGCCGTTTATATAATCCATGATATCGTCGAGGGATGATGCGAGCTGGTGGATGTCTTCCCTGTCGAAAGGCGTGACAAACGTGGCATTGAGCTCGGCGAAAATCCTGTGGGTCACTTCGTCAGCCTGATGTTCCAAGCCCTCGATTTCGTCCACGATAGCCTTGGTTCTCGATGCATCCGAATCGGGAATCTTCTTCAGCGCCACCGAGGCCTTTAGAAGAAGTTTGGTCATCTCCTCAAACAACGAATAGAACTTCTCATCATGCGGGAGGAGAACTTGAATCAATCTGTCGATTTTCACAGTCAGCCCACTGTCAAATGTTAGAAGCGAAGCGAGTAAATTTAACCGCTCCCCCCCATTTTTCAAAGGAATAGGGATAATCGGGAGAAATTTAGACGAATTCTTGATTTGACGCGGCGCAAATCAACGTACAGCTGACTTGATTTTCAGCGGCGATTTCCGAAATTATTGTCAGAGGCCCTAGGCCGAGACTCCCGCTTCGGTTGATAATAGCGGATTGTCATTATAAATTGACGTTGATGTTGATCTGATTCTGAGACTGGAGCCTGAAACTTGCTCAGCCTCTATCGTGTTGGATTAAGCACAGGAACAAATAACTCTTAGGTACGAAATGGAAGGTAATTTCTCAAATCGCGTGCAAGATGTCATCCGACTCAGCCGCGAAGAGGCTTTGAGGCTTGGCCACGATTTTATCGGCACCGAACATCTGCTCCTCGGGATTATCCGCGAAGGAGAAGGAATAGCCGTCAAGATCCTCAGGAATCTCGGCGTCGATCTCTATAAGTTGAAAAAGGCGGTCGAGGACACCGTACGCACGTCGGGGGGTACGCTCACGATCGGCAATATACCGCTGACGAAGCAGGCGGAAAAGGTTTTGAAAATAACTTACCTGGAAGCAAAGCTATATAAATCCGACGTAATCGGCACTGAACACCTGCTCCTCTCTCTCTTGCGTGACGACGATAACGTTGCTTCCCAGATCCTGCACCAGTTCAACGTGACTTACGACAGCGTTCGCCAGGAGCTCGACAACATAATAAACGGCAAGCCGTCCCAGCCTGCGCAGCCTTCCACACAGCACGGAAGCGCGGCAGGTCCTGAGCCGCGCAAGGGCGAGAAGTCGAAGACGCCTGTCCTCGACAATTTCGGACGGGACCTTACGAAGCTCGCGATGGAAGACAAGCTGGATCCAATAATCGGACGCGAGAAGGAAATCGAGAGAGTGGCACAGGTTCTCGCACGCAGGAAGAAAAATAACCCGGTCCTTATAGGCGAGCCTGGAGTCGGCAAGACCGCAATAGCTGAAGGACTGGCGCTCAGGATCGTGCAGAAGAAGGTTTCGCGCGTGCTTCATAACAAGCGCGTTGTAACGCTGGATCTCGCTGCACTGGTCGCGGGCACAAAGTACCGCGGACAATTCGAGGAGCGAATGAAAGCGGTGCTGAACGAGCTGGAAAAAGCCAGAGACGTAATCTTGTTCATAGATGAACTCCACACGATTGTAGGTGCCGGCGGCGCTTCCGGTTCGCTCGACGCGTCCAACATGTTCAAACCCGCTCTCGCCCGCGGAGAGATACAGTGCATAGGCGCTACGACGCTCGACGATTACCGTCAGTACATTGAAAAAGACGGCGCGCTCGACCGCAGATTCCAGAAGATCATGGTCGAGCCGACCACGGTCGACGAAACGATACAGATTTTGAACAATATCAAGCAGAAATACGAGGAACACCACAACGTAAAGTTTACAGAAAGCGCTATCGACTCGGCTGTGAAGCTAAGCGATCGCTACATGACCGACAGGTTCCTTCCCGATAAGGCCATCGATGTCATGGACGAGGCCGGATCGAGGATCCACCTCGCGAATATCATCGCGCCAAAAGAGATCGTCGAGCTGGAAGAAGAGATCGAGAAGATAAAGCAGCAGAAGAACAAGGTCGTTAAGACACAGGACTTCGAAGAAGCTGCTCGTCTGCGCGACTTGGAGAAGAAACTACTCTCCGATCTCGAAATCGCGAAGCGCGAATGGGAATTGAAAGCCGAGACCACAATCCACGAGGTCACCGAGGATCATGTGGCCGATGTCGTCGCAATGATGACCGGAATCCCAGTGAACAAGATCGCCGAGAGCGAATCGGCGAAGCTTCTCAAGATGTCCGACGAGCTGACAAAGGTCGTCGTCGGTCAGAACGAAGCCATTGTAAAGTTGAGCAAAGCCATCAGGCGCGCAAGGGCTGGATTGAAGGATCCACGCAGGCCGATCGGCTCGTTTATTTTTGCCGGACCGACGGGTGTCGGAAAGACAGAGCTCGCGAAGGCGCTCGCCCGGTACCTGTTCGACTCCGAAGATGCGCTCGTGAGGATCGACATGTCCGAGTACATGGAGAAGTTCAACGTCAGCAGGCTTGTCGGAGCGCCTCCTGGATACGTCGGCTACGAAGAGGGCGGGCAGCTAACCGAGAAGGTTCGCCGGAAGCCGTACAGCGTTGTCCTGCTCGACGAGATCGAGAAGGCGCACCCAGACGTGTTCAATATTCTTCTCCAGGTGCTTGACGACGGCATACTCACCGACAGTCTCGGAAGACGTGTCGACTTCAAGAACGTGATACTTATAATGACGACGAACATCGGCACGCGGGAAATAAAGCCTGCCGGTACGTTCGGCTTCGGCCAGCCGACCGCGGAAGATAAGTACAGTTCGATGAAGAACATCATCGAAGAGGCGATGAAGCGGATGTTCAATCCTGAATTCATGAACAGGATAGACGACGTGATCATTTTCCACTCGCTCGAAACGGACGACATCAAGAAGATAATCGACATTCATACCGAGAGCCTAAGAAAGCGTCTTTCTACACTTGGCGTTACGCTCGAGTTGACGAAGCCCGCGAAAGAATTTTTGGCAGAGAAGGGTTTCGACCCGGCGTACGGTGCGCGTCCGCTGAGGAGAGCTATCCAGCGCTACCTCGAAGATCCGCTCGCCGAGGAAATGCTCAAAGGCACGTTCACCGAAGGGATGATCGTAAAGGTGAAGATCGACAAGCGCTCCGGTGAGCTGAAGTTCACGGAGCAGAAGGCGAAAGCCGAGACGAAAGACCCCAATCTTTCGGATGTGAGCACGAACTGAAGTCTAGTTAATGTTTGATCTAATACGCCGGATGGCATCAACCGTCCGGCTTTTTTTTATTCAGCGGCATTAGCACCTCCGTCCGTCAGCCCCGCTCTTTAGAGCGGGCTAAATAGGTTGGAAATTCCTTCCGCCTTTGTTAAAATAATCACGATGGAATCACCTGAAGACAGACAATCGCACGGAGTTTCGGCCGGAAGCGACGAGCATCCCGAGATTGCCGCAAACAATTCCATCGATTTCTCTTCAAACGAGTACTGGAACTACTGCGACAACTGCGGCACAAGGCTTCAGACATTCAGATGCCGGTATATTTGTCCGAAATGCGGCTTCTTCCATTCATGCAGCGAGCCGTAAGAAAGTTTTCACATAACGTAACCTCAACAAGGAGTACCGATGAACAAGAAGACAAAAGTTGCCAAAAAGAAGCACCACCAAAAGGTAAAGAAGCTGAAGGCGAAAACCCGGGCACGCCGCGAAGCTGCAACCAAAGCTAAAGCTACCCAGGCCTGACAGGAGGCTAGTGCCGGTTAAATCTAAATAACAGAGCCGGCTCTCACGATTGCATTGAAATCATATCAGAAAGAAGTCGAATACGCCCTGAAGGTTGTCAAGGCCTCCGAGCGTATCACGCTCAAATACTTCCGCTCGAAATTCCGCGTCGACTACAAATCGGACAAGAGTCCCGTTACAATCGCGGACAAGTCGTGCGAGAAGTTTCTCATAAGAGAGCTGTCGAAGAAATTCCCCGAACACGGATTCTACGGCGAGGAGTTCGGAGACAATTCCGAAGGTCACGAGTACAGGTGGATCATAGACCCGATCGACGGCACCCGTAACTTCACGCGCGGCATACCCTACTGGGGGACGCTCTGCGGGCTGGAACACGACGGAGAGATCGTGGCCGGAATCATGTCGCTGCCGGCTCTGAAGAAGACTTACTACGCTTCCAGGAAGCACGGTGCTTTCTGCAACGGCAAAAAGATCAGGGTCAGCAAACTGAAGGATCTCGAGAAATCATCCATTGTGTACGGGGGATTGAAATATTTTCTCCGTACGAGGTACGAAAAAGGGTTTCTTGACATCACGAATATGTCGTACCACGACCGCGGGTTCGGGGACTGTTTCGGATACACGTTCGTCGCCGAGGGACAGGCCGAGGCGATGCTCGATCCGATAGTGAGTCCGTGGGATGTCGCGGCGATCAAGCCGATCATAGAGGAGGCAGGCGGAGTCTTCACCGACTTTGCGGGGAATGCGACCATCTACGGAAAGACCGCCCTGGCGGCGAATCCATATCTGCACGAACCGTTGCTCGAGAAACTGCGACTCACCTCCTAAGCTTCTTCTCGAAGAAGGTGAGCGCAGTTTGCGGAGAAGGGATTATGTCGCCCCTAAAGGGGCTAAATATTTTGTGCGGTGTGACTTTCTACAAATATGTCGCCGCTACGCGGCTGACCATCTTATCTCACCGATCTCTTGTTTCATTAATCCCTTATGTTAAAAGTCAACGCCTCAACCGTGGCAGTTTAAGCTTTCCTTTCTTCGATCTCGTTTCGATGCGGAGTGTCCATGTAAGCATTCTCTTATGAGCGGACATCCCGTTGTGAACGGTCCAAGCTGGACGAGAGCCGCATTATCTTTGTCACCAATACATGGGTGGGGGCGCAGTCTAATAAAAGCAGACATCCTTTCACTTCCGGAAAAGGAGCTGCAGGAATAATGCAGCGCTATCCCCACCTATTACTTATCATGTGAACTCCATCGAGTGTTATAGAAGCTTTTTCATTCGACAACACCTATCTGATATGGATTCTTGTTCTTGAGCACATACCAGAGCCGGTTGATCATCTTCTTAGCGATCCTGATTATCGCTTCGTTCTTCTTCATCCTCTTGCTCAGCTTGGCGAATGCCATCATGAGCGCAGGATCCTTTTGCACTGCTACCCAGGCCGGTTCTATTATTACTGTTCTGAGCACCTTGTTCCTTATTTGTGTCAAACCGGTTATCGTCTCCTCCTCACCGGTGGAATCCTCTCCAGGTGCTACACCAAAGTAGCTTCTGAAATTGTCCACCTTCTTAAACCGGCTTATATCGATAATCTCTGTCATTATCATCATTGCTGAGATTGTGCCGAACCCGGGGATGCTCACTATATCTATGACATCCTCGAAGAATGAGCGGAGAAGTACTACGGTAGTTTACCATTTCGAGAGATAGTCCCCCCAGTTCCACAACATACTTAAACGCTTTGTATGCATGAAATCGCTTTGCGAAAGGTTTGTAGATCACTCGAAAGGGAGCGTCATGCGAAGTGCAAAACAGGTCGATAAGAACAGTCTCTGCGGTCGGTTCGCGCAAGGACGGTTATGACCTTACGCGGGCGGAGAAGAAGGTGCTGAGCCTGATGACAAAGGGACTCAGGCGAAAAGAGGTTGCTTTCCGTAAATATGAAATCAGCCTCTTGGCTGATTGCGCGCTGCGGGCGGGGGAGGTAATTTAGGGCTGTCGATGCTTTGCGATAGAATCCTATGAGTTCTGCCTTATCGTGTAAGATTATTGATAAGTCGTAGGCGATATACGAGAGGAATGAGCCCCGCAGCATGGATGCGATCGCGATTTTCCCGCTGGCGCTGTTCCGTGCCGATCTCCGCTCAAAAGCGGTTCCCAGGGAAATGTCTACAGAGAGAGCTGCCTCGAATCACGTCGTTTACCGCCTCACGCACATGCAAGGACAGTCGATTCTCGAAAAAGAAGTGCATGAAATATCGTTTTCTTCGGTGGTGAGTTTATCGGCAGAAGAAATTCCAGGAGGAATGGAGGATGAAGATTATGATTCGATTACTTCTCTTCTCGATTGTCGTCTTGGTGTCCACGAGTTGCAGCGACAACGGTGTGGGCCCGATTGGGCCTCTTGACAGTGCGTGGACCTATCCTGGCCTGGGAAACGAGACCATCACGGCGATCGCAATTGACCCGACGAATCCGGATGTAGTCTTTGCGGGGAGTATGTCGAATTTCAGCGCCGGAACTCCAGGACGATTGTTTAAGACCACAAACGCGGGAGCATCATGGGATACGTTGCTTACTGGGGTCAGCGACAAGTACACTGCGGTGCTCATTGATTCAAAGAACCCCCGGACAATATACGCAGCGCCCTGGGGACTGATTAAGAGTCAGGATGGCGGCAAGACATGGAATGAAATGTCGATTCCGTCCGAGAGTTGCACAGAATTCCGCGGAAAATTGCACAGCTGATGATAACTATTTGTTGATGGTTTTCAAAATGAACTCGATTATCAGAAAGACCTTGCTCTTAGCCCTATTCGTGGCGCTATCATTGCCCCCTATTACCCTGTCGCAGAAGAGGGTGGGTGGAAGACCGGTTATCTCCGGCCTTTGGAACACTAGAGCTGTAAAGTGTGCTGCTGGCGGATTGGCGATAAAAGTGAAAGGCGGATACAAAGCAGCCGACCTCGCTTCTACGTTCGGGAAATTCCATTCCAGAATTAAGCAGGATTTCGACGACCTTGGATGGGGATGGATCGAATTTCCCGATAGAGTCGATGTCATGTCGGTGATATCCGACCTGCAGAAGAACGGGGCGGTGGGGACGGTTGAACCTAATTTTATCGGTGAAATTCATCTCCTGCCGAATGACCCGTATTTCAGCGGCACCAGCCCAGCTACGTTTCCTTATCAATGGGCTCTGCGAAACACAGGTCAGGTCCCACCCGGCGGTACTATTGGAGCGGACATTGATGCCACTGATGCATGGAACCTCGCTACAGGTAGCTCGAATGTGTAAATGGGGTTACTCGACAGCGGGATCCCCATGCTTAATGGGACACTATCACACCCGGATTTGGATGACCAGAACAAAATTATCATTGGACGCGATTTTGTGGAGACATTACCTGCTGATACTACTGTGAGGGACTTATTAGGTCACGGGACACATGTTGCGGGAATCGCCGGTGCAGAAACCAATAATAACACTGGTATAGCCGGAATCGCGTGGAACTGCAAAATACTCGTAGTTCAGGCATTTGACGCTGGCGGTTATTCCATACCACAAGCCTTTTATAACGCTGTGCGATACACAGTCGATTATGCAAGAAACAACAATTATAAGCTCGTTATCAACTTCAGTGGCGGTTGGAATACTGCGGCCGGTCCCCTTCAGGACGCGGTCGCTTATGCCAATTCTCACAATGTTGTTATTGTAGCTTCAGCAGGTAATAACTACGGCGGGTACGTCCGGTGGCCAGCTGCGTATTCGTCGTCGTACCAGAACGTTATTGCTGTTTCTGCAACCGACCAAGACGACCATGTGTCCTCTTATTCTAATATCGGCCCGCAAATAGATGTATCTGCTCCAGGTGGTCGAGGAGGTTACCGAGACGGAAGTGTTTGGAAGTTCAACGGCGCAAACAACCTTGGAAGGAACATCTTATCAACGGAACCCAATTACTCATTTAACCTTCAAGCTGGCATGGACTGCACGGAAGACTATGGGTATCTCGCTGGCACGTCTATGGCTGCTCCTCATGTCTCCGGAACAGTTGCTCTGATGCTATCAGTGGATCCCTCATTGTCGCCTTCGCAAATCAAGTCTATTCTGAGGTATACTGCTGACAAGGTTACATCGATGGGAAGAAATGACTGGACATCTGAATATGGCTATGGGCGGGTGAACACGTATAAAGCCTTGAAATTCCATTTCGGCACGCTCACCGCAAGTGAGACATGGTCGGGTTAGAATCTCGCACTTTCAACGGTAACATTGCCAATGGGACGTACACTCACTCTAGCCCCGGGCGCGAGCGTGGTTTTTGTACCTGGCGCATCCCTGGTCGCAAACGGAAGGTTGATTGCTGACGGCACCTCTTCCAATCGCATTACCTTCACGTCTACCGGCGGTACAACACAGCAGAGCTGGGGCTCGATAAGCATCAGCGGAGGGCTCGCATCCGGGTCGAGCCTTGACTATGTAAACGTGCAATACGGCACGAGGATAGAAGTCCTGAATGCCACCGGAGTCGCGGTTCGGAACCGCAATATTTCTACGATGGAACGCGGGATACTCCTCGACGGCTCCTCATCCATCTACGCGTCAATCCTGAACAACAGGATAACCGATTGCGGTCAGGGGGTGACCGTCCAGAACGGCGCCAATAACGTCACGATAAACGATAACACGATATGCAGGTACGCAAACCAGGGCCAGGGAATCGGCTTACAGTTCCTGACCGGCAGCGCCAAAGCGGGGCGGAACGACATAGACTATTACGGTCACGGCATCCTTGCGTCATACAACTCCACCGTATATACCTATTCCCCTTACTCAAACGGGAGAAACAACCGGATTACCGGCTGCACTTACGGGGTAATGGCAAGCGAGTACAGCACCGCAATGTTCGGCACTACGCCTCCGAGCGACTACATGTGGAACACGATACGCAACAATGTATATAACGGTGTCGCAGGTTCCTCGGCACAGCTTCCTTCGACCGTTATGGCGCAGGGGAATTATTTGGGCGGGACTCCTACCCCTTCAATGTTCCTCGTCTTTCCGAGAGGATACATTAATTATTCTTCTTACCTTGCGAGCGACCCGTGGGGCGGTATACCTCTCCCATCGGTTCAATCGGGCGGAGGGATCGGCAACCGGGGACAATTACTCCAGGCCCTCTGCCGATGCAGGACAGTCGGGATCCATAGACTCACTTTCGCCGGGGGGTGACATGCTGATGAAACACAGGAATAAAGAGGCGGTTGATTTTTTCATGTCTTACATCAAACGTAATCCCGGCGATCAATCCGCATACGCATTCCTCTACAGCGCGGCAGACAGCGAGACGACACCGTCCATAACGCGCTTCTTCGAGTCTCTCCTTCCTCAGGCAGCCGAAGAGCACAGGCTCCTCCTGTCTTATCTCTACCTGAGGACGAGCGATGTGAGGTCTGCCAGGCAGGTGAACGATGAGTTTATTTCAAAGTACAAGGGTAAACCTCCTGGGACGAGGGCAAAACCGAACAATTGTTACATTGCGTTGTATCACGAGAACGACCCGCAGGGCGCAGCTTCGATACTCAGAGAGATTGTACAGAAAGAGAACCAGTCTGCGCCGATCGAGCTCTTGTGTGCGGAGTCAGATCTTGCGGCATACATAGACCCGAAGACGGGAAAGATGCCGTATTCAGAATACAGGCTTGAAAGAAGCGGGAGCAGCGAAACTTTTCAGGCACAGCTTCCCGAGGAAGGCGGGATGATACAGAACTATCCGAACCCGTTCAACCCGACGACGACGATAAGCTATCGTCTCCCGAAATCGGGTGAGGTTGAGCTGAAGGTGTACGATGTCCTCGGCAGGGAAGTGATTAAGTTGGTGAGAGGATACCAGGAGGCGGGTGTGCACAGCGCCAGCTTCAACGGCCAGAACCTTGCGAGCGGCGTGTATTTCTACCGTTTGACGGCGCCGGGCATAACGCAGGTAAAGAAGATGCTTTTAACCAAATGACCTGACACAGAAACTGCGACTCACCTCCGGGTGAGTCGCAGTTGTTCTACAAACATTTCGCCGCTACGCGGCTGAATAGCATCATCGACGTTTTGAATCCCGCAAATTCATTCACCCAACATTCCACTATTCCATCATTCCCTTATTTTTACCCACCATTAATCCAACAATCCACCACTCCCCGAAGGGTCCTCCGGACAACAATCCGTTATTCCGCCTTTACTTTGATGACCACCATCGTCATGTCGTCGTGCTGGGGTGCGCCGCCGACAAACTTTCTCACTCCTGAATCTATCTTCGCTATCATCTCCTTCACCGGGAGATGGCGCGCGGCCTCGATTAGCTGGACAAGACGCTCCTCGCCGAACTCGTTCGCCTCCGAATCCATAGCCTCTGTGAAACCGTCGGTGTAAAATACCAGCGCATCGCCCGGCATCAGGGTTATCTCCATCTCTTCCAGTGTCGAGTCGAACTTCTCACCGTCATCCAGTCCGAGAGCCAAACCGTTTGGCGTGAAGAGTTTTGCCGAAGTAGAATTCGACGAGAACAACGCGAGCGGGTTGTGCCCCGCACGGGCGAATTTCACTTTGCGCGTCTTGGTGTCGATGACCGCGTAGATCATGCTTATGAAGGTGCCGCGGGAAATGGAGTGGTACACTATCTGGTTGATCTTGCTCAATACCTTTCTCGGAGAAGGCTGATCTTCAGCCGACGCGAGTAAAGCGCCCTTCGTGAGCGTCATGTAAATCGCAGCCGGCAGTCCCTTTCCGGACACGTCCGCGATGGCGGTCCCGATGAGCCCTCCGTGCATCTGCACGAAGTCATAATAATCGCCGCCTACTTCGAGCGCCGGAATGCACATCCCGCCGAACTCGAGCTGCGGGACAGCCGGCGTAGTCCTCGGGAGGAGGTTGTTCTGGACGTTCTTCGCGATCTCCAGCTCCTTCGCCATCCGCTCGCGCTCGCTGATCCGGCGTATGTGTGCAGGCATCAGGTCGACCGTCAGCTCGAACGCCTGCTTTCGCCACAGGGCAACGAAGGAGATAAGGACCGGCAGGGCGAATAAGACGATTGCGATTATGGAGTTTGTCTGGAAGTAGGCGTTTGAGGACGAGAATATAGGTATCAGCCCCTGCGCCGAACAGAAGATCGTGCCGGCAACCAAAACCGTTACGAAGTCATACCTCAGGAAGAGCCATATGAATGCGGCGGAAAGTCCGATGCAGAACAGTATTTCCGCGAGCACGCCGTATTCACCGAACGGCATCGGATAGTAAAGCATGGGAAAGAAAAGAATCAGAGAGGCGGCGATTCCTTTTCCCAATTTCTTCCGCCCGAAGAATGAGAGTACTCCCAGTCTCGAGAAGGTCTCGCTGAAGAGAGCTGTCGAGAACGCGCCCGCGAGAACTTTGACGGATGGAACGTATGAATCCAGCGGGGTCCCTGTTCCCATAAACTCGCTTGGGTACTCATGCAGACGAAGGATAGGATGGAGCAAAGCATACAAGCCGAGAATGACCCCGCCGTACGCGTAGCCGCGAAGGACAGAGCCCCCGAGTTTTTCATTAAATACCTTGAGGTGGGACGCGGCATCGAACGAGTGAAGCTTCCCGGGCCATATCGCTCGTGAAGACGATTCTCCCACACCCCACGCGGAAAATGTGAGTATCGAGACCAGCGGAAGCCAGAGCAGAAGAATGATGCCGGAGACGACAAGGGTCAGGTAGAAAATATTCATCGTGCCTATCCCCAGTCCTTTTCCGAGAGACGGGAACGAAAGCATCATCGCAAGGGCCGCGAACACGTAGTACGCGATGCTGACAGAGAGAGACGATCCTATCCCTGCTTCGCCCTCATTGTATCTCTTAAGAAAGATGGCGAGACCCGCGGCAAACGACAAGAACATCGCGATCCACGCTATGAATGTCAGGAAAACGTAAGGATACGATTTTGCCGAGTAATCGATCCTGAACTGTTCGGGAGGACGGTAACTTATATCGAGACTCGTAATTTCGTTCCCGTCGAGTCTCGCCTTCATCTCCTCCCTCAGGCCGGGTACGCCTGTAGTATCATCTGTAAATGTGAGCGACCAATCCTGTCTGTGCTCAAGGACCACGGGTTCGGACGCGCTCAGCCTGAAACTTGAGAGCGATAATCCCGTCACTTCCGACAGATTATGAGCGTCCCAGAATGCGTGGAAGTTCTCAAGTGCTTCCTTCTCCTGCAAAACCACACCAGCCGCCGTATCGGGGACGAAGCGTTTATATCCCGTCAACTTTCCTCCCGCTGAGATTTCTACCTCCAGCAATGTCCCGTTTACCGACTGCTTTGCCGGATCGAGCCACATTACGTCCCAGTAATTCAACGGGAGGGAATCCGCCCTTACCAGTTCGTTGGTGCGACGAGTACCTATCTCAGACATCGAGTACGCAAGTGAGACTCCCTCAGCCATGAAGGTTGTGTTTTGCATGAGGCCTGACGGGAGCGTCATCCCGATCCTGTGCGCAATCTTCCGGGAAAAGTCTATGACCTGGCCGCGGTTCAGTCTGCTGTCTATTGAATAGAGAATCGAGTATCTCGGAACTAACGAAATGAAGAGAACAATTCCGCCGATTGCCGCCGCCGCGAGAAATATTGCTGATCGTTTCATGGTCTTCGTCCGCTGAATTTAGTATCGGTTAGTAACGATTCCAAGTGTACCATGTCATATGTCCTGAGAGGCGTCGGTTTCCTCGCGACTGCTCTTTCGATTCCTGCGGTCCTTCAGGCAATCGCCTCCTCCCTCGAGAAATCCATAATAGCCGTGAGTCCTTCAAACATATTTGCCGTCGAGCACAACCCGGGATGATCTGGTCGAATTGAAATTGAGCCGCCTGGTTTTGCCTTTCCGTTTATCCGAAGGTATATTGCTGAAAATGAATTCTCCCGTCTTATTGCGATTAACTTCATAAATAGACTTACGTGTCCGGTAAATAAAGTTGCTTGATAACCGCATCCTTTTTTCTGTTTTAAAAACATCCTAAAGGCATCTTTAATGAAAGAAAAGCTTACTGCACTGTTCCTCGTTTTCTGTCTCATTATTCCCTTCTCGAACGCCTTCTCCCAGACAAGTCCGGGATACGATCCACATAAGGTCTTCGATCCGAACTTCGATTCGAACGGAAGTTCGATATATCGAAGCGCGGACGGCGCCCGCGGACCGGGTTACTGGCAGAACCGGGCCGACTACAGAATTGCAGCCACACTTGACACGACAACCAAGACAATCAGCGGAACAGTCGAGATCATATATACGAACAACAGCCCGAACGAGCTCCATTATGTCTGGCTCCAGGTGGAACAGAACCAGCTTGCCAAAGGATCACGCGGAGTATTGATAAGCGGGAACGCCCCGCGGAGTTTCTACGGAGGCGACAGCATTTCTTCCGTCGAGATAGTCCAGAACGGAAAGACTTTGCGTGCGGACTATCTTGTCAACGATACCCGGATGCAGATCAGGCTTGAGCGTCCGATTCCTGCCAGAGGCGGCAAGCTTGGGATCATTATTAGATATTCTTTTGTCGTGCCGCCGGCGGGGTACGGAAGAACAGGCTGGATGCGCACGAAGAATGGAACGATATATGAGATCGCTCAGTGGTATCCTCGAATGGAGGTGTTCGACGACCTGAACGGCTGGAACAGCCTTCCATTTCTGGGAGACGGTGAATTTTACTGCGAATATGGAGACTTCGACTACAGCGTGACCGTTCCAGCCGATCAGATCGTGGTCGGGTCCGGAGTTCTTCTGAACCCTCAGAGCGTCCTCACCCCGAAGGAACGCCGGAGAATAGGTGAAGCCCGTAAGAGCGACAAGAGAGTTTACATCGTCAGTCCGGATGAAATCGGGAAACCGGAGACTCGTCCCACCGAGAAGGGAATGCTGACGTGGTATTTCAGAATGGATCACGCGCGCGACGCGGTTTGGGCGTGCTCCCGTGCGTTTATCTGGGACGCGGCGAGGATAAATCTCCCCCAAGGCAGGAAATCGCTCGCGGAATCGGTCTATCCGATCGAAAGCGCATCCGACTCAGCGTGGGGGCGTTCGACCGAATATACCAAGGCGAGCATAGAAATATTCTCGAAGGACTGGTACGTGTATCCGTATCCCGCGGCGATAAATGTCGCCGGACCTGTCGGAGGAATGGAGTACCCAGGCATCGTCTTCTGCTGGTGGAGGATGACGGGGAAGACACTCTGGGCCGTGACGGCGCACGAGCTGGGACACAACTGGTTCCCGATGATCGTCGGCTCCAACGAGCGGCAGAACGCCTGGATGGACGAAGGGTTCAATACTTTCATAGATATTTATGCTTCCTTGCAATTCAATCACGGCGAATATGCTCCCAAGCGTGACGGCGAGTTTGACCCTGAAGCAAAGAATCCCGCGCGCGACATTGTCCCCTATCTTCTCAATCCCCTTTCACAGCCGATAATATCATACGCGGATGCTATCCCGGGCCGATTCGTTCACACGCTCGAGTATTACAAGGCGGCACTCGGATTATACATGCTCCGCGAATACGTGCTGGGGCATAGAAGGTTCGATTACGCCTTCCGCACATACATCCGGAGATGGGCATACAAACATCCCTCTCCCGAGGATTTCTTCAGGACGATGAACGATGCGTCGGGCGAGAACCTGAACTGGTTCTGGAAGGAATGGTTCGTGAAGAACTACAAGCTCGATCAGGCTGTAGACAGCGTAAGTTATGTCGACGGCAATCCCGCGAAAGGCGCGCTCATCACTCTTCAGAACAAAGATCAGATGGTAATGCCGGTAACGGTTGAAGTGAAGCAGTCGAACGGGGAAGTGGGCAGGATCAATCTCCCTGTCGAGATCTGGGAGACGAGCGGTGTGTTCATGCTCCATTACGATTCCACCAGCCCTATCGATTCGGTAATCGTCGACCCCGACAAAGTTCTCCCGGATGTAAATCCGTCAAACAATGTCTGGGTAGGGAAGTAGCGAGTCTGTAGAGATCTGCGGCTCGCCACCGTGTCGCTGCGTGAATATCGACACTATCGAAAGAGAGGTGAGTCGCAGTTTCCTGTATTTCACTTATTCAGCACCTCTCTCACCCTGCTCAGGACTTCGACCGCCGAATACGGCTTCTGTATGAATTCACGCGTCCCGGTCACGGCTATTGCCGATTTGGTTTCAGGGTCCATAAACCCGCTGGCAAATATCACACGCGCTCCCGGGTTAATCTTGAGAAGGTGAGAAAGCATGTCCTGGCCGGCGAGTCTCGGCAAACCCAAATCCGAGAGGACAAGGTCTGTATTTCTTCGTCCTCGACGACGAGGATGGTCGCACATTCTCCTGTAATTTCTAAGACTGCGCTGTCGCCGTGAGTTTCGCGGGTTTGTTCCTGAGATCGGGGAGGGAGTTAAATCGCGAAGCTGGTGCCGACGCCTGGCTCGCTCGAAAAGAAGACTATGCTTCCCGATGTCTGGGTTATACCGACCGCCTCCTGCTGCTCGACACGGACACCATGCCGCATTGGGTCTTTCAATGTATATGGAAAGAGTACGCTTGATAATGTGGACCTGATCGGCCGACGGATTCAGACTTGCCGGCATCGTCGGGCGGCATTCGGGAGGTTTACGAAGAAATCGTCGGTACAAACGGTGCGTTGGGGGGAACGGATCGCACTCAACTCGGTTGTAATGTAATTTCAATCGGCTTACAGTCCAACGGCGGTTACCTTGATTAAGGGGGGAGGTCTGGCTATATTTTTTTAGAAATTCTAAGAGGAAAGATGGCATTATCCGCAATTGGCAAGATATTCGGCTCGAAACACGAACGAGATGCGAAGAAACTCCTTCCTTACGCAGAGGAAATCAACGAAGAATTTGAGAAGCTTCAGTCTATTTCGGACGACGAGCTTAAGGCGAAGACTGAAACGTTTCGGAACAAAATCAAAGAGGAAATGGCCGAGATAGAGAAAGAAATCGGCGAGTTGAAAGAAAGGCTTAAGGGGGACGTAGAGGGCGAGGAAAGGAAAGGCGTATATAAGGACCTCGACAATCTGGAACAGGAACGCGATGACATCGTCGCAGACATCCTCGACGATATCCTGCCGGAGGCGTTCGCGGTCGTAAAAGAAGCGTGCAGAAGGCTTGTCGGAACGAGCTGGGAAGTTACCGGACACAAGATAGTCTGGGACATGGTTCCGTTCGACGTTCAGTTAATGGGAGCCGTGGTACTTCACGATGGCAGGATTGCAGAAATGGCGACTGGCGAAGGGAAAACGCTCGTCGCGGTAATGCCGCTTTATCTCAACGCACTCCCGGGAAGAGGCGCACACCTGGTCACGGTAAACGACTACCTGGCGAAGCGCGACAGCGAGTGGATGGGAAAAGTATTCGAATACCTCGGACTTACCGTAGGCTGCATTCAGTCCGACATGGATACCACCCAGCGCCGTGCCATGTATAACTGCGACATCACATACGGTACGAACAACGAGTTCGGCTTCGACTATCTCCGTGACAATATGGGGGTTGAAGCGGAAGATATAGTCCAGCGTGAGCATTACTTCGCGATTGTCGACGAAGTAGATTCCGTCCTGATCGACGAGGCGAGGACGCCACTCATAATAAGCGGGCCCGTAGGAGATACCGAGCATTCATTCGACGATATGAAGCCCCGTGTCGAGCACTTGGTCAATGAGCAGGTAAGACTTGTCAATAAATATGCGGCGGATATAGAGAAATTCCTGTCGGAAGGAAATGAGAAGGAAGCAGGAGTCCTTCTTCTCAGAGGATACCGTGGATTCCCGAAGAACAAGCGGCTGGCAAAGATCTTAAATGAGCCCGCCAACAAGCGCCTCATGCAGTCAACCGAGCTTGAATACCTCAAGGACCAGGGACAACGGATGCACGAGATCGACGACGAGCTTTACTATGCCGTCGACGAAAAGACCCATGTCATCGACCTGACCGATAAGGGGCGCGATTACCTCGCATCTTCTCAGGCGGACAAAGATATGTTCGTTCTGCCGGACATCGGGAATGAAGTGGCGGCAATCGAAGGCGACAAGGATCTCGCCCCCGCACAGGTGCAGCGGAAGAAGGAAGATCTGTATGCCCTTTACGCCGAGCGAAGCGACCGCATTCACACTGTAAACCAGCTTCTCCGCGCCTATACCCTTTATGAAAAAGACGTGGAATACGTCGTCCAGGATGGGAAGGTCCTCATCGTCGACGAGTTCACCGGAAGAATCCTGCAGGGAAGAAGGTATTCCGAGGGGCTTCACCAGGCGATTGAAGCTAAAGAGAGCGTCAAGGTGGAGCGCGATACGCAGACTCTTGCGACGATAACTCTTCAGAATTATTTCAGACTTTACAAGAAGCTCGCCGGGATGACCGGCACCGCCGAAACCGAGGCGGGAGAATTTTTCGATATTTACAAGCTGGATGTGACCGTCATCCCGACCAACAAGTCGCTGTCGAGGGACGACATGAACGATTTCATCTATCGTACGAGGCGTGAGAAATACAACGCAGTCATAACCGAGATCGAGGAGATGAAGAAGCAATCCCGCCCGGTTCTCGTCGGCACGACGAGCGTCGAGGTGAGCGAGACGATCAGCAGGATGCTCAAACGACGGGGCGTTGCTCACGAAGTTCTGAACGCGAAACAGCACCAGCGCGAGGCGGAGATAGTTTCGAGAGCCGGAATGCCCGGAGCTATTACCATCGCGACGAACATGGCCGGCCGAGGAACCGACATCAAGCTCGGTCCCGGCGTTGTCGATAAGGGAGGCCTGCATATAATAGGCACTGAGCGTCACGAAGCGAGACGCATCGACAGGCAGCTCAGAGGCCGCGCGGGACGCCAGGGCGATCCAGGTTCGTCACGCTTCTACCTTTCCCTCGAAGACGATCTGATGAGGCTGTTCGGAAGCGACCGGATAGCCCGCGTCATGGACAGGTTCGGAATGAAGGAAGGGGACGTCATCGAACACCCGATGATAACCAAGAGCGTCGAGCGCGCGCAGAAAAAAGTCGAAGAGAACAACTACGCCATCAGGAAGCGGCTCCTCGAGTATGACGACGTGATGAACCAGCAGCGGGAAGTCGTCTATGACAGAAGAAGGCACGCCCTTGTCGGCGAACGCCTGAAAGACGACATATTCAGCATGATGCGCGAGGTTGTCGAGGAAATAGTCGATAAATATTACGACGACGGCGATATCGCCGGGTTAGTCGACGAGCTTCGGAGAACCTTCCTCGTCGAGGTGAGCTTCACACCCGACGAGTTCAGGCGTTTCGGCAAGGACGGTGTGTCCGACAGGGTGATAAAGGCGGCAATCGATTTCTATAACAACAAGGAAAAGGAACTCGGGATCGAGATGATGAGTCGCCTCGAGCGCATGGCAACGCTGCAGGTGATTGATGAAAAGTGGAAAGAGCATCTCCGTGAGATGGACGACCTTAAGGAGGGAATAAATCTCCGCGCTTATGGCCAGAAGGATCCGGTCGTTGAATATAAACGTGAAGCTTTCGATATGTTTGTACAGATGCTGAAGGATATCAACCGTGAAGTCCTACAGATCGTCTACCGGGCGTTCCCGGCCGCTCCCGAAGAGATACCTCAGCGGCGCGGTGCACGTCCGAGAAGAGAACAGATGCAGCTTCAGCACGAATCAGCTGTCGGCTTCGGCATGCAGGCGAACCGGGAGCCTGCCGCGCAGGGCGCCGAAGGCCAGATCAAGCGTAAACCGGTTAGGGTCGCAGAGAAAGTGGGCCGCAACGACCCCTGCCCGTGCGGAAGCGGAAAGAAATACAAGAACTGTCACGGAAAGTGATATAAAGAAACCGGATAGCATTCTAAATTCCCTCTTTTAGTCTGCGGTCCTGTTTGACTGGCGTGGTAAAGAGTCCATTCAAGGGGTTGTGTCGGGCAAAACTCTCCGACTCCTTAGAATTTCCTTTCAAGGTGCTGACAACATCCAACAGGACGTAATGTCGAGTCAAAATCAACTCCTCCTTTTGACCGTGAACATTGAATTGCACGGCAGCGGTCGCTAACTTTATACCGAATCCGGGCATCAATTCTATAACGGGAAAAAGCAACGTTTCAGGCGGAATTTTTGTTGAGAATTGTGCATTGACAGAAGGACAAGTTTATGATCCAGCGTGATACGAAACAAGACTTTCCTATCTTCGGCAGATGGAAATCAAAGGGTAAGGCGCTCATTTATCTCGACAGCGCAGCGACCACTCAGAAGCCACAGGAAGTCATCGCAGCGCTCGACGAGTATTACGAGAATTACAACGCTAACGTCCACAGGGGAGCTTACGAGCTCAGCCAGATAGCGACCGACATGTACGAGGAAGCGCGGGCGAAGGTTGCAGGCTTCATCAACTCGGCGAGACCCGAGTCGATTGTCTTTACAAGGAACGCCACGGAGTCGCTAAACATGGTCGCGTATGCCTGGGGACTGAACAATCTTCACGAAGGCGACGAGGTAGTCCTGAGCGACATGGAGCATCACAGCAATCTTGTCCCGTGGCACATAATTTCGCGGCATACGGGCGCGGTGTTGAAGTTCATCAGGATGAGTTCCGACTACAGGCTCGACCTTCAGTCTTTGAAAGACAACCTGGGCCCAAAGACGAAGATGGTATCCGTCGTGCACGTCTCGAACGTGCTTGGCACTATCAACCCTGTGAAAGAGATTTGCCGGATGGCGCACGAGGCGGGCGCGCTGGCGATGGTCGACGGGGCGCAGAGCGCTCCGCACATGCCGGTGGATGTGCGCGATATCGACTGCGATTTCTATGCACTGAGCGGGCACAAGATGTGCGGCCCGACCGGGATCGGCGCGTTGTACGCGAAGTACGAGCTTCTCGAGAAGATGGAGCCGTTCCTCGGCGGCGGAGAGATGATAAACGAGGTGTTCCCCACGACTTCCAATTACGCGAGGCCGCCGTACAAGTTCGAAGCCGGCACGCCGAACATTGCGGGCGCTATCGGGCTCAAAGCCGCGATTTGCTACCTCGAGAAGATCGGCATGCAGAACGTCGAAGACCACGAGATCGAGCTCGGCGATTATGCTGAGAAGCGACTGGCGGAGGTTGAGGGTATTCGCATCTTCAGGCCCGAAACGACCGGTACCGGAGTCATCTCTTTCACGGTTGAGGGCGTTCACCCGCACGATATCTCGACGATACTGGACGCCGAAGGGATCGCAATACGCGCCGGTCACCACTGCGCGCAGCCTCTCATGAGAAAACTTCAGGTGCAGTCGACTGCCCGGGCGAGCTTCTATCTTTACAACGACAAGTCAGATGTCGAAGCGCTGGCCGCGGCGCTCCAGAAGGGCATCGCGATCTTCAGACCGAAGAAGAAAGCCGCTCCCGAACAAACAGTCCGGACGCCAGATAACGCAAAGATTGGATAACCGGCATGTCCTTAAACGATTTATTCACTGAAATAATCCTGGATCATTATCAGCATCCTCACAACCATGGGTTGATAACGAACGCGAGTTACAGCTCGCGTGGATATAACGAGTCGTGCGGCGACGACATACAGGTAAGTGTCATCGTAAGAGACGGCGTGATAACGGACGCGAAGTTTTCAGGCGTGGGCTGCTCGATAAGCCAGGCCTCCGCGTCGATTATGACGGACCTCGTGAAAGGAAAGACGATCGAAGAGGCGAAGCAGCTCGCGGTCAGGTTTTACGACATGGTCAAGGGAATCGAGGGCGACTACGGCGAGGAAATGGGTGATTCTATCTCGATGCAGGGTGTATCGAAGTTTCCTGTAAGAGTGAAGTGCGCGACCCTCGGCTGGCACACGCTGGAAGAGGCGTTCGCGAAAGGCGACAATAAAGAGTGAAGCGGGTCTCTTCTCCCCACTAAGAAAGCCGGCGCATTGGCATGTGTGATCGATGTGGTTTGGACGCATCGATGCGTTCCGGGGCCGGCATCAGCCGCGCACATCCTTGACCGACAGGTCGCTCCTACGGAGCTAACGTATTTTTACTTGGGACGAACTATAAACAGCCCGCGCGTACGGCGGTTGCAGTCATGTATCAGCGATCAAATGACAGGCCTGTCCCATGCGAATCATTAGCTCCCACATAGAAGAGGAGTCCCGATAGGGACGACCTGTTTGTAGAAAGGAATATGAGGGATACGTCAGCCCCGTGGGGGCGGCCGGTAAATGACGGGAGGCTCCACATCATTCTATGGACCAACTAAGAGCCGGTCGATCTTATCATACGTGGTTTGCATTAAAACATGTATTTAAAAAATCTCTCCGTTACCTTCAAGCAGCGCTAGCAACAGACAGTTGGATATTCGGATGGCGCAATCGGATCCTTTACGGACCGAGGGGAGCAGGAGTAGGGCCAATAATCATACCAAGAGAACGCGGCGAACATTCTGTCTCTGAATGAAGTGAATTTCTAAACGAAATTCAGGAGGCGACGAATGCGGCTCCACGAGAGGCTGCAAAGAAACCGGACAAATGCAGGGGCACCGGAAGAACAATTCCGGGATCCCTTCGTGTCTCTCTTTGAACGGCTCGGCGAGCTGTTCCCATTCCAACTTTCCAGTCTCCGGAATCACATCGGAGTGGTGAAAACTCCGGTGCTCAGACCGTACTGGCGGAATACTGTTGTGAGAGGCCATGTCCCGGGTCTGCGGCCGGGAAAGGGGCGTTTACATCGGCAAACGGCATCTTCGCAATGGCAAAAGCCGTGTTTACAATGCCAAAGGCGGGTTGCGCAATGCAAAAAGTGAAGTGCGCAACGTCAAACGGGAAAATCGCAATGCGAATGGGCTTTGTCGCAATGTTAAAAACCGTCGACACAATGTCGAAGACTGAGTTCGCAATGGGAAGCGTGAGTTGTGCAATGCGAAAGCCGTAGTGCGCAACGTCAAACTGAGAGTCTGCAACGGCAAAAACAGATCTCGCAAAACGAAACTGGAAGTTCGCAATGCCAAGGGAGCCGCGCAAAGCCGGCCCGGGATTCGGAAGAAAGGACGAGATCGCAGTAGAATCAAGGGATAACTAAAGAGGTCGTCCTCAAGCGACTTCATCTTCCGCCGTTCTTCCATCATGGCTTCGTAAGCTTCATTCAACTCCCTGAACTCTTCGTCCGATATTTCACCCATGATCCCAACCTCCTGTTTTCACCAGGAAAACAAGTGTGCGTCGCGCTCTATTCAACTGTCCGGTTAGTCCATCTGCTCAGCATGCAGATTGCTTCGTACCGCAGGGCGCATAGGCGTCAACCTAAGGAGGTGAGTTTTTGATGGTGGTTCAGCCTGTCGGAGCGGGTTTCATAGGCGCAGTGGTATGTGAGTATTTTAAATAGACGGGC
>JAJZVO010000108.1 GCA_021845665.1 Bacteroidota bacterium | reverse complement strand
TGACTGACCACAAAGAAGCCGGGGATTTCTATAATACCAGTCCTGCCATCTCTCCACAGGGGGACAAGATCGTCTTCATATCCGACCGCGACGATTACATGAGTATATATTTGATGGACGCGACCGACGGAAAGGTAATCAAGAAACTGGTTGACGGTCAATCGAGTAAAAATTTCGAGGAGCTCCACCTCCTTACTCCCGGCCTGACCTGGTCACCCGACGGAAAAAATGTAGCCATCGCCGTCAAGAGCGGTTCTCACGACGCAGTCGCAATCATCGAGACGGAGACCGGGAAGGTCAACGAGATTTCTTTCGATAAACTCGACGGCATATTCTCCGTGTCATGGTCTCCGGATGGCGGAAGACTCGCCTTCGTCGGAAACACGGCGCGTCAATCAGATATCTATTTGTACGATCTCAAGACAAAAGCGCTGGCAAATCTGACGAACGACGTATTCAGCGATTCCGACCCGAGCTGGTCCCGGGACGGGGGGACTATCTATTTCGTGAGCGATCGGGGAAAGTACCTTATGAAGAAGGATGTCCCCGGCAGTTTCAAGATGTGGAACCATAATTTCAACCAGGCCCATATCTATTCGGTCAGTGTCGCCTCGGGAATCGTTGAACGGCTGACGGATTCTGAAATCGGCGAGGAGAGCTATCCCGCCGCGGCCCCCGACGGGAAACACCTGTACTACGTTTCCGACAAGAGCGGTGTCTCGAACCTTTACTACCTCGACCTCACGACAGGGAAGAGCCAGCCGATGACGAATTCGCTCTCCGGCATATATCAGTTCTCTCTTTCAAAAGACGGGTCGAAGCTCGTCTTTTCAAGCCTTGACAACGGCGGCTTCGATATCTTTCTACTCAAGGCTCCCGACAGCCACCTGCTGACGGATGACAAAGTCCCATTGACTCAATTTGCGAAGATGGAGATGGCGGACGTTACTGTGTCCGGACAGAAGAGTACTCTTGCGGAAAAGCAGAAGGATCTGACCGTCGAGAGGAGGGCGGTCCCGGATTCTGTCGCGGTCGATACCACGCAGGTGAAGAGTCTGTACGGGAAGGATGTACAAGTCGATTTGAGCAACTACGTGTTCGGGGAAGGCTCAAAAACCGACAGCTTGTTTTCGGTACCCAGCTTCAACGACAACTTTAACGTAGAAGGAAATGTAGACAGTTCGGGAAACTTTCTCGCGCAGAAATATAAGATTGCTTTCACACCGGACATCGTCTACGGAAATGCCGGATACAATAGTTTCTTCGGAGTGCAGGGGACGACGTTGATGGCTTTCAGTGACATGCTGGGTAATCATCAGATCTTCCTACTTACGGATCTGGTGATCGACTTGAAAAACAGTGACTTTGCTTTTCAGTACAACTACCTCCCTTCGCGTGTCGGGTATTCCATTACCGGGTCTCATATTGCACGTTTCTTATATCTGAGTTCTCCTTATTACGGCGGGTATTATGATTTGTACCGCTTCCAGAGTTACGGCGTCTCGCTTGCCGCCACTTACCCGCTCGACAGGTTCAACCGACTCGAGACCGGTATCAGCTGGCTGAGCCTTACGCGCGAGAATATCGATGAACCGTATGAGCCATCGCAGAACAGGGTATTGTTCGTCCCGTCTCTGAGGTACGTGCACGACAACTCGTTCTTTGGCTATATTGCCCCGATAAACGGTTCGCGTTATTATGCCTATCTCTATGGGACGCCTAGAGTTGGAGAGCAAGGGATAAGCTTCGTGACGGGGATGATCGACTTTCGCGACTATATCAGGCTGTCGGGGACGCTCTATACTTTTGCGTGGCGATTATTTGCGGGTACATCGACCGGTTCGAGCCCGCAGAAGTTCTTCATCGGCGGGATGGATAACTGGATCAACGTGAGATTCGACGGCGATTTCATCCCGATCAAGAATGCCGAAGACCTGGAATTCCTTACGCCCGTTGTCCCTATGCGCGGTTATAATTACAACGCGAAATTCGGAAACAACTTCGCGCTGCTGAACATGGAACTCAGATTCCCGATGTTCGGCTTCCTTAGCGCGGGTCCGATCCCGCTCTTCCAGTCACTCTTCGGAACGGCGTTTGCCGATGTCGGATCGGCGTGGGGGTACGATTGGAACAACAACTATGTCAGGTTTCAGGCATTCGACCGTGACAACAAAGGAAACCTGGAAACGAGGGATCTCCTCATCGGGACGGGGTTCGGCGCGAGGATGGTCATCCTCTACTTCCTTGTCAGGCTGGACATCGCGTGGAACTTCAACTTGCAGCACTTCTCAAGACCGCAGTACTACTTCTCGCTTGGATACGATTTCTAGAAAGGTGTCGTGACTGCCCGAATCAACGGGGCAGGGACCCACCGGGTAAGAACTCCTGAATTTCCCGCCGTGAATTTATGCCTGCCTGGTTTCCCGCGAACGGGCAGCGCGCCAGTAGAGATATGCCGGCAGTCCCAGTAGAACCAGTCCGAGTCCGAAAAGTGAATCCCGGGGATCGGTTACCACCGTATTTATTACAAACCATACCGCCACGATTACGAAGATTATCGGCACATACGGATAACCGAGTGTCTTGTACGGACGCGGAGCATCCGGCCGTTTCTTACGCAGAACAAATATCCCGAACGTACCTATTGCATAGAAAAGCCACGATGCAAATATGACATAGGTAAAAAGCTGGTCGTAAGTCCCGGTAAGTGTGAGGACGGAGGCCCAGAAACCCTGGACGAGCAGCGATACGTGAGGAGTCCTGTACTTCGGATGGATGGCCGAAATCCGTTTGAAGAACAAACCATCCTTTGCCATTGCGAAGTAGACTCTCGCGGTCGTCATCGTCGTCGCGTTCACAGTCCCGAAAGTAGAGATCATCACTGCCACAGCGATCAAAGCTGCTCCTTTAGAGCCGAAGAACGTGGAAACAGCATCCGAGGCCACAAGCTGTGAATGCGCCATCTGCTGCACGGGGAGAACGTACATATAGGCTAGATTCGCAAAGACATAAATGACGATGACCGAGATCGTGCCAGCGACGAGCGCGATAGGAATGTTCCTCTGGGCGTTCTTCACCTCGCCTGACAGGTACGTGACGCTGTTCCATCCGTCATACGCCCAAAGCACCGCTACTAATGCTATTCCGAAAGCGCTCAGCAGTCCCCCGGATGCGGAATGGAAACTTCCAAAGAAAGGGGTGTACAGATGGCCGGAGTGTGTCCCAAACAGGAAACAGGTTACTACGATTCCGCCAATTGCGAGAATCTTAAGTGTGGTGAATATCTGTTGAACGAGGCCGCCGAACTGAACTCCGAAGTAATTTACCATCATGACGAAGACAATTGCCCCGATTGCGACAAGTTTAATTCCTACTTCCGGCATGACGAAAAGACCGAAGTTGATCTGGATCGCATTCAGTCCCGGGAAGAAGAACCCGAGATATTTCGCAAATGCTACTGCAATGGCGGCAATCGAACCGGTCTGATAGACGATGAAGGTCGTCCAGCCGTAAAGAAACGCTATGAAGTCGTTGTATATCTCGCGAAAGTAGACGTACTGTCCTCCGGCGGCAGGGATCATCCCGGCGATTTCGGCGTTTGTCAGTGCACCCGCAAGTGAAAGAAGGCCTCCGAAGACCCACACTGCTATTATCCACCCGGCATCGCCGAGCGTCAGGGCAATCTTCTGCGGCACCAGGAATATTCCCGAACCGATGATAGATCCGATGACAACTGCTATTGCGGTCGGGAGGCCCAGCCTGTGGGCCAGTCCCGGTTGTTCTGCTTCATTCATGCGTGTCCCTATCTGTTTCGTCCTTCGTTAAGACAGCAAAATAGTGCTACGCTTCCACATGGAGCTTAAGAAAAACTTCTAGTTATGCTTTAGAGTAATTGAAACAGGGAAGTGAGATTCCTCGGCAGTCAAGATTCCCTCTCCATCATGATGCCGGACATGCACAGTGTGTCAGTTCGCACAAGGCCGATCTTATTCTTTCACTTCAGCAAAGAACAAATGCACTATATCCCTCGCAAATCCCACGAGGTCCTTAGCGGCTGCCATCCCTTCCTGGGAAATGATGGCGGAATTCAGTGCCGTCTGATTGTCGAAATACATCTCCGCTATTCTGTAAAATTGTGGTTGAGACATGGGCGCACCGCTCACTTTGGAAATTTCGATTCGCTTCATGCCAGGCATTTTGCTGATAAGAGGTAAGTGTATTTTCTCGTAGTGCTCCTCGAACGCGGTTAAGTCGGTAGGTTTCTTGAAAAGCGCAACTAGCTTTACCACGAGCGCCTCCTGTTTTTGTTTTGAGAATATAGAGACGCCGCGGGCAAAAGGCAACAATTACCGCCCGCGATTAGACCGCGATTTTGAACTGCATGATGGCGAGGTGCGTTCCTGGCAACTCGACAAAGATAGATCTACTCTTATAGACGCTAAGTCCGCATGAAGAAAAGAGGACCCGGCTCATCCCCGGTGGTTTTTGCCCATTCGCGATAGTAAAGCAGCCCGATACATGCGCGCGGGGTAATTCGTTCCCGGATTAACTCAAGGGTCGAGATGCATTGGCGTGTGCCACGGTCCCGTACTTTGATTCTTATCTCCCCGTTGTGTAGATTTTTTAAAACGAGATTGAAATGCTAACGAATTACATCCCGATTTTTATTCTGCTCGCGGTAGCTGCCATTCTTGGCATTGTTATGGCAAATATCAATCGCCTGCTCGGCCCCCACGCCCCGACTCGGGAGAAGCTTTCCACCTACGAAAGCGGCATGGAGCCGATAAGGACTGCGCGTGAGCGTTTTACAGTGAGATTCTATCTCGTTGCAATTCTCTTCATTCTATTCGATGTGGAAATTGTTTTCATGTATCCCTGGGCAGTGAACTTTGTGTCCCTGGGATGGTTTGGATTTATAGAAATGCTGACGTTCGTTGTCATACTTTTGATCGGATATTATTATGCGATTAAGAAAGGGGCCTTGCAATGGCAGTAAATAGATCGAATGAGAACGAGGGCTTCATAACGACTCGTGTCGACGCTCTTTTCAACTGGTCCTTGAAGAATTCTCTCTGGCCGATGCCCCTGGGCATTTCGTGCTGTGCGATAGAAATGATGGCCTTCGCTGGTCCGCGTTTCGACGTGAGCAGGTTCGGTGCGGAAGTGTTCAGGTTCTCTCCCCGGCAGAGCGACCTCCTGATCGTGGCGGGAACGACGACGTTTAAGATGGCTAAAGTTGTACGCAAGATTTACGATCAGATGCCCGAGCCCAAATGGGTTATCTCGATGGGTGTCTGCGCTTCGAGCGGAGGAATGTACCGCTCTTATTCCGTTGTCCAGGGAATAGACCAGTTCGTTCCCGTAGACATCTATGTCGCAGGCTGTCCTCCGCGCCCGGATTCGTTGCTGAAGGCGCTGATGGAGATCCAGCGAAAGATACAATCCGGTGAAGCCAGAAGCCCTGAACATGAACGCGAAAAAGTCCTGGTGGAATAATCCTATTATGAAAGAGAAAATCGAGGAGAAACTTCGGGCCGCCTTCGGAGAAGATATCCTGACGGTTGCCGAGCATAGAGATGAACTGACCGTAGAAGTCAAGCGCGATAGAATTGCGGAAGTCTGCAGGTTCCTGAAAGAGGATCCCGAACTGAGTTTCAATTACCTGTCCGATATTTGCGGTTCGGATATGCTGGACTTCGAGGACCTTTCATCCCGCAAATCCTACCTGGCTGTGGAGCACGAGCACAGACCCGAGCCGGTCCCCAATGAGGAGAGATTTGAGGTTATCTATAACATGATATCTCTCGAGAACAAATCAAGGATCAGACTCAAGGTCAAGGTTGACGGGGAGAACCCCATTTGCCCGAGCATCACTTCGGTTTACAAGTCGGCGGATTGGTACGAAAGGGAAACGTTTGACATGTTCGGGATTACCTTCGAAGGACATCCCGATATGAGACGGATCTACATGCCAGAAGAATATGAATACTACCCTCTTCGAAAAGACTTTCCTCTGATGGGCGTCCCCGGTTCTATTCCGCTGCCGAGAAAATAAGGTTTGTGAAAATGAGCACATCTTCTGAAAATAAAAAAGAGATTTCGCAGATACTCAAGGTTCTCGAAGACAGAGATACGAATGTTGTGATCGATGATCCCCTCGAGAATTATATGGTCCTCAATATGGGACCGCAGCATCCTGCGACACACGGCGTCCTGCGGCTGCTTGTCAAACTGGAGGGTGAAACGGTCGTCGACTGCATTCCGGAGATGGGCTACCTGCACCGCGGCTATGAGAAGATTGCGGAAGCCTCCACGTACATGGAGTTCATACCTCATACCGACCGCCTCGATTATATATCTCCGATTGCCAACAATGTTGCCATTACTCTCGCTATCGAGAAGCTCGCGGGAATTGAGGCTCCACCCCGCGCACAGTATATAAGGGTAATCGGAGCGGAGCTCGCCAGAATATCATCGCATCTCATGGCGATAGGAGCGATGGCCATGGACGTCGGGGCGATGACCGTTTTCCTTTGGGCGTTCCGCGAACGCGAGAAGTTGTATGACGTGTTCGACCTGCTGACGGGTGTCCGGTTCACCACGAGCTATACGAGGATCGGCGGCATCGCCCAGGATATGACGGACGAGACAAAGGCCGCGATCGAAAGGTTTATCGACGAGTTTCCTACGCATCACCACGAAATAGAGAAGATGCTTAACCGTAACCGGATTTTTCTCGACAGGACGGTCGGCGTCGGCGTAATCAACGGTGAGACGGGGCTGGATGTCGGACTTACCGGCGCGACTCTTCGCGCCTCCGGCGTTGAGCACGACCTCCGGACTTTTTCGCCTTACCTTGTTTACGACCAACTTTCCTTTGACGTGATTACTGAGAATGACGGCGACTGCTTCGCCAGGTACATGGTGAGAATGCGGGAGATGCTGGAGAGTGTGAAGATAGTCCGCCAGGCTCTCGACAAGATTCCGCAGGGTCCGATTAAGGCAGACATGCCCAAGAAGGTTCTTCCGAAGAAAGAGCGGGTTTACACCAAAATGGAAGAGCTGATACACGACTTTGTGATCGTAAACGACGGCATCGATCCCGAACCGGGTGAAATTTACTCCGCGATAGAAGGCTCCAAAGGTGAGCTCGGCTTCTATATCAAGAGTAACGGCAGCGGACGGCCATGGAGGCTCAAGATTCGTTCCCCTTCATTCTGCAACTTGCAGGCGCTTCCGCTCATGGTCAAGGGACAGATGATTTCAGACGTCGTTGCCATCATAGGCAGCATCGATCCTATTATGGGTGAAGCGGATAAGTGACAGATGCGGATTGCCAATTGCAGCCAATTTGAATTTCGAAATCAGAAATAAGAAATCAGGATAATGTTCACAGAAGAAAATCTTCACAAAGTAGAAGAGATCAGGAAGCGCTATCCGAAACCGATGGCGGCTTTGCTGCCCGTCCTTTGGGTGGCGCAGGAACAGTTTGGATGGATCTCTGAAGATGTAATGCATTACGTAGCCGATCTTCTCGGTCTCCCATTCAACCATGTCCTGGGTGTCGTCACGTTCTATACCATGTACAACAGAAAGCCCGTTGGAAAGTATCATATCCAGTTTTGCGCGAATGTCTCGTGCATGCTCCGCGGCTCCGACAATCTCATCGAACACATTGAGCACAGGCTGGGTGTAAAGGTGGGGGAGACGACTTCCGACAAGATGTTCACTCTAAGCGAGGTTGAATGTCTGGGATCGTGCGGGACGGCTCCGATGATGCAGGTAAACAACGATTACTACGACAACCTGACGGCAGAAAAAATCGATAACCTACTCGAAGAATTCAAAAAACAGGCGAATCACTGATGTCCGAGACAACCATCACGACGAAACTGTATGTGCAGGGTAGCGACACCGCCTTTCCGAAAATCGTTCTTCCGGAAATACCCGGACTCGCAAAGATCGAAGTGTACGAAAGCAACGGCGGTTACGGGGCTCTGAAGAAAGCAATCGGGATGCAGCCTGACGCGGTCACGGATGAAGTCAAGAAATCCGGTCTGCGAGGACGCGGTGGAGCGGCATTTCCGACCGGCCTCAAATGGACATTCATGCCTAAGCAGACGGAGAAGCAGAAATACCTTGCCATAAATGCCGACGAAAGCGAACCCGGCTCATTCAAAGACAGGCAGATTCTCGAATCCAATCCTCACCAGTTGATAGAAGGGATAGTGATAGCATCCTACGCGATGGGCATCAGGACCGCCTACGTTTACATAAGAGGCGAGTATTACAAATGGATGACGATACTCCAGGGTGCACTCGACGAGGCCTATGCGCACGGATATGTCGGCGAGAGTATTCTCGGTTCCAATTTTTCGGTGAATATTTACATCCACCGCGGTGCCGGGGCGTATATATGCGGCGAAGAATCCGGACTGATGGAATCGATTGAAGGGAAGCGTGGGTACCCGAGAGTGAAGCCTCCTTTCCCGGCTCAGAACGGGCTCTGGGGAAATCCGACGACCATCAACAACGTGGAAACCATCGCGAACGTACCCGCCATTCTCTGGAATGGTGCCGAATGGTTCTCGAAGATCGGTGCGCAGAAACACCCTGGCACGCTGCTCTTCGGAATCAGTGGACACGTCAATTCTCCGGGAGTGTTCGAACTTCCGAGCGGAACGCTTTTGACCGACATCATTTACAAGTATGCCGGCGGTGTGATAGGAGACAAGAAAATCAAGATGGTCATTCCCGGCGGGAGTTCCATGCCGCCGCTTCGCGGCGACCAGGTTGAAGGTGTGCGCATGGACGCGGAGTCTCTCAAGGCTGTCGGAAGCGCTATAGGAACCGGCGGCGTCATCGTGATGGATGAAGATACGGATTTGGTGAAAGTTCTCTTGCGAGTAACTAAGTTTTACTGGCATGAGTCATGCGGGCAATGCACGCCTTGCCGCGAGGGTACGGGCTGGATGCGAAAGATTTTGCAACGGATGAACGATGGGAATGGAAAGGTCGAGGATCTGGATTTGCTCATCCGCGTGGCAAACAACATCGAGGGCAACACGATTTGCGCGCTCGGCGATGCCGCTGCCTGGCCTGTCAAGTTCACCATCCAACGTTTCCGGAAAGAACTGGAGGAAGAAATCCTGCGGCAGTCAAGGTCCGCAGCATAGATTTCTCCGGCAGCATTAGTTTCGCCTGTAAAGTTCTTCATTTGGAATAGAGTGCTAATTCAAGTCGACTCCGGGAAGTGGGGTCGGCGTTTTGCGGTTCATACCCCGCAGGGAGCTTGATTGAGTAATCTGCCTGTAAAGATATTCAGAATCTCCGAAGAATTTCACGATCTCCCTCTCCCAACTTATATGACCGAGGGCTCGGCGGGTATGGATGTGTATGCTGCCGTGAATGAAACTCTGGTCATCAAACCTATGTCGACAGCCCTCGTGCCGACCAATCTGAAAATCGAGCTTCCGACCGGATATGAGGCGCAGATC
>JAJZVO010000037.1 GCA_021845665.1 Bacteroidota bacterium | reverse complement strand
CATGGCTGACGTGCCGGCTCTTGACTCTCTTCCCGGTACAAGCGTCTACTCGAACGTGATAGCAATACAAAATCCTAAATCCGTTCAGCTCAGCTTCCGTCTCAAACAAAAGTTTGCCTCCAAGCACGTCTTCGTCGACAGCACAACAAACTCTGTTATCATTGCGCTTTATTCGAGCGAGAACGTTCAGAGAATATTGTCGGAAGAGATCCGGCAGAAACTGGATAACGAAAAGAAGAATTGGAAACTGAATGTCATAGTCCTCGATCCGGGACACGGAGGCAAAGATCCCGGTACGATAGGGATGTATGGCATAGAGGAAAAAAATGTGGCGCTCGCGATCGGTCTTGATCTTAGAAGGGATCTCCACAGGGCGCTTCCAAATGTAAGGATTGTAATGACACGCGACAAAGACGTGTTTATTCCGTTGTACAAAAGGGGCGAGATAGCCAACGAGGCAGGCGGAAAGCTGTTCATAAGCATCCACTGCAACTCCATGCCAACTAAGCCTAACCCGATGCATGGGGTCGAGACCTTCTTTTTGAGGCCCGGGAAAACCGCCGAGGCGATTCGCATTGCAGCCCAGGAAAACGCCGCGATAAAATATGAGAATAATTACGAGAAGACTTACCGTTCATATGATGCGGACAACATCATCCTTACTACAATGGCTCACAGCGCATACGTCAAGTACTCCGAACGTCTGGCGGAACTCATCGAAACTAACGTCTCGAGAGTGGCCCATGAACGCGACAACGGCGTGGGCCAGGCGGGATTTTATGTCCTTATAGGCGCATCGATGCCGGCTGTGCTTGTCGAGACGGGATATCTTTCCGACCCGCCGGAAGCGAGATTCCTCGGGAGCATTCGTGGACAGCACCTGGTTGCTCGCGGCATCTGCAACGCAATCGTAAAGTACAAGGCGGAGTATGAAAAAAGCTTCACCCAAAACTAAACGCGGCAAGAAGGTCGAGGACATCGGGAAGGAGATAGACGCATTCCTGAAGCGCAATCCGCTCGCCTCGTTCAAAAAAAGGCAGCTGGCCAAGGTCCTCGGTTACACATCGGAACATGAGTACGCCGGGTTCAAACAGGCACTTCGTCAGCTCGAGCAAAAAGGAGATGTCCGGCAGACCGGAAGACGAAAGTTCGCACCGTCACAAGTGATCGAGACCGCTGTCGGCAGGCTGACCTTCGACAAAGGCGGCAACGTACTACTTGAACCCGAGGGAAAAGTCGGCGGGGAAGGCTTCAAACTTCAAATCGCAGTCTATCCCGACGGACTCGGCAACGCGTCGCCGGGTGATAGGGTGGCTGTCAAAATTGTGGGAGGCTCTGGAAAAGTACTCGTAGCCAAAGTTACCGATATCCTCGAACGCGAAGAAAGACGGATCGTCGGCACGATTGAAAGAGTCGGGAGTTCGTACAAGATACTGATCAGGGATAGGGAACTCCCCGCAAGCATAGATGTCTCAAGGAAAAAGCTGAACGGCGCTGAAGAGGGCGATAAGGTCATCGCAAAGCTTCTCGTCGACAGGTACAGCGGCTTTTCAGCCGATGTAATCAAGGTCCTCGGAGCTGCGGGAAACCCTGACGTCGAGCTTGAAAGCATCGCTGCACAATTCAATCTTAGAAAGGATTTTCCGCCGTATGTGAACCGGGAGGCAGAATCTATCGTCGACGCGATTCCTGCCGCAGAAATAGCGTCCCGTCTGGATCTGAGGGGCGAAGTGATATTCACTATCGACCCGGAAGACGCACGTGATTTTGACGATGCTGTATCTCTCAAGCAGATCCCGGACGATCTTCTCGAACTCGGAGTCCATATTGCCGACGTGAGCCATTATGTGCGCGAAGGAAGCCAGCTGGATGCCGAGGCCTACTCGCGCGGAACGAGCGTATATTTGACTAGCGGCGTGATACCGATGCTCCCGCACAAGCTCTCAAACGATATATGCAGCCTGAACCCAGATGTCGACCGCCTTACTTATTCCGTGATAATGAAAATCCGTCCCACCGGCAAAGTGGAAGAGTATAAATTTGCAAAGTCGGTGATACGGAGTAAACGGCGGTTCACTTACGAAGAAGTCCAGAAAATAATTGAAACCGGAAAGGGCGATTACGCGGAAAAAGTCATCGAGATGGACAGGCTCGCGAAGACTCTCACGAGGTTGAGGAACAGGGCGGGAAGCATAGATTTCGATCTTCCGGAAGCAAAGTTTGTGCTCGACGAGCTAGGGAGACCGGTGGAGATTGTCAAGAAACAACGGCTCGATAGCCACCGCCTCGTCGAGGAGTTCATGCTCCTCGCGAATAAGACTGTCGCGGCTCACATCGGGAAGCATGGTGTCAGGGCCAAGCCTTTCCTCTATAGAGTCCATGATCTCCCGGATCCGGACCGTATTCGCGAGCTGGCTGTGTTCGTATCCCACTTTGGTTATAACCTTAATTATGACGGCGGTGTCGGGCAGAAGCAGCTTCAGCGGCTTCTGAAATCGGTGGAGGGAAAACCCGAAGAGTACCTTATAAACGACATCATGCTCCGCTCGATGGCAAAGGCCGTCTATTCGGAAAAGAATATCGGCCATTACGGCCTCGCATTTAAGTACTACACCCACTTCACATCCCCCATCAGGCGCTACCCGGACTTGATTATTCATCGTCTCCTCTTCTCGTATGAATCGGGAGAGGATTTGGCCGACCCGGGCGCTCTCAGGAAGAAACTTGCCGATGTCAGCAAGCTCTCGAGTGAAGCCGAAAGAAGGGCGGTCGAAGCCGAGCGCGAATCCGTCAAGGTGAAGCAGGTCCAGTTTATGGAGGAACACCTTGGTGATGAATTCGATGGGACGATAGCAGGAGTGACGAGCTTCGGCCTGTTTGTGGAAATCGATGACCTTCTTGTGGAAGGCCTCGTGCACGTGAGGGAGATGGATGACTACTATACGTTCGTTCAAGGTCAGTTCCAGTTGAAGGGGAGACGAAGCGGAAAGGTGTTTCAACTCGGCGACCGCGTTAGGGTCAAAGTCGTACGCGTAAATATGGAGAGACACGAATTAGATTTCGTGCTCTGCTGAAGCGTCATAGTTTGAAGAACGGGGTGTAATGCGATATATTTTGTCGAGGAGTTGCAAATGAATGATTTTGGTAATATGCAAAAGTTGTTTTTGGATTTACAAAAGAACCTTGAGAAAGCGATGAAGGAACTCGAGGGGATGAGCGTCGTCGGCGAGGCCGGCGGCGGAATGGTCAAAGTGACAGTGAACGGTAAGCGCGACATACTCAAAGTCGAGTTGGAGCCGGAGCTGCTCAAGCCGGATGACAAGGAGATGACTGAGGACCTGATTGCTGCTGCTGTCAATAATGCGCTTCAGAAGGCCGAGAGGATGGCTACCGATCACCTCGGAGCCAGTACAGGCGGACTCATGTCGATGCTCCCCGGTTTCAAGTTCGGCGGGATATCTTGAATGTGTACTGCCTGCTTACCACTCTACATGGTTGTCGGCTTGCCGTACCGTTCTAAGACGTCATTTCTCGGCTGATTATCATGATATACACTTCACAAGCACTAGAATCGCTGATTGGAGAATTGAGCAAGCTTCCGGGGATAGGTAGGAAAACCGCACAGCGTCTTGCCCTCCATATTCTGAAATCAGGTAACGAAGATGCAGACCGGCTGGCATCGGCAATTGTCGATGTCAAGAGGCGGATCACGTACTGTTCGATCTGCCTGAACATTACGGAGAAGGAGCCTTGCTCGATATGTGCCGACCGGTCGCGCGATCATACGTCGATCTGCGTCGTCGAGGATCCGAGCGACGTAATGGCGCTTGAGAAGACGAACGAATTTCAGGGCGTGTACCATGTCCTTGGCGGAGCGCTGAACCCGCTGGAAGGAATCACGCCGGAGCAGCTCAGGGTGAAGGAACTCCTGAACCGTCTCGGCGATGATGTGAAGGAAGTTATACTTGCAATGAATCCTGATGTTGAGGGCGAAGCTACCACGATCTATCTGGGTAACTTACTCAGACCGCTGGGAATCAAAGTAACGCGGATTGCCCGTGGAGTGCCTGTCGGCGGAGATCTGGAATTTGCCGACGAGGCGACGCTCGTGCGGGCTTTGGAGGGGCGGATCGTTGTTTGATGACGAGACCCCGTTTCACATTCCTGGTGCTGCTGCTTCTTCTTTCCGGCTGTAATATCTTTCAAACGAGGACGCCGCAACCTCCTCAGCAAGGCCGTTCGGATTTCATACCGCCGACTTCGCCTAACATCGTCGTTCAGAACCTTCAGAATGCTATCTCGGACAGAAATGTGATCAACTACGCAGCCTGTTTTTCAGATCCGGCATCAGGCGGGAGAAACTTCAGCTTCATCCCGTCGCCAAGAGCCGCCGGTCAGTACCAGTCAATTTTCCAGGGATGGAGCGTTACTCAGGAGCAATCGTATTTCAATAACCTTATAAGCCAATCTTCCACTTCCTCCAGCTCTGCACTCATTCTCTCTTCCGTCCAACTTGTCCCTTACACAGACTCGGCATATTACAGCGCAAACTATACGCTCCTTTGGCCTAACAAGGTTGCCAGTAACCTTCAGCAAGTCGAAGGGAACCTCCAATTCTACATCGGGGTTAACCCCAGCGGAAGCTGGTCCATTTACAGATGGGTGGATTCCGGCACCAGCGACACTGTAAAAACCTGGAGTGACCTGAAAGCTCAATTCAGTACTCAATGAAGTGGCTCCTGTTTTCGATATTGACACTTGCACTTGTCGGATGTGAGAATCCCTTCGCACCGAAGCTCGCAACCCAGCAGACCGCTCCCTCCAGTTTCATTTCCAACCAGTCCACAATCGACGGCGTATTTCAGAATTTCATCTACGCCTATACTTTCAAGGATACAACCGTCTACTCGAAACTCATCGCACCGAATTTTACTTTCACGTACATGGATTATAGCAGGGGCGTTTCGGTTTCCTGGGGAAGGGACGACGAAATGAGATCCACAAGCGCCATGTTCAAGTACGTCAACAGGCTCATTCTAAACTGGAACAATATCCTGTCACTAACCGAAGACTCGCTTCAGGCCACAGTTACCAGGGGGTTCACTCTTACGGTGGCATTCAATCCGGCGGACATTGAAGAGGTGGACGGCAAAGCATATTTTGAAATGGAACGCGCTTCATCTTCGGCGCCATGGCAAATCACACTTTGGAAAGACGAATCTAACTTCTAGACCGATGAAAAAAATCAAAATTGCATTTCAAGGGGAAAAAGGGGCGTATAGTGAACTCGCCGCCAGACGATACTTCAAGTCAACGAAACTTGACCTGATACCTGAAAAGACTTTTGCCGATGTGTTTCACGCCATCGCGAAGAGAAAAGTGGATTGCGGCATTGTGCCGGTCGAGAACACACTCAACGGTGGAATACGTGAAGTCTTCAACCTCCTGGACGAACAGTCCGTATTTGTAACGGGTGAAATCAAACTGCGGATCTCGCATATGCTTCTGGGTGTCCGCGGCGCAAAGATTTCGGGGATCAAGCGCGTCTATTCGCACCCTCAGGCTTTGCTTCAGTGCAGGAAGTTCATTCACGGAGCAAGGCTCTCGCAGGCCGAATACTATGACACTGCCGGTGCTGCTAAGTTCGTTGCGGAACTTGGCGATCCGTCCGTCGCGGCGATAGCTGGCCTGTCCGCTGCCGAAGATTATGGACTGAAGATTCTAAAGAAGCACATTGAAAGCGACGGGAAAAACTTCACGAGATTTCTTGTCGTGACGCGCGAGAGCTACGTTCCCGGCGACGCCGACAAGACTACCGTAATATTCAGCGTGAAGAGCCAGCCGGGGGCGCTCCACAAAAGCCTGAGCGTGTTCGCCATACGGGACATCGATCTCCTTTCCATAGACTCGATACCGAATGTCGGGAAACCATGGGAGTACAAATTCTTTGTCGATTTCAGAGGGGGTATGTTCGGTGAAGCTCAATCTAAAGCGATCGAGCATTTGAGGGAAATCTGTCCGCACGTTAAGCTGATAGGAAGCTACAAGGAAGGGAGGACAGAATATTGAGGAGATTCTGGTTCCTCCTGAGGGAAGCTTTCAGTGGGCTGGGGCGGGCCAGATTGAGCGCGACATTCTCAATCGTCATGGTTACGCTTTCCTTCACGCTTCTGGGGAGCTTTTACCTCACTACGATTCAGGCTGAAAAGTTTCTCGATTACCTGAAGAGCAAGGTTGAGATTGAGGCGTTCCTGTCGGATTCTCTTACGGCGCAACAGGTTCAAGATGTTAGGCAGCAACTTCTGGCGACAAGAGGAGTGAGCAGCGTGAAATATATCAGTAAGAATGAGGCCGCCAGGATTTTTAAGCAGGAATTTGGACAGGATATACAGCAAGTGTTGGATTTCAATCCCCTGCCCGCGTCGTTCAGAGTTTTCCTGAGGAACAGCTATAAGAATTCGAAATCCGTTTCGGCGATAAGCTCGAAAATCGGTCAGATGCCGGGCGTGGAATCTGTGAAGTACAGAAAGATTCTCCTGACTTTAATAGACAAACGCGTGAGGCTCTTCTATACAGTCATGCTGGGATTCGGTGGGGCCCTGGTCTTGTTATCGATATTCCTGGTATATAACTCGATGCGTCTCGCGATTTCATACAAGAAGCGGATGATCGACACGATGAAACTTGTCGGCGCATCCAGAAGTTTCGTGAGGATGCCCTTCCTTCTCGGTGGTATGATTCAGGGCTTCACCGGCGGGGCAATAGCCGCCGCTGCGATCTACGGCGTGATGCAGGCAGCACTTGTCCTGATGCAGGAGAACATTCTCATCCAGGTGATGCCTCCGCCCGAATTCTATGCAGCCATAGTCGCGGTATCGACATTGCTTGGCCTGTTTTCCACACTGATTGCTACCAGGCGTTATATCAAGGAGGGGTTGTCTTGAGCCGCCTCTTCGTCTCGTTGCCAACTAAAGATTGAGTCTTATGTACAAATTCCTGATAAATGGCGGCAAGAAACTTTCCGGGAAGGTCGATGTGAGCGGTGCGAAGAACGCTTCGCTCGCGCTCATGCCTGCCGCTTTGCTTGCGCCCGGCGTTTTCAAAATCGACAACACTCCCGATCTCATGGATGTCTCCACGATGTCGAAGCTCATGGAGACGTTAGGAGCCAGTATCTCTTTTTCAGGGAGACTGCAGACGATCGACACCGGTCACGTTTCGAATTTCGAAGCGCCCTATGAACTTGTCAAGAAAATGCGCGCGTCCATTTATGTGCTGGGTCCTCTTCTCTCGAGATACGGCTACGCCAAAGTTTCGATGCCGGGCGGCTGTGCGTGGGGGCCTCGTCCGGTCAACCTTCATTTGGAAGGGATGGAAAAGCTCGGTGCCGACGTGTCTCTGGACTCTGGCTACATAATTGCCAGGGCAAAGAAGCTCAGAGGAGCCCGAGTGAATTTCGACATATCGAGTGTCGGCGCAACTGGTAACGTTATGATGGCTGCAGTTCTGGCCGAAGGGACCACCGTGATAAGCAACGCAGCGCTCGAGCCTGAGATCATAGCACTCGGCGAAATGTTGATGAAAATGGGAGCGCACATCGATGGTCTTGGAACATCCACCGTCACCATCGAGGGCGTCGAGGATCTTCACCCGGTCGATTTTGTGAATATACCCGACCGGATAGAAGCGGGCACTTTTCTCTTGGCGGGCGCCATGGCAGGAGGCTCTGTCACGGTCGAAAGGTGCGAGCCGAGACACCTCTCCGCTCTCCTTTCGAAACTTGAAGAAACAGGCGCAAAGCTCGATATATCTTCCGATTCAGTCCGGATACAGGCTCCCGATCATGTAGAACCCGTAGATGTGTCTACATCTCCGTATCCGGGCTTCCCAACCGACATGCAGGCTCAATGGATTGCGATGATGTCTCGCTCGACCGGATCCGCGGTGGTCACGGACACCATCTATTTCGACAGGTTCAAGCATGTGCCAGAGCTGGTCAGACTCGGCGCGGACATTGAGATTAAGGAGAACGTTGCCGTCGTGAAGGGTGTCGCTTCGCTGAAGGGAGCCAAGGTAATGTCCACGGACCTGAGAGCGAGTGCCTCGCTGATACTTGCCGGGTTGGTCGCCGAAGGGACTACGGAAGTCCTGCGCGTCTATCACATGGACAGGGGGTACGACCACATCGAAAAGAAACTCAGAGGGCTTGGTGCAGACATCGAACGCGTTCAAAGCGACGAGTTTTAGCTTTGCAATCGCGGCAGTTCTCGCTTTTGAGAGCTGCGGCTCGAGCAGCGAAACCGCTTCGTACTCTCCGAAATGCTTCTATTACCATGCGATTTCTCGGGCAAGCCTTCCTGAATTTAACGCTGCTTTGTTTCATACGCCGGACTCTTCCGGTCAGCGGCTTGATGTCTACGTGAGTCTCAAGGAAGCCAGGTTGAAATTTGAAAAGATCGGCGATTTGTTCCGCGCCCGCTGCACCGTCAATGTGCGGCTGCTCCGCGACGGTGAACCGTTCCACTCGAGAGAAATACAGCGGGTCGTGTGGAGAAAAGCGTATCCTTCCTTTTCCGATAGCTCTTACGATGCTTCTCTGGTTTCCTTCAGGGTGAATCCGGGCAAGTACACCGCTGAGATTTTTGTCACGGACGAAGTCAGCGGCGAGACGGCTATCAGGAAGTATCGAAAGGAAATTCCGGATCTTTCCGGAAGGCAGTCATATTTGAGTGATATACTGCTGCTGGGCCGCTTCGATACAGTCGGAAATGGAAGGCGGATTACCCCGTTTATCCTGAAGAATGCAGGCCTCCTTTCGGATACATTGAAGTTCTTCACAGTATTGTATTCCGAAAACAGTTCGAGTGACTCTGTCTTCTTCGATGTCTTCAGGCTGGAGAGCCACGAACGATTGCCCTCCGGCTTCGGCGGATCACTCTTCTCTTCTTCTGCCGTAAATTATGACCCGTGCCGCCTCGGGGTCGACACATGCCATGTTTACAGCTTTCAGATACCCGTAGCAGTCCAAAGAGAATTCACTTACATATTCGGAGGAATTCCCAGGCCCGAGGCAGGGAGTTATATTCTAAAGGTGTCGACTCACGAAACTGCGGGCATCACTGCGGCGAGTCTTCTGCCTTTTCTTGTGAGAGGAAGATAC
Source organism: Bacteroidota bacterium (assembly GCA_021845665.1). Lineage (GTDB taxonomy): Bacteria > Bacteroidota > Ignavibacteria > Kryptoniales > JAKASW01 > JAKASW01. Next base: position 34,992 of record JAJZVO010000037.1, on the reverse strand, counting down.
TTCCCCGACATATCGGATGATCTCCCGCAGTTGGTGAACTCATTGAGATATATCACTTCGCCGGGAGAACTCGGGAAGATCACATCAGATAATAGTGACTCTGCAACCAAAGTGAACCTTCTAAAGTTTTGGTCGGAAGGCGGGGGTAAGGTCAAGATGAGCGACTATTACGGACGTGTCAGCGAGGCAAATCGATTGTTCTCGACATGTATGGATGGCTGGCGTACTCCCATGGGAATGTTCTACGTGGTCTGCGGTCCACCTGATTTCGTCGAATGCAGAGGAGCATTCAGCGAGCGGTGGATGTATGTCCGATCTTCCACCAATGAACGGGTCGTAATCGATTTCAGGCTTACAAGAGATACAGACAACCCGGAAGACAGGTACTATGGTGTGGAAAATATTTCCTCCAACATGGACTTCTGGAGCTATTATGTAAGCAGATGGCGGACGCCATATTGAAGATCCTCGTAAGCCGCCTGAAGTTCATAGGTGATATAGTCCTGACAACGCCCGTTGTTGAAGTCCTCCGGGAAAAATTCCCCGACTCTGAAATTCATTATCTGGGGGATAAGGATGGCGTAACTCTTCTTCGGAGGAACCCGGCTCTGAATCGCATCATTCAGTACGACTTTAGTGCGCCTTCCGTCATCGAACAGTTCAGGGTTTCCAGACTGCTTCGCAAGGAGAAGTATGACGTTGCGATCGATTTGTTCGGCAACCCGAGGAGCGCGCTGGTGATTTACCTTTCAGGTTCGGAGATGAGAATAGGGGGCGATTTCGGCTGGAGAGGGAAGACGTACACACATCCGATGAAGATTCGCGGGAGGATGACGGCGGTAGCCTTCCATCTCAAATACCTGGCACCCCTTGGAGTGAACGAATCGTTCAGACGTCCGCGCATTTATCTCGACAGTTCCGAGATCTCGGAAGCGAGAAAACAACTTGAGGAACTCTGGCTGGAAAAAGGGAAACCGGTAGTAGGGCTCCATATCGGCGCAACATGGCCAGCGAAAGTGTGGCCTGCAAAGAATTTCGCGCGGCTTGCGGATCTCGTGTCCGAATGGCTGGGGGCCAATGTCGTGGTGACTTACGGTCCCAGGGACCGTAAGTACCTGGACGAGTTTTCCTCCGCCGTCAGGCATAAGTATATAGAGCTTCCGCCGGGCGAACTGCGCAAGCTTGCGGCGGCTATCTCATGCTGTGACGTTTATGTTTCGAACGATGCGGCACCAATGCACATCTCTGCCGCTGTCGGGACGCCGACCGTCGGGATATTTGGACCGGGCGAACCGGACATCTGGTTCCCTTACGGGAGAGAGCTTGGCCACGTCGCGCTTAAGAGAGAGATCGATTGCTGCCACAAGGATTTTTGCGACCTTAAAGGAGACGACCACCTTCGGTGCATGAAGCTGATAAGGCCCGAGGATGCTTATGAGAATGTGGAACAAATTCTTAAGAAGAAAAGAGTTGACCAATGACCCAGATCGAAGAAAACGCGCTGCAGGAATTTGTAGATATCGTACGGAGGTTGAGAAGAGAATGCCCATGGGATAAGGTCCAGACGAACCGCTCGATACGGCATTACACGATCGAGGAAGTCTACGAACTCGCTGAAGCGATCGACCAGGAAAAATGGGACGACGTAAAAGGAGAACTCGGAGACATCCTTCTCAATGTCCTCCTTCACGCGCAGATAGCTCAAGACGAAGGAAAGTTCACGCTCGTCGAGATGATTAAGGCCGAGACTGAGAAGATGATCGAAAGGCATCCTCACGTCTTCAGCAACGTGGATGCAAAGACTCCCGACCAGGTTAAGGTAAACTGGGAGCGTATCAAGACGGAAGCGGGGAGGGAGTCCATCTTCGACGGAATACCGGTGGCCTTTCCGGCCCTCGCGCGCGCTTACAAGATCCAGGACAGGGCCGCGAGAGTAGGCTTCGACTGGGGAAATGCGGAAGAAGTCTGGGTGAAAGTCGAGGAAGAACTTGGCGAGCTGAAGGAAGTCACCGCCGGCGGAACCGAAAAGCGAAGAGAAGAGGAATTCGGAGACTTGCTCTTTTCACTCGTGAATTATGCCCGACATATCGGTGTTAATCCAGAAAGTTCACTCCGGATGGCTACCGAGAAATTTCAGAAGCGCTTTTTGTATATCGAGGATGAACTCGACAAACAGAACGTCTCCCTTCACGATGCTACACTGGATCAGATGAATGAGCTCTGGGAGAAGAGCAAGCGGAAGGATTGATATAGTTACGGATTGGATTTCGCATCATCGGATCTCACGCTTCTCATATATATTCTCATAAGTGGTCGAAGGGGATTTTCATGGATTCCTCGGACGGATTCCTCCGTACAATATATTCATCTACGATGCCGACGGCGCTTTTCTGACCGGGCCATACCAGGAGGGAGATAGCCTCATCTTTGACGAGCCATCTGAAATCTTTATGTTCATCCGACAGCCGGACATCTTCATTCGGATCCACTTCCGCGGCGAAAACAGGGCTGAGGTTCACCGAATCGTTCGTAAAGAAGTAGAATGTGTTAGTCAGAGGCGTGTTGTATAGGCCGATCGGCTTTAAGCCGGTTTCCTCCCGCACTTCGCGCAACGCCGCCTCGTAAGCCTTCTCGCCCGGCTCGATCCCACCGCTCACAATCTGCCACAGTCCCGGGTAAATTGTCTCTTTGTCCGACCTCTGCAAAACCAGAAACTCCGGTTCGCTCTTCCGGCGGAAGAGAACCGTTTCTACTATTTCAAAAATTATTTTCGGCATTATCTGAATATCATTTCCATTTCGTTGTCGGATAGTTTTCTCCACGTCCCTTCAGGGATGTCGAGCTCGAGTCCGCCTATTGCCGACCGATGTAAACCCGTAACCCTCTTCCCGATCGCTTCGAACATTTTTCGGACTTGCCTGTTTTTACCTTCATGTATTTTCAGTTCGACGCTTGTACTGGAGATTCCGGTCGAGATTACCCTGCATTCGTCCGCCTTCACGATCATTCCGGTGCCGATGTCGATCCCCTTATGGAACTTTTCAAGTTTGTCTGCCCCGACTTTTCCGCTCACAGTCGCTAGATAAGTCTTGCTCACTTTCCTTTCGGGCGAGGTGATCCTGTCCTGGATATTTCCGTCGTTTGTGAATAGAAGCAGACCGCTCGTATCCATATCTAGTCTTCCCACCGCGAAAAGATGAGGATCGTCTGGGACAAGATCATATACGGTCTTCCGCGAGAGCTCGTCGCTGGAGGTCGTTACGTAACCCGTCGGCTTGTGAAGCATGATAACCACGGTCTTCAGCCTGGCAAGGCGGACTTCATCGATTGTGATTGAGTCTCTATCGATGTCCACCATCAGCGAAGGATCCGTGATTGACTTCCCGTTTACACTTACTCTTCCGTGTTTTATATAGAATGCGGATCTTGAACGAGAACAGTATCCAAGCTTAGAGAGCGCGCGGGCCAGCGATACATTTTCAGCTTTCATTGGGCGTGTCTCAATTTAGCTCGATCCGGCGGGAGCAAGCAACTGCTTTCTTCGGTCGTAATGCTCGGGCAAATAAAGCGTCGACGCTGACCAAGTTATGTAGTTCTCCAAATCGAACCGATGTCTCTTCTTCGGGTCGTACGCAACTCGCGAAACTCTCAATGTGGCGCTCCTTTTATTTCCCTGCTGGGTTGTTCTGTCGAGGACCATATCTGCACTTCGCCGGCCTTTCTTCGAATCCATGAAATGATTCCGGACATCCAGCCAGGTTACGCCGAAATGCCGGCGGCTATTGCAATTGGTAAGTTGCTGACTTAAACTTGGTCGTAGTCTATTGCACAACCAGAAATCGGGGGTCGCATGAACGCGCCACGAACACTGTGTGAGTTGCTGCAGATCTCAGTTGAGTCCTTCCGTAACCCTCGGATGCTCAATTCGAAAATTGGGGGGCAGTGGAAAGCCTTTTCCTCCGACCGCGTATATGAGACGGCCGGATACGTGGCCCTCGGTCTTAACTCTCTAGGTGTTGTATCCGGCGACCGCATTGCCCTATATGCGGACAGTTCGGCTTACTGGACCATGGCCGACTTTGCCGTCCTTCTTTCGGGTGCCGCGGATATTCCGATTTATGTTACGCAGGCGCTTCCCCAGGTAGATTTTATCCTCAAGAACTCTGAAGCGAAAGGTATTTTCGTCGGGAGCAGGCGGCTGTACGAAAGAGCGAAAGAAACTATGGCAGGTTCGGCATGCAAATTCATCGTCTGCATGACCGAGGGGCGTTATTCAGACGGCACACTGACATGGGACGAACTTATCGAAAGGGGAAGGAAGTTTGAAGCCGAAAATCCCGGGGCTTTCGCCGACTTGGGAAAGAAGGCGAAGGAAGACGATATCGCCACTGTGATATATACAAGTGGGACGACCGGCGAACCGAAAGGGGTGATGCTCTCTCACCGCAACCTCCTCTCGAATGTCGTAGATTGTGCTTCTCTCTTCAGCTTTCATCCGGCGGAGGACATTGTGTTGAGTTACCTTCCGCCCACACATGTCTTTGAGAGGATGATGCTTTACCTGTATGTCTATGTCGGGGAGTGCATCTTTTTTGCGGAATCGATCGAAGCTTTGCCGCAGAACCTGTTGGAGATCCGCCCGCACTCCATGACCACCGTTCCCCGCATGCTGGAAAAGGCTTTCGAGAAGGCACAGCATGTTGTTGAGAAGCTGCCTTGGTACAAGAGGTTTGTGTTCAGGTGGGCCATCGATCTCGCGCTGCGGTTTGAGGCCGACAGGAAAATGTCTTCAGGCTACACGATCAAGCGGAAGTTTGCCAGCATCCTGGTGTACAAAGACCTCAGACATGCCTTCGGCGGAAGGATCAGATATATCATTAGCGGTGGGGCAGCCCTTAGACCGGACCTCGCCAGAATTTTCTGTGCTGCGGGCCTTACCGTACTGCAGGGATACGGACTCACTGAAACTTCGCCGGTTATTTCCGTCAATAGACTCGAAAGAAACAGGATCGGTTCTGTCGGTCCTCCCATCCCTAACGTCGCAGTGAAGATATCGGGTGACGGCGAGATACTAGTCGATGGACCGAACGTCATGATGGGTTACTATCATAACGATTCCGCGACGTCTGCATCCTATAACGCAACGTGGTTCAGGACAGGTGACATCGGGTACATTGACAAGGACGGGTTCCTTTACGTAACGGATAGGAAGAAGGATCTATTGAAGACAAGCGGCGGCAAGTTCATTGCGCCGCAGGAGATCGAAGCCCTGCTGGCACATAGCATCTATGTCGACAAGGCTATCGTCATCGGAGACCAGCGGAAGTTCGCCGCTGCTTTAATCTTTCCGGAAATGGTCGCTCTAAAAAACTTCGCCGAAAAGAATGGGATTGTCTATTCCACGATGTCCGACCTGATCAAGGACCCCAAGGTGCTTGCGCTGTACGACAAGATCGTCCAGGAGGTCAACAGTGGATTGTCACATTGGGAGACGGTGAAGAAGTTTGCCGTGGTAGAAGATGAGCTTACTGTCGAGGACGATTTCCTGACACCCACCCTCAAGATGAAAAGACGCAACGTCGAAAACAGGTACAAAGATTTAATCGATAAATTCTACGAAGAAAAATAGGAATATCCATTGTGAACAGGTCGCCAGGTTAGCCGGACGGCCGGCAACTGCGAACAGGCCATCAGAAGCTAATGGTTGAATTTGCGGGCATCAGGCGGGCGTCATGTCCCAGCTGAATAAGACCGTACACTGGCTCGCCGGTGACCTCTTTCGGTCGATGTGAGACATCAACTTCAGGACAATAAGATGAGACAAATCAGAAAAGTTGCAGTATTAGGAGCAGGGGTAATGGGGGCGCAGATCGCGGCTCATCTGGCAAATGCGGGGATCAGTTCGTACCTGCTCGATATCGTGCCGGGCGAACCGAACGATGAGGAAAAGAAAGCCGGGCTTACGATACGGGACAAGGCGGTCAGGAACCGGTTTGCCGCAGCCGGTTTGAAAAGAGCACTTGGACTCAAGCCTGCTCCCTTTTTCACAAAAGAAAAGGCCTCGCTGATAACCCCGGGAAATTTTGAAGATGACCTCGGCAAGGTCGGGGAAGTCGACTGGGTCATCGAGGTCATAGTCGAGAGCCTTGCGCCAAAGCGCGATTTAATGAAGAAGGTCGATGCTTTGAGGAAGCCTGGGACGATCGTGAGTTCCAATACAAGCGGCATTCCGATCTCACAAATCTCCGACGGGCTTTCTGATGATTTCCAAAAGCATTTCCTTGGAACGCATTTCTTCAACCCGCCCCGCTATCTCTATTTGCTTGAACTGATTCCGACGGCAGACACGCTCCCCGAAGTCGTGACGTTCATGCGTGAGTTTGCAGGTGAGACCCTCGGAAAGGGAACGGTCTTCTGCAAGGATACCCCGAACTTCATCGGCAATCGCATCGGCGTGGCCGCGATGATGTACGTTATCCACAAGATGGTCGAACGCGATTACACTATTGAGGAGGTCGATGCGATCACAGGGCCCGCCTCCGGGAGACCCAAGAGCGCGACGTTTCGCACCGGCGACATCGTTGGGTTGGATACTCTGATACATGTGGCCGAAAATCTGTATGAAGCTGCACCCGACGACGAACTCAGGGACTTCTTCAAGGTACCGGGGTTTATCATGGAAATGCAGAAGAAGAATTGGCTCGGAGAGAAAACAAGGAGCGGTTTCTACAAACGGATAAAGAACGCTAAAGGTGAGTCGGAGATTTTAACGTTCGATTATCGGGACGTGAATTACAGAGCGAAAAAGAAAGCGTCCTTCGCATCGATAGAATTGGGAAGAAACTTCGATGACGTGTCCGAACGCGTGAGGAATCTAGCTTACGCAAAAGACAGGGCGGGCGACTTCTTCTGGGATTCAACGGCCGCGATCCTTATTTACAGTGCAAACAGGATCCCTGAAATTGCGGACGATATTATGAGTATCGATAACGCTATGAAGTGGGGATTTGGCTGGGAACTCGGACCGTTCGAAACATGGGATGCGATCGGGGTTGAAAAATCGGTGGAGAGAATGAAATCCGAGGGGAGGCAGGTTCCGCAAAGAATCATCGATATGCTTTCGTCCGGTGCCAAAAGCTTTTACAAGGAAGAAAATGGAACTCGGCTCTATTACGACCTCACCTCGTCAGGCTACAGGGAAATTCCATTGCCTAAGAAACTAATTAGCATTGGACTGGAGTCGAAAAAGGGAAAGGTGATTAAATCGAACGCGGGAGCCTCGCTTATCGATCTTGGAGATGCGGTGGCCTGCGTGGAATTCCATTCGAAGGCTAACGTCATCGGCGAGGATGTTCTTCAGTTGACGGAGTTTGGTTTGAAGAAACTTGAGACCGATTTCGATGCTCTCGTCATCGCCAACCAGGGAAAATACTTCTCGGCCGGCGCGAATCTGATGCTCATTTTGATGCTTGCGCAGGAAGGTGAGTTCGACGACATCGACCAGGCCGTAAGACTGTTCCAGGGGATCGACATGCGAATTAAGTACGCTCTGAAGCCCGTTGTTGTAGCTCCGTTCAACATGACCCTCGGAGGGGGATGCGAGATGGCGCTGCATGCGCCGAAAGTCAGAGCGTCCGCTGAGACATATATCGGACTTGTTGAAGCCGGCGTCGGACTTATACCCGCCGGCGGCGGCACGAAGGAGATGCTGATGAGAAGCCTTGCGCGCGCGCCGGGTGTCCCGGATGTCGACCTCATGCCTTTCGTCAGAGAGGTATTGGAGACTATCGGCACGGCGAAAGTGGCGACGAGCGCCGAAGAGGCTAAAACGCTCGGCTTCCTGAGAAAGACGGACGGCATTTCGATGAACGGGAAATTTTTGGTTCATGACGCCAAGACGACGGCCCTTGCAATGGCAAGCGAAGGCTACCGTCCTCCCGAGCGTCAGAAAATCATGGCCCTCGGCCAGCCTGTCCTCTCGGCCTTGACTCTCGGATTATATCTGTGGAGAGAAGCCGGCCAGATAACCGAATATGAGTACCACTTAGGAAAGAAGCTCGCCTATGTTCTGACCGGCGGTGATTTGACCTCGGCCCAGGAAGTGGAAGAGGAGTACTTTCTTGATCTTGAACGCGACGCCTTCCTGAGCCTCTGCGGTGAAAAGAAGACGCAGGAAAGAATGCAATATATGTTGAAAAATAATAAGCCGCTGAGAAACTGAAACATCGAGATATTCCAGGAGAAATTTGAAATGCGTGACGCAGTAATAGTGACTTCACTCCGTACGGCTGTAGGGAAAGCCAAGAAGGGGACTCTTAGAGATGTGCGGCCTGATGAAATGGCCGCGGAGGTAATCAAGGCGGCCGTGGAGCGTACGCCCGGACTCGATCCGGCAAGTATAGACGACATCCTTATCGGCTGTGCCATGCCCGAGGCCGAGCAGGGAATGAACGTAGCCCGTATCGCGGCACTCCGTGCGGGAATGCCTGTGTCCGTGCCGGCGGCGACTATCAACAGGTTCTGTTCCTCCGGACTTCAGACAATCGCAATGGCAGCAGAGAGAATCATGGTGGGATCGGCGGATATTGTCATCGCGGGTGGGACGGAGACCATGAGCCTTGTTCCGATGGGCGGGTTTAAGGTCGTCCCTAATCCCGTTCTTGTGGAATCGCGGCCCGAAACTTACCTGAACATGGGGCTCACAGCGGAACGTGTTGCAAACGAATACAACGTGAGCCGTGAGGACCAGGACAGATTTTCTTTTAGAAGCCATCAGAGAGCTGTAGCGGCTATACGTGCGGGAAAGTTCGCTGAGGAAATTGTCCCACTTCGCGTTAATAGGAAGGTTCGCAGGGGTGGAAAGAATTTCGTCGAGGAGATTATGTTCGATACCGACGAGGGGCCGAGGGGCGATACCGACATCGAGAAGCTGGCACAGCTGAAACCGGTTTTCATGCAGGGAGGAACCGTCACGGCCGGCAACTCATCGCAGATGAGCGACGGCGCTGCCGCGTCCGTTGTGATGAGCTCGGAAAAAGCGAAGGAGCTCGGACTCAAGCCGATGGCGAAGTTCGTATCGTTCGCAGTCGCCGGCGTTCCACCCGAGGTAATGGGAATCGGCCCCATCAAGGCTGTACCTAAGGCGCTGAAGCTCGCCGGACTCAGATTGGAAGACATGGATGTAATTGAGCTCAACGAGGCGTTCGCTTCGCAGGCTCTGGCGGTCATCAGGGAGCTGGGAATGGATGAGGAAAAAGTCAATGTCAACGGCGGGGCCGTCGCCTTGGGACACCCGCTCGGTTGTACCGGCGCAAAACTGACGGCTACTCTCCTTCACGAAATGAAGCGGAGTAACGCTGAGTACGGCATGGTGACTATGTGCATCGGCGGCGGAATGGGCGCCGCGGGAATTTTCCAGAACTTAATTTGAGAGGCGCGAAATGGAGAACACGCAGAAACAAGCTTTGACTTACAAGAAGGGCGGAAGCTTCCTCATCGAAGACACGCATCCGGAAGATATTTTCACTCCGGAGGATTTCAGCGAGCAGCATAGAATGATCGCCGGCACGACAAAAGAGTTTGTCGAGAACGAAGTCATGCCTAACGTCGACAAGCTCGAAGAATTGAATTATGACCTTTCGGTGAAGCTCCTTAGAAAGGCGGGCGAGATCGGACTTCTTTCGGTGGACATCCCTGAAGAATACGGCGGTCTCGGGCTGGACAAAACGAGCTCGATGCTCGTGGCCGAAAATCTAGGGAAGACCGGCGCGTTCGCAGTCAGTCACGGTGCCCATACCGGCATAGGGACGCTTCCGATCGTTTACTTCGGGACTGAATCACAAAAGCAAAGATATCTTCCGAAGTTCGCCACCGGCGAACTGATCTCGTCTTATTCGCTTTCGGAACCGGGGTCGGGCAGCGATGCACTGGCGGCAAAAACGCTGGCTTCCCCTTCCGCGGATGGAAAGATTTTCACGCTGAACGGCTCGAAGATGTGGCTGTCTAACGCGGGATTTGCAGATGTATACATTACCTTTGCCCAGGTGGGAGGCGATAAATTCACTTCCTTCATATTGGAAAAGAACTACAAAGGAGTCTCGCTAGGTAAGGAAGAAAAAAAGATGGGCATAAAGGGCTCTTCGACTCGCGCACTGAATCTTGACAATGTCGATGTGCAGGCAGAGAATGTCATAGGTGAGATCGGCAAAGGGCACAGAGTCGCTCTCAACATACTCAACGTTGGACGGTTCAAACTCGGCGCGAGCGTGATAGGCGGAGCGAAAGCCGTGATAACCGAGTCGGTGAAATATGCCAAGACGAGGAAACAGTTCCAAGTCCCTATTATTTCATTCGGAATGATCAAGCATAAGCTCGGCGAAATGGCGATTAGGGCATTTGTGGGTGAATCTATGGTCTACAGGACTGCAGGGCTCATCGACTCGATACTCCAGAATGTCGACAAGAAATCGCCTGACTCCTCTGTTCTCACTCTAAAAGGAATTGAGGAATACGCTGTGGAATGCAGCATAATAAAAGTTTATGCGTCTGAGATTCTCGATTATGTCGTGGACGAGGGAGTACAGATCTTTGGCGGGTATGGTTTTACAGAAGAGTATCCGGTGGCACGTCCTTACCGCGATTCGCGAATCAACAGGATATTCGAGGGTACGAACGAAATCAACAGGCTCCTGATTCCGTCCATGCTTATCAGACGTGCGATGAAGGGTGAGCTCCCGCTCATGGCGGCTGCGCAGAAATTGATGGAGGAAGTAATCTCGTTTTCTGCAGGCGAGTCTCAATTCGAGGGAATTCTTGCGGCTGAGATGAACCTCGCTTCGAACGCAAAGAAGATCGGCCTTCTCGTCGCGGGCACCGCGTTTCAGAAGTACATGGATAAGCTGGAACATGAACAGGAAGTAGTATGGCACATCAGTGATATCGCGATGGAAGCCTATGCTATGGAGAGCGTGCTTCTTCGTGTAATGAAAATGGCCGCCGCCGGTAGAAAGAATATCGACTTCTATGCCGATGTCGCCCGCGCGTTCGCGTACGGAGCTATAGAGCGCGTTGAAAGTCACGCGAAAGCGGCTCTTGCAGTCATCGCGGAAGGCGACATGTTGCGCACCTACCTAACAGCGGTTCGGAGGCTTCTGAAGTACACACCCGTCAACTCGGCATACATAAGGAGGAGTATCGCCGATAGATTGGCGGAAGCCGATAAATATGAAATGTGAATCCTGCTAGTGCCATTCCAACTAATTTTACCAAACAACGTGCAGGTAAAATTATTGTTGGAATGAGCATCCCGCCCGCTTTTGGCGGGACCAAGTTAGCAAATGATAGTTGGATGGGCACTAGATGTTCCCGGGTTGGGTCGCGCCTCCTGCTGCCCGCGGTGATGGTTTCGGTTACTCTGCAAAGTGAGCTCAAGGAAGAAGCCCGAAGCTCTTCCCAAAGCAGAGGGGCAGCCTATCGCCGGAGATAAACCGAGTGGCTTTCCTTTAGACCCGCGAAGTCGTTTTGAGTCATTCCATAAATATTATGATCGAAGAATCGGTCTTTGATCCGTTCGTTTTCCCTGAGCAGGCCTTCCCATCTGAAGCCGAGCCTTTTGATTACCCTGTTGCTCGGTTCGTTTTCGGTTGCAGCCTGGATGAATACCCTATGCAATCTTAGATTCTCAAAGAGGAAATTCAACAGAACTGCGGTAGACTCCGTCGTGTAATGCTGCCCGACGTAATTTGTGCCCATCCAATAGCCGACGCTCGTTCGCTGATTTATCCAGTCGATCTGATGTGTCCCGACGAGCCCCACAATTTTCCAATCACGAGTTACACACAGGTGGATCGCCGATCTTAATTGCATCTCGTAAATCCACTGTTCCACAATATGTCTCTCGTCTTCCACAGAACGGACAAATTCAATCCACGGAAGCCATTTCGCGAGTTCTTCCCTGGATTCGCTTACCAATCTGAAAAGCTCCATCACGTCATCGAGCCGGGCCGAACGTAGTATCAGTCGGGCACCGCGGATGACCAGCGTGTTGAAATCATCGATCATTAACTTAAGATAGACTCCGTATGACCCTAACACAAGGCTGAATTGGATCGGATACCCGTAACTTGATGGCATGACAGTCGCTGTCCTGATCTTCTCGGGAACCAAAGGAGCAGAATCGGGATGCCGCGCATTGATGAGCGCACGGATGAAATCCGTAGTGTTGACGTGGGTCATAAATCATTTGAGTTTTGTTAGGTAAGCTGGAAGTGTATCACTCAAGTCGCTAAATTCTTCTGTGAGTTGGCGGCTTCACTTAATGGAATGAAAACCCGGATGTAAGTTGAGCGCGCAATTGAGTCGTTACCAAGCAGCTGATCGGCCGTGCGGATTGACTCCGCAAGTGTCGAAGAGAGTGGGTGGGCTCAGGCCCACAATGCCCTTTTTCTCTGAACACATTTGCCGGTGTTTAGGGGTCGCATCAGTTGTACAATGGAGGCTGCACAATGTTATATGAGTATGTGTCGATCGGGTATTCGGCATCCAACATGCTGCTTGCTTTGATAATATTTTTCAAGGCGACGCGAAGCTTGACAGTAAAATTCTATCTCTTTCTCGTCGCCAGTCTGGTTACTTTCGGTTTGTGTGGGTTCCTCTCTCCGCTCCCTCTTACTCCCTTACAGTCGGGCATTATTGGCTCTGTCGGAGCGTTCCTGTTCGCCCTTTTTCCATTCTTCTTTCTCCATTTCATGATAATAATGGTACGGCGGGAAGAACTCCTTCAATCTCCCATAACTATTGGTGCGGTGTACTTCGCGGGGCTCTTCAGCTACACTTTCGAACTTCTCGGCCTGATACCTAATCCGATATCTCCTCATGTGGGGATCTCCAGTATGGGGTATGTTTTTCTTGTCACCTGGATGTCGGTGATCTTCAGCATCGGTATAGCACTTCTGTTTACTTTTCTCAAAGGATTCAGCGACAGAGGGATGAAATCAAACTTATTGGTCGCCGGCTTTGCTGTGTTGCTCCTTCTGCTCCCCGGCCCGTTTACCGAGTCGATATTTGTCGCCTTCTTCCCGAAGGGGATGGATTTCTATATTTTTACTTCCTTGATGGCTCTTGTGATCGCTTTGTACTTCGTGTTCCGTCACAAGATCATAATAAATACTTTATACGATTCGATGAAGTCCGCGCTCACATTTATGAGCGATGTACTTTTCAGGACGGACGATGGGCTCAATATCCAGTTGGTCCGTGGAGGCGCGCTCGCCTCTCTCGGGTATGCAGAGAATGAGATGATAGGGATGAGTCTGCTCGATCTGACCCATCAGAAGGAGGTCATACGTTCCTATCAGGAAAGGGCCCTGCAGGGGAAAGAGGACGATGTCATTGTTGATGTCGATTTTGTTTCGAAAGACGGTCAGAGTATTCCGATGAATTTATCGCTCACTATCGTTGTAGAGACGGGACAGATCGTCGGATTCGTCGGAGTCGGAAGAGATAATACTGAAAGACGCCGGTCTGAGCTTCTCCAGGCGGCGCTTTATCGATTGGCCGAAGTCACTCGCGTGAGTGAAAGCCTGAAGGAATTTTGCAAGTCTATACATGAAATCATAGGGCAACTCATCCCATCGAAGGACTTCTATATCGCCCTTCGCGATGAAATAACCAAAGGCCTTTACTATCCGTATTACGTCAACGGGATCTACGACATTCCCGAGAGGCAGCCAGGGCTTGATGCCTTCAACGAGCAGGTTATGCTGGGGGGAAGTCCTTCTATCCTTGCCATCGACGAATCGAGGCAACTCAGCACATCAACTATTGACACGGCGCAGAGGAGAATGCCGAAAGATTGGGTCGGTGTGCCTTTGAAAACCGCCTCGGGAACCATCGGTGTCCTTGGAGTCCAAAACTACTCTTCCGGTGTTAAGTTCGGCGAGACGGAGAAGAATCTCCTTTCTCTATTGTCTAGCCAGATCGCAACTGCCATCGAGCGGAAACAGTCTGATGAAAAGATCCGGGAACAAGCCGCGCTCCTGAACAAATCCCAGGATGCCATCGTCCTCGAGGACCTGAGCGGGAAAATCATTTTCTGGAACGAAGGAGCCACCGGCATTTATGGCTGGAAGGCGGAGGAGGTGATCGGGAAGTTGCAGGAAGAACTGTTCGACGGCAAGATCCCGGAAGGCATGGCTAAGGCAGATGAAGCCGTAAGAATTACAGGCGAGTGGTCTGGAGAGTTAAGCGAGTCCAATAGGAACGGCAATGAAATCATAATGAACTGTAGATGGAAACTTGTCAGGGACACCGAAGGGAAGCCAAAGTCGATAATGAAAGTTTGTACCGATATCACGGATAAGAAAAAGCTCGAGGCGCAGTTCATGCGGGCCCAGCGTCTGGAGAGCATCGGCACCCTGGCAGGAGGGATCGCTCATGACCTCAATAACGTCCTTTCTCCGATCATGATGTCCGTCAGAGCACTTAAGCGAAGACTCACCGATGAGCAGAGTAAAAACATACTTCAGGCGATCGAATCGAGTGCGCGGAGAGGGGCGGACATGGTACGGCAGGTCTTGATGTTTGGCCGCGGTGCGAAAGGGGAGAGGGTCATAATGCAGCCTCGACACGTGATTAGGGAGATAATAAACATTGCAAACGAAACCTTCCCGAAGGCAATCAAAATTGAACATATGATGGCGAAGGACCTCTGGACTATCCTGGGCGATACCACTCAGATTCATCAGGTGATCCTTAACCTCTGCGTCAACGCGCGCGACGCGATGCCCGAAGGCGGCATTCTGACGTTGAGTGCGGAGAACACGACACTCGACGATGACTGCGCTAAGGTGAACATCGACGCGAAACCGGGAAGATATGTGGTCGTAAAAGTCAGGGATACCGGTATCGGGATGCCAAGGGGGATACTCGATAAAGTCTTCGAACCGTTCTTCACGACAAAGGAAGTCGGAAGAGGTACGGGGCTCGGCCTATCAACCGCCCTTGCTCTGGTCAAAGCCCATGGAGGTTTCATAAACGTCGTCAGTGAAGTGAACAAAGGGGCGGCCTTCAGCGTTTACGTGCCTGCCAGCGAGCTCGTCGAGGCGACAATCCCCAGCGAAACAGACTTCGATAAATACGTCGGCCACGGTGAGCTCGTCCTCGTGGTGGACGACGAGTCTTCCATCAGGGAGATTGCCAGGGCAACACTGGAAGCCTACGGCTACCAGGTCCTCGTCGCCTGTGACGGCGCCGAGGCAATAGCGACTTTCGTCAAAAACATGGAGACGATCCGAGCGATAATCATAGATAATATGATGCCGGTACTTGATGGCAAATCAACAGTCGCCGCCGTGAAGAAGATGGATACGGGAGTTAAATTGATCGCAACAAGCGGCCTTCAGGATGAAGCCACCACTGCCATGGCTTCTCAGGTCGATGCGTTTATTAACAAACCGTTTACCGGCGAAAGACTTCTAAAGACTGTCTACGAGGTAATTTACAGTCTGGACTGACTCTCTTTCGAGTGAGCTGTCGGGGGCCGCTTCGAGCTTGCCTTGATCCTGCTTACCTATCTCTAATCGGGGAGGTGCCCACCACCCGGTTATCTTTCTGTTCGAGTGAACCAGGGCCGAAGATGACACTACCCAAAATCCCCCGAATTAATTGATAGTAAGGCAGCATGGGCTTAAATTATTTAAAATCGGAGTCTTCTGTTGAGTGGATTCAAAAGAGAAAGACTAAAAAAGCTGTTCGATAGTTTTAGCGGCAAGAAAGTGGCGGTCATAGGCGACCTTATGCTCGATAAATATGTCTGGGGAAGCGTATCGCGCATTTCTCCCGAAGCACCCGTACCGGTACTTGAAGTGGATAGTGAGTCTGCGAGGCTTGGTGGGGCTGCCAATGTCGCCAATAACATAAAAGCTCTCGGCGCCCAACCTATTCCGTTCGGTATCGTCGGTGGCGACGCCGCCGGTGACGAACTGCGCCGGATCCTTTCCGAGATGGACCTTCCACAAGCGGGGATAATAACCGACTCTGAAAGACCCACCACGGTCAAGACTCGCGTCATTGCTCATAACCAGCACGTCGTCAGAATGGACTATGAAACCAGGCGCGATATAGGAAGCAAACTTGTCGGCGCGGTCATGGATGCCCTCAAGGCTATGAACAGTGAACTTGATGCCATTCTGCTCGAAGACTATAACAAGGGGATGTTGACGAAAGAGCTTCTCCCGCTCGTCATCCAATTTGCCCGCAAGCATGATAAGGTTGTCAGTGTGGATCCCAAGCAAAGCAATTTCTTCGAGTACCGAAATGTGACGGTCTTTAAGCCTAATCGTAAAGAAGCTGAAGGTGCACTTGGAGTTCCTGCTGGCACCGATCAACAGGCTGAATCTGCAGCACGAGAATTGAAGAGACGCCTCAATTGCGAAAACGTCCTCCTGACTCGAGGAGAGAAAGGCATGACTCTCATTGACGAAGAGGGCGGCGTACTCCACTTCCCGACTAAGGCGAGACAAGTCGCGGATGTTTCCGGGGCAGGAGATACCGTCATATCCACCTTGACTGTGGCGCTGGTCTCGGGGGCAACGACCAAAGAAGCTGCCGCGATAGCCAACCACGCGGGTGGACTCGTGTGCGGCGAAGTCGGTATTGCACCGGTGGACAAGGTGCGTCTCTTCGACGAGGTCCTTAACGATTCTCATTCAATGGAGTCGTGATTATGCCCGTGTTAACAAAAGAAGACCTCAGTCGTGAGGTCGTGAAGCTGCACAAGCAAGGGAAAAAGATCGTTTTTACCAACGGCGTGTTCGATATCATTCACCGGGGACATGTAGAGTATCTGAACCGTGCGAGAGATCTGGGGGATTATCTCATCGTCGCCATTAATTCGGATGCCAGCGTAAAGAGAATCAAGGGAGAAAAAAGGCCCATTGTCTCTGAAGCGGACCGCGCCTTCGTGGTTTCAAATCTTAAATGTGTCGATTATGCGTGTGTATTTGGAGAGGATACCCCTTACGAGGTCATCAAGTTGCTTCAGCCCG
The DNA here is from genome assembly GCA_021845665.1 of Bacteroidota bacterium. GTDB lineage: Bacteria > Bacteroidota > Ignavibacteria > Kryptoniales > JAKASW01 > JAKASW01. The sequence goes on along the minus strand of JAJZVO010000037.1, from coordinate 17,947 downwards.
ACGTCCTTGTGAAAGGTGCCGACTGGAAAGTCGAAGATGTTGTTGGCAAGGACATCGTTGAGACCAGGGGTGGAAAAGTTGCCACGATCGAATTTGTGATGGGACGATCGACGACAAATATCATAAATAAGATCCTTTCGGAAAGCTCATCGCGAGAGAAATGATTTAGCGGTACTTGCCATGCGCAAGAGAGTATTCATCCCCCTGTTCGTCCTCTTCGTCTTCTTCCCTCTCATCGTTTACGTTATGTCCTATACGAGATTCTTCAACGACGAGGTAAGGGATATCCTCATCTCTGTTGTGGATAGCGGGACTCAAGCCCGGCTCCGATTGGGCGAGATTCACGGCAGCGTCTTTGGTACCTTTACAGTGGACGGCGCGGCCCTCCTTTACCGTGGCAAGCCGATAGCCTCAGTAGATACTCTCACCGTCAGTCATCTTCCGCTTTCACTGATTACCAAAACTGTCCAGGTCACCCAGGCGACGCTCATCCATCCAAGGTTCTACCTCATCAGATCCAGGGATGGAACTTTCAATATCAATCATATCGGCAAACCGGGAGGGGTACCAGGCGGCAAATTTGACTGGACCATACTTGCAAAGTCCTTGAAAATTGTCGGTGGAGAATTCGAACTTTTCGACTCCACGGCCGCCGGATCGGGGTATCCCACGGATCGACCGGTTTCGAATGTGGAAGGTAAAACGTTCGATGCCTCTCGATTTACGGTCAGGAATGTGAACATGGCGGCATCTGCTGAGTTGTCGGGTGAGAATCTGACTGCAAATGTGAGGCAAATGTCGATGCGGGTCGAACCGATTGGATTCAAGGTGGATTCGTTGAGTTTCGGTTTCTATACAGCTCCCGCGGGAACGGAAGTCAACGGGTTTCACCTTGCATCCGGTCGGATGATGCTTGATGTCGACGTGACTCTTGAAGGACAGGATTTGCTCGACACGCTCAATGCCGGCACGATAAGGAACAAATACTTCACGGCGAACATCGAAGCCATCCATGGCGATGTCCGCAAAGTCGGTGATTTCGTGAAACTCCCTATCAGAACGCCCTCAGACTTCAACCTGTCGCTGTTTGCCAGCGGCACGCTCGATACACTGGACGTCAAGCAATGCCTTCTTAAGACCGACAGCTCCACGATGCCTCTGTCAGCATCTTTTCATAACTTGCTGGATTCAACTCTTTCGATGAAGGTGAAAATGGAGCACGCGAGCGTCGACATGACGGAACTCTCATCGGTACTTCAGAAAGTTGGCTTTCCCAATGTTCGCAGCCTCGGAAAGATGGATGTCTCTGCGTCCATTGCCGGACGGCCTTCTGAGCTGACCGGAGCTGTCAAACTTACGAATGGGTTTACCTCCATCGTTGCACAGTCCAGGCTGAACCCGGGAGCGTACCAGGGAAGCGTTATTTTCAACGGGCTGGATGTGGGAGAAGTTTTTCCCGGCAGCGGCATGCGTACTCGTTTGAATGGCAAATCAGAGTTCCAAATCGCGTTATCCCGGCGCCATTTCCCGGAAGGGAACATCTCGCTTTCCATAGATTCATCCTCCTTCGACCACACTCTGCTCCACCACGTAGGGATGGAGTTCTCTTCGACTGGAGATAGCTTGAGCACGGATTTCAACTTGCTGACTTCAAGAGGTAACGTTAATGGCGTCGCATCGTTGAATCTGAGGGATAGAGCTTACTCCGGGGATTTCAAGTTCAGCGAGTTCAACGCTGCGCCGTTCCTCCACCTGCCGACATTGAAAGGGAGCCTAACAGGCAGGCTCCTTGTCGACGGAAGGGGACTAAACGTAGATTCTCTTCGGACCCAGGTGACCTTTATGACAGAACGGTCGACACTTGGTAACGTCGACCTGGGGAGTTCTGTGTTCTCAGTAGTTGTAAACACGCAGAACCCGGACAAACAGCTCGAAGTCTACTCACCGTTTGTGGACGCACATGTCATCGGGGATTTTGTCCCACACGAACTGCCTGGCCAGCTTGCCGGGCTGTTCTCCACACTTGCCGACACCTTCGGCTCTAAGTTTGCCGGCTTGGCTGATACTGCCGCCGCTCCATTCAGAGGCTTTCCGGATATGGACGCCATTGTTACGGTTGACGTGAAGGACGCCCGGATACTTGGCCAGCTGCTCGGTAACATCGAGTTGATGGGAAACGCAAATACACGATTCCATCTTGTCGCCGATCGGAAAATGATTTCTATTTCGGGATACCTTTCTGCGGACACTGTTAATTTCCGGGAGGACTCTCTCAATCTCTTTGGCGGCAGGATAAACGTAGGGTTCAAGTACAAGTCTGATCCACGCCTATCGGTTTGGAACTCCGGCGGCTGGTCCGTCGATGCGAATGCCGGTTCATTTGGAGTCGGAGGGACTACTCTGGCCGCGCAGTACCTTCATGTTGATTACTCTGCTGGCGGAGATTCCACGGAGTTCCCGACGCTTACACTTAGGGCCAGGGGAGCCGTCGATACCCTTGTGAATTTCGCTATAAACGCGCAGGGGCGACTGGTTGGAAATGAGTTCGACCTTACGACTGATTCCCTGAATGGAAACATCTATGGAGTTCCCCTCGTCAGCGAAGCCCCTGTTGCGATCCGTTATTCGCCGGAAACCTTTACCATTTCACCCGCTACTTTCAACGCAGGACTTTCTGATGAAAGAGCCGATTCGCTCAGTCTCGTCACTGCTAGCGGCTCCTATTCTCTCCAGACCGGTGCCAATCTCCATTTCATCTTCCACAATTTCGGCCTGCGGTCCCTCCAGGAAATTGCCCGCCTGGATACAACTACTCTAAATCTGAAAGGGCGGATAAACGGGATGGCTGACCTTCACAATTCAAAAGGTACCACCGCGCTCTCGATAGACTTTGGCGGCAAAAACATCCATTATAACGGGGCGGTTGCCCGGTCAATCAAGGGTAAAGTCGGACTCAATGGCCCGGTGATGACTGTTAATGCCGAGTTATCGAAGGAAGCTGATTCCGCGCGGTACGCACTGCAACTCAACGGCACCATACCACTCAGTGCGAAGTCATCTTCGCAGATGAGAGTGGAATTGTCCGCCGATTCACTGAATGTGTCTTTCCTCACTCCCTTCCTGTCCGGAATCGATGACTTCGGTGGCTACCTCTCGGGTAATATGGTTGTAAGCGGACAATATTCTTCTCCCGAAATGAAGGGGAAATTATCGCTGGCGCAAGGGAGGATTAGGCTTGCGGCAAACGACGTCAATTACCTGTTAGCCGGAACTGTCATCGGGGACGGGGACATGCTCCGTCTTTCACCGCTGTCGATCAGCAATATCCCCGGTCAACCTGGCGGAACGATCACTGCAAACGGTGCAATCACTATCGGAGAAAATACCATCAAGAAATTCGACCTGTCCTTTGATGGAAATCTCCTGGTGTTGAACTCTTCGGCAAGCAGAACTCTTCACGGTATCTACGGCACCGCGGTGATAGGGTCGGGCTCCGGTGGTTTGAGACTGGATGGAAGCCTCGATAGACCGATGCTCCTGGGGACTCTTAATATTGAGTCGGCCGATCTTACCCTCCTTCCTATTCAGAGAAGTGAAAACCTTGCCAATCAGGAAATAATTTATCACTTCCCGGCACCTCCGAATGATGAGAGCCCAAAGGCCCATAGACTAATCTCTGCCGTACCATCCCCTCAGACGACTTCCGGAAGTCTGATCGACAGTCTCCGTTACGACGTTCAGGTCGAGACAAAAGACAACATGAGCCTCCGCATGATTTTCGATCCAATGACCAACGAAGAGCTCGACGCGGTGTTAGGTGGCCGGCTTCACCTGTCTAATCTCTCAGGGAACATGGAACTTACAGGAAGTGTAAATCTCGCGAGCAACTCGAATTCATACTACAATTTCTACGGGAAGCACTTCAATGCGACCGGGAGGTTGAGTTTCACGGGAGATCCTCTGAATCCTATTATGAACATAACGGCACAATATCATGGAGAACTCGACACCACCACGACGGCGACAAGCACCGGCAAGCCGGAACCGGTAGTCGTACAACTTGGGATCAGCGGGACTTTCAATCACCCAAACGCGCCAAGTATTTCAATGACCGTAAACGGGTTGCCGTACGATCAGGGAGGCGATGTGCAGACCAACGCGATGTGGTTCATTCTTACAAATCAGTTGGCCAGCCAGGTTACTTCGCCCGTTAAGCAGTCTATCGCGGACAACCTTTGGAACAAGGCGGGACCTGGTCTCCTTAGTGCGGGCACTTCCGTCCTGTCCGGTGCCTTGACAAGCCTCTTCAGCCGCGAGTTCTCTTTTATTCGAAGCGCTGAGCTCAGATATAGCTCGATCAACAGTCTGACAAACCCCGATCTTGCAATCACTGCCCAGTTCGCCAAGGCCACGATCCACGTCGGCGGACAGGTCTTTAGTGACATAAACAACACGGACGTGAGCCTCGATTACCCATTGACGGAACTCCTCGGCAACATGCTGTACCTGCAGCTATCGCATAAGATAGTCCTCAATAACCAGACGTACTACCAGCGCGAGGCCGTGAACGCCTTGCGTCTTTTTTACCAACTCAGTTTCTGAATTATCCCGTTACGGTTTACTTCACGTCTACCGACGCGCCTGCTTCGTTCAGTGCTACTTCGTAAAGCTTTTCATACTGTGGTATGATTATGTCTTCGCTGAACTTCTCCGCTCGTCTTCTCGCATTCTGCCTGAAGAGTTCCAGTTTACGGTCGTCCCCTAAAAGCTCCAGGGCGTACTTCGCCATCCTCTGTACATCCCCAAGTTCGGCTATGTAACCGGTTTCGCCGTGGACGACAAGCTCCGGCAGCCCTCCAGTACTCGAAGAGACGACCGGTACGCTGCACGACATCGCTTCGAGCGCGGAGAGACCGAAGCTTTCAGACTGGCTCGGCATCAGCATCAGGTCGGCTGCCGAAAGTATCTCGGGAAGCCTCGTCTGCTTGCCGAGGAACCTGATGTCGTCGAAAATTCCCAGCTCGCGAGCGAGTCTCTCGGATTCCGACCTGTCAGGCCCGTCCCCAACAAGGAGCAGCTTGCTCGGAATGGATTTCCTTATGATATCGAAAATCCTGACAACGTCCGGAACCCGTTTCACCGCCCGGAAGTTCGATACATGCACGATTACTTTCTCTCCCTCTGAAGAAAATCGCGATCTGAACTGGCTGTTCTCCGTCCGCTTGAACCTGTTGATGTCCACGAAGTTCGGTATCACGTGGATCTCTTTCTCGACGTTGTACATCGTGTAGGTTTTCATCTGGAGAAAGCGCGAAACCGACGTTACGTAATCGCTCTGTTCGATCGAGAATTTTACAAGGGGAAGAAAACTCGGCTCGAGTCCTACAAGGGTTACGTCTGTGCCGTGGAGCGTGGTTATTACTTTGATATCCTTAGTAGGCGAGAGGATTTGTTTCGCTATGTACGCGCTTGTAGCGTGCGGAATCGCATAATGAACGTGCAATATGTCGAGATCGTGATACTTTGCCACGTCGATCATCTTGCTTGCAAGCGAATCCGTGTAAAGAGGGAAGTCGAACAACGGATACTGCGACATCTCAACTTCGTGGAAGAAGACATCCCCGACGATGTTTTCGAGCCGGACCGGCAACGAGTAGCTTATGAAATGAATCTGGTGACCCCGTTGTGCGAGAGCCTTTCCGAGCTCGGTTGCGACTACGCCGCTTCCACCGTACGTCGGATAACAAGTAATTCCAATCTTCACTATGAAATCTCCTAAACGAAAATAATCTATCTTCTATTAACTTAACAACGCCGCTGTGATTTTCATTCCCGATTGCCACCTTGCCCTAAATTTCTGCCAGAATTTGGTTGCTCCAGTTCCGGCATTCGGTTTTGTTTGAATGCAACACTTTTTGTCCCGTGGATGTATATTCTTAATGCACTCAAGACCGTTAAAGTACTCATGCGTATTCTGATTATCGAAGACGAAAATAAGACCGCCGCCTATCTTAAAAAGGGCCTCGCCGAAAACGGTTTCGTGGTCGACGCCGCCGCCGATGGAAACTCCGGCCTGTCGCTTGCGGGTGATTACGACTATGACCTCGTCATCCTCGACGTTATGCTCCCGGGCCGCGACGGATGGGAAGTCCTCTCGGAGTTCAGGCAGAGAGGTAAGACGACTCCGGTCTTGTTTCTGACGGCCAGAGACTCCGTCCAGGACCGCGTTAAGGGACTTGAGCTGGGAGCCGACGACTATCTCGTGAAGCCGTTCGCGTTCTCGGAACTTCTCGCAAGGGTAAGGACCGTGCTTCGTCGCGGCCCCGTCCGCCAGCCGGACGTATTGAAAATTGCGGATCTCGAAATCGACCTTCTCGGACACAAAGCATCCCGAGCCGGAATGAAACTGGACCTCACTCCGAAGGAATTTTCACTTCTCGCCCTCCTTGTCAGGAAAAGTGATGAGGTCCTGTCGAGGGCACTCATAGCGGATCAGGTGTGGGGTATGAATTTCGACAGCGACACAAACGTGGTCGATGTCGCCGTTCGAAGACTCCGTACGAAAGTCGACGATCCGTTTGAGAAGAAACTCATTAAGACCGTTCGCGGCGTGGGGTACGTAATAGAAAATGACTGAGGATGTCTCTGCGAATAAAGGACGGCGGACGTGGTCGATAAAAAGGAGACTGACGGTCTTATACTTCGTCTCCGCCTTTGGAATCCTTCTGATATCCACCGCATTTCTCTATTGGGTACTCGCAAACAGGCTCGCGAAAGAAGACGGACATTTCCTTGCCGCGAAGATCGGATTGCTGCGCGAAATCCTGAAGGAAGAACCGAACAACAGGGACGTCCTGCGTGAAGAGGTCAAATGGGAAACGGCTCCTTTCAGGCTTGCTAAGTACTATGCGAGAATTATCGGGCCGTCGGGCAACATAATCATCGAGACCGGCAGGATGCGCGAGGTCGCGCCGGTGAGCATTTTCCCGAAACCCACAGGTCTCTCCGAAATACCCGCACGCGCCACGAAGCGAAAATCAAGCGACGGACACAACCTCCTGCTCATGACTGCCCTCGCAAAAGCGGGCGGCACTGCCGGCGGAGTGAGAGTCCTGCAATTGGCTCTTGACATTTCGCACGAAGATGAGCTCACGTTCGATTACCGAAAACAGCTCATACTCGTTCTTCTGGCGGGCATCCTCCTCTCGGCCGGAATCGGAGTATTCATTGCCGGGAAAGGCTTGAATCCGATCGAGAGAATTACGAGGACGATCCAGCATATATCGGCGCACCAGCTCCACCGCAGGCTCGGACAATCCGACTGGCCCCTCGAGCTTAATGATCTTGCCGGTGCATTCGACGGAATGCTGGACCGGCTCGAAGATTCCTTCAACAGGCTGTCGCAATATTCGGCCGACCTGGCTCATGAACTGAGAACTCCCATAAACAATTTAATAGGCGAGACGGAGGTCGCCCTGTCGAGGGAACGGACGCAGGGAGAGTACCGCGACGTTCTGGAATCGAGCCTGGAAGAATATTCCAGGCTGTCCCACGTGATTGAAAGCCTCCTATTCCTCGCGCGCGCCGAGAGTCCGGAGACGCATGTCGATAAGAAGAGATTCGATCCCCGGAAGGAAATTGAAGATGTGATCGAATTCTACGAGGCAATGGCTGAAGAGAAGCATGTAAGACTGTCGTATGCGGATACTCCTCCACCCGCATTGGATCCCATTGTGAACGCGGATCCGACGCTGTTCAGGCATGCGTTGAGCAATCTGGTCTCGAACGCCCTCCGGTATACCAACGATGGAGGAAAAGTAGATATCGGCGTGTCGCGTGCATCGGACGGGAATATCTACGTCTGGGTTTCCGATAACGGAGTCGGCATAGAAGCTGAGCACGTCGCAAGAATCTTCGACCGATTCTTTCGCGTAGATTCTTCAAGATCGGAGAACAAATCCGGCAGCGGGCTCGGTCTTGCGATCGTCAAATCGATAATGCAGTTGCATCATGGGTCCGTCTCCGTGGACAGCACCCCGGGGAAAGGTACGAAAGTTACGCTCGTCTTCCCGGCGTGAAAAGACTGATGGAAGTTGAGGAATATTGGAACTGACTGAAGAGCAAAAGGCAATCATCAACTCGACCGGCAACGTGAAGATCAATGCCGTCGCCGGCTCCGGCAAGACTACGACCGTAGTGGAGTTTGCCAAAGCGAGGGCGGCAAGGGCTCCGGCACTCTATCTCGCGTTCAACAAATCTGTCAGGATGGAGGCGGCAAGGAAGTTCGAGGAATGCGGGCTGTCCAACGTGAAAGTGGAAACCGCCCATTCGCTTGCTTACAAAAGCGTCGTCTTCAAAAACAACTACAGCGTCCGTCCGCAGGGTTACAAGACTTACGAGATCGCGGAGATTCTTGGTCTCAAGGGAAGCGGAGAGGAAAATGCCGAATACGTGCTTGCAAACCACATCAACAAATTCGCGGCCTATTTCTGCAATAGCGATGCGAGGAAGGTTCAGGACCTGAATTATCTCGAAGTAGTCTCGGATGAAAAGGCCAGGGCCATCGTTTCCACCTATTATGATTTCGTTCAGAAAAAGACCCGGCTGCTGCTTGCTAAGATGGACAGAGGCGAGATTGAGGTGACTCACGATTTCTATCTGAAGAAGTTTCAGTTGTCCGATCCGGTCCTTCCTTTCGGGTACATTCTCTTCGACGAAGGTCAGGACGCTTCTCCTGCGATGCTGGATGTTTTCCTGAGACAGGAAGGCACGAAGGTTATCGTTGGTGACACTCATCAGCAAATCTATGGCTGGCGATATGCCGTCAACTCACTCGAGAACGCCGATTTCAAAAATCACTATCTCTCTACGAGTTTCCGTTTCAGTCAGGAAATAGCTAATCTCGCGATGGGAGTGCTCCAGTGGAAGAATCATACGGGGAATTGGTCCCCGACCAGGATCTTCGGGAGAGGCATTTCCCAGGAGGTCGGCTCACATGCCGTACTCGCCCGGACCAATCTAGGACTTCTCCTCAAGGCGATCGAGTATATAACGGAGAGCAGAAGTGCCGGACGAATTTACTTTGAGGGAAACATAAATTCGTACACGTACGCTGATGAGGGGACTTCGCTCTATGACGTTCTCAGCCTCTATAATGGCAACCTCAAAATGATCAGGGACAGGCTCATCGGCCAAATGAAGGGTTTCAGCGAGTTGGAAGACTATGTCGACAAGACCGAGGATGGCCAACTCGGCATGATGGTGGACATAGTCAAAGAATACGATAACGAGATTCCCGGGATGATCAGGGATCTGAAGCAAAGGCATGTTTCGAACCAGGAAAGGGGGAAGGCCGACGTAATATTCTCCACCGTTCATCGCTGCAAAGGAATGGAGTATGACGTTGTCGAGCTTGTGAATGACTTCATTACCGAAGAGAAGCTCGAGAAGTATGCCGGTGAAAGTCGGGAAGATAGGGATTTGTCGAAACTAAGTGAGGAGATCAATCTACTCTACGTTGCGGTCACTCGTGCGAAGAATCGAATCGTGATCCCCGATGTGCTTATGCCTGACGGGATCTCGCCATCTTCACGAGTACGCATATCCCCGACCGAACGATCGGGGAGAGGTTGGATGGCCTCGACAGTTTCGCAGTCGAAAACGAAAACTTTGTACCCTGGTCGCCGGAAAAAGCGTGATACACTTTCTGAGCAGGAAGTGCGGCTTAAACACAACGAAGCATACATGCCGTGGACGGATGAGCTTGACAGCGAGCTGATTGTGCTCTACCGTGAAGGCTTGGCCGTAAAGAAGCTCGCGAAACATTTCGGCCGGACCGCGGGTGCGATCAGGGCAAGACTCAGGAAACTTGAGCTTGAATAATCGCCTGTAAGGGCTTCCGCTTCTCCACGATCAAGCCTATTAATCTTGAACCGATCCACAAGGGAGCAGTACCGTTATATCGCTTGCGCCGGCAATGGTTTGAAGTCTGTAAACGAAAACCTGCTCGGCTGGTGACGTGTTGTAGCTTGTCAATGCCGTGTAAGCCATACTTTCTCTTGCTCCCTTTCCTGCTGGGGTTATGGCAGATGTAGATCTGAATGTCAATTCGTGTCCATCGGCTCGAACCTTCCGTACCTCAAAGCGAGCGTCGGCAGAACGAGCAAATTGAGCGCAGTCGATGTGAACAGCCCGCCGAGTATCACGATCGCCATCGGGCCTTCTATCTCCCTGCCGGCCGTGCCGCTGGCAAGTGCGAGCGGGAGAAGTCCTAATCCCGTTACCGTTGCCGTCATCAGGATCGGTACCAGCCTTTCAGAGGCACCGCGGATCGCAGCATCGAACGACCAATCCCTACCTTCCACTTCCACAAGATGTTCGTAATGCGAAATAAGCATTATCGAATTCCTGAGCGTGATCCCGAACAGCGTCACGAAGCCGACGAGCGATCCAATCGACATATTCCCGCCGGTAATGAAAACCGCTATTACTCCGCCGACCAAAGCAAACGGCAGATTGACCAGGATAAGCAAGAGATTCCTGTAATTCTTCATCACAACCGAAAGGAGAATGACTATCCCTATGGCTGCGAACAACGAATGGATGAGTATCTCGCGTTCCGACCTGGCCTTCGCCTCGGCAGTTCCGCTGAAGGTTAGGTACGTCCCCGGAGGGAAGCGTACTGCGGATGCGATGCGCCGCCTCGCTTCGCTGACGAAGGAGCCGATGCCTCTTCCGCTTACATCGCAGGTAATCGCCTCGACTCGGCGCCCGCCATCGTGCTGAACCACATATCGCCCCGAGTCTTCGTATATGTCGGCCAACTGGGCGAGCCGCACGTAAACTCCGTTGGAGTTACGGAGAAGAAGTCTCCCCAAATCGGTGGGATCGTGTCTCTCTCTCGCATCGAGAATCACCGCCACGTCGAATACCCTGTTGCCATGATAGACCTGTCCCACAATATCGCCCTGATATGCCGTCCGAACGGCATTCATGACATCGACGGGCTCGAATCCCCATTTCTCGAGCTGCGCTCTCCGAAGGCGCACCACCATTTGAGGTACGCCCGGGGGCGATTGAAGCTGGATGTCGGTCGCTCCGCGGATTGTCCACAGAATGCGGGCGACCTCCGCCGATTTGCGATCCAGAGTGTCGAGGTTATTTCCAAATATATTGACAACGACCCCGGACGTGTATCCGGTAAGCGTTTCGTTGATTCTCTCGGTCAGAAATGAGTTGACTGAAAAATGTGCTCCAGTGAATTTGGCGACCGCATCTCTTATCCTGTTCTCTGCCGTATTGGCGGAAACGTCGCTCGTCGGCTTGAGCTTCACCCAAATCTCGCTCTGATGTGTGCCGTGAGAGTCGCTGCTTAGCGAGGCGCGGCCGGCATCGGCGATTACCGACTCGACAAAAGGGAGCTTCAGCAATGTGCGAGTGACTCTCTCGCCAAGCTTGAGCGTCTGTCGAAGCGACGTACCGGGCACTTCCTCCATATGCACGATATAATTGCCTTCCCTGAATTGCGGAAGGAAGGATCCCCTGAACGTCGGTATTATTGCGATGCCCGCGATTATTAGAATCGCGACTCCTGTAACCACGGCGCCAAAATGATTTTCAATTGATGAAAGAAGCCTTCTGTATTGGTTCTTCATCCATGCCGTCGAGCGCGGCTCGGCGTCTATGACATGTGAGCGGCCGAGCAGCAAAAGACACATCGCGGGAGTCACCGTCAGCGCGAACAGCAGTGAAGCAAGTATGGCAAATACGTAAGCGAGAGCGAGCGGTGAGAAAAGTCTTCCTGCCAGACCGGTCATTGTCAGTACCGGCAAGAACACAAGTATCACGGCGAATGTGGCGTACACGACGGCACTTCTTACCTCGATGGACGCGTCCAAGACAACGCGAAGAACCGGCTTCGGCTTTGCCGCCAGTTTGTTCTCGCGCAGACGGCGCAGGATGTTCTCTACATCTATAACCGCGTCGTCGACCACTTCACCGATCGCAATTGCCAACCCGCCGAGCGTCATAGTGTTCAGGCCGTATCCCAGGAACTGCAGCACGACCACTGCCGTCAGTAGAGCAAGTGGTATCACCGTCAGTGAGATTGCCGCCGTTCTGAGATTGAAAAGGAAGAGAAGGAGGATCGCTACCACGAGTATGCCTCCCAAAAGCAGGGAAGTCCCGATATCGTGAACCGCCGCGTCGATGAAGTCTGACGCGCGGAATACATTGCGGTGGACGATTATCCCTTCCGACTTCAGCGTGGGGATGAGCTCATTCAGGGCCCTGTCGATTCTCTTCGTAACGACCAGCGTATTGGCCCCGTACTGATCCGAAATCTGCATCACGATGCCCGCTTTCCCCATTATCTGAGCGGCACCGATTGCCGGTGCAGGTGCATCGATCACCTTGGCGACATCTTTCAGCAGGACGGCAGCTCCGTCTTTCTGCACGACGACGGCGTCGCCTAGCTCGGCAGGTGTTATCGATTGCCCTTCTGTCTGGATATTTATCCGCTGGTTGTGCGTGTCGATGAAGCCTGCCCCTTCCACACCCGTCGCCCTTTTGGCGGCATCGATTACATCGTTTATGGACAATCCGTATTTGAGAAGTAGGTCTGGTTTCACCTGGACCTGAAGCTCTTTCACGCCTCCGCCGAAAGTGACGACCTTTGCCACCCCGGGCACTGCGAGAATACCCGGTTTCAATATCCAGTCCGCCGCCGTCCTGAGCCGCATTAATGATAATGAATCGGAAGTGAGTCCGATTGCCATGATGACGCTCAGCGACGAAGTGAGCGGAGTGATAACGGGCGGACTTACGCCGGCAGGGAGCTGTCCCGCGATCTCGGAGAGCCGCTCAGCGACCAGCTGCCTGTCGAGATAAATATTTGTGCCCGACTTGAATGTGATCTTGACAATCGATATTCCCTGTATCGAGTTCGACATCATCGTACGAACTCCCACCGTCCCGTTTACCGCTTCTTCGATCGGCTGCGTAACGAGCAGCTCAACCTGTTTAGGGGAAAGGCCTGGCGCTTCGGTCTGTATCTTCACTCGCGCCGGTGCAAATTGCGGAAAGACGTCATACTTGGCACCGGTCAACTCATAAAAACCGTACACGAGAAGTACAAGTGATAAAGCGATTACTATTCCCCTGAACTTGAGCGAAAACCGGACTATCGATGTCAGCATTTAATGCGAAGTTTTATGGATGGGATTTGTGAGTTTTGTTCTTTCGGCCGACTCGCTAGTCATCATTATTACCGTGAGTGTTTCCTATCAACTCCTGCGAGAGAAGAAGCTGTGCGCCGTTGACGACAACGTCTTCGCCGGGCTTCACCCCATTGTGGATGAACCATCCATCTGCCGTCGGAATCGTTAGCGATATCTCCTTCCGCTCGAAACTTGTCGCTCCTGTTTTAATGAATATCCACGGTGTGCCATCATACCAAACGATCGCGGACGACGGTACCCTCACCCCGTTCATCACTTTCCCGCCGTCAAGGTACGCGACCACATTTGTCCCGGCGGGCAAATTGGATGAATTCGGCGCCTCATAAAAATAACTCACTCCCTGAATCTGCGGATTCGACACGGGCGATATCGAGATTAGATGCGCCTCAATGAGGTTCCCGTCGATGGCTCTGACGAGCGCCGTACCTGGAGCGTTGTACGACCTGGCGGGTTCCTGGATTGTAACGAGCATCATGGATATCCCGTTACTCATCAGTCTTGTCACGAATGAAGAGCTGGAGGTTACCAGGTGTGAAATCCGCTTCCCCCATTCCTCTGTGATCTGTCCTTTGAGTCCGGACAAATTCCCGAATGCCGATTCGCTGTCGGCAAGATCGGAGTAATATGCCGCCCTGGCAGCCTGAAGCTGTTCCAGCGAGACGTACTTCGTCGATCCGAAGAGGAGCTTCGCCCTTACGTATTTGTTCCTCGATATTTCGAGCTGGAAAATGGATTTCATTGACGCGGCCTTCGCGGCCTCAAAGGAGGTGACGAGCGAAAATAAATTTCGCAGGTCGAGTACCTCGCCGTAAGCCTTTATGGAACGCGATCTCTTCTCGGCTGTAAGCATCTGCGTGGAGATCCCCGATAGCTGCTGAGCTCTTCTTCCGATGGTAAGCATATGCCTGCCGCTATCGGTTTCTTTACTGACGACTTGGGAAGGGGCTTTTGGGATGACCTCATTTGTGCTTCCATTTTTGCGCACAGCGGTTTGTCCTATCAACTTGACCGCATACAGCGCGGAAAGGGAAAAGGCTAACAGTCCGAGAATATTGAAGAGCTTCCGATGACCCATTTAGCAATCCTGCTTTTTGTCACTGCAAGATAAGACCGGATTGTTTACCGGAGTCTTACCGTCACATTACAGAATTGTCATCTTGGTGGCTTATGCCGATTGAAGCGCTTCTTCTCGGCAGGTCTGTCCGAAGGCAACCCCCGGAAGAATGTGCGAACCTATTGTCAGCATTGACCAGGCTAATGCGGGAGTGCGGAAATGTCCGGTCCCGGCGACAGTTATGCGAATCGCGTTGTGAACGGTTAATGCGGACCCGGTTTGGACCCCTTCATTATCGGATAACCTTTCTTGATCCAGTCTTTATCGAAATTTATAGGAATGTACAACGTCTTCACATCCTTAAATCCAAGATGGTGCAGTAGCTCATACGCGGGCCTGATATTCGGGCACTCAGGCCACGGACAGCATCCGCAGTAGATGACGATCATCCTGTTCTTCGGGACTTTCTTCACTGCCGCTCTGAGCTTCCTGATGCCGTCGGGTCTCATTGCCGGTCCCGCGTGGATCGCTCCGTCGACGTGCCCGCTCTCGTACAGGAGGCTGAAGCCTACCTGGAGGACAAGCGGCCTGTCGTGAGGGTTGCCGGAAAGCATTTTCAGGAGCTCCTGCGGCTTGATGACGTCACTTGCGCTCAACTCCGTCCTCTTCTGTGCGGCAATCGCTGCGTTCGAGAGGAACGCGAATGATACAAATGATATGATAGTTAATGTCAAATATATTCGTCTTAGCATTTTCCGATAATCCCTTTCGATTTAGTTCGGTCTTTCAAAAGATTCTCCTGAGGGAACTACGAGAGTACTCCTTGCAATGCCAACATGTCGTCTCTCTTAATCGTTCTATTACAATCGCAGCGATTAATCAATTCCTTATTTAGCGGATGAATTAATGAGACCGGTGAGCGCGAGTCGCGATCGGTGCGTATTCGTTTGGATTGATGCAGTGAGTTTGTACTTATTCCCAGTTCCCGTGCTGCTCCTTCCACTGTGCGACCTCCGTTCACATACATATTCACTGCCTCAATATTGAACTGCCGGTCGTATGCCTTTCTCTTTTTCTCTGTCTCCATTTCCAGTATCCTCCTTCACGAAGTTATCCGGAGGATCCTGCGGACTGTCTTTTCTCCTTGCCTACAAAACTGTCGAGGGCCACGATATTCCCCATGGCAGGGCCAAATTAATTCCCCACCCTTTTGTTAACGGTTACAAGTTTAATTCACGGGTTTCTTAGAGTCAAGATTTTGAGATTTCGGTGAAAGCTTTTTTCTGTACGATTCTCCTTTGATAGAGATTTGGTGAGCGTTATGAGCAAGCCGGTCCATGAGAGCGTTGGCCATGACGGGATCTGGGAAGATGGCATGCCAGTCCCGTCAAAATTATTTGTATGTCGGGATGGCGCAGGGCGCTCATCGGTAATGGCGCGGTTGCTGGTTAGGATTGTGGACTTTAACGGGTACCGGCCGTCTACAATGGCGTACAGATACTCGGCGGACTGCTGATCGAGCTTCTTGAAGGCAAAATCATCGAGGATGAGAAGGTCGGTTCTGATGAGGGGCCTGAGCTTCTTGTCCAAAGAGTTAACCAGATCAGCCTGAGAGAGAAGACGGAAGAGTTCCTGTCCCGTCAAAATTATTTATATGTCGGGATGGCGCAAGGCGCTCAGAAGTTGAAGTACTCGACGTTGAGATGCTTGCGGCAAGCCATATGAGCTATCGCTTTGGCCAGGTGAGTTTTTCCGGTACCGGTAGGACCGAGAAAGAAGATGTTTTCGCCCTTCTCGATGAAGCGACACGTGGCGAGCTCGCGTATGACAGTCGCGTTGATGGACGGATTGAACGAGAAGTCGAAGGACTCCAGGGTCTTACTGGGATCGGCATGGGCATGACTTAGGAGTCGCTGGAGCTTCCTGTTCGATCTGGTCTGAAGTTCGTCGGTGATGGCCATGGAGAGGAACTCAGAGAAGCTTAAGCTGTTATTCTCGGCTTCCATGAGCCTTAGCTCAAGCGTATCGGCCATGCCGGATAACTTGAGAGATTTGAGCTGAGTAATGAGCCCAGCGGAGTTAGTCGACATAAAGCTATTCCCCTTATGATGTGTGGTTGAAGTATTCCGGGTCCCTGACGAAGTTTTTTGTTTCCTCAGAGAGCGGTATTTCCTGTGATTGGTATTGAAGCTCTTGAAGCTTTTGGATTGAAGCTTTGAAGTACTTTGGTGTAAATGGGACGGGCTGGGTAGCCAGAGTAGCCGCCACCTGTTCGACGAGCTCGGGCGGATAGCTCTTCGCAACGGAGACGATGCCCTGAGCCCGCCTGAGATTTATAAACGCGTGAGGAGTCAGCACGGAGCGTACAAGACTCTGGAACTGAGGGCCGATGTTGGCTGCTTGGTCCTGTAGATATCGAGGAAGTCCTTTGTTGGTAGCGGCCGCCAGGTTCTCGGGGAAGTCGAGTATATCGGTCTTCCGGTACCCTTTTGTCAGAACAATGTGCTCTTTGATAAGCTGTTCGTTGTAATAGACTTGCACGATATTGTTCGATACTTTGACCCAGACTTTTCCCGCTCATTATTATCAAAATAGGACATGCGGGATGCCGCAGGGCGGCACTTGCCTGCGTATTGGTAGGGGACCGAGTAACTCTTCTTCTTCACCTGGATGTAGCAGTCGGGATGGACCGTGGCTTCCTTCCAGTGCCGCTTACGGCATGCCGCATCATATAAAAAATGTGATGTCAGAGCGGCAAACGCCGCTTCGAACGTGTCACGAGGGAGCGGGATAAGCTTCGGCTGTTCTTCCTCCTGGAATACCCGATAAGGCATCTGGTGAGTGGTTCCGTGTTTGGTCATCCCGTAGTCGTTACGCAGCCATTCCGCCGTCTTCTGATTCAGTTCGGCGAGCGTGATGGTTGGATGTAGTGCGGTGATCTCTTTGAACTTCTCGCGGACAGTCTGGACATCGCGTTCAACTTTACCCTTGTCCTTGGGACTTCTGACGCGTGCAGGGTCGAGGAAGGTGTTGTAATGCTCTGCCATCTCCTGGAAGCCCCGGTTGAACTTGGGATCGTATAGATCCGGTTTTATGACGCCAGCCTTGAGATTGTCGAGTACTATTCTCTTTGGAGCACCACCGAAGTAATTAAACGCCTTGACGTGAGACGACACGAAGCTCTGCTGGTCCTGACGGAAAACGAACTCCACGAACTTGTGGCGACTGAACGAGAGCGTCGCAATAAAACCGTAGACCGTTCTCATTCTCCCTTCAATGGGATCGTACAGCATCCCCGCCTTGAAGTAATCGACCTGCATCTCTTCGCCTGGGTCGGTCTCAATACGACAGGTTATCTCCTTTACATTCAGAACAACCTGATTGCTCCTCACAAATCGTTTAAAGCTCGTATAACTTACTTTCCCGATGAGATCATGCCTGCCGCACAGGACCTTGAATGCTGTCTTCGGCTTCATATCGGAGGGTTTGTCGATAAGCCTCTTCAACTCTTCCAGATACGGCTCAAGTAGGCTCTGTTTCTCTGACGGTCGTCCGTGCTGCGTCGCATCTTCGCTAAGCATATCGGCAAGCTCTTTATTCTCGATCATCGTCTCGCTATCCAATATTCCTTTTGCCCGTAATTGGTTTATATACT
>JAJZVO010000036.1 GCA_021845665.1 Bacteroidota bacterium | reverse complement strand
ACAGCTATCAATTCAATCAATCACACTCATAACGGCATCCGCCGCGGTCGTCTTTGTCGGAATCGCCGCGGCTGTGTTTCCAATCCAGCGTGCCATGAATACAAGAATTGCCGACGGAATCCGGTTTGTCGGGTGAGAAGGCATAGCGCAGAGCGAGTTGAGCATTGCGCCGAAAATGGAGGGATCGAAGAGCAAGCCCACTCCAGTTTCGGGTCTGTCACAGTAGCAAGCTCTCACACAGCTGTGCGCTTTGCCATTTGCGCTATGCCTTTAATTCATTCAGAAGTTTATAGTGAGGAGTAGAATCCGTGAAAGTTCCGTTGAAGTATATGATAAAGAATTTCAGAAACAGGAAGACTTCCACCATCATAACCGTAGCGGGAATTACCCTGGTGATCTTCGTGTTTTCCGCCGTACTCATGCTTGCGAACGGTGTCAGGAAGACACTCGCATCGACCGGTTCACCCGACAACGTGGTCGTCACGCGCAAAGGAGCAAACGGAGAAATATCGAGCATCATCGGCGGAGAAATCCAGGATGTAGTCGCCACGCTTCCCTACATCGCCAGGGATACTTCCGGGGCGTCGATAATCTCGGCCCAGCCCGTGGTGGTTATCAACCTCACAACGCCCGATGGAGCGCTGAACAACG
The DNA here is from genome assembly GCA_021845665.1 of Bacteroidota bacterium. Taxonomy (GTDB): domain Bacteria; phylum Bacteroidota; class Ignavibacteria; order Kryptoniales; family JAKASW01; genus JAKASW01. The sequence continues at coordinate 43,713 of JAJZVO010000036.1, read as the reverse complement.
TCACGCTTCGCGGCGTGAACGCTCGAACGATATTCGAGCTGCATCCGAACATAGAGATCGTTCAGGGCAGGATGTTCAATCCCTCCCTGCACGAAGTAATCGTCGGAGAATCCGTTGCTAAGAGATATCCGCAAGCCCGAATCGGCGGATCCATCAAATTGGCCGGCGGCCATTGGACAGTCGTAGGAGTGTTCGATGCGCATGGAAGCGGGTTCGACTCGGAGATCTGGGGCGACTACCGGCAGGTGCAGCAGGCCTTCGACCGGGGCAATTATGTTTCTTCGATCACTTTGAAATTGGACAAAGCTTCAGATTTCCAGAAATTCAAAGAAGCATTCTCGTTGGATAAAAGGTTAAGCGAATACCAAGCCACGCCGGAGCCAGAATATTTCGCCGAACAATCGCAGTCACTGACGACCTTCATCAAGGTGCTTGGGATTTTCGTGACGGTCATTTTCAGCATCGGGGCGGCGATCGGGGCAATGATTACGATGTACTCTGAAGTTGCCAATCGCACCGTCGAGATCGGCACGATGCGCGCGCTCGGTTTCGGACGAAGAAGCGTACTCACAGTTTTCTTGCTGGAGGCAATCCTCATTTCGCTAATCGGAGGAGCCATAGGTATAGTACTCTCTTCATTCCTGCAGTTTATTTCAATCACGACATTGAACTACTCGAGTTTCTCAGACCTGACATTCTCGTTTGCAATGACGGCGTCGACAGTCCAGGCTTCGATCATCTTCGCAATTATTATGGGATTCGTCGGTGGATTCCTTCCTTCGGCAAGAGCGGCTAGACTCAACATTGTCAGCGCGCTGAGAGGAGGATGAGGGGAGGGGATGAAATGGTGGAATGATGAATGGTGAACTGACGATGGATTATTCGATTAGTGAATTAATGAAGTTTTCGGCAATTGATAGAGAACTAAGTTGACGGAAATTCTGTCTAACATAGTAATACAATGCAGAAGGAGAACCATTTGAACGTAATTCAGGCAAACGATAATATAATTACAGTCTCCGGGCTGGTAAAGAAGTTCGACGATTTTACCGCAGTTGACGGTATTTCATTCGAAGTCAAGAAAGGGGAGATATTTGCCTTCCTGGGTCCAAATGGCGCGGGCAAGTCAACGACCATTAAGATGCTGACTACGCTTCTTCATCCGACAAGCGGTCAGATTATTCTGAACGGTTTCAACCCTTCGCATGATAAAGACGGCGTCAGGAAATCTCTGGGAATTGTCTTCCAGGATCCGAGCCTCGACGACGATCTTACGGCGTTCGAGAATATGCAGTTCCATGCGGTGTGCTATAAGGTGCCGACGGATATCAGGTCGTCGAGAATAGAAGAACTACTGAAGTTCGTCGAGCTGTGGAACCGGAAGAACGATCTTGTAAAAACTTTCTCCGGTGGAATGAAGCGGAGGCTCGAGATCGCGAGAGGACTTCTGCACCATCCGACGGTCCTCTTCCTTGACGAGCCGACACTCGGTCTCGACCCGCAAACCCGGAATCATATGTGGAGCTACGTGAGAGACATCAACAAGAAGGAAGGGATGACTGTCTTTTTCACCACTCACTACATGGAAGAAGCAGACAGGGTTGCCGAAAGAATCGCGGTCATCGACCACGGAAAGATCATCGCTATGGGAACAGGGGACGAGCTGAAGAAACAAACGAACTCAGGAACACTTGAGGACGCGTTCCTCAGTCTCACCGGCCACGTGATCCGGGAAGAAGAGGCGACCGGCCTCGACAGGATGCGAAGGATGGGACAGATGTGGAGAGGAAAACGAAGATAGTGGAATGGTGGAATACTGGATTGATGGATTCATGCATTCATGGATTATTGGATTAGTGGGAAGGATGCGGGAGTGAAGTTAGAACACACACTGCGGGTCTCCGTAACCATTCAACCTTATTCGTCACCCCGCGCTTTGCCATCTGCGCTATGCATTTAACCTACTCAATATCAAAAAACTTAAATCTCAGGAGAGGTTGGTAAAGTAAGCGTGAATGTTATATACATAATGTGGCTAAGACAGCTTAAGAAATACTTCAGGTCGAAATCGAGAATCATCGGCTCGCTGGGACAGCCGCTTCTCTTTCTTCTCGCGTTCGGATTTGGCTTTGGTGCAATCTTCAAGAAAGCCGGAGCAGGAAACTATATACAATTCCTCGCGCCGGGAATTATAATCATGAGCGTCCTATTCACGGCCATATTTTCCGGCATCGACCTTATCTGGGACAGACAGTTCGGCTTCCTGAAAGAAACGATGGTCGCGCCGGTCTCCCGACTTCAAATAATGCTCGGCAAGACTCTTGGCGGCGCAACGGTCGCGGCAATTCAGGGAGTGATTGTCTTCGTACTGACCATCATCGTCGGCTTCAGGCCACACGACTTGATTCTCCTCCCTGTCGGCGCGGTCGTTGTCTTCCTCGTCGCGCTCCTCTTCACTTCGCTCGGGATCGGCCTCGCATCGACGATGGAAGACATGCAGGGGTTCCAGCTTATCATGAACTTCCTGGTGATGCCCATCTTTTTCCTCTCTGGTGCCCTCTTCCCTTTGGAAGGACTGCCGAAAGTCATGAATGTCATTGCGGCACTTGACCCGCTGAGCTACGGTGTCGACGGTCTTAGGTTCGCATTCATCGGTGCACAATCGGTATTCGGATTTACCACGGACATGCTCGTCTTGGTCATTCTTACGACGGTACTCCTTGCCCTCGGAAGCAAGCTGTTCGAGCGAATACAGGCTTGAGCAAAGCAACAATGCCGTGAAGAAATAGTGGATCAATGGATATATGCCAAATCTGAAAGACATGAACAATATAGTGATGGGTGCATGGCTGGTCCTGGTGCTCTTTTGGTTCCTCTCCGCCATAGACGTCAAGAGGGACATTAGAAAGGCAACCGGCCTGCGCGGTCGATCCTTGACTCTCGTGCGATTGATAGTCGCACTGGCGCTCACTTACTTCTTTCCGGCCGTCACGACAAAGATATTCGGCCAGTCAAGAACGACGCCGCAAGATGTGACTATGCGAACGGCCGGATTGGTACTTGTGCTGGCAGGGATAGCGTTAGCCATCTGGGCAAGGAGTCATCTTGGGAAGAACTGGAGCTCCCACCCTGCACTCAAGGAGAATCATGAACTCATCACGACCGGCCCTTACGGCACCATCCGTCACCCGATTTACACGGGTGTGTTGGCAGCTTTCGTCGGATCCGTTTTCGCTACCATGGACGCCTTCTGGGTTTATCTCTTCGTCTTGATGGCGATTACATTCGTTCACCGGATAAATATCGAAGAGGAGATTATGATGCAAACATTTCCGGACACATACCCGGCTTATAGGAGCAGGACGAAAGCACTCATCCCATTCATCTGGTAACAAGGAGCACGAATGGAACCGAAATGGTTGAAATGGGCGAAGAGCCTTCAGGCGGAAGCTCAGAACGGACTCACTTTTTCTCAGAACGATTTCGAGAGAGAACGATATAATCACATCCTGGACATAGCGGCCGAGATGATGGCATCGAATTCGGATGCCGACTTCGGTTACATCAAGGGTTTGTTCCAGGATGTCGAAGGTTACATGACTCCGAGAGTCGACGTTCGTGGAGTGGTCTTCAAGGACGATAAAGTCCTCCTGGTTAAAGAAAAATCCGACGGAGGATGGACTCTTCCCGGGGGGTGGGCCGATCCGAATGAAACGCCCTCGCAGTCGGTCGAGCGCGAAGTATTTGAGGAGTCCGGATTTCAAGTGAAGACCACCAAGGTGCTGGCCATCTTCGACCGCGCAAAACAGGGGCACACCCCTCCCTTCCCTTATCATGTATACAAGCTATTCTTCTTATGCGAACTCAAGGGAGGAAAGAAGACGACGAGCATTGAAACGGATGGCGTCGATTGGTTCCTGGAAGACGACATACCCGCACTTTCCTCCGCGCGTACTACCATTAGTCAGCTGAGAAGATTCTTCGAGCACCATCGCAATCCCGATCTGCCCGCCGATTTCGATTGAGACGGAACCGCCGTCGAAACAGGAGAGTACTGTTGAGCTCTCCGCATTCGTCTTCACCCGGCACTCCCGTTTCGGTTTCTCCCGGGCAACGCAGTGTCTCGACTACAAACGGAGACATGACGCATGTCCGACCGAGGGGGAGCACGCTTCCTTCTCGTAGCCTCAGTACGTTCTTTGCATCCCTCGCGGTTGAGGAGAAAATGGTTTTCTTTCGCCCTGTGAAATCACGGATTTATTTGCTAAAATAGTTTGATTTCAAGATGAACAGTGTAAGACCAAATAACGCGGCGCTGGTGACGTTCCTATTCATCGTCGCCATTGTCATATCGGCACTTTACGACCTTCAGCCGCCGGGACCGCTTCCGGCCACGGCGCCGGACTCCCTTTTCTCGGCAGATAGGGCTGCTGGATACATAAAGGAAATGGCTCGGGTGCCCCATCCGCTCGGTTCTGCCGCGAACGTCAGCGTCCGCAATTACATTGTCAGGGAATTGAAAGGGATCGGTCTCGACCCGAAGCTCGACACGGCACTCGTTACAGGGTCATACTCGGGAATTCATTACGCCGCATACGTCGTAAACATCGTCGCTCGCATTGCAGGGACCGCAAATACAAAGGCAGTTCTCTTGATGGCGCATTACGACTCCGTGCCGACGGGGCCGGGAGCCAGTGACGACGGTTCAGGCGTCGCAACACTTCTTGAAACTCTCCGTGCGCTGAGAGCTTCGCATCCTCTGAAGAACGATGTGATAGCCATATTCACAGATGGCGAAGAGAATGGGATGATGGGTGGGCAGGCTGTAGCCGACAACAAGAGACTCGTTCACCAGATCGGCGTCGCTCTCAACTTCGAGGCGCGCGGTACGAGCGGACCTTCCATTATGTTCGAGACAAGCCCGGACAGCTCTTCCGGCAATGGGAATGGATGGCTGATCAGTCAACTCGCCTCGTCGGTTTCCAACCCAGTCGCTACTTCAATTTCTGAGGAAGCCTATAAACATCTCCCTAACAATACAGATTTCACATGGCTGAAGGCAAGGGGTGTAGCCGGGCTCAACTTCGCCTTCATTGGAGATTGCGAGCATTACCACAGCGAGATGGACAACTACCCGAATATTCATGAATCGAGTATCCAGCACGACGGTTCGTATGCACTCTCGCTTGCCAGGACATTCGGCAGCGATTCTCTCCCCGGGCCAAAGTATGTGGATTATACTTACTTCAATTTCTTCTGGCCGACGTTCATTATTTACCCGTCGACCATGATAACCGCGATTACGATCCTGGCCTTGATCCTTTTCATATTTGCAGTGTATGTCGGTAATGCGAAGAAGGTCATCAAACTTCCTAAAGCTATCGTGAGTGTAATCTTAACGATGATTCCGCCGGGATTGCTCGGGGTCGGAACTTATTTTTTTTGGAAGGCATTACAGTCAACTTATCCGGAGGCAGAGCATTTCTACTTCGGGGCGTTCTACGGTGACTGGCTTTTCCTTTGCGCAATTATTCTGACGGCAATAGCGCTGACCGCGGCGTACTACGTCTTTCTACGAAAGTACTTCAGGTCGTCCGAAATGGCTGTCGGCGCCCTCTTTTGGTGGCTGGTTGCCGCCGTAGCCGCGACATATTATGCGCCGCAGGGAGCCTACCTTTTTCAGTGGCCCCTCATCTTCAGTCTCCTTGCGCTATTGTTCTTCTTTTTCGGTCCGAAGTCGGACTTCAGGTCTCCGATGATTATGCTGGCCCTGCTCATCTGTGCCATACCCGGCGTTTATCTAACGACATCGACCTCTTACCTTCTATACCTGACTGGCGTCTTACCAGGCATCATCGTTGGGATCGAGGTTCTCGTTACGCTTACGGTCGAGATACTCCTTCCTCATATCGCCATTGTGACAGCCCCGAACAAGTGGATCCTCCCTGTCGCGACGTTTGCTGCCGCCGTCATATTCGCGGGAGTCGCGCTCCTGAATCACCACCTTGATGCCAGGCATCCGAAAGCCGACAGCATCGACTACGCGCTCGACACAAACGACTCGACTGCGTACTGGATATCATTCGACAGTTCGCCGGACGAATGGACGTCACAGTTTATGAAGTACCGCGTCTTTGCCGACACACTGCCCGATTTCTTCCCCGACTGGTGGCGGAAACCGGCCATGGTGGGCAAGGCCCGACCCTTGAGCATAGAGCCGGCCTCGATCACTATGACGGTCGATTCGACTTTCAGGGGAGCTCAGTTCATGCAGCTCCTTCTCAAACCTACGCCTGGCACAAGGAACGTCACGCTAACCGCCGAACAAGGGGCACAGATACTCTCTTCCGCCCTAAACGGCAAGGTAATTTCGGACTCTTCGGCTATCTTCCCCATCGGCAAAAGGAACAGGTGGGTCCTGCACTACTACGGAATCCCCGATAGCGGAAGCGCAATCTCATTTGTCATCCCGGTCGGACAGAGACTGAAGCTCACCGCGGTGGAAGTCGTCGCCGGACTTCCCGAAGCCGGAAGGCTGCCGAAATATCCGCGACCGGCATCGATAATGCGTCAGCCATTCGTCACAACCGACGCGTCGCTGGTATTCAGGAGTTATACTTTCTGACGCGAGCCGACTATTCTTTTATCGACATTTTCGATAACATGCTTTTCAAGCCGCTATTAAGCAAGCTCCCAGGGAAAATATATTGCGATGGGCACGATAAACTCCGTCTGTTGTCTTCGCCGGGCCGGCCGGAGAACTTTACCTGGTAATCACTCCGAGCGGGAGGACGGTTTTTCCATACACTTCGTTCAGTACCTGGGCAATGCCGGTATATATAGCAGACGCACCGCACAGGATTCCTTCGTAGCCTGCAAATGTACCGAGACCCGCGCTTCCGGTGGCTGTCGAAATCGCGAGGAGGAAAAACAAAATGGTCAAAGTTGCAAAGACGATCTGGAGGGCTCTGTTCAGCTTAAGCGTTCCGAAAAACATCAGGAGTGTAAACAGCCCCCACATGGCGAGGTACCAAGCCAGACCTGCACCACTGACTGCACCGATCCAGCCGAGCTTCGGCATCACAATAAGACCCACGAATGTAAGCCAGAACAGGCCGTAGGAAGAGAAAGCAACGAGGCCGAAAGTATTCCCCTTCTTCCACTCCATCGCCCCGGCAATGACCTGTGCAATCCCCCCGTAAAAAATCCCCATCGCCAGTATCATCGAACCGAGTCCGAAGAATCCTGCGTTGTGAAAGTTCAGAAGGACTGTCGTCATGCCGAAAGCAAGAAGTCCGAGCGGCGCGGGATTACCCGTCCCGTCTTTTATTTCTATCTGAGAAGTACCGTCCATTGTGTCTCCTGTTTATTAATTATGGTAATAAGTGCTGATGCAGCTCTCTGTTTTTCGGAGATTAGTCTCTGGTATACTCAATGAACACGACAACTGATCGCTCCCGATCTTGCTGTCCCACCTTGTTTTCGATAGTATAATTCATTCGCCCTTCGGCTGCAAGTTTAAAAGGCTTTTAGAGAAGCCCTATTAAACTTGCCAATTCATCCAGAGTCTGATGATCGGCACTACAACTTCCGCCATCTTCATCGACCCATACACGTTCGGATGCATGTCGCAGCCCCAATCGTGGTCATTCATTATCGACCTCCGAATATCGATGAAGTAGACGTCCTTATCGCGGCCCTCGAGTCTTCGCTCATGCTCCACGACATCGCGCACGTAACCGGTGCATGGCTGGCCAATCATGGGACCGCTGACACAGAAGATCGTCACTCCCGGATAATATGCCCGCACGCGGTCGATCAGTCTTTCGTAGCCTTCTTTGAATACGGACGAGTCCGGATATGGATGAGTAGAATAATCGTTCGTGCCGAGGTTGATCACGACGACCTGCGGCACCCATGAGCTGAAATTCCATTTCAGAGTCGAGTCGAAGCAGCAGGTCCTGTCGTAAAGGGCGGGCATCGGATCGACCGAAGTTCTGTTGCTGTCACCGTAATTGCGAACCACGCCTCTGCCTGAATAGGAAATCAGGTGGTAATCGGCGTGGAGGTCCCTCGCCACCTGCGATGCGTACGACATCCCGGCATCCTCCGTCTGCGGACTGAAATTGCAATTTGCAGAATCTCCGAGCACTCCGAACCCCGAAGTTATCGAGTTTCCGATGAACTCTATTCTCCTTTCCGGACGCGGACCCGGCGGCAAAAGCATGGCCCCCTTGTCGAGCACAAATCCAATGAACACACCACGTCCCACAAGAGGCTCGGTTCTCTTCTGAATCATGATCGTGTGCGGCACAGAATCGGACAGTCCTGCGGCGACGGTCGTGATTCCATTACTGTCGGGTATAAAGAGTCTCGGTGCACGATGGTCGATGATGACCGCGTATTCGTCGGTAGAATCCTTCAGCCTCACTGCACAGCTCGTTCCGGTGAACTTCGCACAGATGTAGACCCCGGCCCAGTCAAAGACGACTCTTTTCGGATTTGAGAAATCAAATCTGCCTATATATTGAATGTCCGAGTTATCCGCATCGATTATGCCGCTGCTGACCGTCTCGGGTTTGGTAACAAGGAAAGAACAAGAGGTTAATTGGAAAGAGAAGACCAGGCATGTGGTAATCACAAGGACAAGCTGAAGCTTTTGTTTCATCTGTGTTTTCCTCATACGTGAAGATGTGAATCGACTGAAACACTCGCTGCGCCTCAAGGAATTCATGGTTACTCTAAGCGAGTTCGCAAACGAAGAGTCTTTGACGGTGTCCGCCGATGAAGATTCAGGTGGGACCTTTCACGAAGGTAGTCTTGTCTTACTGACAAGCAAGGTGCTCTCCCCGAAAGTCCAGCCATCACCTCTGTAGCGGCTTGAAGAGAATATCGTAATACACCACTCCCTGAATAACCGCAGCGGTGACAACCTTTGCAATTTGGTACGCATGCGGCCCGAGGTCGCTCTCGGAAACTTTCTTCATAGGGTCTGACAAAGCATCACTCCCGATCCCGATCAGATTCTTCAGAACCCCTTCGCTAATCGCTGTTTCGATCCACGGTTTCATTCGAGCGGACGCGCGTGTGACCACGACATTCGAGATAGTACCGGCGGGGGTAAAAGCGATACCCACTTCAACTGGTCCATTGCGCGTTATCATCCGGTTGAACAGCACCGTTCCGACCAGTTCCTGCGCAGCGTCCTCGCCATAGAAAAATTTCAGTTGCGATACCTGCGGAGAGAAACTTCCCTGCGCCTTGATCTTGGCCTTGTCATGATCGCTCAGAATTACTTTCTTCACGAAGAAGTTCGTGGCGTTTGGGAGCGACTTCTTTATCACATCGCCTTTTCGCGCCAATCTGATAGTTCTACTCCCCTGTGCGTAGGCGTCGGCAGATAGACACATTAGGATGGCCAGGCCTAATCGAACGGCTTCGTTTCTGATCAGAGTCTTCATCGTCGTCTCCACTAAAAGTCTTTTGGTCGGTATTCATTCAGAAGTCCGCAAAACTTCTCGGAAATTCGAAGCCCCCAAGCTGTAACCGCCATAAATGTTATCGAATGCACTTCAGTAATCAAGCCCGAAAATATGTCCCCACTCACTCGACCGCTGCTCATAGATCGAGTGTAGTCTCGACGGTCCAGGCAAACCCTTTGCACAGCCCTGCGACTCCCCAGGTAAAGTCGGTCCGGATGAATGGGATAACGTTGAGGAGTCCGAACCCGACCTCGCCCATCGGCTGATAGCCGGCAGCCACGGCGCCATGAGCAAAAAGCGTCAGATCAAACCATATATCTCTAATGACCGGAAGATTTGACCACCTGAAGAGATTGCTCGGGAAATCCTGCTCAATTCCGCCCACTATTGTGCGGCCGGAGAGGAGCCGATGGATGGCCAGCGTAGACAACACCTGCTGTTCCGCATATCCTCCGTAGGCCGTTTGTATTTCAAACATCCTCTGAATCGGCAGATTCCCCCGAGAGAAACCCCCGATCAGCCAGACGTCGACGAAGCTGGACGCGAACGTCATCTGGTGTCTCATCGCGCCAGCATGATAACGCTCGAAGGAAAATGAAGAGCTGAGGTAACGTGGTGAAGACACCTCCAGCGAAGCATTACAGACCCAGTAGCTCGATCCCTGGTTTGACTGCATAGACATGTCCGAGTCAAAACGCTTTCGCGTGTCGAGACTCAACGACAGCTCCAGGCTTCTCATCATGCCTTCATCAATGGATGGATTCGGGCGATAACTATGATTTTCTGAGAAGATGCTGTAGTCAGTATTCGTGGTGACGCTTGTTTGTTCCGCATTTTCATAACGCACGCCTGCGTCCAAACTCGAATTGAGTCTCAGCTTGACATTCCCACTCCACCCTCTTGACAAATAGTAATCGCGATAATCATCCCGATAGAGGAGCGCGCCGACCGTCACTTCGAAACGGCTGTAGATATCTTCCTCCTCCCTGTTTGAAAGCCGTCTGAAGACGCTTCCACCGACGGTCAAGCCATCCGCTAATGGAAAGTCGTAGTCCGCCCGAAAATCATATTTCCACATCCTATCTGCAAAACCGTACCCTGTTATCGCCTTCAGCCCGACCGGTCCAAGATACGACCCGCTCGTCAGACCGACGCCCAAATAGTTGCCTTCGACCCTGTTGAAGTGATAGAAATCCGAGAACGATGTAAATGGAAGCGAGAAAGATTGGTCGGGCAAACGTGTAAGATACAATAACACTTTCCAGAAGACGGGAAGATTCCGCGTCAGGCTATCCAGCCTTTCGTACGCCCGCACTTCTTCCCTTGTAAGCGGAAGGACCTGCTGATCCTTCCAGGCCGACGAATCGGCAGATACGTCTCTTGGATGTGCGAAAACAAAATCCCGGCTGAAGACTCCTTTCGGCATTGCCTCATTTATCCTGTAATCGTAAAGGACTGAAGTGTTCTGAAAGAATACCGTAGGCACCGGAGGAAAGACGAACTTGACAGCGAAAGACGTTTTGATGTCGATCGGGAGCCAACAAAGGTTGTCATACTCAGCGAACTCCTCGTCGTATACCACATCTTCTATCGGGTCAAGCGCGACAGGATCGGAAAGTGTAAGCCTGGAGTGAAGAAGGGCGTAGCTACTACCGGATATTTCGATAATGCCTTTGAAGACAGGCGAAGGATTGTCTTTCGGTACAACCTCGATTCGAAAGACCCGGTTATCGCCCTCCCCTAATGTATCGAGCATGACAAACCTGTAACGTTTGAACGCCGAAGGCGACGTCGGGCCTGGTATTGAATAGCGGTCTATTCTTACAATGTTGTCGTTGAAGTTGAGAACTCTGCCCACCGTGAATACATTCTGATTTGATGTGAAGTTTGCGGTCTGTCTCTTGGCGGTTATCACCTCTCTGTAGCGGTCGGGGTATTGCCAATAACCTTTCGTCTGTGTTTCAAGAATGCCGGCAATCGGAGGCGACTTTCTGCCGGTGTCGACTCTCAACACGGTCTTCGTGTACGCATCAAACTCATATGAGTCGAGCTTCTTTGTCCACTTTTCCTTGGCCGCGATCGCACGCCGGATAATCTCATCAGCCTGATTAAATGATTCAGGATAAACGACAACTTCCGGTAGCGACACTTCGCCTCTCGGGAGGGAGACATTCAATGTCGCATCCTCCGACCCGATTGCAATCGAAACGCTATCCGAGCGAAAGCCGACATAGCTGAACACAATCCTGTAATTTCCCCTTGGTAGGAGGAGTCTGTACACACCGTCGGCGTTTGTCGTCGTGCCCAGAGAAGTCCCCATGATACGTATCGTGGCACCTGAGAGAGGTCCGAGACCTTCGACGCCGCGGACCGAGCCGGAGAGCTTGAACTTCACCGGCGACTGAGCTTCGCTCGCTCCAGGAAAAACGACAATTAGGAATAATGAGAATGCTCTGAGAAGTCTGAGACGGTTATTCAAAGACGGACCTTCTATTTAATCACGGTTGGAAAATTTACTCAGAACTGAGCCTGTAACCTATACCCGATTCGGTAAGTATGATCTTCGGTTTTGAAGGATCGTCTTCGATCTTCTTCCGCAGTTGTCCGACGTACACCCGTGTATATTGCGTCTCATCTGAAAATGCGGGTCCCCAGACCTGTTCGAGAATGAAGTTGTGAGTCAGAACCCGCCCGGCATTCCTTACAAAAAGCGAGAGGAGCGCATACTCAGTTGCGGTGAGCTTCACGTATTCCTTCCCTTTTTTTACAGTCCTCGCGGTCAGATCGATCTGCAGGTCGTGCACGCTGAATACCGCTGTATCCTGCTGGGAGGGACGATGCCTCAGGGCGTTGCGGACACGCGCGAGGAGTTCGCCTGTCCGGAAGGGCTTCGTCAGATAATCGTCGGCACCGGCGTCAAGACACGCCACAATATCGGTTTCCGCGTCGCGGACCGAAAGGACGAGCACGGGAACTTCAGACCAATCGCGAATTTTCCTGAGGACCTCGACGCCGTCGATGTCCGGCAGACCGAGATCGAGGATTATCAGCTCGGGCCGCTCTGATGCTGCTTTGGCAATTCCCTCTTTACCCGCTCCGACCAAACGGACTGAATAGCCATCCGACTCGAGAGTGAGCTCCAACAGACGGCGTATCTGTGTCTCGTCGTCTATGACGAGTATAATCGGTTTCTCGCTCAGAGTGTCTCCTCGCTGTCTTTACTCACGGTCTCAGTTATGGGGAGCCTGATGACGAACTCCGCGCCGCCCTCGGTACGGTTTCGCGCCGTAATCGTGCCGTGGTGAGCTTCAACGAAACCTTTGGCGATAGTCAGGCCGAGGCCTGTACCTCCTGACTTTCCGTTTTGGGCTCTGTAGAATTTTTCGAACACTCTGTTGATGTCCTCGCGCGGAAGGCCCGGCCCATTGTCGGCTACCGAGATTACACACGTTTCCCCCTCTTCAAGATACGATCTGATCATCATGCCGGTGCCTGAAGGAGTGTGAAGCGCCGCGTTATGTATGAGATTTGTCAACGCCTGCTCGACAAGCCCGAAGTCGAGCTTCATGAGCGGGACATCATCCGAGACGTCTACCGATACATTGCGCCCTTCAAGCTCCCTTTCCAAATTCTTCAATGCATGATTGAGCACATCCCGAAGATCGCACCAATCGAGTTTCGGCTGGATCATGCCGGATTCCAGCCTTGTCATATCGAGCAGGTTGGCTACAAGCCTGTTAAGCCTCTCGGCCGCGACATGGATCTCTTTTACGCTCTGTTCCCTCAGGCCTGTACGCTGTTCGGACTCGTGCCCGAGGAGATTCTCCGACACGCCCAGAATCGTCGCGATGGGCGTTCGGAACTCATGGGAGATCGAGTCGAAGAGAGTCTTGTACAAACGCTCCGATTCGGCAACAACAATTGATTTCCTGTTGACATCGTTCAAGAGCTCCCGTTCAATAGCTGAAGTGATCTGGGATATGAAATTTTCCAGGAGGGACTCCTGGTCGTTAGAGAGTTCCGCATCGTCGGGAAACTTCACGCCGATGACACCGAGCGGATAGCGCGGTCCGGACATCGGGAAATAGGTAGCGTGGGCAGAAGGAAGCGTATCCGTATTCTTGCCGGCTTTCTTCTCATTCCAGTAGACCCAGGCAGCAACACTGGACTCTTTCACATCCGGCTTGAAGGAGCTGGCAGGGTGAGGAGTATTGGCCATCTCTCCTTCGGCATCGCCGAGGATGAAGGCAACATCTGCATCGAAATACTTCTTGATGTTCGAGACGGCGGTCGTAATTACCTCGTCCTGTGAATGAGCCGAAGACAAATCCTTTGTCAGGCCGAACAGTGCCGATGTCCTCGCCTCGCGCTGACGAATAATCTTCTCTCTCTTCCTCACTCGTGCGGAAAGGACGCCCGTCACCGTTGCTACCACGAAGAACATGGCTGCAAGGAGCGTGTCCTCAAGGTTCCCTATTGAGAACGTAAAGCGCGGCGGGATGAAGAGGAAGTCCCACGATAGGGCACCAAATGCAGCAGCCAATACGGTAGGCCCGGGCCCGAACTTCAGCGGGAGAAGCGACACGACAAGAAGGAGGATAAACGAAACGGTCCTATAACCGATATAACCCTGGAAAGGAAAACTTACGATCGCCGCAAGAAGGACAAGCAGAACGGCTGTAAGATACTGAACCGCACTCGACTGCGGCCAGGGAATGACGGATTGGATTTTCCGCTTTGAGCGGCTCCCCTCCTGACCGACTATGTAGATATCGAGGTCGGTGCTTCTTTGCATCAGGTTGTCTATAAGCCGCGCAGCCCGGGAGAAGATGTAGCGATCAGGTTTGCCCACAAGGATCTGGCTGGCGTTCTGTTCGCGCGCGACACGAATAAGCGCGTTCGCGATATCGACTCCGGACGTCGTCACGACCTCTGCGCCCAGCTCCCTCGCCAGCTTTATATTCTTCGCAAGCTGGTCGCGCTGTTCCTCGGATAGCTTGTCCGACCTGTCTACGTAAACAACAACCCAAGTCGCGTCCATCGTGTGAGAGACTCGCCTCGCCCACCTGATAACGGAGACTGAATGCGGACTCGGGCTTATGGCCACGACGAGTCTCTGACCGGACTTCCAGGGACTGGAGATATTCTGTCCGCGTCTGTATTCACGAATCTGGTGATCCACGCGCTCTGCCGTCACCCTCAAAGACATTTCGCGTAAGGCCGAAAGATTCCCCTCCTTGAAGAAGTTCTCGACGGCCTGTCTGGAGCGCTCAGCCGCATAGACTTTTCCTTCCTTCAGCCGCTTGAGAAGTTCGTCGGGCGATATGTCGATTATCTTGATCTCATCGGCGGCGTCGAAGATTGAATCGGGCACCGTTTCCCTGACTATACTGCCAGAAATTTGGGCAACTGTATCGGCCCTGCTTTCGAGATGCTGGACATTCAGTGTCGTATAAACATCTATCCCGTTGGCAAGTATTTCCTGCACATCCTGATAGCGGCGGGCATGACGGCTCCCCGGTGCATTCGTGTGAGCGAGCTCGTCGACCAGAACAACCTTCGGCTTCCGCGCAAGGATAGCATCGATATCCATCTCCTCCAGTTCCGCGCCTCGGTACTCGACCTTCTTTCGTGGAACCACCTCCAGGCCCAGGACCAGCTCCGCCGTCTCCATCCGCTTGTGAGTTTCTATATATCCCACGACAACGTCTACGCCCTTGGCCACCGCGTCTCTTGCTTCACTGAGCATGGCGTACGTCTTCCCGACGCCTGCGCACATCCCGAAGAATATCTTGAGCTTGCCTTTTCCGCTTCTTTCATCCTCCTTCTTCAAGGCCTTCAGAAGTTCGTCGGGATTCGGTCTGTTATCTTCATACTCTGACATGACACCTCAATATAGATTGTTTTCCCTATAATCACACGTCCACCTCACACCGTGTACCATGACGTCTCCGAGAGTGCTAAATTCAAACCGGGTGAATTGGACTTAGAATGTGCCGGAGCTATCCGGCATCTGACCCGAATCAATGCCAGAATTAGATTAATCTGAAAGCAACGAAGATCAAATCTATCATCTTCACGGTGACCAACGGGGCGACGAATCCAGCCGTTGCGATCAGACTTGGGTCCGCATTGGTTAGGAGTCCCGACCTGAAAGCGCTGCCGTTTAGAGATCTTGCGGTCATGGAACAAAGCGTGGCGAACGAGATTGCCGTAAAGACCGACATATCTAATATTGCCGCATGTGCCGACGACAGTCCAAGGAAATTCAGATATGGAGAGATGGATGCGACTTCCCTGCTCCCACATAATGTCGCGAGAAGAGGAAACAGAGAGAGAAGAGCCATTGACAAGGTCACGCCAGCTGAAAAATGAGTAAGCCGGTTTTCAACCTGGCACAGACGTCTGCCTGTCTCAATTGCGTTTATCAGCCTGTTCGGCCTTCCGTTCAGTCCGATGGAATTCGGATTTCCGTCCGGCACCTCTGCACCGCCGTCGACTATGAAACAGAGATTCGCATCCCTTGCCAGAGGCGCGATGTCATCGTGATCTCCAACGACGGCCACTATAGCGCCGGACGAACGCTCGCTTTGGATTGTCGCGAGCTTGTTTTCCGGTCTCCCGCCGGATAAGCAGCTTACGGCTCCTATCGCCGCGGCAAACCCTTCCCCTCGGTCCGAGTCGGCCGAAAGCACGGTTCTCAATCCGAGTTCGTGAATTTTCTCCGAAGGAAATAACCGGACTGCACTTTGATAATCGCTTCCGTCGCAATCATCATCGGACACGGCTTCATTGCTCATCACACTCCCTTTCGCACTTTGCCTGTTGAATGCTATCACTTCCTCCTCATCGAGCAGGAGTACATCCACAAGCCCGGAAATCTCTACGGCATTCATGCTCGCAGGAATTATCTTCTTCCGCACAAGGCGAGACACCGCGCACAGGGCGGCGATATTTAGAAGTTCTGCAGCTGTCAGCGGGAGGGCACATACCAGGATGGAGATGACCGCCGGCGTTTTCATCAGGGCCCTCATAAAATATTCAGCCGAATTCATCCTGTCAACTGTAAGAAACGGGAGTGCCACGAACGCGACCGAGAAGCCGACAACCAGGAGCCAGAGAGGAATGGCCATTTTCCTTTCATCCGATGTCATCTGGTATTTTATTCTCTCGACGGCCGAAGCTACTGGGTCGATAACAACTTTCCGTTCTTTCGCGGTCACACTAACTATGATTCGGCCCCCAAGCACCGTCGTCTTGGCGAACACTGCACTCCCACCTCCTCCGCTTTCGCGCAGTACCGGCGGGGACTGACCAGTAATCGCCGATTCATCGACAATGGCCGTTCCCTGGACGATTACACCGTCCGCAGGTATCAATTCATTAGTCTCACATAACACCAGATCGCCATTTCGGAGTGAGCTAACCGGGACTTGATCCTCAAGCCCATTAACGAGCTTCCGTGCCAACGGCAAATTGGCACCACGGGCTGTTCCGTTTACGGATACGCCTGAATGTATTTTCACAAGGGCGTGCGAAACAATTGTCTCAGATAGAATAAGCCAGATCAGAAAAGTCAAAGCGACATTGAAACCCGTTAAATGCTTTGAAGTAAAGACAAGGGAGGCCGTAGATGCTACCGCGCCTAACAGAAGAGCAAGCCGGACAGGGTCGCCTGCTACTTTCCCGGGAGTCAGTCCGGACAGGCACTCCGCAACGATTCGTTTCATTTTCCCCGCGAACGTTTCAGCGAAGCGAGTCCAGCGCGATGTTAAGTTCAAGAACATTGACTCTCGGATCTCCCAGGAAACCAAGCTGAGGTTTTTCTATGTGAGACTTCACAAGTTTCCGTAACGCCGCGGTCTGCAGGCTGTCAAAGTCTCTCGCGCGGGCGACGCGATCGATTTGGAGCTCTGCCGACTCGGGGCTGATGTCCGGATCAAGACCGCTGCCAGATGCGTAAAGCATGTCCGGCGGAACATTCGCGTTCGCTGGAAGGCCGTTCAGCCGGATAAATTCTCTCCTCCTCATTTCCACCAGCTTTTTCAATGTGTCGCTCGTCGGACCGTAGTTGCTCCCTCCGGAAGGCAGCGGATTATAACCGATCGCCGAAGGACGCGGCCAGAAATATTTGTCGCTGGTGAAATTCTGTCCTATCAGCTTCGAACCGACGAGCTTGCCGTTTATCCCGATCATGCTCCCGTTCGCCTGCTTCGGAAAGACTATTTGAGCTATCGCAGTCATCACGAGCGGATAAATGAGTCCAGTGAAGACAGTCATCACGAGAAGCATTTTTAATGAATTCCAAAGATGCGTTTTCATTTTGTCACCATCAAACAATCTTGAGAGCGTTGATCAGCATGTCTATGAGTTTGATTCCTATGAACGGCGCTACGAGTCCGCCGAGGCCGTAGATAAGGAGATTCCTTCTTAACACTGCACTGGCACCGACCGGTCTGTACTTTACACCTTTAAGCGCCAGGGGGACGAGGAGGATAATGATTATCGCGTTGAAGATGACCGCACTGAGTATGGCGCTCTGGGGTGAGCCCAGGTGCATTATGTTCAATGCCGCGAGCGGCCCGACCGGTTTGCCGAAAGCATAAAGTGCCGCGGTCATGGCAGGTATTATCGCGAAATATTTCGACACGTCGTTCGCGATGCTGAAGGTCGTAAGCGCGCCGCGAGTCATGAGAAGCTTCTTCCCCGTCTCCACCACTTCAATGAGCTTCGTTGGGTTGCTGTCGAGGTCGACCATATTGCCAGCCTCCCGAGCTGCCTGCGTTCCGCTGTTCATGGCGATACCGACATCGGCCTGTGCGAGCGCGGGGGCATCGTTCGTACCGTCGCCGATCATTCCGACAAGGTGTCCGCTGGCCTGCTCCGCGCGGATCCTGCCGAGTTTATCTTCCGGCTTCGCCTCGGCAATGAAGTCGTCGACACCGGCTTCTGCCGCAATGGCCGCCGCTGTCAAAGCATTGTCGCCGGTTATCATGACGGTTTTGATTCCCATCTTTCTGAGCTGGGCAAATCTCTCCTTTATTCCACCCTTCACGATATCTTTCAGCTGTACGATTCCGAGCACGTCTCCGTTCTCGACGACGACGAGCGGTGTGGAGCCCGCTCGGGCTATTTCTTCAAGATTCTTCTGCACCGACTGCGGGAAGTTCTTTCCCAGTTCCGTCACATACTTTTTTATCGCCTCTCCCGATCCTTTCCTTATAGAGCGCGGCCCGAGCCCATCGGTTGCAGGGATTTCCACGCCACTCATCTTCGTTTGCGCCGAAAATGGTATGAACGTAGCGCCGACGTCCCGCACCTTCTTCGCCCGCATTCCGTACTTCTCCTTCGCGAGAACCACTATTGATCTTCCCTCCGGGGTTTCATCTGCGACCGAGGAGAGCTGCGCCGCATCCGCGAGGCGCTCGACTGGGATCCCGGGGGCGGGTACGAAGTCGCTCGCCATCCTGTTCCCGAGAGTTATGGTGCCGGTCTTATCGAGGAGGAGGACGTCGACGTCTCCGGCCGCCTCTGCAGCCCGTCCACTGGTCGCGATAACGTTCTTCCTGATCAGCCGGTCCATACCACTGATCCCGATTGCACTGAGGAGACCACCAATCGTCGTAGGAATGAGACAAACCAGGAGCGACGCGAGAATCGGAAGAGTTATATATGGCCTTACGGAAATCCCCGATGCCTTTCCGCTGTACATCATGAATGCAGGAAAGGTCGAAACTGCAAGAAGGAACACGATAGTCAGCGCCGAAAGGAGTATCGTCAACGCTATTTCATTCGGTGTCTTCTGGCGCTTAGCCCCTTCGACGAGACCGATAATCTTGTCCATGAAAGTCCCGCCCGGTTCGGCGGTAACCCGTACGACTATGCGGTCGCTGAGCACTCTTGTGCCGCCGGTCACCGCACTTCTCTCCTCACCGCTCTCGCGTATGACCGGGGCCGACTCGCCGGTTATTGCCGACTCGTCAACGCTCGCGATACCTTCTATGACAACTCCATCGACGGGTATTACATCGCCCGCTTCGCAAACGACGATGTCGCCCTTCTTCAAATCGAGGGCATTTACTTTAGTTTCCTTGCCGTCTTCGATTCTCCTGGCGGTCGTTTCGGATCTTGCCTTTCTCAGCGCCTCTGCTTGCGCTTTCCCTCGCCCTTCGGCAATCGCCTCGGCAAAATTGGCGAAGAGAACGGTGATCCACAGCCACAGAGTTATCTGTATGTTGAAGAGCGACTCGCGGCCGATCGCGATCTCGCGAATCACGATATAAGTGGAGATAAGCGCGACCACTTCGACGACGAACATTACAGGATTCCTGACAAGCGTTTTCGGATTCAATTTCTTCACCGAATCCACCAGCGCCTGAACAACTATTTTTCTGTCGAACGTCGATGCTAGTCTATAATCTGATTTCTTGTCCATCTCTCTAATTCCTTAAAGTCGCGGATTACTATTCGAGCCTCATTTAAAATTCTAAATCCGAAATCCTAAACTCTAAATAAATCCGAGATTCAAAACCCTCGGAGAAACCCTTCCGCCGACAGTTGGCGCCATGCATCCAGACGATGATAGCCGCTTTTCTTGTTGCTCCGATCTGCTTATCCTAACGGAATTTCTCATTTAAATCTTCTGATCTCTGAATTTGTTTAGGATTTAGAAATTACTGTTCAGAGTTTCCTAAAACGTTTTTCCCGCCAGCATCAGGAAGTGCTCCACTATCGGGCCGAGTGCGAGAACCGGGAAGAAGGTAAGCGCCGCGACTATTATTATCACGCCGACTAAAAGCACGCCAAAGAGTGTGGAGTCGGTCGGGAAAGTACCCGCTGACGGTGGCACTGCTTTCTTCTTCGCGAGACTGCCGGCCACGGATAGATAAGCGGCTATCGGCACAAACCTCCCGATGAGCATGTCGATTCCAAGCGTGACATTGTAGAACACGGTATTCGCATTCAGTCCGGCGAATGCACTCCCGTTGTTGGCCGCACCGGAAGTAAACGCATATAGAATTTCGGAGAGGCCATGAGGGCCGTTATTTCCCAAAGAGGATAACCCGACCTTTGTAATTGATGCAATCGCAGTGAATATCAGTATCGCCGCACCGGGAGCGAGGACACCGATGACCGACATCTTCACCTCGTAGGCTTCGATTTTCTTCCCCAGGTATTCCGGCGTCCTACCGACCATAAGACCCGCGATGAATACAGTCAGCAGGACGAAAAGGAGCATGCTCGCAAGTCCGGAACCGATGCCGCCGAAAATAACTTCGCCGAACATCATGTCGACAATTCCTACCATGCCTGAAAGCGGGGTTAGGCTGTCGTGCATCGAGTTCACGGAGCCGTTTGAAGTTACCGTTGTGGTAACCTCCCACAATATGCTGTTCGTGTTCCCGAATCGTGTCTCCTTCCCCTCCATCGATGGAGCCGTCACATAGGGAGGATGGAAGCTGTATTCAGAGTAAAGTGAGAACGTCAGCATGATGCAAAATACTGAGAGCATGACTCCCCAGATCACCCAGCCCTCGCGCGTCGACCCGACCATCTTACCGTACATGTAAACACTGGCGGAAGCGATGAGAATAATCGACAGCAGCTCCAGGAAATTGGTCAGCGGGGTCGGGTTCTCGAACGGGTGCGCGCTGTTTGCGTTAAAGAAGCCGCCGCCGTTCGTGCCTAATTGTTTGATCGCAATCTGCGATGCTGCGGGTCCGACGGCTATCACCTGCTTCTGGCCTTCGAGAGTCGTGGCGTGAGCATAGCCCGATAGAGTCTGCACCGTTCCCTGACCGACAAGCACCAGGGTGAGTATGACCGAAAGCGGAAGAAGAACATACAGCGTCATGCGAACAAGGTCGGCCCAGAAATTTCCGAGACCTTCCTTCGACTTCCGGGTGATCCCACGGACGAGTGCGAGAAGTACCGCCATGCCTGCCGCAGCGCTGACGAAATTATGGACTGTGAGTCCGGCCATCTGAACGAAATAGCTCAGCGTCGTTTCGCCGGCGTAAGACTGCCAGTTCGTGTTTGTCATGAAGCTGACCGCTGTGTTGAACGCGAGATCCCACGACACATTAGGGAGATGTTGCGGGTTCAGCGGAAGGTAAGCCTGAGTCACCTGGAGGAGCCAGAGCACGACCAGGCCGACAAGGCTGAAAGCGATGACCGCGAGAAGGTACTCTTTCCAATCCATCTCCTGTTCAGGGTCGATCCGGCAAATTCTGTAGAAAGATCTCTCCAAACCGCCGAAGATGGGCGTAAGAAAATTCCTTTCGCCGTTCAGCGCTTTCGCCATGAACGAACCGAGCAGCGGGGTAAGCACGATCAAAGCGATCAGGAACACGCCGATCTGCAAAACGTCGCGCATGCCGAATATACCAAACGTCGCGATGAGCATCAGAATTTCTCCGGCTTAATCAGGGTATAAACCAGGTACACCAAAAGACCTATCGAGATTAGAAGTCCGATTATCATTTGATCTTACGACCTCATTTTTTTGCTGTTAAATATGGCAGGAGTGCGGCGCGGCGGCAATTAAGGAGTCGTAAAGAGATGGACGATAGTTATAAGGAAAATATAAAAGCGGGAAGAAAAAGACTCACGCTCGAACCTGAAAGTTCGGAATTTGCCTGAAAACGGCGAACAGGACGCTTTGTGGTTAAATAGTTTTGCAGCGGGTTTTCGGCCCGGCATCTAGAATATCCCAGGGATCAGGTGCCAACGCACTTTCGAGCAGTACTCTTTATAGCCGGGAAGGATCTCTGAGAGAAATCGCTCTTCGTCTAAAAGCCGCCAGACAAGGCCGAGAATTGTGAGGAAGGCAGCGATGAGCCCCCAGTATGATCCAAGCGCCAAAGACAATCCCACAAAGTACAAAGCCGCGCTCGCATACATCGGGTTCCGTACGACCGAATATGGACCGGTTGAGATGACTTTCTGGTCCACGTCCACCTCCACAGTCGCGGAGCCAAACGAGTTTTCTTTGAACACCCGATACACCATCCAAATGCTTGCCATTATCAGGACATCACCGAAAATGGAAAGCCATGGCGGCACACTCGACCATCCGAAGCGCCGATCGAGCCCCGGAACGATGAACGCACCGATGACAGGAATTCCTGCGAAAGCAACTATGACCTTCTGTGCAGGCCGCTCCTCTGAAGCAGGCCCAAATTTCGTTCGTCTTTCGAGAAAGGCCGGGTCTTTCACTATATACAAAGTCAGAAGAACACTCGAGACTACTCCAACTCCTAAATAGAGCCACCCTTGCCAATAGTTCAGAGTCCCGGCCGATAGGAATTCCGCCAAAGCAATCACAATAAAGGCGACCACAAGGCCGAACCACATTTTTGCCGCGGGATACTTCAAGTGTTCACCTTTTCCTTCCAAACATCTTAGATAAATCTATCTGCGTCGCCACTAAATATCAACCCGAATTATAAATCGGCAGCCTTGTCGGGGCGTGATCAGTCCAGCAAGCTCAGAATGTTGCAATAGCTCCAAGCAACAACGTCGGCTGCGATGTTCTTGCCGGAATCGGCGAACCGGCAGAGAGGAAGGTCTTGCCGTTGGCGAAGTCATCCCGCGCTTCGAGCATAAGTATGAGGTGGCTCCAGGGACGGTATTCGTACGTCGCGGTAATCTCCTTGAAAGTCGCTTTCGGGAACGTTACGCCCGTCGTGTATCCCTGCGGGTCGTAATACACTTCCCCGCGGAGTGCAATATCCGACTCCTCGCTCAAATCGTACTTGGCATATAGAGCAACACCTTTCCATATATTGAGTACGCCTCCCACACGCTCCCTCCCATAAACAGCATCGGAGGAAAGCGCAAGTTTCTCACCAACCTTCTGAGTAACAATCAGCTCGCCGACATCTGTCTTTCCATACGGTACGCCCTCGGGCTGTTCAAACCCGCTTATCCCGTTGAGTGTAATAGTGGTAGCAGAAGAGGGAGAGTAATTCAGTCCCAGCGCAACCGTCTTCGACCGATTATTTTCCACGACGTTGTTCCAGCCGTTGACCAGGCAGAGGGTGGCAGTGAAATTATTCTCCACCGGATATGTTAAACGGATTCCGGTGTGATAGTAAGGAACAGCCCATGAAAAAAGGAGTGACCGGCTGTAATTCCAGTTTCCCGGAGTCTCGATCACTTCATATCCCATGAGCGTCGAGAATTTCCCTATGTCGATCGTCAGGCCTGAGCCTATTGGAATCAACGCGCTGAGGTATGCCTGCTCCAGCAAATCCATCGTGCTGGTCATAGGCGAAACTGCCCCGGTCTGTGGATTTAGTAATCCCTGGACAACGTCATTGGCCGTTCCGAAACCGAGATCGATGTGAAAGCCGACCGGCTTTGCCTGCTCTTCAACGCTAAGCTCAGCGAGGTTTAGGCTGAACTGGTTCTCGTAAATATCGAAATTGCGGAGCTGATTCATTTGGTTCAAAGGGTCATTAAAATTCTTGCTGTAGTAGACATCGAGAAATCCGCTCCATATGATGCCACACTTAGTGCCTGTTGAAGTTGAATCGGCAGCGCGGGCAGATACAGATAGAAACAGGATCGTAAAGATGCTTGAACACACAGAGATTCTTTTCATAGTGCCTAAAATATGCCGGGCACGCACCTGCACTGCAATCAAAGAGCCGTAAAGAGATTGGTGTGCTCCATAAAGGATACATAAAGATGATTGTCGGTAATCCGGGATATGGGCAAGCGGAACGATTCAACACTTCAAAGGGCCTGGCTAATTATGGCGTCTGTATCCATGAAACTTTTCAGTCGCAATGTTGTTATTATGTCTATCTGCGGAATGAGCGGCTGGAATCCAGGACAGGCTCGCCATTTTCAAGATTGATATATTGCTAGTCAATCCTGAATAACCAATCGGAGTGCGGCTCATGCCCGAGAATCACTTTCACACGCGTTTGACATCACCAGAACTGAGAGAGGCGAATGTCTTTTGAAATATTACTTTTGATCTCCGTCGTTGCCGGTTTCGTCGGAGCAATGAGCGGAATGGGAGGAGGAGTCGTTCTCATCCCGGCACTCACACTGCTCGGTATGGACATCAAACACGCAATTGCGATAAGCATAGTATCTGTAATTGCGACTTCTTCAGGCTCGGCATCCGCATACGTACGCGACGGCATCACGAATCTCAAGGTCGGAATGTTCCTCGAAATGTTCACAATCACCGGGGCTATCGTCGGAGCCGGCATCACTTTAGTCACCGCGCAGGCCCCGCTCTTCATAGTATTCGGAGTCGTGCTCCTCGGATCATGGCTCACGCTGCTTCTGCGAAGCACCGAGGATTGGCACCCGGTCGTACACCAGGACCGAATCTCGAAATGGCTTCAGCTCGAAGGACAATATTATGACCAGGCCTCACACGAGACTATTGCGTACAAGGGAAGGCGGGCATATTTCGGGGGACCGCTGATGTTCGGCGCGGGAATGATCGCTGGCCTGCTCGGCATCGGAGCGGGAGCATTGAAAGTCTTGATCCACGACCTCGTAATGGGCCTCCCTCCAAAAGTATCCACGACGACGAGCAACCTCATTATCGGCGTGACCGCGCTCGCGGGGACAAGTGTTTATCTCGCGGCGGGTATGATCAACCCGGCACTCGCTGCGCCGGTGATCATCGGAATCCTGGCGGGGGCCTTTCTTGGCACGCGGCTCCTTGTGCGTCTCACGAACAAGTCGGTGCGGCTTTTTTTCCTAATCGTTTTGGCAATCCTGGGCGTCGAGATGATCGTTCGCGGGATAGGAATGATCGCATGAAAGCTAAAGAGATCCGGATGAATGATGTGAAGGAGCAGGATGTGAAGAGTCCTGCGTCCAGAATGGAAACGCTTGTCGGGTATATACTTCTTGTCGGGGTTTTGCTAAGCATCACCCTAATCGGCATCGGCGTCGTCTGGCATTATGCCGCAACCGGCAAGCTGGGACTCGTTTATTCCATTTCCGGTATGAACCTGTATCGCTTCGTGCTGAACGACTTTTCACAGGCTGTGCATCTGCCACTGCATCCACGACTTCTCGTAAACTTCGGTATCGCTACCCTGATGTTGACACCGTACGTTCGCGTGTCCGCATCCATGATATATTTCGCATTTGCGGAACGAAACGGAAGATACACGGTCTTTACCGGATTTGTTTTTCTCGTATTGACATACAGCCTTTTCCTTAGATAGCCGGCGGCGCTTTGAGCGTCACGGAAACATTCTTTGTGGATGCTTAGCGGTGATGATGCGTCGGATGAGTGATGCGCTGTCTCAGTTTCCGTCGCATTAATGTGTTGGAAGCGGAACTCGCTTCATGAGAGATACGAAGTTCACCGTTTTGTCGAGTGGCATCCCATTCGTTGGGATTCTTCCCCCAGTCCTGCCGATCAATCCTTTTACTACTCCACCGTCACACTTTTAGCAAGGTTCCGGGGCTGATCTACGTTGCAGCCGCGCTTCACTGCGATGTAATACGAAAGAAGTTGAAGCGGAATTACCGAAAGGATCGGGCTCAATATGTCGATTGTCTTGGGGATCTGAATTATGTGCCTGGCAAGCTCTTTGAGCCGACTGTCCGGTTCGTTCGCAATCACGATCACGTTCCCCTTACGTGCACGGACCTCCTGTATGTTGCTCAGGATCTTGTCGTAAGTCGAGTCGCCAAGTGCAATGAACACTGCAGGCATATTGTCGTCTATCAACGCAATCGGTCCGTGCTTCATTTCGGCGGCGGGGTATCCTTCGGCGTGGATATAGGAAATTTCCTTCAACTTAAGCGCGCCCTCGAGTGCAACCGGGAAGTTGACGCCACGTCCGAGGTAGAGAAAATTGCGCGAATCCTTAAACTCCTCGGCGATCGATTCGATGACTCCGGTGTTATCGAGTATCTGCTGGATCTTGCCGGGAAGCTTCCGCATCTCGGCAACAATTTCGCGTCCCTGTTCCTCGCTTATCGTCTTTCTCTTCCTGGCCACGAGGAGGTTGATAAGATTGAGCACGGCGAGCTGCGAAGTAAAAGCCTTTGTCGACGCGACACCGATCTCGGGCCCGGCATGTATATACACACCGGCATCAGTCTCCCTTGCGATGGTGCTGCCGACCACGTTCACAATGCCGTAGACAGGTACGCCCGACTTCCTCGCTTCGCGAAGAGCGGCAAGCGTATCGAGGGTTTCACCGCTCTGGCTGATCGCCCAGACGACATCTCCTTCCATGAGGACGGGATTACGGTACCTGAATTCGGAAGCGTAATCGACTTCGACCGGAATCTTGGCATATTGTTCGAGTATATACTTCCCCACCAGCGCGGCGTGCCATGAAGTCCCGCACGCGAGAATCACGAAGCGTTTTGCGTTGGTAATCTTGTCGTCCACCTCGTGCAGACCGCCCATGTTCGATATGCCGGTTTCTTCGATGAGCCTGCCGCGGAAGGCGTTCCTTATCGTCTCAGGCTGCTCGTTTATCTCTTTGAGCATGAAATGGTCGAAGCCCCCCTTCTCGATCTGCTCTAAGTCGAAAGTCAGGTGCTCCGCTTCACGCTCGATGGTCTCGTCGTCCAGATTCTTAAGAGCTACGTCATTTCGGGTAATGACCGCGATTTCATTGTCGTGAAGGTAAATGACGTTCCTCGTGTGCCTTATGAGAGCTGACGCATCGGAGGCAATGAGATTCTCGGACTCGCCGAGGCCTATTACCAGCGGGCTTCCTCGCCTCGCAGCAACAAGGATATCCGGCTCGGATGCCGCCATCACGACCAGCCCGAAAGTTCCATCCACATCCTTAAGAGCGAACCGAACAGCCATCTCCAGATTATTCGTGCGAGAGTAAAACTCTTCAATCAGATGTACAAGAGCTTCCGTATCGGTCTGGCTCCTAAACGTGTGCCCAAGAGAGGTCAATTTTGTTTTGAGCGCAGAATGGTTCTCGATTATCCCGTTGTGGATTATGGCGATATTACCGGTGCAATCCATGTGAGGATGCGCGTTAACCGTGGTCGGCTCACCGTGTGTTGCCCACCGGGTGTGGCCGATCCCGATCTTCGCCTGCTGGACGCCGGATACCATCTCTTCCAGCTTCGTCACCTTGCCCGGCGTCTTAAGCACATCGATACGGTTGTTGGCAAGAAGAGCGACACCAGCAGAATCATACCCCCTGTATTCAAGTCTCTTCAATCCCTCGACGAGGACTTCACGTGCATCCTTGTCACCGATGTAACCCACAATCCCACACATTAAGAAATTCTCCTACTTGATTGCGATTGCCGCGAGCATCCTGCCGCTCGATTCTCCCTCGCGTCTGAAAGAGTGAAAATTCGGATTACATATCGAACAGTATTCACTTAGTTCGATATTCCCTTTCGGGATTCCTTTCTCTATTAGTTGCGATGCAATCGCCGACTTAAGGTCCAATTTAGATTTCCCGGCAGTGAATGTCGGTTGGAGAAACTTCGGTGAAAAATATTTCGCGACGTCTTCTCCCACCTCATAGCAGCACACTCCTGCGGATGGACCAATGAAGGCAACAACATCTTCTGGAGAAGAATTTAATTCATTACTCATTAAGTCGATTGCTTTACCCGCGATATTTTTCACTGTTCCCTTCCAACCCGAATGAACCGCAGCAGCAATTTCCAACTTGCGGTTGAATAGTAGAACGGGCACGCAATCGGCAACTGAGATTAGAAGGAGTAACTTTTTGCTGCGAGTTAACAAGCCGTCGGTTTCCGGGAATGTAAGCGCGGAATTCGCGACTTCAATGTTGTCACCATGGACCTGGTCACCACGCACCACCGACGATTCATCGAAACCAAGGGAGGCGAAGAACTCTTTTCTATTCTCCGTCTCCGGACCGTCCATCGACCCGTTTCTTTTCATGCTGAACGCCGCGGGTTTGCCTTCGACTCTCACACTGACCGCATTGATCGCCCCTGCCCGTGCGAGGAGCCCAGATTGTACATAATGTGTTTTCAAATTTTGCTAAGTGCTTTTTGCAAGTCTCTGATAATGTCATCCACTTTTTCGAGTCCGATGGACATTCGGATACCGCCGGGGTCAATTCCCTTCTTCACCTGTTCGGAGGCGGGGATTGCAGCGTGCGTCATGCTTCCCGGATGCTCGACAAGGGATCTTATGTTCCCTAGACTGACCGCGAGAGTCAAGGTATATGCTTCTTTAGCAAGAATGTTAGTCAGCTTCTCTGCGTTACACCGGCTTTCTTCCGGCGATTTACCTCGTACCACAAAATAAATCATGGAACCGGGTGCAAAGTTCCCGTCGAAATCTCTCATCTGCTTCTGAGCAAGAAGGTGCTGAGGCGATTCTTCAAGGCCGGGGTAATTTACTTTTTTTATTTTCGGATTGCCGGAGAGAAATCTCGCTATCTCGCCGGCGGTCTTCTGCTCCTGACGAAGGCGAAGTGAAAGCGTTGGGAGTCCGTAGACAAGCGCGTCCCAGGCGTTCTTTGTTCCGAGGACTGCCCCGAAGTCTTTCCTGTAGAGTAGGAGCCGGTCCTTGCTCCACATCGGTCCTATTACGGCACCCCCGACATCGGTTCCGAACCCGCCGATATTTTTCGTGAGCGAATGTACCACGAAATCCGCGCCAAGTTCTATCGGCCTCTGGCAAAAGGGAGTCGCAAAGGTGTTGTCGACAACGATGTTTATTCTGTTTGCCTTGTGTCTTTTGCTGTTCTCTTCTTTGACAATCTTCGAAATCGCTTCGATGTCGATTAAATCGAGAGTCGGGTTCACAGGCGTTTCGAAATAGACAACCCGCGTTGATTCCGTGATGGCCTTCCGAAGGTTATCCGGATTGACGAGGTCGAGGAACTTCACGTCGATCTGGTATCTGGGATACCACAGCGTCAGCAGCTCGTAAGTACAACCATACATCGTCCTGTGAGCAATGACCTGGTCGCCGGGCGCCGATAGTATTCCAAGCGCGGCCGATACCGCGCCCATGCCGCTGCTGAAAGTAACACACGCGTCACCCGACTCGGCCATGGCAAGGTTATCTTCAAGCAAATCCTTATTCGGCTCGCCAAGTCGGTCATAGATGTATATGGGAGCCTGTTTGGAAACCTCTTTACCTTCCACGGTGTGCGCGAATTCCACAAAGCCCTGCGCGCCTCGTTGTGCCGACTCAAGTCTGAATGTTGCGCTCGTCGTCATAGGCGGGACGAGATGGTGAGAATAATCCCATTTGTCGGTGTACCCCTTTCCGTAAATCAGATGGGTTTCGGTGCTGTAATCATTGACGGAGTGCATTCGAGTTACCCGCGACATCCTCTCGACTTTCGGTTTTGCCTTAGTCTTTTTCATACTATTCCTTTCTGAAGTTTGCCATGCCATCCTTCTGGGACACGCACAGAAGATTTTTTCAGATTGATTTTACGCCTCCCGAAAACTATATTGTAAGCCCTGCATCACTAGCTCAATTGGTAGAGCAACTGACTCTTAATCAGTGGGTTCGGGGTTCGAGTCCCCGGTGATGCACAATAATCCCCCACTTCATTTCGATTCGACTTCGTGACCCTACAGCAGGGGCTCTTCGATGCGAATTTGTCTTTCGGCATCGGAAGATAATCGGAAGAAAGAGTCACCTTGTCCATGTTTCCCTTCTCAGGCAAATCCAGCATGCTCCGGCGCAACCGCCGTCGGATATGGACACGACTTTGCGAATCGAGCCCTCCGATCAATCCCTCATGCATCACGTCCAATATACTCGACACAGACCGCTGGTTTCAAGGCTCGACTCAGCTCGCGGAATATCGGCGGAGATCCCGGGAATCCCATAGATGCAGACGTTGGCGAAGCTACCGAGCGAAAGGCACAACAGAATCTCAATAAGAAAATTCAATGACAGAGCTCCTTGAGGCCGTCCCAAGAGTACCTATCATCGCGATCCCGGCCACGCGTCAGCGAGATCGGGAGTGGCGATCCCAAGGTTAGTGGAAAAATGGCGGGGATGGCCACGTCGTCCGCCCATTTCATCTACGGGCGGACCCCTCGCAATGACTTCTTACTTGTTTTTGCACGGCGCATACCTTTTCTCAGTCCGGCACTTTCTGCACGATGTCGCCAGTCTGGTCGACAGACCACACGTTGTATCGGCCGTCGCCGTTGAAGTCGACGACAGCAGTGGCTTCGGCAAGGAAACTCTTGGCATCGGCTGAGACGATGGAGATTTCATATCTGGCCCGGCCGCCCTGAGTAACGAGTGAATCCTGCTCGAAGCTGATGTCGGCCAGGGATGCGCTGTAAACATCATGCTCGTATTTGATCCAATTCTTAATTTTCATACCGGTATTCCTACAGTGTGCTTAATCAGTACTATTGTTTCACGCGGCTAAAATTCGCTCGATGTTGGAATGTGCTTATCTGACTTCGGTGAAAACTCCAAATTTCCGGCTACCGATACGCCAAAGCCAAACGAGAAATCAAATCCAGATAATTCTCGCTGCACCTAATGAAGATATTTGACCAGGTAGGCACGCTTTAATTCAAGATTGCGAGCACAGGGCGCATTCTTTGGGAGGAGGTGAGGAGGCTTATTAAATAGTCACAGTCCACGTAGAATCATGTTTATTGAATCAACCGTCTCGTAAGACGTCTACCCAGGTGCCGACAAGAAATAAGCTAATGATTCAAGCGGTAGTAATCGTAGTACCGGGCGCCAAAATAGTCCAACCCCGTTTCGACATCACGCTCCTTGCCTGTGAATCCCGCCAAGGACGGGATTTCGGCAACATATATTTCCATTTATGGATGCCTCAATTTATACCTGCCGCACTTGGCAGGCCACCTCCTAACGAGTGGTCTGGCAAGTCACTTTCGATTCAGAGAAAAGAATCGGCCTAAAATCCGTGGAGGATCAGACTCAGTAAACCAACCGCGACAAATAAGATGGCTCCCTGCAGAGTTCTTGATCGCAGAACGTCCGAGCTCCACAGCCACGATGTTTCTGGGAACCCATCGGGAATGAATAACCTCAGGAGAAAGAACAGTATTCCTCCGACGATGAATGAGTATCCACCAAAACGGTAAAGCGTGAAGACCATTGCAAATGTGATCCCAACTTCCGTAAATGCAATGATATACCCGATCAACAGTTTCTTGTCCTGAGGTTCCAATGTAGGGTGCTCCTAGAAGTTTGAGGGTTTTGGTGGCGGAACGAAGTGCTGGAACAGTTCGCTACCCCAATTCGCGCCGCCGTAGAGAGGACCTATGGGTACCTTAGTGAAATAAGAGGTGAGGCCAAGTCCACTAGTCACTTGAACATTCAAGGTACCGGAGCCTGATTTCACGTCATTGAACAGCTGGTAACTCCCTTTCACGTCTGCTACACCTATACCTAGTGCCCATCCAACTATCATTTGCTAACTTGGTCTCGCCAAAAGCGGGCGGGATGCTCATTCCAACGATAATTTTACCTGCACGTTGTTTGGTAAAATTAGTTGGAATGGCACTAGCAGTGGATCAGCCGACAGAACTCCGGCAGTAATCGCAACGCCTGCGCCCGTGGCGGCCCCAAGACCTTCTGCGTACGAGAAGTCTGAAAACACGTTCAGCTGCATCGCAGATATCGAAGAAGGCGCTGTTGCCATTGCGACTGGGCCCACCCTTTCGTATACTGCCTTCGTCGCCGCGGAATTCGACGGTGAAAAATTAGCTGTGTAGTTGGCCTTCATTGCACTAAACAATGTGCTGGTGGCACCGTGAATCTCGTTGTACATCCAGCTGGTAAAAGCATTCGCAAGATTGGCTGCAAATCCCGGCCACTTTCCTGTAGGATCCTTGAACCTGATGGGATTATCGAACGAATACTGTTAAGGCGACCATGGAGCAAGCGTGCTGTCGCTTGCGAACGTGTCGACGCCAATGAATCTTCCGCTCCACGGATCGTAGGACCTCACGCCCAAGTGGTACAGGCCGGTTTCGGCGTCGAGATCCTTGGAGGTCAAACGCGGCAAGTGCGGACCATCATGCCAAGTCGTCGAATATATAGACGGGCGTTTCAATCACCTTGTCAGGTTTCTGTTGCCCCTTTACCTTCTCGCGAAGTTGCTCCACAGTCGATGGCGCGAAGTACTGTTCACCGGTCTCTTCGTTGACCCTGGCAGGCACATTCTCTACAACGTAGAATTTGCCCTCGATCTCCAGTGTGTAAGTCACACGCTTATCCACGAGATGTTCCTCGTAAGCTTTCATACATTCTTCCTTGCTTTAAAACCCTCCCATGATTCCGCGTCGGGTTCGTATACGGTCATTATCTTCAAATAATCCCTTGCCGGATAGCTGCAGTGGATATGAATCGGTCTCCCAAGATTAGTCCTTCCGTAGACCAGGCAGCTCGGCCCGTATTTGTCATCAGGATAATCTTCGATAATCTCTCCCGTTGAAACCGCTTCGCGGATTTCTTCGACTCCGATGTTGCGTATGATACTCTGGTCCACGCCATGTTTAGAAAACTCGAACTTGCCCGCAGAAATCTTCTGCCGAATTTCCGCCATCATTTCTCATGAAATTACCTATTCCCAAATCGATTCACAAGCGAAGCTCATTGTCAATGATGCCCTTTATGACGGGATCCACCCCGGGTACTTATTTGCCAGCGGGTCTACGCTCATCCAGCGGCTCCCGTGAAGCGCAGGATCTTCGACGGCCCAGGCGTTGTAGTAGCGGGCGCTCCCGCCAAAGGCCGCCTTTGGCGGTCTCCGGCGGGATAAACTCCGTAATAGAGGCCGGTCTCTGAATAGAGTTCCTTGGAGGTGAGTCCGCTTCGAAGATGGATTTCGGCAACATATATTTCATAATATTGATGCCTCAATTTATACTTTGCATCGGCAATGGCGGTGTTGCTGCTCAGTCCGGGCATTATCTCGCCGAACGGGTAGTAGTTGTCATAGCTGGCCACGTTACCCTTTGCGTCGATCGTCATCCTCACACTTCCCAGGTGGTCTTTTCCCGCGAAGCGCGGGATCTTCGACAGATAATAATATGTCGGGCCCGGACCGATTGTAACCGTCATCACCACCACATTGCCCGCCTGGCCGTCATTGTCCCAGTACCTCACCGCGACCTGGTACGTGCCATCCTCCGAATATGGGCAATTTATTGTCGAGGAAGTCGTCGTCGTTTTGCTGTCTGCAGTCCAGTGATGATTGCGTTCTGCTGGAGCTGCTACGTGTTGTTAACAACAATTCTAAGTTAAGCTGTTTGCTCAATTCACAATTCCCATTTATAACATTTTCCAAATCTGCATAGCTTCGCCAACTGAGTCACAGAGCACCACTGCCGGGCGCCACAGATCACAGGCTCTTGAAGGCACCCATACCTATCGTGGCTATGTGGGCCAACTCGTTCCTCCCTTTAGAAGAGATGGAGCGAGGAGTCCACAAACTCACTGCGTGGGAGTTTCCGCCAAATCTGTCCGGACCAGATCGCTTGACGACAAGATCGATACCGTCCGAACGATGGATGAATCGGCCAAGTCTCCCAGCCTGCCGTTGACGCGGATGTACCATTGCCTGGCCCGCAATCCAAGTCCCGTTGCCGTATCCAGTGAGGAGGCAATGAATGCCGTAATACGCAAGGCCGCTTCACCTGCAATGTCGTGGCCCGATGAATCCGAGGGCAGGAAAGAGACGCCGTCTCTCCAAACGTTGCTTTGAGAAAACTTGTACGTGGTTGTGTCACCTGAACTTGTCCCGAGGACAAGGGCTGAGTCACTGCTCGAGTACAGAGCGGCAGAGTTTATCGCATCGATACATAATGAGTGCCTCCCGCAAGGATATACCACGACCAGCGCGCAAGACAATCGCTCCCGATACCTTCGCATTGCTGGCAATATCCACGAGCTGCTCCACACCTGAAGTGTCAGAAAGACTGACAGAGACAAATAGCGAGGGATAGTTCGCTACAGAGTTCGGTTCGCACCGTATCACGGGTGAAAAGAGTTGGGCAGTTACGTTCGCACCGCGTCGAAGCGAAATGCTTGCGGGTGAAAAAATAACTGTGTTGACGAGATTGACACCGGAGGGGATCGAAACCGAATCAGCTGAGTAGATGGCGACAGGACCAATGATGGAGCACCCTGGAAGGAGATTAAATCCTTGAGTCGCGATGATTCGCAACGGAGGTCCGCGTTTTGTGATACTCCCTGAAAGAGTAAGGTATCCCGCGCCAAAGATCTCACGTTGCATTTTGTTGGAAGGATCTTCACCCGGTAGGAGTGAGCGAGTAAAGTAACAGTGGTTATTTTCCGGGTGGAGCTTGGGATTAGTTGAGGAAGAGTCAGAGGTGAGCGATAGGGACTTCTCTCCCCGCAACCGGGCATATAACGGGCATGGAGTGTACCACCATACGGGATTGATCCAGCATTAACCGTGACCCTTCAACTGTTTATAGACAGCAATCGATCCAGATTCTCTCTCGTGAGCAAATGTGCATCAGCTGTCGTGTCGAGGAAGGGGCGGACATCGTCGACAACAGCCTGCCAGCTCATCGTGTCGATTCTTTCCCGCACTAAACTGCGCCAATTATCTTCCGACAATTCAGGTCCCGACCACCCTGTCTGTCGCAGGGCATTGTTCAGTAAGATGAGATTGGGAGAAGGCCAATTGGGATCACTCAGATACCAAAGCAAATCGTAAAGGTCGCGTCCTTTGAGATGAGATCGCTGAAGGACGGCGTGCAGTTTTCCGGAGAGAAAGGACGCTTTGTCGTGATGCTGAAGCTGGAGCATCACATAGCGACGAATGACAGTGGTTGCCAGTACAGCGCCTTCGGGTGGATTCGTATTGACTTCGAGCTTAATAGCAAGGGTTTCATCCCTGTGTGGCGAGACGCCGAGCTCAAATAACAGTCCACGCAGGTTAACAAAAGCCGCATGGACGATTTTTTTGTCACTCACCTTGAATCCAACATCATATCCTTCCGCTGTCAGCTCGCTTCTGATGCTGTTAAGGTACTTGTGGAAGTCATATTCCTCCTTGTTCTTTTCCAGGGTGAAGTCAAGGTCTTCTGAGTAGCGGCCAGTGGAATAGAGAAAGCGCAATGCTGTTCCACCATGAAAGGAGAGCGGTATCATCGCCCCCGACCGTTGCATGGCACCAAGGATTCTTGCTTGCAAATACTCCCTGACAATGTTCCTAGCCTGAAGCGGAGTCACGGCACCACGGATGATTTGAGCGACATAGTTTTTCATAGCATCCTGTACTCCTCCGCTTCCTTGCGCGCCAATGCTGTAATCAGGTTGGCAGCCCTGACCAGCTTTGGGCTCTCCGACTTTGCGGCTAATTCTTGTAGAATTCCGGGATCGAGTTTCTCGAAGTTCTTGAGCCTGAGCTCGCTCAGGTAAGATTCGTCGTCAGCACCAGGCTGCAGGTAGACAAGGTCAAGGAGAGCTTTTTCCGGAGAGGCAACAAAGGCGTTCTGTCCACTGCCCACTTCGACCGATTGATATCCCGAGAATAATGTCTTCTTGATATGGCGGAACTCAAAGACACCGAGCGGCGTCTTCCAGCGGCCGGGTCGCGAGGTCGTGACGCTCACTACAACCGGAGTGTGTTCAGGGATCAATCCGTGGAACTCGAGAGCTGACTGGCAGCTTACATAGGATGCCCTGACCATGCGATTCGCCACGAGGAACGGATGCGGTTTTACCTTTCGGTACGGTGGCGCGAGCGCGTAAAGTCCACGCCGAATCTGGTAAATTCGGCCGGCCTTTGTCCACCGGGAGAGCTGCAGGATCACATCCTTTGGATCTGCATTTCCTGCCAGCAGAAATCCCGTCTCAAAGACCGGTTCATCGTCGACAATATTGACGAGTCGTTTAAATTCCATGGCAATAACTTAGCATCATCGACATATTATTGCAACCAATTGCGCCAAATTCGCGTTCTTCCCGAAGGAAACGTTAAATTTCAAACGGACTCCCGGCATGACGACTGACAAGAAAAATGTCCTGTCGCTTCTGAATAAGTATCAGGCCCTGCTAATCGAGAACGATAGGCTGAGGGCGGAGGTCGAGACACTCAAAGCCCAGCTCGCGGCGCTCGATCATCCAAATGACTTGGCACCAAGGAAAGTTGAAAAGGCGAGTCCCGAAAACATAACCGGTATCCCCAACGATGCTCTAACCGACGCAGTCAGGACGAATCCGAATCGAAGAGTGAATCAGCAAAGTAGATCTGAAGCAAAGATCGATCTCTTCATGTCACTCTTTAGAGGAAGAACCGATGTCTATGCGAAGAGATGGCAAAATTCAAATGGAAAATCCGGATACTCGCCTGCCTGCCTCAACGAATGGAAGTCCGGCATCTGCAACAAGCCGCGAATCAAATGCTATGAGTGCAGTAACAAGTCGTTCGAGATTTTGAATGACAGTGTCGTTGAAGAGCATCTCAGTGGAAAGATCACAGCCGGACTATATCCTATGTGCCAGGATGACACGTGTTACTTGCTGGCAATCGACTTCGACGATGACGGTTGGCAAAAAGACATATCGGTGTTGAGAAACGTGTGTTCCGAGTTGAACATCCCCATTGCGGCGGAACGGTCACGTTCAGGCGACGGCGCTCACCTCTGGTTCTTCTTTGAAGAACCAATACCGGCAGCTTCGGCCCGAAAGTTCGGCTCGGCCCTGCTGACCTACTCGATGAACAAGAGGCATGAAATCGGGTTCAAGTCATACGACAGATTCTTTCCCAATCAGGATACTATGCCGAAGGGAGGGTTCGAAAATCTGATTGCACTTCCCTTGCAGATGGAACCGCGGAAGAAGGGGAACAGCGTTTTCATCGATGAGCAATTGAAACCGTATCCAGACCAGTGGGATTTCTTGAGTTCGATGAGGAAACTATCCGAAGACGAAATCGGTTCATTGACGAAAAGACTTTCTATCTTCGGAATCGGAAACGATCTTGGGGTATTAAGAAGAGACGACACGGAGACACAAAGACCATGGCAGAGAACGCCGACAATTTCGTTGAAGAAGGACGATTTCCCAGAGAAGCCAAGCGTTGTAAAGGCAAATATGATTTATGTTTTGAAGGAGGGCATCTCCCAGAGGGGATTGAACGCGTTAAAAAGGTTGGCGGCATTTAAGAACCCTGAGTTTTATAAAGCCCAGGCGATGCGCTTGCCAACGTACAACAAGCCAAGAATCATCTCATGCTCCGACGAGACGGACAAGTATCTCTGCCTGCCGAGGGGTTGCTTGGCAGAGGTGCAGGCTTTATTGAGCAAACTTAATGTCGAACCGACCATTTCAGACGAAACCAATCCTGGCAGGAGTATCGATATCGGGTTTAATGGGACGCTGAGAGATGAACAGCTTCCGGCAGTAAATGAGTTAATGAAATTTGATAACGGCGTGTTGGCTGCTGCGACCGCATTCGGCAAAACTGTAGTAGCTGCAAAACTGATTGCAGAGAGGAAAACGAGCACACTCGTAATAGTCCACAGAAAACAACTCCTTTCGCAGTGGGTAAAGAAGCTATCAGAGTTCCTAACCATCAAAGAAGAAGTCCCTCAACCGGAGAAGAGGCGCGGGAGACCGAAGCAAGTCTCACTAATAGGCGAAATTGGTGGAGACATAGATAGTCCAACCCGTATAGTCGACGTCGGAATCATGCAATCTCTGCACAGAAACTATGAGATCTCCGAGCGGGTAAGGTATTATGGAATGGTCATTGTGGATGAGTGCCACCATGTCCCTGCCTTCACTTTTGAGCAGGTTCTCAAGAACCTTCACGCCAGATACGTTTACGGGTTGACTGCGACGCCGGTGAGATTGGACGGGCATCATCCAATTATATTCATGCACTGCGGACCGATGAGGTACAAAGCGGATACAAGGACACAGTTGGAGCAGTCGCCGTTCGATCATTATGTGATTCCAAGATTCACAAGTTTTATAATTCCAGTTGATAGTAACGTATCGGTTTCGGACAGAAAAGAACCTGGCATCCAAGAGCTCTATTCTGAGTTAGCAGCCAGCGAAATGCGGAACAGGCTCATAGCCAATGACGTGATTGCGAATTACGAGGCTGGCAGGAGTTCGCTTGTGCTGACTGAAAGGACCTCCCATGTTGAAACACTTGCAGGCAAGATAAGAGAGAAGATGGCGGATGTAATTCCTCTGACAGGCAAATACGGGGTCAGGCAAACCAGAGAAGCACTTAGAAAGATTTCCGATGTACCTCAACAGAATCCTTTGACTATAGTCGCAACGGGGAAATATATAGGTGAAGGTTTTGATGAGCCCCGTCTCGATACACTGTTCCTGGCCATGCCAATTTCCTGGAGAGGGACTTTACAACAATACGTCGGCAGGTTACACCGAACACATGAAAACAAGAAAGAGGTTCAAGTCTATGACTATGTCGACACGCATGTGCGAATGTTTGAAAAGATGTACAACAAACGACTCAACGGATATGCTTCCTTCGGATATAAAATCAAAGGTGGCGCGGCCGCGCCGGAAGCCGCGAATTTCATTTTCGACACGAGCAGTTTCTATCCGGTTTACTGCGGCGACATTGATAATGCATACGGGAACATTTTCATAATCAGCCCTTTCGTTATGAGAAGGCGGATAATGAAGTTCCATGAACACTTCAGAAGGTCGATTGATAAGAACATCAAGGTGGCGATCATGACGAGGCCATGCGAAGACTTCAAGGAAAAGGATAGGCCGCAATTGCGTGAAACCTTAGATATTTTGCGAAACGATGGTGTCAATCTGCTATTCAAATCCGGTGTGCACCAGAAATTTGCAGTCATAGATGAACGCATTGTCTGGTATGGAAGCATAAACCTTCTGAGCTTCGGCACTTCTGAGGAGACCATGATGAGGCTGGAGAGTTCCAACATTGCAAGTGAGTTGTTGAAGAGCGTCGGGCTTTGAGCTAGCGCAGGGTCGATTGGAGGATAGCTCAGATATACTTTTCCGTCCGCGACCGGGCATATAACGGGCATGAAGTGGACGCCTTGGTTCTGCTCCTCCGCACTTTATCAATATGTGCGGCGGTTTTGAACCAATCGTCAACTGTCGGCGTCACAATCTCCGAAATGCACGGGACGCGCCTGACGCTTTCCTGAGTTTAATTCATCAGCGACAATTTTACCTATCGAAATCAATAAGCTTAAGTAAGTTTGTCGTGGCGTCGATAAGCGATAAGCGAAAATCCACCATGCATTGCGGGATTTCGGCGTTACGCACAGTGTCAAGGGATAAGGCCTGTGGCCTCCTGCGCGACAGGTATCTGCAATGCTTTCAGAGGGATCAATTCACCCGTTTTCTTGTTGATTTCGCTGAAATGCCTGACAAGGAGAGGTATCGGTTAGTATGAAAGTGTATGACCATAGTGCCATATTCGTGCCACGGAGAATTCGAGGATTAGCTGCCCAGTTGTCGACCGAAAGTCTGGGCCCAGGAGGTGAACTATGAAGTGAGAGCGGACCTTATTTCTTCGATGGTGATTTTATCCAGCGATATGATTTCCCAGAAGATCCTTTCAGGTGTGACATTCCGAAACCTCCCAATCTTTCCTGAGGGACTGAGGGATTGGAGAATACTGAACAGTTTCTTAGTCTGGCTCTGACGATCCTTCGTGCTGGAAATCTGATCGGCCATAGCGTCGGCTTGTTTTAGTAAGCGAATGGCCTCAGCTGATTTCTCTCTGAGGCACCAGGAAAAGTATTCGAGCCTCTTGCACACTGTCTCCCATTGGATCATGTTCATAAATGGCCGCGGCTCATAGTTGCCTCTGAATTCCTTCAGCACCTTGAGCGCCTCACTGTCAGGCTCGTTCCCTGCCACAGTTGAATATCTCCGAAGTGTGTCAACGATCTGACTGTAAACGGTCCGTTCATCGATTGCCTGGCCAGTATTTAAAATCTCAAGCTGTAAGAATTCGCCGGAGGCTAACCATAGGTGCGCCAAATTCTCGAACCTTTGCAGCGACGTCAATGCATTCAGATCGTATAGCTGCTTTGGAATGTCCGCTTCGCGTCCGGGAGGAATACCGACACTTCCCCTTGCCAGCGTGAGGAGTTTGTCACCTACCAGGCTCTCGACAGTTAAACATCTTGGAGCAAAAGCCAACGGTACCCCTAATGCAACAGCACCTTTGAGATCGATAACCTTCACCTTGGTGTCGCGGATCATGTGAAAGTCCAGCTTGATATTAATTTGATTTGTTTCCTCGCCGAGAACGCCGGGAACCGCAACGTAGAATGTCTGGAGCGGAAGAACTTTCGTTGGTCTCTTTGGGATATACTTCGTGAATTTGAAGAATACGTCGTCTTCACCAAAATCCGAATGAATCGAGTCTAACACTTGTTGCATTTCGTCTTCGTTGCCTGAATAGATCACGTCAATGTCAACACTCGTTCTCTGCTTCTCTGGAGGAAAGAACAGTTGAGCAGCTGCACCACCTTTAAGGACAACCTTGGAACCGAGCTTTCGTTGGAGTTGAGCAAGTAATTCGAAATCCCAGAGGAAAGTCTTTACCTTTGTCAGCTGTGTGAAACCATATTCTTTCTGCCGGCTCTTCAGGTATTCCTCCGCGAAGTGTTCTTCTGAGTGAACAAGCTTATCCAGTTTGTAGGTCATCTAATTGCCTTCAAGCTCTTAAGGAATAATGAAAGCCTTGGATTCCTTCTTGCAAGTCTGCCCCTAGGATATTCAAGTATAGCTTCTATTTCTCCGTCTATCTTCCGTTCATGTGCGTACCTTATCAGCTGAGGCTGATTCAGGGTGGATGTGGATCGCATGTTCTCGAAGATATAGGCGACCTCCTGAACTGGAAAGGGAATGAGCCTTCTTGTTGATTCAAAGTACAGGTCCACAAACGCTCTTTCTTTAGTCGCCAGATTTTCTTGTGACGCAACAGGACTCTGCCGTTCTCGGATGATAATTATCTCCCGTTCTGAAGATGCTATTGAATTTTCTATTTCATGGGTACCGGGTTCCAATAGAGGCATGAGTGTGCTGCTACGGAGAGTGCTTTGTGCCCATTCACCCGCTCCCCTGGGAGTGTAGATAAGATGAAACAGGGTTTCTGGTTGATGCTGGACAAAGTCCAGAAGCAAATCCAAGCCGGTCAGCGTGAACTGAATGCCTTCTGCCTGGAGAAGGGCGACAATCTTCCTTGAGCTTTCCGGAACCGGAGGATTGCGTCGAGGTTGAGGGGATATCGTGTATCTGCCCCTGCTGATCCGATGGACTCTTCCTTCCCTGGTCAGGCGGCTTAGGATCTGCCAGACTGAAGTTGGTTTGAGTCCCAGCAACCTCTCGACTTCTCGCACGGAAAACAGCTTTTCCTTGCCGAGTCCGCGTTTAATTTCGTCGTAATATTTGTCGAGATATTTGTCTGCCGTGGTGTTCCTCTGCTCCTTTAAAGGTATGTGGAAAGTTGCCGGGTTTCCACAAACCTTTACAAAATTATGATTATTACCGGAATATGTCAAACGCGCAAAGAGCGCAACGGATTGGGCCGCAACCCGCCTTCAACGGCCATCGAAGGCGGGATAGTATTTCGTGTAAGGTGTGCGCTGCTTAGGAGGGGACAATTTTTACAACGAGGTACGGTGTCTGATGGATGATGACTCCGGCTTTCTTCGCCCGGCTCAGCTGCTCGTCGAGGTCTTTGATCTTCTGAAGTTGGTCTGTGTCGTACTCACGTTGCGGGCGGTAAGAAACGTAGACGTCGGCGGTGACATCGTTCGCGACGAAGCGGCCGGAGGTCGTATGTGCGACACCGGTGAGGTAATCGAAGGCATCATCCTTAATGAGCTGCTCTTCCGCATCGAGTATGGTTCTCTGATGCTTGATTTCAATTAACCGCTCGAAAGCAATTTGAAGTCTGGTCTCAGTGTCCGCTCCCTGTGTGATTGTGGTGACTTCCATGATGATTACTCCTTATGATTTCAGGGTACGCCGGTTGGATCTGACGTACCCTGGGTTTCCTCAATTGATCCCGCCAATTATCACATGGCGGGATGCTCATTCCAAATCCGACTTAGCTTCACTTCGTTCGCTAAGTTCGGTTGGAATGGCACTACGCTGTCCGGTGGATGAAAAGTGTCAGGGCCAGCTTCAATATGTCCTGTGTAGAGAACCTTACGGTTTCAAGCTGCTCTGTGATGTGGACTGCATCCTTGAGGCACTTGAAGAGCTCTTCGCGATCGCTCTCACCATGACCGGAGTCTGCGTCCGGCGCTTGTTTCTGCGGAGGATCCTCCGGAGAAGGTGGGGCATTTGACGGACCAGGTCCGTCCACCTTGCTCTCGCTCTTCGGGATCTCCGGTGCCTCAGAAGCTTTCGGCGCAGCGGTGGCGAACTTAGCGGAGCCGTTCGCCGGACTGACTTTGGAAACCTCGTTGATGAAATTCTTCGAGGACTTGAACTCAATCAGGTCACCTTCATGGAGAGTCGGGACGCTTGGGATGAACTTGCTGAAATTGAACCACTCGCCGTTGACCTTGATGCCCTTCTCGTTCACTCTCTCGATTGTTCCACTAACCGGAACCTTCGAAGTCTTTTTCTCAATTTGCTGTAACATGACAGCCTCCATTGTTTTTGTTGATACCTATCCTGGACGGGTCGAGAACCCGTCCCTATACTACTATGCAGAAAATCAGAGAAGATGTTTTCCGGCCTTCTCTTGCAGCGAGATGCGAACCTTCTCAAAGGTCTTTGAAGACATCTTGAGGTCCTTGCAGATCTCCCTTACAGAGTAACCGGCCGTCAGTTCGGTCAGGACCTTTTTCTCGCAGCCATTCAGAGAACAAACAAATTCATCTGCTACGTGATCGTCAAAAGGGTTAACTGAATCCGATGCGATTAGATTCTCAAAGGTAGAATCATCCGCGACAGGCTCGGACAAATAGCTTTTCCCTTTGCTGAAAGCATCAAGCCGACTTTTCCCTACTTCATCAAGAGTAAGAAAGCTCCTTTGATGGATGCTTTTCGCAGTAAGTCGCATATAGTTGATCAGCAACGCGATAGTACATTTCGAACCCAAGCGGAGACTTTCCTGGTATGCCAGCAGGAGCAGCTCGTCGGAATCGTCCTCGGTATGTGCGAAGATTCGTGCATAGCTCATTAGTGTTGTGAAATCCCGTTTTGTCATCTTACTCCTCCCCTTCCAAGTCATAAAGCTTCATGGCGACTTCTCTTTCTTTCGTGACGAAATAACCCTCG
>JAJZVO010000002.1 GCA_021845665.1 Bacteroidota bacterium | reverse complement strand
TCCGATCTTGCATACATCGAGTGCTGAAGCTCCTTGAAATTGGCAAATAGAGACGTGTTTCCATTGACTGTGATGGTTTGGGGGTTGCCTGCATAAATACTGTTGCTCCACCCAGCAAATGCCCAACCGTTTGGTGGGTTTGCTTGGACTGTCGCGCTTTGTCCCTGCGCAAGATTTATCGAATTTTCCTGGACGCCGTTTATGTCGTACGTCGCGCCGCTCCCGCCGGCATCGTAATACTGCGGTGCCGTAAGATTAAGCGAATACTGTGGAACAAAGATTGCCTGATAGCTCTTATTGCTCGTCGGGGTTATCGAGTGCGACATAGCAAGCCCGTCCGACCAGTTATTGAAATCGTAGGTATTACTACCCTCATTTTGTGTAGGGAACGCGCCGATAGTCGCAGAATTTCCGGACAGGATTTGTGTTGTGAAGGGTGAATTGCGGGTCGTATCGTTGTAAATGATTTGTCCGCCATTTGTAGCGTCGGGGAAACTGTTCTCGACCGTAACGCTGAACGTGCTGTCGAAGACGGCCGTGTACCCGACGTCCGAGTTTGCCGTCGAGCTGACCGAGATCGAGGGAGAAGTAATGATTTGTCCCTGGGGTCCCACCCAATGCTCGAAAACCCTCGTGTAACCGCCGAAGCTCTGATTATTCACGACCTGAACGTGATACGTTGTCGAGGGATCGGAATAGAAGGCGGTACCGGATGAATAAGTGTTCCATGTCGACGATCCGCTCGCCTCTACCTGCACAGATCCGCCGCCGAAGCTGTTTACAAATTTTATGGAAGGTTCTCGCCACGTTACCGCCAAGCTCGGATTGGCGAGTATATCTTCGGTCAGATCGACGTTCTCGTAGTCCGACACTACACCGAGATTGAAATCTTTCTGCGATTCGACTGCACCCGACAGATCGCTGAGAAATCGCGTCTGCTGGGGAGAATTGGATTGCGAGCTGAAAGTAGTTGAGACCGGATTGATGAGGTTGT
Organism: Bacteroidota bacterium; assembly: GCA_021845665.1. Classification (GTDB taxonomy): domain Bacteria; phylum Bacteroidota; class Ignavibacteria; order Kryptoniales; family JAKASW01; genus JAKASW01. The sequence goes on along the minus strand of JAJZVO010000002.1, from coordinate 140,151 downwards.
CGGCGTAAATATAGCTGCCAAAGTCTTGCCAGTATCCTTGTCCTGTCAGGCCGACCACATCGTTCGCTATCGGGAGATTCGATATTTTGACGCTCGAACCGTTGTAAACCACGGTAGTACTGTCGGCCGGGATGCTCGTCTTCGAGGGGACGCTTATGTTGAAGGATAGTGTTGCCTGAGTTACCACGGCGTACGTCGGAACTCCGGCGGAAGTGAGGCCGAACGAAGCGCCGCACCTATACACGTTTCCCCATTCGTCGACGCCTGCAAGGCGGTACTCGTGGTTAAGAGTGTCATAGGTGGAGACGCCCGTGGATGGGTTGTACCAGTAGCGCACCGTCTGTGTGGCAAATGCGCCGGCAGTGCTTGTCGTAGTGCTCAGCGTAGTCGTCTGGGCAAATGCCGATGACGCTGCCAGAAGCAGCACAAAAAGTATACGTTTCATAATAAGTTCTCCATTTACCAGTTTCAGTTAGTTGATTAGCTGGAATGGTTATTGTTATTATGATTGCGGCGGACAAAAGGAAGACACATGCCCTCCCGGGCGGAAAACCGCCCGGGAGATGCGAATCCAGGAAAGTGTCGCCTTAATGTTCCGGCAATCGGGTCCCGTCAAACGGGATCGCCATCGGGCCCGTTCCCGTTCCAGCAAACAGGAGCGGGCCCTTTATTTTTCATGTTTTCAATTTCTATCGCCTCCCTTCGCTCTCTTCTTAGTGTCCGTGGTATATGTACGTTTTATATCCATCGAATCCGGTAATGAAGGTTTGACTGCCATCAGTCCAGACAGAATACATCGTTATAGAAGTGCTCGCACCCACATTTATCTCCTGCCATGTCGATCCATTATACCAGTCCACTGCACCATAGCTCCCGACACCGAACAGGTTGTCAGGGCTGTTTCCACCAAGAAACAGAATACGGGTATCGTTGGAAATCGTGGTCCAGCCGGTTCCTGTCAATTCCTGAATTCCTTCTCCCCATGATGTGTACAGGTGTCCTCCGACCGCGAAGAGTTTTTCTCCGAAAGTTATCGGGCTGACATAAGTGGATGTCACTATGACGGAGTCGATGATACTCCAGGACGTCCCGTCGAAGTGGTACAGGAAGTAAGACCCTGTATCCGCAGGCGGCGTCACGTCGTTTATCGAGCCGATCGTGTACACATCATTCGGAGCAACCTCCGCAATGGTCGCGAATATCATCCCCTGGGGCGGCATAGGTATCGGGGACTTCTGCCAGCTAGAACCGTTGTAATGAAATACCACGTCGTCACCAGATGCCCATATATCATTCGGCGACAGTCCTGCTATCCACACGAGAGCGCCCCCGGATACCGGATATTCCCTCCATGTGCTTCCGTTCCAGTTGGCTATGACGCTCGAGTTATAGGAGATGTGTGTTACCTGGTTAAGCGAGTCGCTCCGCGATCCAACTACCCATACATCGTTTGCATTGAAACCGCACATGTTGCTGATTTCCACCGATCCCTGAATAGGACCTCCTTCCAGAGCGGTGAACGGTATCTTTGTCCACACCTTCCCGTTGTACCTGTATACCTCTCCCTCAACACTGCTGCTGGGCCCTGCAGCATAGACATTGTTCGCCGAGCTCCCCCAGATCCTCCACAAAGCTGTTTGGAAGCTACCCTGGTTGGCTATGGTGTCTACGGTCCATGTAAGCTTCGTCTGGTTCTTGTAGGTTGGTCCCACTGGATTGCAGGAGCAGCCTGCAATTGTGGCAAGCGCCGCAGCGGATATTACAACCATTGTTCCTATCAGTCTGTTTCGCATCTCTCAATCCTTCTTTCAACTGGTACTCTCAAGGTCATCTTCACACTTCTTTACCCGTTCCAGCAAACAGGAGCGGGCTCTTTCTTTTTCAGGTGTTCAATCTCTTTCACCTCCTTTCGCTCTCATTTTAGTGTCCGTGGTATATGTAGGTCTTGTATCCGCTGTTGTCGTTCCCGACTATAAAGGTCTGGCTGCCGTCGCTCCAAATAGAATACATTGCGATAGAAGTGCTCGCACCCACATTTATCTCCTGCCATGTCGATCCATTATACCAGTCCACTGCACCATAGCTCCCGACACCGAACAGGTTGTCAGGGCTGTTTCCACCAAGAAACAGAATACGGGTATCGTTGGAAATCGTGGTCCAGCCGGTTCCTGTCAATTCCTGAATTCCTTCTCCCCATGATGTGTACAGGTGTCCTCCGACCGCGAAGAGTTTTTCTCCGAAAGTTATCGGGCTGACATAAGTGGATGTCACTATGACGGAGTCGATGATACTCCAGGACGTCCCGTCGAAGTGGTACAGGAAGTAAGACCCTGTATCCGCAGGCGGCGTCACGTCGTTTATCGAGCCGATCGTGTACACATCATTCGGAGCAACCTCCGCAATGGTCGCGAATATCATCCCCTGGGGCGGCATAGGTATCGGGGACTTCTGCCAGCTAGAACCGTTGTAATGAAATACCACGTCGTCACCAGATGCCCATATATCATTCGGCGACAGTCCTGCTATCCACACGAGAGCGCCCCCGGATACCGGATATTCCCTCCATGTGCTTCCGTTCCAGTTGGCTATGACGCTCGAGTTATAGGAGATGTGTGTTACCTGGTTAAGCGAGTCGCTCCGCGATCCAACTACCCATACATCGTTTGCATTGAAACCGCACATGTTGCTGATTTCCACCGATCCCTGAATAGGACCTCCTTCCAGAGCGGTGAACGGTATCTTTGTCCACACCTTCCCGTTGTACCTGTATACCTCTCCCTCAACACTGCTGCTGAATCCTGCCACATACACGTTGCCCGGCGACGATCCCCAAACAGCTGAGAGTGCTGTCTGGAAGCTGCCCGGGTTAGCTATGGTGTCTACAGTCCAGGTTAGCTTTGTCTGGTTCCTGTAGGTTGGTCCCACTGGATTGCAGGAGCAGCCTGCAATTGTCGCAAGCGCCGCAGCAAATATTACAACCATTGTTCCTATCAGTCTGTTTCGCATCACTGGTATCTTCCTCATACTTTCGTCTGTTAAGAGTTCAAGTCAACTTCCGCTCATTGTCCGACCGATTGCCCGGACAAAATTCCGTTTCACGGCGGAGTGCTGCAATCACTCCGCCTTTTTCTCCTCGATGGTTGTCTATCTCCTCTTTCATCTGAGTATCATCATTTTCCTCGTGTCCGACACTCACTGTGTCTCCATCCTGTAGAAGTACACTCCGCTTGGGAGATTACTCGCATCAAAGACAACCGATTTCTCACCCGGACCTTCGTCTTTGTCGACGAGCGTCGCTACCTTTCTTCCCAGAACATCGTACACCGTGATGTTTACATGCGTTGCTGGTACCCATGGAGTGGATACTTCGTACGGGATCGTGGTTGTCGGGTTGAAAGGGTTTGGATAGTTCTGCCCGAGTTTGAACTCCTGCGGCAGCTACGCCGCACCAGTAAATCCCTGGGATACTTGGCTTTCTACTCCTGCGCTGTCCACGGCGCTTACCCAATAAGTGAATGCCAGACCGCTAGTGCCAATGCTATCTACATAGGAAGTATCATTTCCGGGTACCGAGGCGATTACCGATGCCTCTGCCCGATTGCCGTATCCGGATTGAAAAGGTCCTTGCCTGTAGATTTTATACTTCTCGACATCCGGGCTCGAACTTGGCCGCCAAGCTACTTTGATTTCTCCCGGATAGCCTGGTCCGGTATAGCAACCGAACATTTCCGGTACAGCCGGCGTCTCCCCTATGTCGATCTCGTAAATCCTCGGTCCTCCACCCCCCGCCATATCCACGGCCCACAGATAATGCCTGGCAATCGTTAGTCCACTAAGAGGTCCATGGAACGGGATTTGGTCCTTGCGCAAGAGAAATTCGCGCAATATCTTCCCCGTCGTATCAATCTCAAATATATATCCGTTGTTGTCGTCGCAGTACCATAAATCGCCGTTGTTGTATACCAAACCGTTTATGTGCCCCGATGGCGGAGGAAACGAGTCTATTACTGCTCCCGTCTCAGGGTGAACTTTGTATATCATGGCCTTCTGGCCCTTAGGCGAGGCGAAACAGATATTGGTGCCGTAGTACAAGTCTTTTCCATCCCAAGCGATACCGGACCAATAACAGGAACTTCGCGCAGGAAAATACTTCAGGATCTTGCCGGAGGTTGAGAGCTTTGCCAGGGCAAAGTCCTCAAACGTTGGATAGTCTGTGAACTCCCAGATTGCGCTGTCGGTGCGAGATAGTCCCGCGTCCCACGCCCCGGGGGATGGAATGTTGTCAACAATCTGATGGGTCCAAAGATCAATTTTGTAAATCGATGAAGAGCCACTAGTTATGGCATAATCTCCTACCCATAAGGAAGATCGGTCAGAGCAGAGCCCGGAGGGCACAGGAATCGGAATGAGGAAGTTGTCAACAACCGTTCCAATCCCGGACTCTTGTGAAAACGCGCACCTCGCAGTTAGAAACAGGAGCATGATTGTAATCGGGAGCAAACGGTAATCCAGCCCTCTGAGGTGTCTACACATTACATTCCCCTCCACTATACCAGGAAGACACCTCAGCGTGTATGCTGCCAACACACGCCCTGCATACCATTGCTTTTTGCCCAAATATGTTCTTCTTCATCTCGTTCTCCCCGTCCAGACTGTTTTCCGGACAATCGTTCTTACGACATGGATTAATACACTAATCCCTCATGAAATCTCCGTGTGATATTCCCAACGACTTTCCCATCTTTCGCTCTCCTCTCTTTCCCTCCAGGACCGAGCGTCGTCGCCGATCTTTCTTTCCCTGAACCTTCGCCCGATTCCCGAGCTATGTCAACTTTCCCGTGTTTGACAATAAAGTATGCCCCTCCCCCCCTCACAAAGTCAAGGGGTGGTCTGATATTTCGCGAAAACTGCGCGGCGAAGGTGAAGGCGACCTTCAACCGAGTCTCTACTCTATTCCTTCGCCCTCATGGAATCCCACAAAGCGTAGCAGCAAAGGAGGATGAACATCACCAGCCCGGCAATCTCGCCGCCATGCGACTCTGCCCATCCCACGTTGAACCAGCCGGCATAGCCGAACGGCCACTGCATGTCGATGAACTTAAGGAAGGCGTTGAGCACGCCGAGCAGCGCGCCGCCGGCGATGAAGCCCGACACGATAAGAGTTCCGCGGTGTAATCTCGCAATGTTCAGCTTCTCGTTCTTGCTCCTCGTGGAAACGAGCCATGCAATGGCGCCGCCGACAAGAAGAGGCGTGTTCAATTCCTGCGGGATATGCATCCCGAGCGCGAAGGCGAGCGGCGGGACTTTTAGCACGACGAGCAGCAGCGCAACGACGCCGACCGCGAAAAACGCGAAGACCGCAAGTGACGTGAGGAGAATCAGCATGACTATCCACAACATCCCTATTTCCCTCTTAGTGCGGACCTCATCCCCTGCCTCTCCAGATTTCCGATGTGTTATCTCGTTGAAAGCGAGCTTGAATCCTCCCGCGACGATTATGGCGGAGTACCTGAGGCCGATGATATATCCAAGCCCGAGTATCACGGCGGACACATCAAGCTTCAATACCATCTTGAACTTATCTGAGGGCGCCTCTCCCCACGCGAACATGCGAGAGGTGACCACTTCCGACCACAGTCCTAACGCGCTGAACGTGAAGTCGAACGCTCCAACGATGAGCCCGCTCAAAACTAGTACCAGCGCTTCGTTTCCTCCTCTTTCTCCGGTGACGAGTATCTCCGTCGTTGCGGTCCCTTCGGGGAACGGGAGCTTTCCGTGCATGTCTTTCACGAAATATTTCCTGAACGGAATACGGAAAAGTATTCCGATGAAACCGCCGAGCACGGATGCGATGAACATATGGAAATAACTGCCAGGCAAATCGAGAATTTAGAGCGCAGGAATAGTAAAGATCGCTCCAGCGACGACGGCGCGTGACGCGGAGCCGATCGATTGGATGATCATGTTTTGTCCCAGCCCATTCGGCTTCTTCGCGACTCCCGTCACGTTGTATCTGGAAATCAGCCCCCGACATGGCTGGTCGTTTCGTGCCCGGTATCAGCTTCCGGAATCTAACTCGTCATTAGCTTTTCTCCACCCAGATCTGAAGCGTATTCAAAACCGTTTCGACTGCTTTCTCCATTCCCCAGACGTTCACCCATTCCATCCGGCCGTGGAAGTTCGCACCGCCGGTGAAAATATTCGGCGTCGGCAGCCCGTTTTCGGTAAGTCTCGATCCGTCTGTTCCGCCCCGAATGGGTTTCCACTCAGGCTCGAGCCCGGCCCTCTTTGCCCCCTCAAACAGGTAATCCGCAACGCGAGTGTCCTTCTCGACACCTTCGCGCATGTTCCTGTATTGTTCCGTTACCTTGACATCTATCTTCGCGTTAGGGAACATCGACCGGACTTCCGCGACGACGCCATCGACGATCTTCTTCAGCTCGGCAAGACCCTCGGTCCTGAAATCGCGGAAAAGTATTTTCACCGACGATTTCCCGACTCCACCTTCGAGAACATAAGGGTGAATGTACGGCTGATAACCGTCGGTCGTCTCCGGCGAGATATTCTTCGGGAGGCGCGCGATGATTTCGGAAACAACGCGCACGGAATTTACCATGACATTCTTCGCCGAGCCGGGATGGATGTCGCGTCCTTGTACCGTGATAAGGCATAAGTTCGCGCTGAACGTCTCCTTGTTGAGCTCGCCGGGCGTGTCGCCATCGACGGTGTAAGCGAATTGGGCGCCAAACTTCCCAATGTCGAAATACCTTGTGCCCGCCCCGACTTCTTCGTCGGGAGTGAACCCGATCTTCACTTCACCGTGCCGGATCTTCTGATCGGTCATCAGCTCCTGGACGGCTGTCATCACTGCCGCGACGCCTGCCTTGTCGTCCGCGCCAAGGAGAGTCGTGCCGTCGGTTGTGACGATACTCTTTCCAAGCGCCAGTTTCAGTGATGGACTTTCCGATTCTTTGATTACGATGTTCGGATCGCCCGGTAGGAGTATGTCTCCGCCCTTATATTCCTTGATAATCTGCGGCTTCACATTTGCGCCGGTGACTTCAGGAGAAGTGTCGACATGTGCTATTAATCCGATGACCGGGACGGACTTCTTCACGTTTGAAGGAATTGTCGCCATGACGTAACCGTACTCGTCCATGTTCACCTGCGGCACGCCGAGTTCTTTCAATTCCTTCGCCAGCAGCTTTAGAAGATCGAGTTGTTTTGCGGTGCTGGGGTACGATTCGGAATCTTCTTTCGATCGAGTGTCGACGCGGACGTAACGAAGGAACCTGTCGAGGACTGTCTCGGTAGCCATATTAACCTTTCGAATATGATTTACTCAATAATATCAGATACGAGGACCATTCCCACGAGATATGGAACACGACTTAAACGGATCGAGACAGAATTCGCACGGCTGTTTAAACCGAAAATCGAATAGCCGTGCTTCTGCCGGCGCGATCAGGATTCAATCGGTGCCGGCACAGGGAGCATTATTTTTCCAGAAGCATTTTCCTGACGATATTCACACCCGGCGCGCTGAGCCTGTAAAAATATGCTCCGCTCGCGAGCCTGGAGCCATTGAACACGACGGAATAAGTACCTGCGCTCTGCCGCCCGCCGACGAGAGTCGCGACCTCGCTGCCAAGCACATCATACACCTTCAGACTCACATACCCGGATCTTGGAAGCACATACTGGATGGCCGTCGACGGATTGAAAGGATTCGGATAGTTCTGCAGCAGGACAAACCCGGAAGGTATGTCACCGGGTATCGCGGCCCCAAGACTGGAGAGGTCTGTGACTCTGTTGCGCCAGATCCCTTCATTGGACACTACGTATATGAAACCGTCGGCGGCGGCGACATGTGAAATCATCCCTTCGCTCCCGGCGGGCCCCTCGTAAACCACTTCCCACGTTCCCTGTGAGTTGCTCAGGCGGTACAGGTTACTACCGGCCGCCGTGAAGAACGTGGATGAAGATATCGACGTCGATGGACTTGCATACATCAAAGAAATCGACGGATATGCGTCCGAACTATCCTTGAGTAACCCGGAACTTTCGTTGATCCAACTCAAACCGCCATCGTCAGACGAGTACACGCCCTCCGTGGTTCCCAGAAACATGGTCCCGCCTTCGGCTGCCAATGTGGTTGACAATTTTCCCTGAGGGAGAGCTGAATCAATGTCCTCCCAGGTGACACCTCCATCCGTCGATCTGTACAAGGAATGTGATACATAATTTCCACCACACAGCGCGACCACATTTTCGCCTGAAGCCGCGAGTGAATACACCGGTACGCCCTTCAGGCCAATTAGTGACCATAGGAGGCCGCCGTTCGTAGAGCGGTAAACACCTCCCACGTCGCCGTTGAGCACGTACCCACCATAGCCTACATACAGTACTCCACCGCTTTCAACTACAGCGTTGGTCCCACCAATCTTAGGCAGACCGAAATCTCTCTCAACCCAGCTTACTCCTTCAAAGTCGGAGACGAAAACGCCGGTGTCAATCCCGAAGACCTTATTCCCTGCCGGAATGATGTTGTGAAACGCCGATACTGGCGACGCGCTATCTGCACTCCAGGTCGATCCAAAATCCGTCGACACATACGTCCCCTGTATCAAGCCGTTGTAGTAACTCCCATAGGCGCCGGCCACCAGATTCACTCCAACAGCAGCGAAATAATTGTACGAAGGCACCACAGGATAATGGTTGAAAAGGAGCGACCACGATGTATCCCCCGCTCCGAGTTCATACAACCCCTGGAACGTGGCGGCATAGAATCGGTTATCTGCAAACTTTAGTTCCGGAACGAAATCATATGTGCCCGGTGGTCCGCTGATGCCGGAGTCGAGGGACTTCCAGTTTTGGCCGTTGTCCCGGGATATGAAAATGCCGTTGGACGTACCTGCCAACAGCTCTGAGTCGCGGACGGCGATTGAACTTACCTGAGATACATTTCCACTCAAGTCGTTCCACTTCGCACCGAAGTCACTGGAAGAATAAATAGAGCGTGTATCTATGTTGACCACACAAAACAGCATATTTCCGTCCGCCGCCATGGCATCCGTTTGACCGTGAAGATCCAGAGCCTCCCATGCGCTGTCCCCCACCACCTGGCGATAGACTCCCGCATTTGTAGCGGCAACAATAAGTGAGTCGTCCACCAGTATTGAATTTACGGCCGCGACAACTCCATACACTGACCGCCACAACCCTACAGTATCTGGAGTCCAAGCCCCGCCTGAAATAGGCCTGCGATATATTCCGTCATCCGGAGTAGATGCGTAGAGTGTGCTGTTGCTGCGGGCAAGCGTCCCTACGCCCGTTGAGTATAAAGAAGGAAGACCGCTATTAATCAAGGTCCATCCATTTCCCCAGTCCGTTGACATATATACGCCGTCGGTTGTCGCGGCAAACACTGTGCCCCCAGCAGACACCAACGCGTTTGTCTCATAGAGCGACGCGGAAAGCCCGCAGTTCCGAGGCGACCACGTTTTCCCTCCGTCCGTCGATCCGTAAATCGTCCCCCTGTACGTACCCACCAGCAGGCTGTCTCCTTTGATAAGCACCGCCTGAACTGCCAGGGGTACTTTCAGGCTCGGTGAACCTAATTGCTGCCATTGAGAGACCGCAGGTTTTACCCACAAGAGACCGACAACAAATATCGCCGCACGAAAAAAGTTCTTACGCAAAATCGCCTCTGCTGGTTCTTCGGTTACCTTTTGTTGAGATCATCCGCTCGTTTCGGAAGCTACGCTCAACATTGCTCTGACACAAGTCCGGACAACGTCACTCAAAATTGACCTGCACTCTCACTAGACAACTCTATACGCGTTGATGATGCTTTGAGCCAGATAGTAGTATCGCTTCATTTCTCCAGAAGCATTTTCCTGACGATGCTTACGCCGGGGGCAATGAGACGATAGAAATAAACTCCGCTCGCGAATCTCGCGCCGTTGAACTGAACCTCGTAACTCCCCGGCCCCTCGACTTCGTTCACGAGCGTCGCCACTTCCCTGCCGAGGACATCGTAGACTTTCAACGACACAAATCCGGAATTCGAGATTCGATATACGATTTGCGTCGTCGGGTTGAAAGGGTTCGGATAGTTCTGAGAAAGAAAAATCGATCTGGGAAGCGGCGATGGTCCGTTTGCCACGTTTGTAACAAACTCGTCAAGTGGCCTTCGGAGTATTCCCATTCCGTTTGTCCCTGCGAAGACGTCAGCGCTGTCGACTGCGATCGTGTTGATCCGGAGATATGAACCGCTCTGGAAACCGGAAGTGGGCAGGCCGGCGCTCGCGTCATGCCAGCTTGTACCATGATCGCGCGATACGAATACACCAGAGGCATAAGTTCCCGCGAACAAATCTCCGCCGCTCGCCGCAAGAGCCGTCACTGTCACGTTGGCAGGCAGCCCTGCATTCGCCATTGTCCACCCGGCTCCGTCGTTCGAAGAAACGTACACTGTCCCGCCCATGGCCGCGAACATTTCCGTGTCGAGGACGGCAAATGATGAAACACCTGCAGCTCCTATGTCGAAAGTCATCCAGGTCGCGCCGCCGTTCGTGGAGCGAAAAACATGATTGTCCTGAGGTGGGTTATTTTGGGTACCAGCAAATATGTCGGACCCGTTCACGGCAAGGGCGCTAAGATTCTCATTTGTCGACCAGAGTTGATCCCACGTCGCGCCTTCATTAGTGGAACGATAAATTCCAACACTGGCTGCGGCAGCAAAAATACTGCTGTCGACGACTGCAAGGGCATTTATTCCTTGACTAAAACCGGGTATTGCTCCGCTGTCCGCCAAGACCCAATTCATGCCTTTGTCTGTCGAGCGGAAAATGTTGCCTGAGAACGCTGCGAATAAGTATCCGCCGTCTGCGCCGACGGCACTGATCGATGGGTTGTGGGACGGGTTTGAGACAAAGCCTTTGTTGACCGCCCACCAGCTGTCTCCATTATCGGTAGAGCGGTAGACACCGGCTCCAGATCCCGCAAATATGTAGGCCTGTCCCGAATCCTGTTCAAACGCTATCGAGCTGATATTTATGCCTGAGCTGAAACTCTGCCGGACGTCCAGTCCCGCCTCCGTCCAGGTTGACCCGGTATCCGTCGAGACGTAGAGACCGCTTCCCGTTCCGGCGAATACACTTTTGCCTGCCTCGAGGAGCGCGGTCATATTCAGGCTATTGAACCCATGGTTAACGGATTTCCAGCTTTGTCCTTTGTCTGTCGACAAGAGGATTCCCGTCTGACCGGGAGGCAAACCGACACCGTATCCTGTGGCCGCAAAGATATCAGCACCGTTTGCCGCAAGCGCTGTGACGTTTACTCTCGCAGAATCAACTTCAGCGTCGGTCCAACGTCTGCCGCTGTCGGAAGAGACAAACACGCCGTAATCCGTTCCGGCATAGATCTCGGTCCCGGAGACAACCAACACATTGATGTTGCCGCCCGGTAATCCGCTGTCCTCACTCGACCATGTTACACCCGCATCCGTACTCAAGTAGATACCATTACCGGAGGTTCCCACCACAATTACCGAATCGACAAAAGTGATTGCCGTGACTCTCGTGGATAGTAAAAGGCCGGTCGGTTTCCAGCCGGCACCACCGTTCGTAGAAACAAATAGTCCCGACGCTGTTCCCGCGTAAATGCTTGAGTCTTTGAGTCCAAGCGAATAAATGAATTGTGCATATGTCCCGGTTAGCCCGGAGTCTGCGGCCGCCCAGCTCGCACCACCGTTCGATGAGACGAAGATGCCGCTATCGGTTCCGGCAAAAACTTCGTTTGAGACGGTGATAATGGCATTAACGGTTGCGGCGGGGAGTCCGCTATTTCGGTATGTCCAGTTTGTCCCGCCGTCGCTGGAAATATAGAATCCCCCGGTCCGGGTTCCCGCGTAGAGAGCCGAGTCCCTCGCGGCCATCGCTGTGACAGGACTGCCGTAGGGCAAGCCGGTTTGCACCCATTGGGCAAAGGCTCCGCCTACGCTTAGAAGGGATAACATCCCAACAATCAATATTACCCGATTCATGGTCATGGGAGAAATCTCTCCTTTCAAAAAATATATCCGCCTGCGCGGAGGGAATCAACGTATGGTCTTACCATGTTCAAGGACTAATTTCGTGCCGCTCGACCGGATGTCACTGTCAGTACTCTGATCAGTGTTCAACTCTCGATGTACGGTACGGATATCGGAAATGACGAATTGACGCAGCATCCGCTTCTCTATTTTTCCAGCAGCATCTTCCTGACGATGTTCACACCCGGGGCAGTCAGTCTATAGAAATAAACGCCGCTGGCGAACCTTGAGCCGTTGAACTGAACCTCGTAACTGCCCGGGCTTTTGACTTCGTTCACGAGCGTCGCCACTTCCCTGCCGAGGACATCGTAGACTTTCAATGACACAAATCCGGAATTCGAAACCTGGTATTCGATATTCGTCGTCGGGTTGAACGGGTTCGGATAGTTTTGCGAAAGGCCGAACAAAGACGGCTGCACGGGCCGCCGGTCAACCGCGGTACTTACAAAATTGTACCCCCGCGAGTAAAGGTGAAATACGCCGGACTTGTCGCTCTGCCACACTACAAATGCAAGAGAAGAGATGACGGGATCGCTTCCGGGCAGCACGCTGTCTGGAGAGTCGCCGAAGAAAACGATCGACGTATCGGAAGCCGTTATCTTTTCTGCCGTGACCATCCAATTGAAATAAGATGTCTGCACTGTAAATTCTTGCGACCTGGTGCTGGCGGTCAACTGAGGATAACTGAGCTGCCTAGCGAAAAGGTATTCCGCGTTCGCTCCGCCCGCAAGCTCGGCGGTTGTCCAGCCGTTTATTCCATAATAATAGTACCACCATGAAGACCGCTTGCCGTTTGCGCTTACGTTGAATATAAATGTTTTCCCAAGCTCACCATTGTCGATCGTAAAACTCGGATCGGTGATGCTTCCATCGACACCGATGGAATCGGGGGGTGAGATGTGGAGTCCGGCGGAATCTTTCACAGCCGATTCCGCGCAGAACATATCGCCCGCAAGGTTTTGCACGGTCCAAACGAAATAGCCGCCATCGAAGTCGAATTGGGAACTGTCGGTATTCGTAGAGACCAGAGTTCGTGGTGTAGAAAAGCCACCCGGACTGTAGATCGAATAGAGAACGGCGTTCCCCCTTTTCCAGATTAGGGCCATGCTCGAATCCGAAACAGGCCTGACCTCGACGTTTGTGTTGCTGACGGAGTCCTTCGTAATAGGCGACGGCGTCGACCACAGGTCGCTGCCGATGTTTCCCACGCTGTAGTAAATGTTCCAAGCATTGTCAGACTTCTGCTGCCACGCCGCGAGGGAGACCTCGTTCTTCACCGTACAAATGTCCGGATACTTCCGTATGACGCCGGAATCCGCTCCCGCAATTGTAACGACGTTTGTATCCCACTTCGAAGTTGTGGCACCATATTTCAGCGCCACTATCCCGTCGTAATTGCTGTCCCACCTTTCGAAGACGACCCAGGCACCAGAACCAGGTGGAACAGCCTTGCTACCTCCTATTAACGAGAAGGTGAAACCCGCATGGTCAACCTGCGGATTTATGTCTTTTGAATTCCCCGTTGTAAGCGTGTCGATCGTATCCGACCATTGCGCAGAAGCGGCGCAAGTCATTAAGAGAAGTAGTATCAAGACCTTCTTCATCTCTCACCCTCCTTAATTGAGCGGCAGCCATTGCGGACCACGCTGGATGAATGGTTCCCGAAAAACCTCCGGGCCTTTTACTTTAGCCCATTTGTCCGGAGAAGAACCATGCTATTTGCTCTCAGCCGTGTAGCCCTTGATGCAAGAAGTTGGTCAGAAAAAGCGGAAGAGTCAATTGCTCGTTCCCCCGAAATGACCGCTTCAATACAGCAAACTCTCTATTTCACGACTATCTCGTCGATGAATATCCAGCTCTTCTGCCCGGCGCCGAGGTGCCACACGGGACAAACCTTGCGCGAGATCGCGTCGACCTTTATGTATCTTGCTTTCACGGGATGGAACTTCACGTCGAAATTTCTGACGAACGCTCCGTTGGTCGTGTCCGGAACCATATCGGGGACTTCTCCTACCGGCGAGAAGGTCTTGCCGTCCGTGGATACGGAGAACTTCACCTTCAATGGAAGCCATATCCAGGCGTACCAGTCCTGGAGCCATGAAGTCTTGATTTCGTCGACGCGTTTCACGGACTTGAGGTCGACGACTGCCTCGCAGTTATCGCCTTGAAAACCGAGCCAGTTGCAGTCGTAATTGTCGGGTCCGTGGAAACCGTCCGTCAGGGCAGCGCCGCCTCCGACGGGATACTTATCACTGTATTCGGTGAGTATCTTCACAGGCTTTTTGTAGGCGAGGTTTCCTTTGATGCTGAGGCGCATAAACTGCTCGACCGACTCCTTGTACTCTTCGGGAGACATGCCGTGCTCCTGGAGCAGTTTGATACCAGCCTTCTCCGCCTCCTTCACGAAAGAGTTGAGAAGCTTCACCATCGATCGGCGAACCGTCCAGCTACTGCCGCGCCTGACAAAGTAGGATAGCTGAGGTGTGGGATGGCGCATCGAAATGTCGAGAATGGCAAACTCCAGCGGAAGCCGCGCGATCTTCACTCGCCGTAGAAAGGCGGGACGCTTAGCAACAGCTCTTTCGGCTTCGTCGAATAATCGTGAATACTTTTTGATCAATGATGGAGTAAGGTAGCTGTCCAGCGCGTCATACGGCGACCCGTAAATGTTGAGTCCCTTTCCCGATTTCGCGAGAGCATCCTCCATCATTTTTATATACCTGTGAAGGTACGGGCCGGCAGCGCCGTAGTACCCGTCGAGGAAATCGGTCATGACAGAATCGACATTTATATTCGGATTCCAGAGAAGCTTCGCGAGAACATAAGCGCGGAGATGGCAGAACTCCCCCACGTTGTCGCCGCATCCCTGCTCGAACACCATGCGTATCCCGTTCCGCTCAAAGTACCGGATGTTCGGCTGAAGGACCCGGAAGTTGGGAAAAGGGCTGACGAGATTGCTGAATTGAACAACGTAGTCCCACATTATGATGTTATGAGTGAGCTTCGTCCAGTTCTCCATGTCCCGGCGGAAGGACGCGCTCCGGGGATCGGTCGCGATCGGCTCGCTCCTGTTGCACTCGATGGAACAGAGCATGATGTTGACGTTCTTCGCCGGCCTGATATGTGTAGGAGCGGCGCGGGTGTACTGGTACGCGAGCGTAGAAATCGTTTTGTCGGGGAATTCGGCGGCAACTTGGTTCACGAAATTGACGATCGTCCCGGAAGAGCCGCCGTATCTTTCGTCGAGCGCTTTGCTTGAATCGTCCTGACTTTCGTTGGTATTGTCGTTCTGCGATACGGACCAGTACTCTGCGCCGTGGTTTTCGGCCATCATCTTCTTCAGGTTCTTAACGAGTAGCGGCAGGACGTGGGGATTCGACAGGCACAGCTGACCGTTGGGCACTCGCTGCCCGTTGATTTCCGAGAAGTAATCCGGATGATCGGCGAAGTATTTCGACGGCGGAACCAGCTTAGCGAACGTGTGTACCCACATCCCCCATATCTTGTGCTGGTCGGCGGGCGAGTAGAGTTTCTGCCAGTCGCAGTAATCCTGATCCTGTGTATCGAGGTAGTAAACCTGCCTGTACCGGAAAAAAGGATTGTAAAGTTTGTGAAGTTGCGGGAGAACGATAGATGAAGAGTGCGGAATCACAGTCACAGTCGCGGCGTACTTCCTACACCCGAGATAATCTTCGAGGAGAGAGTAGACTCCGTACAACGTCCCCTTCCGCGTTCCACCACAAATGATCAGCTTCGTCCCCACGGTGCGGAGGAGGTAGCCGTCGGGATCGAGCGAGTCGAGCGTCTTCGTAGACAGCAGCTTCTCAGTCTCCCGCGTCCGGCCGATCAGTATCTCATCCTTGAAACTTGCAGGTTCCCGCTCGATCGGTAATACAGCTCCGCTGATTTCAGCGAAGTATTTTTGAAGTTGGTTCGCGGAACGAAGCTCGACCGAATCGGGGTCGGCGGCGATCACGATATGGAAGTCGCTCTTACCATCGTTCACAATTTTGAATTTGCCGTGCTCGGACTGCACGCCGAAAGAAGCCGATATGAGAAGGATATTAAGTGAGAGGATAAGCAGTAATCTTTTTGTCATCCGGCATCTCCATTTTCCCGACCTGAACTCTTTCAGGAGGAGTGAATTACTCTAAGAATGAATTGTGAAAGCTAGCCACTGGCGCCTGTCGAAACAACAAGCGGTCCCTTCGGGACAGTGCAATTTGAATAGCTGACCCGGTCGAATCCCGCTTTTCGTAAATAGCGAGAGATTCCACCCATTCCAAGGCAAGTCATAACGTTTTGCGATTGTAATCGCAAAAGAGTATATTATCCTGCGATTCAAACCGCAAACACTTATGATTCCAAGAGCTATTGCTTCATCTCTTAGCGCGCACTTCTTCAAAGGGAAAGCGATTCTTCTTTTCGGTCCGCGTCAATCCGGTAAGACTACGTTGGTTAACTCCATTCTCAAGGATCGCGGCGAGAAGATCCTCCAGCTTAACGGAGATGAGCCCGATGTTCGTGACACCTTGGCGTCGGTAACGTCGACTCAGCTTAAGACAATTGTCGGTGGAGCCAGAATCGTCTTCATTGACGAAGCGCAGCGAATACAGAACATCAGCCTCACACTGAAACTATTTGTCGATCAGCTGCCGGAAATCCAGGTTATTGCCTCGGGCTCTTCATCCTTCCTGCTTGCCGGAGACATCTCCGAGCCTCTGACCGGGAGAAAGTACGAATTTATGTTGTTTCCACTCTCTTTCCGCGAGTTGATGGATCATCACGGTCTAACGGAAGAGAAGCGGTTGCTCGAGCACCGTCTCATCTTCGGTTCATACCCTGAAATCGTGGTGAAGCAGAGCGAAGAGAAGGAGCTGCTTAAACTCCTCGCGGGAAGTTACCTTTACAGGGATCTCTTGACACTCGATCAGATGAAGAAGCCGGCTCTTCTCGACAAGATTATCAGGGCATTGGCCCTGCAGGTGGGAAACGAGGTATCTTACAACGAAGTGGGACAACTGGTAGGCGCCGACAATCAGACTGTCGAAAAATACGTGTCACTCCTGGAGCAGGCGTATGTTCTATTTCGTGTGCCAGCATTGAGCCGGAACGTCCGCAACGAAATAAAAAAAGGAAAGAAGATCTATTTCTACGATAACGGCGTTAGGAACGCGGTCATTGCAAACTTCTCATCGCTGTCGTCACGCTCCGATGCCGGGGCGCTCTGGGAAAATTATCTAATGAGCGAGCGCGTTAAGCTTCTCCAAAACTCGGGCGTTGATGCTCGGAGGTATTTCTGGCGGACAACTCAGCAGCAGGAAATTGACTACGTTGAAGAACATGATGGCAGGCTGAGCGCCTTTGAGTTCAAATGGAATGACAGGAGCAGAGTGAGATTCCCCAGCACCTTCACCGATAGCTATAAAGTGGAACGGACCATCGCGGTCAAGCCAAATAATATCGAAGACTTCTGCATGAACGTCTAATCGCCAAATGCAGGGAGGGGTCCGGATGTCGCGGCGGGGGAGTTGACGTCACGATCGCGGGTCACCTGCCGCTGTCCGGCACGAATATCAGCGCGGCCGAATTGATGCAGAACCTTTCACCGGTCGGCGGCGGGCCGTCGTGGAAAAGATGTCCGAGATGATTGCCCGATTTGTCGAGCACTTCTATCCTCGGCTCGCCCGGAATGCTGTAATCCCAGCGGAGCACGACTGCATTCGAGTCGATCGGCGCCCAGAAGCTCGGCCAGCCGGTGCCCGAATGAAACTTGGTCGCCGAGCTGAAGACCGGCTGGTGTGTCGCAGCACTCAGGTAAATGCCCGGCTTAAACTCCTGATCGAGTTTGCCACTGTACGGCATTTCCGTGCCCGCCTCTCTCATGATATAATACTGGTACGGCGTCAGTATCTTCCGCCATTGCGCGTTCGTCTTGAACTCACTCATGTCGAAGATACCGGATATTATCTTCCCGTTAGATGGAACAGGTCCCGCGACTTCGCCCGTTCCCTTGCTCAGCACCGATCCCACTCCCGCGACTGCCAGCGCTACCAGTACAATCCAAAGATTCTTTAACATCACAGATCCTCGTTTCCAAGTCTGAAACCTTACACCCCTTCATCGAGTCATCTTCAACAAAATCGCCGGAGACAAAGAGCAAAAGGCATCCATCCCCTCCAGACCTTCTCGATGCCTCCGTTTCTCCCTTTCGCCGTGTTCCGGTTGTTTCATCCGAATGTAAAGGCAAATGCTTCCGTACCGGGATTCTCGAACTCCAGTCTGAGCAGGTGGTTCCCCTTATTGCCGTGCAAGTCTATGAGGTTGTAAAGTCGCGCGGTGTCTATTGTGATTACGCCGTCCTTCACGTCGGAGCCTGCGTTCGCGCTATCGACTGGTTTCCCGTCCAGGAAGACCCTCACCTTCGCGCCCGCGCCCGCAGAGCCGGGACGAAGAACGAGGAATACCTTGTCAGCATAGAAATGATAATTCAGCGTCGCATCTTTCCCAGAGACTGCTTCATGCTGTCTGATATCCCAGTGTCCGCCGAGGCTGAACGAGTTTAGCGACGGTTCTTTCGCGAGGACGAACAGGCGGTTCCCGGCATTGACAGAGCCGGACGGATAGAAGTACTCCATGCGATACACGCCGAGGTAAGTCTCCGACGACTGATTCCCATCCGGCGTCTTGTTCGGAACGTCCGTCAACGGCGCCGTGACACTTTGGCCGGCCTGCCTGAGAAGCTCCCGGATCGCCATCTCCATCTCACGATACTCGCCTTCCCCGAAATGCGTCCGCCGCACCATCCCGTTCGCGTCGATGAGATACTCTGCGGGCCAGTACTCGTTGTTGTAGTTGTTCCATGTCGCATAGTCGTTATCCTGTGCGACAGGATATTTGATATGGTACATCTTTATCGCGTCGAGTACGTTCGAGGTTTTATGTTCGAACTGAAACTCAGGTGTGTGTACCCCGATGACGACGAATCCTTTATCCTTATACTTGTCGTACCACGCCGTGACATGGGGAAGAGTCCTGATGCAGTTGATGCAGGTGTACGTCCAGAAGTCCACCAGTACGACTTTACCCCTCAGGCTCTTTATTGAGATCGGCTTGTCCGTGTTGAGCCAATGTGTTATACCTACGAAATCCGGAGCCTTATAGTCGGCGTTGAACAAGTCTTTCTGAGCGGGAGGCGGATCGACATATTTCACTTCCTTGATGCCTTTGAGAAGATCGAGCTGCCGCATAACCGCTCCATCGCTCTCGAAGCCGTTCAGAGAAGTGCTGAATTCCGGGAACGCATTGAGCAGTTTGGACTCGATGTACCTGTCGTAGTTCGTATATATCGCCACAGCTGTAAGAAGCATTATCACGCCGAATGCCTGTTGTATCCTTCCGAGATGCGCCGAAAGAGAACGGGTACGGGTAATGACAGCCTGCCCTCCGTAGGCAAAGAGGAAGAGCGGTACCCCGACACCGACGACGTAGGCCACAGTGACGAGGACGACAGCGAACGTCACCTTTCCGGTGGCGGCAAGTGCGGCTATCGAGGCAAGTATCGGTCCCGCGCACGGCGACCATACAATACCAAGTGAGAGTCCCGTCAGAAATCCCGGGCCGAAGCCGTTCCCCTGCTTCGAGCGCTGTCCGAAGAAGCTGCTGAGCCTGCTTATGAAGCCTTCCACCTTCCATGAGAGAGGGGGGACAACCATCGTGAGCCCCATGAAGGCTATGATGATCACTGCAACAATCCGAAGAGAATCGGGGTCGAAATGGAATTCCTTAACGAGGTAAGAAAGAGTCAGCGTGAAGAACCCGAAGCTCAGCATCACCCCGGCCGTAATCCCCAGCGGCCTCTTGCGGCCTTTGCTGGCTACGGAGGATGACAGAACGATCGGCAGTATCGGCCAGATGCACGGGGCGAGGATCGTCACCAGGCCGGCCAGGAACGAAAATCCAAGTAATACTAGCATAGTCACTCCTATCTATTTGTAAACTGAGAATATCGACTAAAGTTCCGGCCCCGGGTGATTCGGCGGCCTTCACATAATCTGTCGTTTGAGGACCTGAATCCTTACGGCGAAAATCGAACAGAAAAGCTTGGCCAGGTGGAAATAATCCCGTTTTCGTTACATCTCTTTTCCAAGGAGGGAAGCTCTGAATCAATCAGGTAAGACATAGCTATCATATTCCTTGACTTAATCGCAGGCATCCGATTTCAGGAGGTTCATTTCTCCCGTGAATTCAAAACTCAGGAAAAGGGGGTTGGTAGCCCTGTGTAGATTGCGGCAAGCCACCTTTGAAGGCTTCCGAAGTTGGGACATTATACCACCAGGCTCCCTCCAAAGAGGCGGGAAATCGCACAAATTCGGGCACAGCGCTTGTGTTTATAAATACAGGCATGGAAAAACGAGTCGAGGCTACACCAATCTACTCCATCGGAGAAGTTGCGGGCGCACTTGGAATCTCGGTCGAGACGATCCGGCTTTACGATCGGCTGGGACTCATAATTATTTCAAAGTCCGAAAAAGGCCGCAGGGTCTTTTCCGACATAGACATTGAGCGGCTGAAGTGCATACGCAGCGCGATCAACGACCACAAAATCTCGATAGAAGGTATACTGCGAATGCAATCGCTCGTGCCATGCTGGTCTCACATTCAATGTCCGGAAAATCAGAGAAAGGAGTGTCCCGCATTCCTGAGATCAAGCGGCGGGTGCTGGACATACAAACACAACAATAACCAATGCGCAGGGCTCGAGTGCGAAGACTGCAAGGTGTACCAGCTTTCCGGCACCTGCGAAAGCATCAAGTCTCTGATTTACAAGGACATCTTACCACTACCGTAAATTCACAGACGACAGGAAGACCAGAAATGAAAAGACTCTCTCTCACTCTCCTGGTTCTGGGAACCTTCGTCGCTTTGATCCTCACACCACTTCACAAGAACAGCTCAGACACTCCTCCACTTACGAAGCTGAAGGAACAGTACGCGACGAAGACGAAGCCGTCAGTCGACCATTCGTTGTTTTCCGAACTCAGAAAGAAATTCAATCATCCCCAGGATGTCACCGCGGCATGTATCTCGTGTCATAACGGCCGCGCGGAAGAAGTGATGCATTCATCCCACTGGCAGTGGGAAAGGACGGAGTATATCGCAGGAAAAGGAATCCGCAGCGTCGGCAAAAGGAACATACTCAACAATTTCTGTATAGGCGTTCAAAGCAACGAACAGAGCTGTACGCGCTGTCACGCCGGTTACGGTTACGCGAACGACAAGGCTTACTTTGCCGACTCGCTCGACGTCGATTGCCTCGCGTGCCATGATAACAGCGGCACCTACGCAAAAATGAACGAAGGTGCCGGCATGCCCGACACGTCCGTCAACCTCAGCTATGTCGCACAGCACGTCGGACTCCCCACACGCACTGACTGCGGGACCTGTCACTTCTTCGGAGGAGGCGGGAATAACGTGAAGCACGGCGACCTCGAAGAGGCTCTCTTCAACCCGGCGCGCGACGTCGATGTCATCTATATTAACCCAACCTGGCTTGTTCCCGCAATCGTCGGCGGAGTCATCATGGGAATCGGTTTCATCATCGGTGGCTACTGCCCAGGTACAAGCGTCTGCGCCGCGGCAATCGGAAAAGTTGACGCGATGTTCTTCGTCGGCGGAGGACTCATCGGCGTTTTTACTTTCGGCGAGCTATTTCCGCTGTACGAGAACTTCTACACATCAACGGCTCTCGGCCCGATCAAGGTCTTCGATTCGCTCGGTATGCCGCAGGGCGTATTCGCTTTCATTCTAGTCGCAGTGGCCGTCGCCGCCTTCGCGATCACAACATTGATAGAAAGGCGCGTGGACGAGAAGTCGGCTCCCTCGCTTCAATTCAGGCCGCTGAAGCACGTAGCGGCAGGAACATTCGCCGTCGCACTCGGCGTCATCTTCATTTTCATGCCCGACCACAAGACGAGCCTGATAGAGAAGGTGACCGCCCCGTCGTACGCTGCCGTCCATCCGGTCGACAAAATGGACGCGGATGAACTCGCTTTCCGTATCGTCGATCACGAGCTGAACATCCGGATAATTGACATCCGCGCGCCGAAAGAATACGCTGCACTCGCCCTTCTGAACTCGTACAACGTTCAGAGAACCGGTTTGTTCGGGAAAGATTGGGTTTCCACTTTCTCACAAAGACATCTCAGGAAAGTTGTAGTCGGTGACGACGAGACTCAGGAGCGCACGGCGTACTACCTGCTTCACGAACTCGGCTATGAAAATGTCGCAATCCTCCGTGGAGGGATCGGCACGTTCAAGAAGACTATACTCGACTCGACTCTTTTTGTTCCGACGGGCTCACGCTGGGATGCTGACGTCAAGGAATTCCGCGAAGGCGCTCGGACTGCAATTCTTAAAATGATTGCGGACGCGAAGAACAAACCGGTTGAGACGGTCGTCAAAAGGAAAATCCAGGGGGGCTGTTAAACATGGGCAGGCAGAAGGGGGTGGCGACACCCCCTTCTGCGCCGGCGAACTCAACGCGTATCTTCGAGACGTTTCCGGATGGATTTGAGCTCTTCCCGGCGGCTCGCGGATGTCGTCGGATACTCGAGCTCCAGGGATTTAAGAACATCGATGACCACTTGGGAGACTATAAGCCGCGCGTTTTCCTTGTCGTCCGCAGGCACAACGTACCATGGTGACTCATCGGTACTTGTCGCGCTGATACATTCTTCGTAAGCCTTGGTGTAATCCTTCCAGTATTCCCTTTCAGCTATGTCCGCCTCGCTGAACTTCCAGTTCTTCTCCTTGTCATCTATCCTTTCCAGAAATCTCTTTCGCTGCTCTTCTTTCGAGAGATGAAGATAGAACTTGATTATTCGGGTCCCATTCTCGTAGAGATGTTTCTCGAAATGCCTGATCGACTTGAATCTCTCTTTCCAGAATTTATCACTGCGCGATTTGCGCGTCTCAATTCCCTCGGCCGTCAGGAAATTCGGATGGACACGCACAATCAGTACCTCCTCATAATAAGACCTGTTGAAGATACCGATCTTACCTCTGTCCGGAAGGCACCCCGTTGTCCGCCATAGAAAATCGTGCTGGAGCTCTTCGGCACTTGGCTGCTTGAAGCTGTAAACCTGGCACCCTTGCGGGTTCACCCCGGACATTACGTGCCTGATGGTTCCGTCCTTTCCTGCGGCATCCATCGCCTGAAATATCAGGAGCACCGCATATTTATTCGAAGCATAGTGGACATTCTGCAAGGAACTCAGCTGCGTCACGTGTTCATCAAGAAACCCTTTGTATTCTTTCTTGGAATTGTAGACCGGTTTTATTCTCGTCGGCCTGTTGGAGAGATCCGCTATGTGATTCTCATGGACCATGAATTTCTCGATATCTAGCTTCATCTTTTTCCTTTCTGCACGATTTTCGCGAATGTCCCTCTCATGGAAAATAGAAAGCGTAAACGATTCTTTCAGCCTCTCGCCGAAACATTACGTCAAATCCTCCGTGTAATACATTGTCGTGTTTAGATAATGTTATCGAACAACTTCAATAAGGGCATGCAAAATGAAAAATCTAGTCCTATTGTCAATCGTAATGATTTCAGCAATTCCGTTGCACGCCCGGGAGCAGACGCTCATCGGCGGCCCGATCGACAACGGCGGCTTCGGCGGGCCGGTCGTCAAGTTCTCGCAAATCGACAACCGGTTTGCCCTCTTTGTCGGCGGATACGGCGGCTGGCTTATCAACCACTCCTTCACGATAGGCGGTGGCGGATTCGGTCTGGCCAATAACATCCGGGGATCGCGCGCGGCACAGGTCTATTACGGAACCGGCGATAACCTGAAGCTGCAATTCGGATACGGCGGACTGATGTTAGATTATATCGGCGAACCGAACAGCCTGATCCACTATAATGTGTCGACGCTGATCGGTGCGGGTGGAGTCAATTACAGCTACATCGAGAACGCATCCTGGCCGTACAACGATAATTTCGGCGATGCAACCTCCTGCTTCGTGTTCGAGCCGAGTGCCGGCGCCGCGCTCAATGTGGCACGATTTTTCCGCATCGACGCGGGAGCGAGCTACAGGCTTGTAAGAGGAACTGATTTAGTAGGGATTTCTGATTCACAACTCTCCGATTTTGCCGTAAACCTCACTTTCAAATTCGGAAAGTTCTGATCTGATCGGGCACTGGGCCGATGCGCGGCCGCCTACGACGCGCGTCGGCCGTGCTTCATCCGGCGGTATAACCACCGCTGCTCTTTCGGTCCTGGCCGGCGAGGACAGTCCAAAGTCCCTGTTCGGCGGAGAGAATCGCAGCCATGAGCGATACTCCATAGTACATGAAATCATGGTACAGCGTTTTTCCGACATAGTCCTTCATGCCGGAAGCCCCGAGGGCGACATAAAGAGGGTTCAAATTCCCTTCGGGTGCTGCAGCCTGAAAAAGCGACGGGAATTCCACGCTTATCTTTAAGATCCCACCCGCGTCGCCGGACGCGATGACTTCGGTAAGCTTCTCGTCGAACTTCTCGCCGGGTTCAAACTTCTCTTCCCCGTAATATCCGAAACGCATGAGATCGAGTCTGTGGACGGGAGACCCCGTTCCGATAACCGCGAACGTTCCTTCCGTGTTGTCTAAAGCGGATCTGATTGCCTCACCGAACTTGAAATGCGTTTCGGGATCAGATGGGCTGACGGACACCGGAACGACTTTCACGTGCCGCGCAGGGAACATGAAATAAAGAGGAAGCCATGCGCCATGGTCGAGTCCCCAGGATTGAGAGGCAACGACTTCCAATCCTCGCTCGGCGGACAGATCGACGATCTTTTCAACGATGGCCATATTGTTCTTCGCTTCATAGGAATATTTGTAAAGCTCTTCCGGAAAACCATAATAGTCTTGTATGCACGGGATGATTTCGCGAGATTCAACCTGGAAATCTCCCCGACTGAAATAGTGCGGCGAGCAGACGACCACTGTATCGACTCCGCGTTGAATCAGCGCTCGTCCAAGATTCTCGTAGACGTCATGAATTCCCGTCCGCTCGACCAGCGATGTGGGCGCCCCATGCGATAAATATGATGTCAGCACGATATTACCCATTGACTAAGACATACCTTTCCACTGCAATCATTTAATTAAGGAATGTGCTTCCAAGCCGCATCTGACGGATCATACGATCGGCGGCCGTTATTCAGAAAACAATTGTGAAAACGGTACGTTCCCCGGGTTTGGACCAAACGCTTATCAAAGCGCGATGGAGGTGGAGTATTTGACGGGACAGGCTAAGCCCTATTCCCGACCCACTGTCCTTCGTGGTGAAGAAGGGGATGAAGATCTTCTCCTGGACTTCCCTGGGGATGCCGGCACCGTTGTCCTCGACTCTGATTGCTATTTTTCCTCGCTCTTCAAGATGAGCCGACAGCTCAATTTCACCGTCCGTCTTTCCTTCGAGCGCCTGTATCGAATTCATCACAAGATTGAGGAGCACCTGCTCCAGCAGGTCCGGATCCGCCGTCAACTCCAGCGACTCGGGATCGACAGCGATGGTGAGTTTTATGCTGCTCTTGCTCAGGGACGATCCCACAAGCTGTTCGACTCTTTTGAAAAGTGTAATGATCGGGAAAATCCTAAACTTAGGTTCTGGCACGTGTGTGAGCGTCCTGTACGAATTCACAAACCGCAGCAGCCCCTCGCTTCTAGTCTCGATCGTCCTCACCGCGGTCTGGATGTCGCCGAAAACCTGCGGGACAGATTCACCTTGCTCACTTGATTGCGTGCCGGAATCGGTTAGAAGCTTGTTCGCCGTGGAGGCGAGCGACGCAATCGGCGCGATTGAATTGACGATTTCGTGAGTAAGGACCCGTATGAGATTCTGCCACGCGTCGAGCTCGATTTCCTCCATTTCACCCCTGAGGTCCTGAAGTGAAGCGAGAGTATAACTGATCCCCCTCATTCTGAATTCGGACGTCAAAATAGCCAGACGCACGGAGAGATTGTCGTTCTCCACACGGACGAGATTTCTTCCTCTGCGGTTAGCATCCCGGACAGCGTCCAGGAGGTCAGGACTAAGCGCTCCCAGCTCATTTATGTTTCTCAACGAAGGCATACCGATGAGTCGCTTGGCGGCCCGGTTGATTACGTCGACCTTGCCGTCATGCCGGAACACGATGAGTCCGACACTCAGGCGCTCGACAACGAACTGGAAGTACTGGAATTGGTCTTCCCTCTCGGACCTCATCTCCTCAAATCTCTGGGTTATTTTATTGAAGGTCCTGTTCAGTTCGTCGAACGCTTTGCTTCGCCCCGCTAGACTGAACGTCTGGGTGAAATCTTCCGCTTCTATCGCCTCAAGGAACCTCGCCATGTTTCGATTTTTCCTTTCGATCCACCTTGCAAGCGCAAAAACCTGATAGGCCGCAAGCACTCCCATCAGTGCTGCGATCCTGTACAAGTCGGTGCGGAAAAGAAAGTACGCAAAGAGACACAAAGTACAGGTCAGAAGGAGCACACGAAGCACCGTCGCCATTCGGAAACGGTCAAGATGCATGAGATAGCTCTTCAGTGTTACAATCCGTACTTTCTCATTCTGCGGTATAAGGCAGTCCTTGTCAGGCCAAGTTCCTTCGCCGCGGCCGAAACGCTGCCATCGTGTTTCTTGATCACCATCTCGATATGCTTTCTTTCGACCTGGAACAGTGAATGCTCCGGACCCGAAGAGTCTTCGCGCGAAGTAACGGACGACGAGAGCAATATTCCTTCGGGCCTGATGGAATCCGACTCGGTCAGTATGACGGCCCTCTCGATGACGTGCTGGAGCTCCCGGACGTTACCCGGCCACTGATAGTTGCCCAGCACTCTGAGTGTATCCGGAGATACGTGGATATCCGGCTTCTGGTACTTCCTTCCGTAAATCTTCATGAAGTGTTCCACGAGAAGAGGGACATCGTCCCGTCGCTCCCGGAGCGGCGGGAGGTTGATCTCCACCGTGTTTATCCTGTAGAGGAGATCCTCCCTGAATTTCTTTTGAGCCACCATCTCATGGATCGCCGCGTTGGTGGCGGTGATAAGGCGTATATCAATCGGACGAGGGGTGTCCGAGCCAACGCGCATGATCTCGCGTCTTTCCACCACAGCAAGCAGTTTTGCCTGAAAAGATAGAGGAAGGTTCGCTATTTCGTCGAGGAAGAGCGTACCGCCGGAAGCGACCTCGAATCTCCCCATACGCTCATTTGTCGCACCTGTAAAAGAGCCCTTCTCATGCCCGAAGAGTTCGCTTTCGAAAAGAGATTCACTCACTGCACCCATGTCAACCGGTATGAAAGGATTCGCCGCGCGCTTGGAAAATCGATGTATAGCCCGCGCGACCAGTTCTTTGCCTGTCCCGTTCTCGCCAAGTAGAAGTATGTTTGCCTCCGTGGCAGCCACCTTCCGTATTGTCTCGAAGACGCGAACCATCGACGGAGACTTACCGACCATATCCAGAAATGGTTGATCGAGTTCGGCACTCAGGAGCTTTTCCCTATTCCGAGACGCTTCCAACTCTACTCTCGATTCCCGGAGTTTTAGTGCCGATGACAGTGTGGCAAGAATCTTCTCATTCTGCCATGGCTTGACGACGAAGTCGGTAGCCCCTTCCTTGATCGCCCTGACCGCTGTATCTATATCTCCGTATGCCGTTATAAGAATTACGACCGCCGCCGGGTCAATCGACAGGATCTTGTTCAACCACCGGAATCCTTCTTCCCCCGTCGTCACTCCCTTAGCATAGTTCATGTCGAGGAAGACAACGTCGTAAGTCTTCGATTTCATCCGTGCTTCGATCTTCCGGGGGTCCTTTTCAGTCTCGACGGACGCCAGATGCGGCTTGAGAAGGAGTTCAAACGCGGTTAGAACGGCCACATCGTCGTCCACAATTAACGCGGTGCCGGCTTTTTCAATTGATGGTGCCATGGGAAAATCTAATAATCATTTCCTTCTAAAGCGAATATTCTCGCGTCAGGCCGCAATTTCGAGAGTGTATCAAATCCGCACACTAACTGTGCCAAAATCGAACACCCAAGAAATTTGATGTATTAATCCAGCACGTATACGGTCGAAATGATCGGGCACACTCTTTGGAGACTATATTGGATCGTAATATGTTGATGATAACGTCGAGGCTCTAAGAATGATTCGACTCTACAACCTAAAAAAGGTCTACAGAACCGACCAAGTCGAAACGATAGCCATCGCGAACGCAAATCTCCGAATCGACCCGGGAGAATTCGTGGCTATCACAGGACCATCTGGTTCGGGTAAGACAACTTTGCTTACCATACTGGGGCTTCTGGACAATCCGACCGAAGGACAGTACTACTTCCTCGGCGAAGATGTATCGAAGTTGTCGGAGAAGCGGCGAGCAGATCTTCGAAGGAAGAACATCGGATTCGTGTTTCAGAACTTTAACCTTATCAACCAGCTTACGGTGTATGAAAACATCGAGTTGCCGCTACTGCACATGGGTGTTGCATCACTGCAGCGCAAAGAGATGGTTATGGCTGTAATGGATAAGCTTCGCATTACGACGAGGCGGAATCACTACCCGCAGCAGCTTTCTGGCGGACAACAGCAGAGAGTGGCAGTTGCGAGAGCCGTGGTAGGAAATCAAAGACTGATCCTGGCGGACGAACCGACCGGCAACCTTGATTCAAGGAACGGCGAAGAAGTGATGGAACTGCTGGGAAAACTAAACGAGGAAGGCGCGACGGTCGTCATGGTTACTCACTCGACGGAGTACGCGCGCTGGGCCATTCGTGCAGTGCAGCTCTTTGACGGTCATGTCACCAACGAGAATATCTTAGAGGGAATGAGGAGTGTTTCGGAGCTATCTTAAGACGATTTTCAGAAACATATCCGGCTCCAAGGTTTACTTCTTCATAAATGTCGCAGGGCTCTGTATAGGATTCACGATCTTCACGTTGATAATGCTCTATGTCCTGAACGAGCTGAGCTACGACACATTCAACACGAAAGCCGACAGGATATATAGAGTAGTCGAGCTTCAGAAATCGCCGGGAGGACAAGTCCAACGTGTTGCCATAACGATGCCAGCTCTTGCGCCGGCGTTAAAGAGGGAATTCCCAGGAATAGAAAGCGCCGCAAGATTTGTCCTATGGCCGACTGTCCTGTGCCACTACGGTGAGAAACGTTTTTACGAGCACGGACTATCTTTTGCAGACTCAAGCATCTTTGACATCTTCACATTTCATTTCGTTGCAGGCAGTCCATCAACCGCGCTGGACTCCCCTTATCAAATAGTCATTGACCAGGCCGCGGCAAGAAGATACTTCGGTGATGTCGAGCCAATCGGGAAGTTCATAACCGTGGAAACAGATTTCGGTAAGAATGTCTTTCAGGTAACAGGAGTGATCCAGGATTTCCCACGTAATTCTCATCTTAGCTTCGAAATGATTGCTTCATTGAGCACTTTACAAAAGAAGTACAGTCCTTTCATAGGGTGGGCAGTCAACGATGTTGTTACTTATGTTTTATTCAGAAGAGAATCTAAGGAAAAAACGGTCGAGGGAGCGCTCCCCGCTTTCCTGGCCACTTATCTTCCCGTGAACCTCTGGAAGGGATTGGAAATCTACCTGCAGCCACTGAAGGATATTCACTTATACTCCGGGCAAATACTTTATCAAATGAACCACAACAAGGGTAGCATTGATACTGTTAGGCTATTCAGCTTAATCGCCTTCTTTGTCATATTCCTGGCATGTATCAATTTCATAAATCTTACTACGGCCCGCTCCGTGATCAGGAGCAGGGAAGTTGGAATTCGTAAACTACTCGGCTCTTACCATTCACATCTCGTCTACCAATTTATAGGTGAGTCAATAGTGATTTCACTCGTGGGACTGCTTCTATCTCTCCCGCTTGTAGAGGCTATACTTCCGACATTCAATTCAGTGATGCAAGGAAGGATTATTATATCCTACAACAATCAAACTCCGTTTCTTCTCGGAATGTTTCTGGTAGCCGTGATGGTTGGCCTCATAGCGGGAATTTATCCAGCCTTTTACCTCTCTTCGTTTCGACCCGCCGATTTGTTGAAAGGAAGATTCGCCTCAAGTACCAGGGGGCTATTCTTGAGGAAGGTCCTGATTGGGCTCCAATTTCTTATAGCTGTAGGGTTAGTTACTGCGACATGTGTAGTCGTCGGTCAAATGGACTACTTGAACACCAAGCCGCTCGGCTTCGACGAGCACGACCTGATGTACATTCCCCTGCACGATATTCAATCAAGGGAACGAGTACCTTTGCTGAGCGAGAGAATGCTTGAGAATCCAAGTGTCATCTCAGTGTCGGCGGGCGAACTTACAGGGTCGGGTCCTACTCAGGGAGAAGTTTCTGTCATGGGGGCGAATGGTCCCGCGAGACTTATGGTGAGGAAGAGTTACGTCGGTTACAGATATATCAAAACAATGAAGATGAAGATCGCCAGAGGAGGTGAATTCTCCAGGGATACTCCTTCGGATTCAAATTCTGTAGTTATAAACGAGACGATGGCCAGGCTATTGGGTTGGGCAAATCCAATAGGCCACAAAATCAAGATGATTGGAACCGGAAGAACATTTTCAGTCGCAGGTGTGGTCAAAGATTTCAATTATTTCTCATTGCGGAACAGAATTGATCCACTTGTCATGTGGTTGGATCCGGGAAGGTGTCCTTACCTTCTAATTAGGACGACATCCAAGGACAGGCAGGCCACCATTAGTTTCATCCGGAATACATGGCGCTCTGTGCTGCCAAATCATCCGTTTGAATTTGGTTTCCTTTCGGATTACTTGAACAAGCAATATGGAAACGAGCGCGAGGATGAGCACCTGCTTATTCTGTTTTCTCTTGTCGCGGTTTTCGTGGCGTGTCTCGGTCTCTTCGGACTTACTCTTCACACGACGGAACAGCGAATCAAGGAAATAGGGATAAGAAAGGTGGTTGGGGCTTCTCTCACCGATATTGTACTTATGCTCTCGAAAGAAACCATGAAGCTCGTTGCAGTTGCATGCCTGCTTGCCTGGCCAGTGACATATTTTTTCATGGATCGCTGGATCGAAGGGTTTGCTTATAGGATAGACTTGAGTCCTCTTATTTTTCTCCTTTCCGGTTTCTTGGTCTTCGTTATCGCCATACTTACGTTGAGCTTCCAGGTTATCAATGCCGGACTTTCAAATCCAGCGGACGCACTCAGGTATGAATGAGAAATGCGCCGTAATGTTTGGAAATTTCTTTGGCGTTCTAACGCACTATAGAATATCATTCTTAAGAACCAATGCAAAACTTCGATAGAGGTGATCCAATGTCAACTTCATACTCTGGGACCTGCGGCTCCGCCGTTGTCCTGAACTCCAACGTACAGAACACCTACGAACGAGCCCGCAAGCTTTCAAAATCGGACCTTCCCATACTTATCTCGGGAGACACTGGGACTGGAAAGGAAATCCTGTCGCGGTTCATTCACGAAAACTCTCCGAGAAATTCCACCGGCGATTTCATCGCTCTTAACTGTGCGACGATCCCCGATCATCTTATAGAGACCGAGCTCTTCGGATACAGCAAAGGCGCATTTACGGACGCCCGGAGTGATAAGATCGGTCTCCTTACGGTCGCCGACGGCGGGACACTCTTTCTCGACGAAGTGGCGGAGATGAGTCTCGCAGTGCAAAAGAAATTGTTAAGGGCATTGGAATACCGGGAGTTCTACCCGATCGGCTCCGTTACACCGAAGAAGGTAAATTTCAGACTTGTGTGCGCCACCAGCGAGAACCTGGACAAGATGGTCGCAGAAAAGACTTTCCGGGTCGATTTATATCACAGGATACACGCCTGCGAGCTGACCCTCCCTCCCCTGCGCGACCGGATCGACGAGATCCCGATGCTCGCCAAATATTTCCTCGAAATCAACGGCAGGCGCGATATACTTATGTCTCCTGACGTGACGGAGATATTCTCCTGCTACAATTGGCCCGGCAATATAAGAGAGTTGAAGAATGTCGTCGAGTATGCGCTGGCCATTCTCGACGAGAACGAACGCGTGATAGAGGTGTACCATCTTCCCGAAGAAAAATTCTACGGCATGAATTGCGGGATTCTCAGAGGCATGAGCCTCACCCTCAAGGAAAAGGAAAAGTGTTTCAAGGAGAACCTCGTCAGTGCCGCCGTCACCGCCTGTTCGGGAGATTACAAATCCGTGGCACAGACGCTCGGGACTTCCAAGAGCACTGTCTACGAGATCATCGCCGGGAAGAATTCAAGAGTCACGGCCCCGGCCGCCATCGAAGATTAGCCCCCCCTTCGCCCGACTCCTACATCGCCGGAATCAGCCATGATTGTTTGAAGGCGTGCGTTGTCTACAGCACGCCTGTGGATACGGAGTCCGCTTTCACCCGCGCGGTCTCGGTGGATATATATGAGTAAAGCATCTTCAAATCTGTTCGAATGTTTTCTCATGGCCAACAATATCGCGATGGAATTCCACCACCAGCTTCAGCGCCATGGGCCTTTTTCGTCCACCCGCGGTCACCATCCGGCAACGGCTCAGCTCATTCATGGATTTCGATCGTCCCTCTGGTCATTTTCCGAAATTGTGGACCAAACAAATTGCCATTTTCCAGAATTTCGGAATCATAATTCCGGAGGCCACACATCCGCGCTAAAAACAGGCCCGCCGGTCCGGCACAGTATTGGCACTATTACTCCCGTGAACAAAACCGGAGACAAGAAATGAGCTATAAAAAGAGCCGATACAATGTGATAGCGAAGAACGATAAAGGATCCCGCCTTTTCAATTCGAGGACAGGCGCAATAATTGAGCTCGATAAGTTCGATCCGCTTTCCCCTTCGTTTGCTGAAGCGTGGAAGCAGCAGAAGTTCGAGCTAAGCGACCACGTGTGGTTCTCCGCGTTGAGAGAAACAGGCTTCATTGTTCCTGACGAGGTGAACGAGATATCGGATTATATGACATCATTCGACTCGATGCAGAAAACAAACGACCACATGAGCCTGATAGTAATGCCGACCGAGCAATGCAATTTCCGATGCGTTTACTGTTACGAAAGCTTTCTTAAACCACAGATGAATTTGAAGATGCAGGAAGCATTGAAGAAATACATTGCGACATCAGTAGAACACGTCAAGGCGTTTTCAATTGAGTGGTTCGGTGGAGAACCTCTTCTCGGAAAGGACGTCATCCGAAATATCTCCACCCACACCGTTGCACTTACTCGCGAACGCAGTATCGCATTTAGATCTTCGATCACAACCAACGGTTACCTTTTGACGCCGGATTTGTTCGATGAAGCGGTCACCGAGTGGAACCTTAAACAATTCCAGATTACTATCGACGGGCCCAAGGATTTCCACGACAAGCGCCGCGTCTTGGAAACAGGCGGACCGACCTTCGATAAGATCATCTCGCATCTAGAGCACATGGCAAAGTCCGATTATCCAGATCTACTCTATATCATAAGGATGAATGTGGATCACGAAAATCTCAAGACTGTTCCAGAATTCGCAAGAATCGTCAAGGAAATTGTCGGAGACGACAAGAGAGCCAGATTTTTCGCCAGACCTGTCTGGGGTAAGAGTGAGTGTGACCTCCTTACAAACTTCGAATCCAGGAGTCTGAGAAAACAGATGGTCGAAATATGCGAAGAGAACGGTCTGCATCTATTCGACAGCGATCTCTTCCTCAATCCCGGCGGTGGAATGTGCTACGCCGCGGACGCCCACTCTCTAGTGGTAGGTCCGGACGGTACCCTCTACAAATGTACATCCGCCTTTGAGCTCCCGGAGAATCGGGTAGGTCAACTCACGGAAGAAGGAGCAGTCCATCTGAACCTGGAATACTTCAATCTTTGGATAAAACCAGGAACCGAGAAATATTCGCAGTGCCGGCAGTGCGCCATTCTACCAATTTGTAATTCAGGGCATTGCCCAAAAATCGATATCGAAAGGACTAGAAAGAATGAAGACGGTTCTCAGCCAGTATGTCCACCGTACAAAGAAGACATTAAGACATTCGTAGTCACTGCCGTTATAGAAGAAGAATTTGCTGAAGTTCGTTAAGAATGAGAACTATTGAAAGGAGGTGAAAGGTATGAAAATGGTAGTCGCTCCAAAAGTGCTCCTGCAGTCGGAGGACACATCATGGACACCCGGCCTTAATTGCGGCGGTTGTAACTACATGTTTTGCGTGCCGGACTAGTGCCCGGCACAAGGCAGGGACTGTCCCGGAAGTCACAGGCTTTCCAGCTGAGCGTCCCGGAAGACAGGAGTTCGTCGTAGGACGGGCTCAGTTCTTTCAGAGCGGCAAGCTTGAAGGCATCGGGACAGTCCCGGCCAGACTGAACTAAAGAGTATCGACATTGAAATAGTGCGGCGCTTTCAACGGGGGGAACCGGCGCAGCACAAGTGGAATCTGTCACAAATTTGAATGGCTGAACAAACGGGAGACAGCATATGTACCCAATACCTACCATCCTTCATGAACGGGGTCGTCGTCAGAAGTCAACTTCCGACGTGGTTCCGTCCGCAGGTTTGGAGGCGGATCGCATCGGAGGTTCCTCTTTCTGTAAGTATAACGATGCGGTTATCGACCGGATAGAGTTTGAAGTTACCCGCAAAAACCGGGGGACTTCAGCAAAGGAGATTTCTCAACCTGCTCCGGAACATGATTTCCAGCCAACCGCCGGTTAGTCCGGCTCTGGTTCACTAGAACGCCCGATGAGAAAAATCATCAGCGATAACAAACGGCTTGACAAGCAAAGAGCGGAACGCACATTCGCCGAAGTTGAGAGTGTCCAAATGAATGAAAACATCGACGGCAAGTCCGACGCCAATGGAGAGACTAATTTGTTCGGCATTAACCGACCGCACGAAAGCAGTGAACAGCGGTCAGAAAAACAACTGCTTCAATTGCAGAGACTCGAAGCGTTGGGAACGCTCGTCGGAGGAATCGCTCACGATTTCAATAACATCCTGAATGTCATCGCGGGCCATGTATCTCTCATGGAAAGATGGCGAACGGATCCCGAGCGTTTCAAAAGAAGCTACGACGCCGTAAGGAAGGCGACCGAGCGCGGCGCCAATACGGCAAAACAGCTTATGACATTTGCCAGAAAGACAAACGTCGCCACGGACCGCATCAATGTTGGCGATGTCGTGCAGGAAATAATAGATCTCCTAAAGGAAACCTTCCCGGAGAATATCGTGTTCGATCTGAGAATCGAAGCGGGCATGCCTGCCATTCCCGCCGACCCTAACCAGATACACCAAGCCCTTCTCAATCTATGCGTCAACGCCAGAGATGCGATGCCCAAAGGAGGGACGATAGGCATCACCGTCGGAAAGTCGAGATTCGGGGACATGGACAAGCGTGCCCATTCGAGGGGAACCGACGGATATCTTGTCATTTGCGTTTCGGATACTGGTTCGGGCATGGAAAAGGAAATACTCGAACACATCTTTGAACCGTTCTATACTACTAAAGGTGGTTTCGGAACCGGCCTCGGACTTGCCGTTGTCTACGGAGTAATGAAGTCACATAACGGCTTCATCGATGTGAATAGCGCAATGGGCAAAGGGACGTCGTTCTCACTCTATTTCCCGATGCCCGCTAAAATTGCCGATATGCCTCCCGAAGAGAAGCAACAGAATGACCTGCCGACCGGGCATGGCGAAAAAATCCTCGCGATAGAAGACGAGGGACCGTTGAAAGACTTTCTTTATACCATCCTCACAGATAGCGGCTACAAAGTGTTACTCGCATCGAACGGTCTTGAGGGACTGCAAACCTACAGGGAACACGCCAAGGAAATCGACCTTGTCATCCTGGATATGGGCCTTCCCGAGATGAGCGGGACGGAAGTCCTCGCCGGCCTTCTGCTGTTGAATCCCAACGCAAACGTCATCTCGGCAAGCGGTTACCTGGAGCCGGAAGTGGAGCGCGAGGCCTTGAATATCGGGGCACGCGATTTCCTGGCTAAGCCTTATAGGATTGAGGAACTCCTTACCAAAGTGAACCGCGCACTCCAAACACGGGCCCGGCCAATCTCTTGACTGGAATTTTGCAGGAGCGCGGACGCGCACGACCGGATTCCTGCTGCAGGTCATATCTCATTTTATAAGTTTTAAAATGGGGGTAATGGTCGCCATCCTAATGCGATCGCAATAGCCTCCGGCTAGATAGTATTGTGAAAGAAAAGAAGCTTCCCCTTTTCAGTGCAGCCCATAACTGAAGAACATTATCATCAGCGCCGCGCCGGCGAGAGATATGTTTTTCATAAATTGGATGTGCTGCATTTGCTTCATCCCGGGGTCCTGGACTTTCCAGAAGGCGTGCATCATGAACGCAGTCGGCACGAGGAAAAGCAGTATCAGCAGCGCGCCGAAGAAGATCATGAAATCGAATATAACGGAGATTGCCCCAACCAGTAACATTATCCCGGTGAGGAAAGTCATGAATTCCGCAGCAGGCACACCGTTCGATTTGGCATAGGCGCCCATCTGTTTTGTCTTCGTTACATGGCCTATCCCCGATTCAATGAATAGGGCGGCATACATTAGTCTTCCTATTAGAAAAAGTATTTGCATGTTTCCTCCTATCTGTTCTTCTTCTTTAGATGCGTTTCGATAAAAGAAGGGACAAATCTCTCCAATACTTTAAAATTCGCTTTCATATAGTAGTGCAGGCCTTCCTTTCGCACGTCGATCAAGCGTGCATTTTCGAGTGTTCGGTAATGATGGGACATTGCCGGCTTGGAAAGAGTCGTCTTACCGTCGAAGGCCGCACATGACAGTTCTCCTTGTTCAACGAGAAGCTTGAGTATAGAATAGCGGTTCGGATCTCCAAGCGCCTTGAATACTTTCACCGCCTGTCTATCGAAATCGTCTTTCATGCGGCCTTCCCGATTTTACTCACGCATAAACGTCCGAAACATTCCATTAGTTCCAAAGTTTTAGAACTACTTAACAGCAACGGCTCAGTGGACGCCGCTGCCGGATCCGGAACCGCAAAAAGATCTGATGACAAAAAGGCTTATCACTTGTGAGTTGCTAAAGGAAAGCGCCCGGCGAAAGGGCCGGGCGTCTTCTTGTCTATATGTTTCGCGCCGGGACGTTCTAGTCCGGCACTACCTGTAGATGATTCACGACGCTAAACGCATCGGTGCGGAACGTGACCTCACTTCCGAGAAAGCCGCGTTCTCCCGTCGAGTCGACGAAGCCTTCAAGTATCACCGTTTCGTTGTTAACGACCACGTGCACGGGCGGATTCAACTCGGTGGAGTAGGGCCTGAACATCTCATTTCGATAAATGAGTCTCGCCACCCGGTACCGCAGATAACCAAACGTCATCTCTACTCTAAGTTCGTTAATTATCCGCTTGACGCCGGGCACCTTCTCAGCCTCGTTTTGATATTGACCGACCTCCCAAGGTTCACTGACCCATCCATGAAGAATTACAACACCGTTGTTTACACCTACCGTGAGCCAATCGAACACGGTGTAAAACGCATGGTCCTCCACGCGGTGCAGGACCGCAGCCGCCAAAACGGTGTCCGGTACATTGGGGGCCGCAAGCGACAGTTCGTCGATTACCTTAAAACGACGGCCTGCTTTCTTCGAGACCTCGATGGCTTTACTCAGGTCGTGCAGTGTGGGAACTGTCCCGCTAAGGGTTACTGCTCCGCGAGCGACACCCACGCTAATATTGTGGTCTCTCAGGATTCCGTCGCTGGCGAGTTTGTGTTCGATGTAGGTTTTCACTTTGCTATCGGGCTTCTTTGACTCGGCTGCCCTGATCCGAGCCGGGCTGATGGTAATGCCGACCGCGAAAGCCGTCAGGAGCGCGATCAGGCGGGGTGAAATTCGATTCGTTCTCATGGCAAATCTCCTTTCCGAATCACCCGGTGCCGTTCAATTACCGTCGAGCTCCACGCCCTGAAGAGCACCGGTAATATATAAGACACAATCGGTGCCAAATCAGTTTCTCAACAGACTTAACAAACGCTCAGAAAACGGGCAATGAATCAAAATTAATTTCTTAAATCTGGAAGATCGCAGTGACGGACTAACGAGGATAATTTGAAAGGGGCATCAGAAGAAAGCTCTGACTTCGGCGGTCATCATATGTATGGGCGTTCCACCCGCCTCGGTTCTTCCGGAATAGTCTGCATTCGCCTGGATGAAGGAATTTATGCGATACTGAAATCCTACTTCCCAGATGTAAGTCTGGCCGGGTACAAACCCCTGAGTGAGCTGGAAAGGCATGTAGACGTTCTGCTGAGCATTGGCAATTGCCACTTCGTCGCGTTCAAGCCGTACCGTCAATCTTCCGCGCATCAGTATCGAGTAGGCGACTTTGAGTATTTCGGTATTCATGGAAGCGGTCAGATCGGCGCGCGAAGCATCCGCCGCCTTGGAGAACGTGAGCGTAAAAGATGACTCGACATCCATATTCGGCCTGTAGGAAAGCTCAGATGATACTGCGTTTGACCCGATCTGGTACGCCTGGTCGGTGTAGGCTGTGAACACGTCGTTCTCCCTCCACGCAAGGTCCAGCTGCTCGTAGAATGTATTCGACAGTTTAGTACGAAGGCGCAGACTCTGTTCGCGCTGGTATCCTCGCTCCTCCGCTATGGAGTACTGGCTTAGAGATTTGTTTTGAAGGTATCTTAGTCGAAGCGAGAAGTCGCGGTTGTTCTGAAGCACATATATGTCCTGCTGGAACACTTGCGCCCCGCTGATTGTCAAACTGTCGTTCAGGAACTTCGATAGATGAAGGAGATAAATGTCGCTGACGTTCGTCGTCTGATTGTTCTCGTCGATCTGCCAAAGTGTAACGCTCGATAGCGACCGGAGCACGGTATTAAACAGATTACCGTTGCGTTTGACAAACCTTTCGGGCGTAAGAGCGACCCGGAGATTTGTTTTAAGATCGACGACGGGATAAAGGGTGGTTGTCGGCCGGGTAAGAAGTATGTAATCGCCGTTGAAGTTCACCTGTTGAAAATCGGCCGGGTTGGTAATGTCCACCTGGCCGTTGTGGTTGCCGTCGATCCAGATGTATTGTCCCTGTCCCGGCTGGACCTTCCAGAATATCTGCTCCAATCTCGCCGCCCGCTGCGTCGTTACCTGGTAAAAGAGATTCGTCTCGACGCCGCGTTCCAGAGGAGAGTAATTGGTTTCCCACTTGGAAAGGACCGACTCGTTGTCCGCGTAGCCGAGATTTCTGAAACTTTCTGTATAGCTCTTTTTCCTGTACGTCAGGGTCAGACTGGAAGTGAGATCGTTCCACTCTGAGAAATTCATACTGAGCTGGTCGGTCATCGAGTTCGAAGAGGGAAGCATCTCGCCGC
Source organism: Bacteroidota bacterium (assembly GCA_021845665.1). Lineage (GTDB taxonomy): Bacteria > Bacteroidota > Ignavibacteria > Kryptoniales > JAKASW01 > JAKASW01. The sequence continues at coordinate 100,637 of JAJZVO010000002.1, read as the reverse complement.
CGATTGTTCCGCTTTCGTTCCTAACATACATCTGAGCGGAAAGGCCGATATTGTAGAACCTGGCTAAAGAGAGTGTGGGACCATATTGCATGTACCTGTACGAAGTCGTCCAAAGCGAATCCGTACCGGTAGTGGCGACGCGTCGGTCTTCCGACTCGAGCATGAAACCGGGCGTGACTTTCCAGAAAGTGTAATTGATATTTCCCTGTTGTCTGAACCAGGTTCCGAAATTTCCGAATTGATTATCCTTGCTGTCGACTTCCGTCGCCTGGTAATTCACGGTCGGGAGGCCTACCGAGTCGCCGCCGAAGTTGACGAAGCCCGTGTACCTTCCCGAACTGAATCCCGCACCACGTGTAATTCTCCCCAGGTCGCCGCCGACGGTAAGCTTAACCTTGTTTATTGCCGGCGTGAAGTCTATGTGAGCCTGGTTGAGAAGCTCGTTCGCCGCAGTTAGTGTATCGATTCCCCACTCGCGGTTGAATTCGACGCTGTTCGTCCAGCTCATCGGCGTGAAGTTCTGATCCTCGTATCGTGTCATTTCATTGAAGTTGAGCGATCCGAGCACGGCGTCTCCGATGCGCACGCGCTTCGGTGCATACTCCACCCCGAATTTCATCGCAGATCCTGTGGATGTGATTCCAGGAAGCGTCGAAAGCCTGTTCGGATCGAAACTGCTCGCCGCATATTCGAGGGTCACGTTACCATCCTTGCTGAACCTGTATTTCGAATGGACATCGGCAAGCTGCTGGAACTGAGGCATCGGGAGTATCACGATCGGAGCATAGTCGCCCTGGTTTACGCCGACAAAACTGTATTGCCCAAACCCTACAGACTGATAATCTCCCTTGCCTGCCCCCACAAGAGAGAAGGAGACACTGTAGACGGCATTTACAAGGTCAGTTGTATCGGTCGGCTGGACGAAGGCGTAGTAGTAATATTCGTTCCCGCTGACGACTGTAGAGTCGAGCATATACTCCCCTTTCCCTATGCCTGTAATGGAATCCCGCCCGACGTATGTGACTCCGCTTCTCGCAGCTGCCAGCCTGTTGCTGCCGGCGGCGCTCAAAAGAGCTTTGTCGGAATCAGCGAGCGTAACGCCGAATGCGGAGTTCGGATCGTCGCCCTCCTGGTAATAGGATACTCCTACGTCGAGTTTGTTGTGCAACAGCTTCGTATCGGCCGCTCCACCGGCAAAGGTACGCTGAAAATTCCCGTTCGTGTATTCGAACTCCACGAATATGCGGCTGAGGCTGGTAATGAGATGTTTCGGCGTGAAGGTTATTTGCGCGTTCGAATAGTCGATCGTGTAATCGTTCGTCTCGCCGCGCACCATGGGCACGCCGTCAAGGTAGACTTTCTCGGTCCCGGCAATCACGATTATGTTCGGACTGCCGTCGCTTCCCAAGAGTTGGTACGGTCCCTCGCTTCCATCAATCGGTGCGATCTGCTGGGTAGTGTATGTTCCCCTGCTCACTGCGCCGCTCACAGTCACAGTAGTTTGGCCGTAGTGCGCGACTCCCATGGCGCCTTCAAGCTTTCGGCTGATTATCCCGAATTCCGTACCTGTCTGCGAGAACTCGAAATCACCCAGCGTTCCGGAAATATGCGGAGATTTGATGTTGATGAAAACCTTGTCGAACTCCTGAAGTGTACGCGTGTTTCCCTCCGGTTGGATCGGGCTCGACTGATCCGTGAGAGCGGCCGTCACTTCCACATCTTTAGTCAGCATGCCGTCCAGCTGCATTCTGAAACCGGAATTGACCTGCAGATCCTGGTTCGAACCAATTGTGAAACCGCGGACAATGCTCCCGCTCTTTTGAATGTTGCTTCCGAACATCTCCGAAGGTGTGAGAGGCGCGGCCTGCTCGATCATGGTAATGTTTCGCTTCCCGGAAGTGTCATACTTCACGATCGTCACATGGCGGGTATACTCGGTGGGAAGATTGAAAGGAAAATTACGGTAGAAAATGCCGATCGTGTAAACGGAATCTTGGTGCGTCCGGAAGAAGGCTGAAGCGGTATCGAGCCTCAGCGAACCGGTCGTATAATTGATGTTGTAATCAATACCGGGCTTCAGAATCACAGAACCGGTTACTAATCTCTCCGAATTCTGGATAATGTATTTCGCGGGGAGCTGGAGAACTGTATCTGGCGTAACATGCACTACCAGCGAGTCGGACGTTGACTGTGCAAAGACCTCTGACGATGCTATTAGGCATACCAGGGCAATTAAGACACACTTGGCAGAAGACATCGTGTCAATTGCGCAACGGACACCTAACTGTCGTAAGTTCCAAGCTCCAATCTGCAAGTTCCAAGTGAAGAAAAAGCTCCAAACGGCAAAGCTGAATTACTTCGAGGCCGGAGAGCTCTTTACGATTTTCGCGAATGAATCGGCTTTCAGGCTCGCGCCTCCGACGAGAGCACCGTCTACATCCGGACGCGACAGAAGCTCGGCGGCATTTTCAGGTTTCACGCTTCCGCCATATTGGATCGTAAGCGACGTTGCCACTTCTTTGCCGAACATGCCGGCAACGGTTGACCTTATGAAAGCGTGAGCATCCTGCGCCTGCTGCGGAGTAGCATTGCGTCCAGTGCCGATGGCCCATATGGGTTCATATGCGATCACGAGCGAGGTTAGCTGCTGGGCAGTCAGGCCGTCGAGTGCAGCCTTGACTTGCCTCTCGAGCACTTTCTCCGTGACGCCGCCGTCGCGCTCGGACAGCGATTCACCGACACAAAGGATAACCTTGAGGTCGGACGAAAGCGCCTTCTTTACTTTCTTCGCGACGATCTCATCCGTCTCGCCGAAGAACTGGCGCCTCTCGGAATGGCCCACTATCACGTAGTGCACTCCTAGCGACTTCAACATCCTGGCAGATATCTCTCCTGTAAAAGCACCGTCATTTTCATAATGAATATTTTGCGCCCCGAGCTTGAAGCCGCTTTCCTGAAGCAGCTCCGCCACCGCGTCGAGCGCTATGAAGGGAGGGCAGATCACCACCTCCGCATTGGGATCCAAATCCTTCATCTCTTCCTGGAACGCATAGACAAATTCGGACGCCTCGTCGACGTCTTTGTTCATTTTCCAATTTGCAGCAACAATCGTCTTTCTCATATACCCTCTTCTTTTGAAAAAACAAAGCTACAAAATTCAAGCTCCACGGAGGTTCTATCATCCAAAAGCAAACGAGCTGCAGATAAACATTTCTCCTTAGCTGCTGCCTGTTTTCTTTTTCCTTGGAACCTGGTATTCGGTGTTTTGACCTTGCTTATACTAGTTCTTCAGCTTTTCCAGCTTTTGTCTCAAGAGTTCGTTCAGAATCTTCGGGTTGGCTTTGCCGCGAGTTTTTTTCATTATCTCGCCGACGAAGAAACCGAAGAGCTTCTCCTTCCCATCGATATACTTCTGAACTTCGTCGGGATTTGACTGCAGGACTTCCTCGACGACTTCTCCGATTGCCGATTCGTCGGATACCTGGCGAAGCCCCTTCTTCTCGACGATCGAATCGGGGTCATCTCCCGACTGCAGCATCTCTTCGAAAACTTCTTTCGCGATCTTGGTGGAGATCGTCCCTTCATTGATGAGGTCGATCATCCTTGAAAGCTGAGCAGGACGGATGGAAAAGTCCCTAATCCCTATGTTCTTTTCGTTGACGACGCGCAAGACATCGGTCATCAAATAGTTGCTCGCCTGCTTATAGGCCTCCCGGGACTTCGCTTTGAAGCTGGTCACAACCTGTTCGTAATATTCCGCTATGTCCTTTTCCGCCGTAAGAACTTCGGCGTCGTATTTCGGAAGGGAGAAATCGCGCATGTACCTGTCCCGCCGCTCCAGTGGGAGCTCTGGCTGGGCCGCCTTCACGCGCCCGATCCAGGCGTCGTCGATAACGACCGGCACAAGATCCGGGTCGGGGAAATATCTGTAATCGTTCGCCTCTTCTTTCGACCGCATCGATCTAACCTCGTTCGTATCGGCATCGTAGAGAAGCGTCTCCTGTTTCACGTGGCCGCCCGACTCTATCAGGAGATATTGCCTGTCGATCTCGACGTCGATGGCACGCTCGACGTTCCGGAAAGAATTCAGGTTCTTTATCTCGACCTTGGTCCCGAGCTTCGCCTCGCCGCGAAGGCGAATCGAAACGTTGGCGTCACACCTCAAGGAACCCTCTTCCATATTGCCATCGCAAATACCGAGATAAGTCACGGTCTGCCTTATCTGCTGGAGATAGAGATACGCTTCTTCGCCGGAGCGTATGTCGGGCTCGCTGACGATCTCGAGGAGCGGCACGCCGCAACGGTTCAGGTCGACAAACGTCTCTGAGCCCTGGTCGTGTATCGATTTTCCAGCATCCTCCTCCATATGGATCCTGACGAGTCCGACCTTCTTCTTTACCCCGTCCTTGTTTTCGATCTCCACATATCCTCCGACGCAGATCGGCTCCTCGAATTGGGAAATCTGGTATCCCTTCGGAAGGTCCGGATAGAAATAATTCTTCCTTGCAAATATTGAATAAGGAGTGATTCTGCAATGAGTGGCAAGCCCCATCTTTATCGCGAACTCGACGAGCTGCTTGTTCAAAACGGGGAGCACCCCGGGCATGCCGAGACATACCGGGCAGACATTCGAGTTTGGGGGATTACCGAACTTGGTCGAGCATCCGCAGAACGCTTTCGTTTGAGTGAGCATCTGCGAATGTACTTCCAGTCCGATTACTGCTTCGTATTTATTCCAATCCAACTATCTAAATAGAATTTTAAATTTTGAATGTTGAATTCTCAATTAATTCAAAATTTAGAATTTAAAATTGAGAATTCACCTTGACCTAATTTTTGAGAGCCGAAACCACTTTCTCGGCGGCGTCCTTCAAACCGTTAGCGACGGCGAAATCGAGTCCGGAGTTCTTCAGAAGATCCGCGCCTTCTTTAGCGTTCGTCCCTTCGAGTCTTACAACCACCGGCAGGTTGACCGAAACGCGCTTGGCAGCTTCGATGACGCCCTGAGCGACCCGGTCGCATCTCACTATTCCGCCGAATATGTTTATCAGTATCGCCTTCACGTTCGGGTCGGACAGAATGATCTTGAATCCGTTCGACACGGTCTCTACGTTAGCGCCGCCGCCCACATCGAGGAAATTGGCAGGTTCGCCGCCTGTCAGCTTTATGATGTCCATCGTTGCCATCGCAAGTCCGGCGCCGTTGACCATGCAACCGACGTTGCCGTCGAGCTTGATATAATTCAGATGCGACTTTGATGCCTCCACTTCAAGCGGGGATTCTTCATCGAGGTCTCTCAGCTCGAGAATGTCGGGGTGACGGAAAAGAGCGTTGTCGTCGAAATTCATCTTCGCGTCGAGAGCCATGACGTACCCTTCGGTCGTCAGGACGAGCGGATTGATTTCGGCAAGACTGGAATCGGTTCCGATATAAGCGTTGTAAAGCGCGGTAAGAAACCTCACTCCGTTCTTGTAAGCATCTCCCTGGAGGCCGAGTCCGAAGGCGAGCTTCTTCGCCTGGAACGGCATCAGACCGAGTCCGGGGTCCACCGTTTCCTTCAGTATCTTTTCCGGCGACTCGGCGGCGACTTTCTCTATCTCGACGCCTCCCTCGGTAGATACCATGAAGACGTTCTTCGAAGTCGAGCGGTCGAGCACTATTCCCGCGTAGAGCTCCTTCGCGATGTTGATACCCTGTTCGATCAGAAGACGCTTGACAAGCTTTCCTTCAGCCCCGGTCTGATGAGTAATTAGCGTCATGCCCAATATTTGTGAGGCAAGCTGTCTGACCTCATCGAGGCTTCTGGCGACCTTTACGCCGCCGCCTTTCCCGCGTCCACCTGCGTGGATCTGGGCCTTAACCACCCATACGTTTCCTCCAATTTCCTGGGCTGCCTGAACTGCTTCCTCGACGCTGAACGCGACCTTCCCCTTTGGAATAGCCACGTTGAATTTCTTGAGAATCTCTTTTGCCTGGTATTCGTGGATTTTCATCTTGTGACCTTGGTTGAATTCGTAAAAATTGGCTTGTTGAATATAGGAAACGGCGGTTAGGAACTCAAGAATTCAAAAGATCCGTCGGTGGGCTGCTCTCGATTCACTGTACACGGAAGACGCGGATAGGGAACAAATTCTCACGGATTGGAACTAAACAGAATCTCATCCGTGATCTCCCTGAATCTGTTTCCGTGCCGTCAGCGTGTCAATCTTCTCGCCCGTTCAAACTTCCTGTAATAGCTGCACACTTCCCTTACCACGCACTCCGGACATTTCGGATTCTTCGGCCTGCATATCTCCCTTCCTAAGAAAGTCATCCCCATTCCAGCCTGGTGCCAGTGCTTCGGCGCGATCTCCTTCATGATGTCTTCCTCGATCTTGTCAGGCTTGTCCGATTTTGTTATGCCGAGTCTCGGCGCGACGCGAGCCACGTGCAGATCGACAATCACCCCCTCGGGTTTGCCGCCCGATTCGCCTATGATGACGTTCGCGGATTTTCTGCCGATCCCCGGTAGTTTAGTCAGCCCTTCCATGCCAGTTGGAATGTGCTCGTCGTCGACGACGGTGCGAGCGATCGAAACGATCCACTCCGACTTGTGTCTGAAGTTCGTTATGCCGTGGACGAAAGGAAAAAGATCCTTCGGCTTCGCTTTCGCCATCTTCTTCATCGATGGGAATGCTTTGAAAAGCTCCGGGGCAATCTTGTTTATTAAAACGTCCGTGCTTCTCGAAGAGAGTATTACCATGACAACAAGCTGGTAAATATTCTCGTACTCGAGCGGATGTTTGCGGCTGCCGTATTTGCTGAAGAGCGGCGACAGAGCTTTGTTCCAGTCTATGGTACCCGACGTCTTTGCCATGTAGGAATCTAGAAGACATGCGCAACGTTGTCAAGTTTCCGAACCTTGACAAGGTTTCCAGGATTCCACCGGCACGCAGAGATCGAGTGTGAACTCCTTCCCGGACGCATTTTGCGGATCATTATAATATATCTCGTAAGCGGGGAGGTCGGCAGGCTGGTAGCCGTTCTCCGGTATGAACTTCCCGAACAATTCGTCGTAAGCATACGCAATTTCCCCTTGCACTCCTTCGAAGCGGGCTACGACGCATCTTGCCGCGGGGATGTCCGCCACTCCGATCTCCTCCTCAGACACGATATAGGCAGGGACTGTCATGCAAGCGTAATGCCTGCATTTATCGGAGGCGGCCGCCTTCGGATCGTACGGCGCAATCCCGATGAACCTGGCATCATCAGTGAGTAGACCTCTCGGTCCGGCCCACCGGCATAGCCTGTCGAAAAACTTTCCTATCTTTTCGTTATAGCCATGCAGGCATTCAAGATACGCCAGGTGAAACGACGGCATCGATTTGATCTCCGTCTTAACAAGCATCTCCTCCATTCGTTCGGCTATTGATCTGGAATTCTCATCATCAGGACGACAAACGGATGAAGTGGAAGAGATTTCACGCTGCTCATCGTTCGCTTTCCCACTATCGCCGTTATTAACGCCTTCAAGTCTCCCTCCGCGCCACTCGCTCGCGCTGCAACCGAAATATTCTCTGAACGCACGAGCGAAAGCCGGTGAGGAAGCAAACCCGCACTTGAAGGCGATTTCAGTTATCTGTTCTGACGGGTAAGTTATCAACCGGCTTGCCGCCTTCTCAAGCCTGATCCTGTTCACAAACTCGCCCGGTGTTTCTCCAACGAACGCGTGAAAAATGCGGTGAAAATGGTACGACGAGAAACACGAGACTTCCGCGAGGACCGCGAGAGAAATTCTGTCGGCGATATTTTTCTCCACGTGATCGACAGCCCTCTGGATCCTGGCTTTATATTCCTGTAAGGATTTCTCGTTTGCCAAGTTTCGCCCCCCGCTTTAATTGACAAACCTGATATTTAAGAACCCTGATTTTACCGAGGTATTTTTGCCTGACTGTCCTAAGGATAGCAAACGTCTCCCCTCAAAGCAAATCAAGACCAACACGAGTTTACCTACTTTTTAGCCAGAGATTAAGGGCCAAGACAAAGGCGGTGGCCATCTGCAATGCATCAAGGACTCTGTAGCTGACAAACTTTGCATCTGGGTTGAGTTCAGATTGCGTTCCGCATAAAATCGGGAAGAGGCGCTTTCTCTTGGCACAGATGTACTCAACAAACTGGACCAGAAAAGCGAATGCAAGCATAACGGACAGACACAACCGCTCGATCGCCTTCCAATGTCGGACTCTAATGTCTTCCAGTTGTAAACGCTGTTTTATGAACTGCAACTCTTCCTCTATAGCCCAGCGGTCGGAATACCGGCGCGCCATCTGACGCGTTATAGAATCACTGGCCAATGAAACATTCTTTACGACTACCTCCCCTCCTCAACACCACCCAAATTTATTCCATTTCCCTCAAAATTGGGTAAACTCGTGAAGACCAAATCTCGCCTAATCTTGATTCTGATAGGGTGAGTTGATATTTTTTCCTTCGATGACAAAAATTCCAGGCGATATCTTGCCCGAAACTCGCTCTCAGGAAGAATCCCTATTAATCACTCCCACGATTCAATCATCCATTTTATATTGGTAAGCTCCTTTTCTCAAACATCAGACTCCGAAGAGAAATCGACATTAAGGTTTCAGAATTCAGAAAACTATATCATAGAATCAGTCATATTAGACATCTCCTTTGTCACCGGGAGCTTCCCCCGGCGGGTTAATATGTATCATGCTGTCTCCGACCTGAGAAAACGACACCCGCAGGAGGGGGCACAAAGGATTTGAGAACCGGTGCTCTTGTTTCTTCAGATTATGGATTTCTTTTAGGCTCGGAGCATCCGTTCTAGTCTGCCACGCCATAATCAGTGGCGAGGTCCCACGGGGCGGCTCCGCGATTCAAAACAATTACAAGTCCGAAGCACTATTTTCGAAAGCGCCGTTCCCATTCGGCGGATCGAGACAAATCGAATGGGCCCTTCGGACGAGAATGGAGGATTAATGGGTAACCCGCTTTTTGCTACCAAGAATTTGGAGGACTTGACAAAAGAAGCTTCGGAGACGGAACATGGTCTGAAGCGAACTCTCGGTCCCCTCAACCTCACTACGCTAGGCGTCGGCGCTATCATCGGCGCCGGGATATTCGTACTCACGGGCCAGGCAGCTGCTCAATACGCCGGACCGGCAATAGTACTCTCGTTTGTCGTGTCCGGTATTGGTTGCGCCTTTGCCGGTCTCTGCTACGCCGAATTTGCATCCATGATACCGATAGCTGGGAGCGCTTACACTTACGCCTACGCCACGCTCGGCGAATTCCTCGCATGGATCATCGGATGGGATCTGATACTCGAATACCTTTTCGGTGCTTCCACCGTTGCGGTCGGATGGTCGGGTTACGTAGTCAGCTTTTTTAAGGACTTCGGGATAATCATCCCGGGATATCTCGCCAATGCTCCCATAAACTACGAGCCGCACGTCGGATGGATTATGACTGGGGCGCTTATCAATTTCCCCGCGATGTTCATCATAGCAATCATGACCACGCTCCTTGTGATCGGGATCAGTGAATCTGCCGGGTTCAACAATATTATTGTTATCATAAAAGTGGCGGTTATTCTATTGTTCGTCGGATTCGGACTGTCGTTCATCCATCACTCCAACTGGGTGCCGTTCATCCCGAAGAACACCGGCCACTTCGGCGATTTCGGATGGAGCGGAATTTTCCGCGGTGCCGGCGTGATATTTTTCGCGTACATAGGATTCGACGCGGTGTCCACGACGGCACAGGAGGCGAAGAATCCCATGAAGGACATGCCGGTCGGAATCATGGGATCGCTCGCCGTTTCGACTGTGCTATACATACTGGTTTCCCTCGTCCTTACGGGTCTCGTCAGCTATAAGAAACTTCTCGTTCCCGATCCGATAGCAGTCGGCGTCGATGCAGCCGGACCTGCACTGTTCTGGCTGCGACCCCTGGTCAAAATCGGAGCTATCGCCGGCCTCAGTTCCGTCGTACTCGTTATGCTTTTGGGACAACCGAGGATATTCTACAGCATGGCAAACGACGGACTGCTTCCGAAGAAGTTTGCCGCCGTTCATCCGAAATTCAGAACGCCATATATAACGACAATCGTTACGGGAACCGTCGCGATGATTGTCGCGGGGCTCTTCCCCATAGGCATTCTCGGCGAACTGGTTTCAATCGGCACACTCCTCGCGTTCGCGATTGTCTCCGCAGGCGTGCTTGTCATGAGACGCACGAAACCGGACGTACACAGGCCGTTCAAGACTCCGTGGGTGCCTTTCGTTCCGATTATGGGCGTCGTCGTCTCGCTCGCTCAGATGGTAAGCCTTCCGTTCGACACGTGGGTCAGGCTTATCGTGTGGATGGCGATTGGGTTCGTAATCTATTTCTGGTACAGCCGAAGACACAGCAAGGTCAGGCTGGCGACCGGAACGAACAAATAGCCGTTACTTGAACACCAACCGGCTTTCTCAGCGGCTCCGCGCTCCCAGCAAAGCGGAGCCGTTCTGTCCCTCGCCAATTCGTTCGTTCGTGACATCGAAATCGTATTATTTTGTCGTCGCTGTTGGTGTAGACCATGAAGTTCAAACCTGGAAGGAGGAAGCATGAGCGCTAATTCCGAAACAACGGAAGTTCAAGGAGGGACGCAGTTCAAGCGTGAGCTTAAGCTTCTCGACTCGACGATGATCGTTATCGGTTCGATGATCGGGTCGGGGATATTTATCGTAAGTGCGGACATGTCGAGAACGCTCGGCTCACCGGGATACCTGCTCCTCACATGGTTGATCACCGGCGTGATAACCGTTATAGCCGCACTCAGTTACGGGGAACTCGCGAGTATGATGCCGCACGTCGGTGGGCTTTACGCATATTTGAGAGAGGAATACGGCCCGCTGCTCGGCTTCCTGTACGGATGGACCTCCTTCCTCGTCATTCAAACCGGGACGATAGCGGCTGTCGCAGTCGCATTCGCGAAATTCACATCCGTCCTGGTCCCCTCGCTCGGCGAAGGTAACGTTCTCTTTACGATTGCCGGACTGAGAATCTCGGCGGCACAAATCGTCGCGATTCTCAGCATCGCCCTTCTCACTTACATCAACATGCGCGGTGTGAAGCGCGGTAAGCTGGTACAGAACGTTTTTACCATTACCAAGATAATCGCCCTGGCGGGGCTGATCGTACTGGGAATCTTTGTCGGCCGAAACATAACGGCCATGCATATGAACTTTTCCGAATTCTGGAACGCCAGCTGGACTCACCTGGCAAACGGCAGGGTGGTACTCATTGAATCGCTTTCCGGGCCGATGCTCCTTGCCGCTATCGGTGTCGCTTCGGTCGGCTCGCTCTTTTCGAGCGACGCGTGGTACGACATAACCTTTGCCGCGGGGGAAGTCGTCAATCCCAAGAAGACCATACCGCTGAGCCTTCTTTTCGGGACTCTCGCTGTCACTGTTTTGTATTTGCTTGCAAACATTGCATATGTGCTGACGCTTCCTCTTCACGGCTCGCCCGCGGGTCACACGGTCATGGCACAGGGTATCCAGTTTGCCGCGGACGATAGAGTAGGCACGGCCGCCGCGGCGATGTTCTTCGGAGCTCCCGCCGCCGTCATCATGGCGATCCTGATAATGATTTCTACATTCGGCTGCAACAACGGCCTGATCCTGGCAGGTCCGAGGATCTACTACGCGATGTCGAAGGACAATGTCTTCTTCAAGAAAGCGGGCAAATTGAACGACAAAGCAGTCCCCGGGGCGGCACTTCTCTTCCAGGGAATCTGGGCCAGCCTCCTCTGCCTGTCAGGTACCTACAGCGACTTGCTCGATTACGTCATCTTCGCCGTTCTGATTTTCTTTATCCTGACGATAGCCGGCATATTCGTCCTGCGCAAGAAGCGCCCCGACGCCGAGAGACCTTACAAAGCGTTCGGCTACCCGTTCCTGCCGGCTCTCTACATACTTATCGCGGCGGCTATCGCAATCGATCTTCTGATATTCAAACCCGCCTATACCTGGCCGGGAGTTGTCATCGTTCTCATCGGTGTGCCGGTATACTACGTCTGGAAAAGAACCGGACAAACGAATAAGGAAATGATGGAATGATGGATTTATGAATTGTTGACAACCTTGTCAGGGTTTGAAACCTTGACAAGGTTATGCAATGCGTCCTTACTTTTCCGGCGTCCAGTTAACGACCTCATTGTACACAGGCTTCACCGTTCTGAGATAAGCGTAGATAGCGGCCAGATCGTGGTCTGTCATTCCTGCAAATGATATCATCGGCATCGGTGTGTTATAGTCGCTCGGCGACACGCGAATATTCGCCGATGAATCGGAATCGAATGCTTTGAAAAACGAAATAAACCGTTTCACATCCCATTTGCCGATGCCGGTAGCCGAATCCGGCGTTATGTTGGCAGATCGGGCGATTCCTCCCGACATTTGAAAGGGCGCTCCGCCCGCCAACATCATCCCCTTCACGTATTCACCGTTCGACATTTCAGTGTGACAATCCGCGCAGTCGGCGGCATTCAAAAGGTACTTACCGTAACCGACCATGTCGGTTGTGTCAGGGGCCGGCGGCGGATTGAAAGAGTAGATCGGCATGGTCTTAACGATGAGATTCACGGGAAAATTGAGACTCCCCTTCGGAACCTTGTTATCTATCGGCTTGATCGTTCTGAGATAGGCTACGATGGAATAAATGTCTTCTTTCGACATCGTGTTCAGATGCGTGTACGGCATAATCGGAAACAGCGCGCGTCCTTTATTGTCGACGCCGCAGGTCAGGGCTCTTACCAGTTGACCGTCGGTCCAGTTCTTCAATCCCGCCGGAGTTATGTTCGGAGCGTACAACGTACCCGGTACTCCCGCGCCCTTCTCGTCGAATTTCTCTCCCCCCCTTCCCTCGGTTCCGGGCTTGATCGGTCCGGAAAATTTGGTCCAGTCTCTCTCCGAGTGACAGTCGAAACACCCCACCACGCTGTTTACGAGATAGCTCCCGCGCTCAATCCTTGCCGGTGTCAGTTTGATCATTATGTCCGGCGCTGTCTCCACCCTCGGGTACGTCATATTGAAATAAGTCAGTGCGGCAAGTGCAACGCTAACTGCGGCGACGATGGTATATCCCGTTATTTTAAAGAACCTCCTCATTCAATTCTCCTCGGTTAATGTTGTGAATCGCTCCTCGGAGAAAAGATAGTGCGGCAAATTCGCCGAAACAATCGGCACCATGAAACTGCGCGCAGACTCCTTTGAATCACGATAGAATTCATTTTGAAGGACTTCCTCACTCAAAGAGGGTTTCATCGGGCCCATTACGCTATGGTAAACCGTTTGTGTTCACGCGACGATCTTCGATGGCGACATCCCGGGAATGGTTGTAGGTGGTTTGAATCTTAAGCTGCGGATGTGTAAAATTGGATCGCGTGGGTCGAGTCGTGATCACCCGTCAGTAATCAGTCCTGAGTAAAAGAGTCGCACGAAAGTAGCGGCTGCAATGCATTGACGGAATCCCTACGTTTCAATACGCCTTCCTATACGGGCAGGTAGAAAATAGAAGGAGTACAGGATGAACGGAAAGCTTCGCGGAAAAGAGATTTTCTATTTTACGCTGGCAACGGTAATACTTATGGCAATAACCAGTCTGGGGGGACTGTTTTATCATAATACTTACTCGCGCGAGACGGCGCTCTGGATTGCGCAGGCGGCCGGTCAGGACATCGTCAATCTGGGGCTCATCGTGCCTGTTCTCCTCGTATCTGCCATAGTCGCGAGAAGAGAGATCCGGTGGGGCCTTTTCGTGTGGTTGGGTACGATGCTCTACACATCGTACACGTTCGTCATCTACTCCTTCGGTCTTCATTTCAATTCTCTTTTCCTCGTTTACTGCTGGACGCTGGGTGTCTCCGCTTATTCGTTCATGACGCTGATGGTTCAGATTACACCCGGCGGCGTCAAGGAATGGTTCGAAGATTCGAGGCAGGAATACTTCATGTCATTATTCGTCCTCGCGGCCGGTGTATTGTTTTATCTTATGTGGTTGAAAGACGATCTCCCGGCGATGATAAGCAACCAGGCTCCTGCAAGTCTTCGCGGCACCGGTTTACCGACAAACCCCGTACACGTTCTGGACTACTCCCTCGTGCTTCCAGGCTTCATCATAACATCGGTCCTTCTGCTGAAGAAAAAGGCGCTCGGATATTTGCTTGCCCCTGTATTCATGACGTTCGCCGTGCTGATGAACATAACGATTGCCGTGATAGCCATCGTTATGAAAATGGGCGGCTCGAACGACAATGTCTCCGTTTCAATACTTTTCGCTATTTTCGCAGCAATAGGCGTCGCGGTACTCGTGATGTTTCTCGGACACATGAAGAAACCGGTCGCGTAGCCCCGGACCCGTTAGTACACATTTCCACCCGGCGGCGCGCTCCCTTTAAAATAACGGGAGCGGTCTCTGCGGCATGGTACTCAATTCCTTAACTAACTTTAGCGAGATGAGCCGAATAAGTGCGGTAAATCCTTTCGTGTCTCTCTCCTGAAGCATGATTATTCCCGACATTCCTCATATATTGAGAGAAATGAAATTGGCAAATGCAGCAGCTGAAAAATATAATCCTGACGAAAAATACCGTCGTAATAAAGATTGGAACCAACCTTTTAGCAGACAAGACGAAAGGGATAGACGCGGCCCGGATAGAGTCCATCGCAAAAAGCGTCTGTTCACTCAGAGCTTCAGGTAAGAACGTCGCGATCGTGAGCTCCGGTGCAATCGGCGCGGGAGTTGCCGCGATAGGTTTGAAGGAACGCCCCCGTACAATTCCTGCAAAGCAAGCAACCGCGGCCATCGGCCAGCCTCTTCTCATGGAAGCTTATGAGAAGGCCTTTCGCAGGAACAAGCAGCCCATCGCCCAGCTTCTATTGACGAAGGATGACTTTTCCGACCGTGCGCGGTTTGTGAACGCCCGGAACACCTTCGCTGCCCTTTTCGAAAAGGGTGTAGTCCCTGTCATCAACGAGAACGACACCGTCGCCATCGAAGAAATAAAATTAGGCGACAACGACAACCTTTCGGCGATGGTTGCCACCCTGATCGAGGCTGCTATACTTATCATACTCTCCGATGTCGACGGGCTTTACACTGCAGACCCTTCAAGGGAACGTGACGCCGAACTGCTCCGTGTCGTGGAGAAGATTACTCCTCAAATTGAACGTTACGCCAGGAGGACAACTAGCGAGTTGAGTACGGGCGGGATGTCGACGAAGATACAGGCGGCAAAACGATGTGTAGCCTCCGGTATCCCCGTCGTCATAACGAACGGCGCGAACCCCGGCGTCATAGAGAACGTCGTCGCGGGCAACGTACCGGGCACAGTCTTCCTTCCCGCGGACAAAACTCTTCCGATGCGAAAGCAATGGATAGGCTTCGTTTCGCATACGAAGGGAAGCGTCATCGTGGATGACGGTGCAAAGTTAGCGCTGGCAAAGAAACACAAAAGTCTTCTCCCTTCCGGTATTGTGGAAGTCCGAGGCGATTTCAGGGCTCGCGACATCGTATCCATTCTTGACTCTGCCGGAATCGAATTGGGAAAAGGAATCACAGCCTATTCATCCGCTGAATTGATCAGGATCAAGGGAAAGAAGAGCGCCGAAGTTGAAACGATCCTCCACAGAAAGGCTCCGGCCGAGGTGATACATCGAAACGACTTCGCACCAACTGAAGAATGGAACGTTGGAATTGTTGAATGATGTCCCGGAAACCAATCGGACGGGACCGAACCGAGAGCACGTGAAGATGAATAACGTCGAAAAGAAAGCCGAGTCTGTAAAGAAAGCCAGCGGGGTATTATACACTACTTCAGCCTCTAAGAAGAATGCACTCCTTAAGGCCATTGCCACCAGGCTCGGTAAAGAGATAAAGGCAATTCGCTCCGCGAACGAGAAAGACCTTTCAAACGCCAGACGCGCCGGAATTTCCCAAACGCTGCTTGACAGGCTTACCCTGAATGAAAAGAGGATCGGACAGATGATTGCCGGGGTAAAGGACGTCATTAAACTCCCCGACCCTGTCGGCGAAAAGATCCAGCTGTTGCGGCGTCCGAACGGACTTGTGATCGAAAAGATAAGAGTCCCTCTTGGAGCCGTCGGCATCATCTATGAAGCGAGACCTAACGTAACAATCGACGCCGCTGCACTCTGTCTGAAAGCGGGCAACTCCGTTCTCTTACGCGGCGGCTCCGAAGCAATTCACTCGAACGGCGTGCTGGTCGGCATCGTGAAGAAAGCGTTGCGCGACGTCGGGCTCCCGACGGGATGCGTGGAGTTCATCGACACGACCGACCGAAAAGCGGTCGCCGAGATGCTCAAGCAGGATCGGTTTCTCGACATAATCATTCCCCGCGGGAGCCAGAAACTCATAAAGTACATACAGGAAAATTCCAGCGTACCGGTCATCGCACACGGGGAAGGAAATTGCCATGTATACGTAGACAGTCCCGCCGATTTGAAAGATGCCGTAGAGATTGTCTTCAATGCGAAAGTGCAGCGCCCGTCCGTATGCAACGCGGCGGAGAAGCTCCTAGTGCACGAGAAGATTGCCGGGAAATTCCTTCCCGCGGTTGCAGAAAGGCTCACGACTGCCGGTGTCGAACTCCGTGGAGACAGAAAGGTACGCGCGATCATCGGAAATGTCCGGCCCGCGACGGAGGAAGATTGGTACCGCGAGTATCTCGAGCTGATAATGGCTGTGAAGGTCGTCAGGGATGTCGACGAGGCGATAGCACACATAAACCATTATGGATCGCATCACTCAGACTCGATTGTTACCGCCAATCGTTCGAATGGCGAGAGGTTTCTGCGCGAAGTCGACTCCGCGGCGGTCTACGTAAATGCGTCGACGCGTTTCACGGACGGCTTTGAATTCGGTCTCGGTGCCGAGATCGGCATAAGCACACAGAAACTCCACGCTCGCGGCCCGATGGGTCTCGTAGAATTGACAAGCACGAAGTTCATTGTCCACGGCGCCGGCCAGGTGAGGAGATGACGATCGCCGCAGCGAAGAGCCTTCGAGTTGGAACGGTGGAACAAAGGAATATTAGAATAATGAGATGGCAGACGCCACGCGTTCAGCAATACGGAAGAAGTAAGAGGTGAAAATGCCTAATTGGGATCCTGATCAATATTTGAAATTCGAAAATGAGCGAACACAGCCGTCAATCGATCTTGCTGCACGTATCGAAATTGAAATCCCCCGCTCGATAATCGACATCGGATGCGGACCGGGCAACAGCACCGCGATATTGCGGAACAGATGGCCAAAGGCGCAGTTCACCGGACTGGACAGTTCTCCCGCAATGATCGAAAAGGCGAAACGCGACCGGCGCGATACCAACTGGATTGTTGCGGATGCGCCGACATACCACTTCAATGAAAAGTACGACATCGTTTTCTCGAATGCGGCGATCCAATGGATGCCCGATCACACTTCTTTGATCCCACGCCTTCTGGATATCGTCAACAGCAGTGGCGCTCTCGCCGTCCAGGTGCCAGCCAACTGGGACTCGCCGCTGCATCTCGCCGTCAGAAATGTAGCCTCGCAGGGCAAGTGGTCTGGGATGATCGCTGGCGTCGAAAGGATACTCAGCAACAACACGCCGGAATTCTACTACGATATCATCTCATCGGCCGGGACCAGGGTTTCGTTGTGGACTACAACCTATTACCACATCCTCAAATCACATACGGAACTCGTGGAATGGTACAAGGGAACGGCGATGAGGCCGTTCCTTGAAAAGCTCCCCGACGACGAAGCTCGGTCGGAATTCGAGCAAGAAGTCCTCACGCGATGCAAAGCGACCTACCATGCACAGAGAGACGGCAGGCTGCTGTATCCGTTCAGAAGGATATTCTTCATCGCTTACAAAGCTTAGTTAATATCCATTCGCCGCTCGATAAGGAATTCTCGGCTGACAACATCAGGCTGGCCGCCGATACTGTTTGCCGGTACGTCCCGGTTAAGCCGGAGAAAGGTATATCACCTTTTTCAACTCTTCGCTTTTCTGTCGAGAACCTGTCTGACTTTTTCGACGAGTTCGCCGACCTGAAACGGCTTTCCAAGGAATCCTGCCACGCCTTCGTTGAGTAGTCTCTGTGCGTTCTCATCATGGTTGTACCCGCTCGAGATCAAGACAAGAACACCAGGGTTGACCGATTTGAGCTTCCTGAAAGCCTCACCGCCGCCCAACCTCGGCATGATCATGTCGAGAATGACGAGATCGATCTCGCTCTCCCGTTCAATGTAAGTTGCAACCGCGGCCTCGCCATCCACGACAGAGATGACTTTGTAGCCGACGCTTTCGAGAATGTCTTTTACGAGTTCCCGCATCGCCGATTGATCTTCGGCAACCAGGATCGTTCCGGTTCTACTTTCTCCCGTGCTCATAAATGCCTTCTCATTTAGTTTTTCGTGAATCCTTCCGATTGCATCCTAAGATATCTTGAAAATCGCACTAGCCAGTTTCACTTTCAACTCCGGCGAAACCGCTCCGATCTTGAAAAGATCGCATCCAACCGACAGCCCATCACCAATCTCAAGAGGACTTACGGTGCGGGTCGCTACGGATGTCGGAACCAGGTCACGTGTTCCCTCAAAGTCGTGACTAAAGGAAAAAGCCAATCTTCCGAATAAAGAAAACAAGGCCTAACCAAAGCAGGACCCGGAGAAGCGCCTGATCCGCTTAACTTCGCTTATCTCGGGCCCTGGCGAGACATTTCGGGAGAAGTACAGCAGCTTTTACCTGGGAGCAAAGACGCCTCGGGGCTTTCGTCAATCGCAACCCCTCAAATTCCACTCAAAATGGGGGAGATGCATATCACGTTTGCTTGATATTTACTTTGTGCTTTGATAATTTTTCCGACAAACTTAGAACAAGAAGAGTGGAGCTTAAGCCATACAGATTGCTATTGCATTAGAACATCAGGTTATTAAGACAGGGAGTTTTCGGGCAATCTGTAAGTGGAAAACGCTAAAACGCACCTAAGCCGTATCACGCTTCCAATTCTTCTGGTGCTGGTTATCAGCATCGGTGTTTGGGCATTCATGGAGCTGGCAGCCTCAAGCGTTGACTTCAATTCAACGGACGAAAACCACGGCAGGCGGACGAACAGGCGTCACTGGCGGACGGGAGTTGATTCCCCCACAAAGCTCACAACCTTTGAAGCGGTATCATTTCAGCCGACCGATGCTCTGCATCTGAGCAGACACGCGGTAGTCCCTCTACTCGCGCAGCAGGCAACGACCTCACGCGCGACAGGAAGGTTAGACGTTCACCCGGGCGCTGATGAGGCTTTCCCCGTCGACAGTGTTTTGAGCAGAACGGATTCATCAGTCGTAAGAGCCCCGAGAGATTCACTCGGCGCATCAGGTTCACAGGATTCATCCGCGTCTGCAGATTCGGTGTCGCTGGATAGCTTGAAACTTTCCGCATGGCTGCAAGACCTCAGGGCGTCACAGCCACAAGCAGCGCTTTTCGAAGAATACAAGTATCCGCTCTTCCTTTACTCAGGGGGCGTCCAGCATACTGCCACAATGGACTCTGCCGGAAAATACGTCGAAATCAGGGAGACTTTTCTGAACCATGATATTCGGGTTCCGATTCAGATTCCTCTCGATGAATATATAGCGCTCGACAGAAAACACTACATCGAGAGCACATGGGAAGACCTCGCTCACGCCTACACACTGCAGGAAGCGGGCGGACTTCAATCTCTGATGGCCGGCGTGACTAACATCAGCATCCCGATACCTTCAAATCCTGTCCTGAGTATATTCGGACCACCGAGGATTAATCTTAGAATATCAGGCGCAGTAGACATTCACGGCGGCTGGAGGAACCAGAAACTCAACGCGCAGACACTCTCCCAGCTGGGAAATGTGACGAACCAGCCGGACTTCAAGCAGGATGTTTCCATCAATGTCAGCGGTACTGTAGGGGACAAGCTGAGCATTGGCGCGAACTGGGACACGCAGAACCAGTTCGACTATGAAAACCAGCTGAAGATCCAGTACTCCGGGTATCCCGACGAAGTCGTTCAGCGCGTCGAAGCCGGAAACGTGTCGATGAGCACGCCCTCATCCTTTGTCGGGAGCAACCAGTCCTTGTTCGGGATTAAGACGAAGATGCAATTCGGCCCTCTGACACTGACGGCTCTGGCAAGCCAGCAGAAAGCTCAAAGCAAAACGCTCTCAGTCAGCAACGGTTCTTCGAGCCAGACCTTCAGTTTGCATGCGTACCAGTATGCGACAAACCACTTTTTCATTGATTCGATGTACATTGGCGGATACGAGAATTATCTGCAAAATCAGCAATATGTCCCGGGCTTGTATGTGACCAACCTTGAAGTGTACGTGTCGCAGCCGACGACCGCACCGAACTCGAACCTCCGGCAAGGATTCGCGGTAATGGATCTTGAGCCCGAAAACAGTTTGGCCGGAAGGAATTTTTACGACTCGCTCCGGACCGTAAAGTCCTTCAACCAGACCACTTGGGAAATTCAAACGGGAAGATTTCAGAAGCTCATTGAAGGCACCGAGTATTCGTACGACCCCAAGACCGGCGTGCTTACGCTGAATACGTCGGTCCAATCCAACCAGATCATCGCGGTCGCCTTTACAACAGCTGGCGGAGGAGTGTACGGAACTCTGACTTCTTTAGATACCACGAACCTTCCACTCGTGCTCAACATGATCGTGCCGACGAACCCGATTCCAAGCGAGATCGACGCGTGGCGGCTGATGCTCCGTAACATTTACCAGACCGGCGGGTTGAATCTCGATCAGAATTCGCTGAAGAATGTGCAGATCACTTACACTGTACCCGGCCAATCGGCGCAGGACAACATTGAGAATGTGAACCTGCTCCAGGTCTTCGGTCTCGACCGGACCGGCCCGAATGGTAACGGTCCACCTGACGGTCAAATGGATTGGAATCCTCCATACGACATAAATCAGACCACCGGTGAGATAGTTTTTCCCTACCTGGAGCCTTTCAAGGAAGCTTTCCATGATTATTCCAGTCCGCAGGGACAGAAGATTACCGCCCCGGACTCTTTTACTTATAACGCGATCTACGATACGACACTCGAATCTGCTCAGAACGATTTCAGTTCGAGGGACCGGTTCCTTTTAACGGGGACATACACGAGTTCCGCCACTTCGCATTATAACCTTGGCTTCAACCTGGTCGAGGGAAGCGTAAGAGTCCTTCTAAACGGTCAGCCGTTGACAGCGGGCAGCGACTATACTGTCGACTACGTGACCGGAGAAGTGGACATAAAGAACCAGACTGCATTACAATCTGGAGCGAACGTCCAGATACAGTACGAAACAAACGACATTTTCCAGATCGCGTCAAAATCGCTTATGGGCATGAGGGCCGATTACAAGGTAAACGACAATACCGATATCGGATTCACCCTGATGGATTTCTCCCGTCAATCTCCTAATACGAAGGTCAGACTGGGAGAGGAACCCATCAACAACCTCATAATGGATATCGACGCCGGTACGACGGTTAATCTCCCGTTCGTGACTAAGGCGCTGAATGCGCTCCCTCTTCTCCAAACTGCAGCGCCCTCAAGCCTTGCCGTACACGGTGAAGCCGCTTATATGCTCCCAAACCCGAACACGCGGACGAGCGTCATCCCGGGAGACAACAACCAGGGTATCGCCTACATTGACGACTTTGAAGGATCGAAGAAAACGATACCACTTCCCATAAACTATTATAACTGGACAATGGCAAGTCCACCGGCGGCCTCGGTACTCGATTCTCTTCATCCCGGGATAACCGATACGCTAAAGAACGAATACAGAGGCTGGACATTCTGGTACAACAGGAGTCCTTCACCCATCAGCGTCAGAGACATATGGCCGAAGAGAAACGTTCCGTCGGATCAGCAAAACCAGACAGTTCTCTCCGTGGGCATGCTGCCCACGGTAAGGGGACAATACAACCGGGCGAGAGACCTCAACTCAACTCTCCTATCCGATCCGTCACAGAACTGGGGCGGAATGATGACGCTCCTTTCTTCGAACGCGAGTGACCTGGTCGCGCAGAACATGACTTACATCGAAATTTGGATGAAGGTCGACACGGTGAACGGACTCGGACAGATGCACATCGATCTGGGTCAGATCAGCGAGGATGTCTTCGGAGACAGGATTTTGCATACCGAGGATACAACGGGGAATGGCGGACTGCTGCCGGGCATGGACCTCGGACTCGATTTGATGAATGATGTTCAAGAAAGAGCCGCGTTCCCATGGGTCGTTCAGAACTCAGACAGGCCGTGGGATCCGAACGGAGAAGATCCGGAAGGCGACAACTACGAATTTTCGAACCCGAATGTCCCCGGTGACAGCGCGTATTACCGGGTTAACGGGACACAGGGAAACAGCGTGACAGAAAACGGCAGGATTCCCGACACCGAGGACCTGAACCACAATGGCACACTCGATCTCCTGAACAGCTACTTTGAGTATAATGTCAAGCTCGATACCACAAATAATCCGTTTATCGCAGGCGGAGGGTCCAATGGATGGTATCAGTACATCATCCCGTTGCAGAATTACGAAAGAGCTGTCGGAAGCCCAAGCCTCACCAACGTTCAATACGTGCGAATATGGTTCAACGGGAATGTCGGCCCGATGCATGTCAAGATCGCGGAAATGGACCTTGTCGGTAATTACTGGAAGACTCCCAACCCGAATGACAGCACGATGCAGGTGTCGGTCGTAAACATCGAAGAC
Organism: Bacteroidota bacterium; assembly: GCA_021845665.1. Classification (GTDB taxonomy): domain Bacteria; phylum Bacteroidota; class Ignavibacteria; order Kryptoniales; family JAKASW01; genus JAKASW01. Next base: position 77,825 of record JAJZVO010000002.1, on the reverse strand, counting down.
AATCCCGGGTATACTGCGCCGGCTCCAGGACTTCAGCCGGTCGACAATTCAAATCCTTCCGGGCCGATACTCGGAAACGAACAATCTCTCGCGCTGCTCCTCAACGGGCTTCAGGACGACAGTTCCCGTTATGTTTACAAGACTTTCCCGCAGGCGCAGGACTTTTTCAATTACCACACAATGAAAGTCTTCGTCCACGGCGACCCGAGTTTCAATTATGTGGACTCGACCAACTACGATGCCGAAGTCTACCTTAGGTTCGGCACCGACGCCAACAACTTCTACGAGTATCGCCAGCCCATCAAGCGCGGGTGGCAGGATATCTCCATCAATCTTGCAGCACTGACTTCTCTCAAACAGACGCGTGACTCTGTGAATCAGGTTATTGGAAGAGTCGTCGCCGATAACGGTCTACCAGGCTCCACTTATTGGCTGCAAGGTAACCCCTCTCTTCAAAACGTAACTTACTTCCAGATCGGGATCACAAATCCGAGACATACGGGGACCCCGCTTCCTCTGGTCGGCCAGGTTTGGGTTGACGAACTAAGACTAACCAACGTCGACAATACGCCGGGACTTGCTTATCAAGTCTCAAGCAGTATCCAGTTGGCGGACCTTGGTACAGTATCTTTCAACTACACGAACGTCGATCCGTATTTTCACACACTTACCACTCAGTTCGGATCGAGAAGTAATCAGCGAAATTGGGGAATCAGCGGTTCGTTCAACATCAACAGATTCCTGCCGCGTGCATGGGTCGGGACTTCGATCCCATTCTACTACAATCATGCCGAATCATTTTCCAACCCGCTCTATCTTCCCAACAGCGATATATTAGTTTCAGAGGCGGTCCAGAGAAGAAAGGCGTACCTGATCAAAGAAGGCGTATCGGCCGACTCTGCGGCCATCATCGCGGACAGCCTTCTGACCAGCTCGCAGACTCTTTCGGTGAACGACCAATGGTCGATATCGGGCATGAGGATCGCGTTCCCTTCGAACCAGTGGTATATCCGGGACATCGTCGACAATATCACGATGGGATTCAACTGGAATGGATCCCGGTTCAGGAACACGCAGACGAAATCCGGAGACATGTGGTCGTGGCAGTACAACGCGGGATATTCCGTCCAGTTGGACCCGATGGCCTATTACACCCCGTTCCCTGCTTCCCACGCCGGACCATCCGGGCAATCGCAGGACTTTCAGATCAGGTATTTGCCGAACACGCTTACATTTTCCATGAACGCCGCGCGTTCCCTGACGGTAAACAAGCTCTGGACACAGACGAGTCCTATTATTACACCCAACTTCACGGCACAGCGCTCGGGAGGATTCACCTGGAAACTTACAAATAATGGGATCCTCAACCCGAGCATAGCATACAATTTCAACATCAGCAGCTCGCTTCTCTCGATCGAGACGGATACAACTCACGACACTACGGCGGCGAGCCCGCTCATTTTACGTCCCAATTCGTATGTCTTCCGCCAAATCTTCCTCAACGGCGGCCTGATCAATTTCGGAGACGATTACAGTTTCACGGAACAGTTCGCACTCTCAACCTCTCCGAAACTTCCGCTGGGAATTCAGAAATACATGGACTTGCAGGCGAGCTATAATTCCGGATATCAATGGACCAACTCCATCCAGCAGGGTGCGAAAGGGAAAGGAGCCGGGTTCAACTCATCCCTCCAGCTCGGTACGAATCTGAGGTTGAAAGATCTCACCGATCCTTGGTTCTCTGCGGGAACGTCGGGCCAGGCCAACCAGGTACCCGAGCGCGGTGAACGTGGAAGGAGAGGGAGGGAAGAAATTGGTCCCCCGCAGGCAGACACATCGAAGTCGAACCAGGGTAACACTGAAGACATCCTTAAACTCCTGAAAAATATTGTCAAAATCCCGTTCCTCGATTTCGATAACATCGGCGTAAATTTCTCTTCGACGAACACCTCTTCAAACGGCGGACTGCCGAGCTATCGCCCCGGCATGAGCAACTTCTTCAAGGTGCCCTTCATACAGGTCAGCGACCCCGAGCTTGGACCGTCCCAGCTGTACCAGCTCGGACTGGTCTCCGACCCGTTCGGAAAGCTGATGTATGCCCCCAAAAAGGCATTCCCTTTCTTCACGTTCTATACCGTCCCTGGACGACGCGTGGGCGGTGTGGGGTTGACGGACAATTTCTCCAACAGTAATACAATGGATATCAAAACTTCACGCAACCTATGGACCGGCGCACGAATCGACTTGTCATGGCACGTAGGCTGGTCATACAACAGAAACACGACATTCACTACCGACTCATTGGGGAACATCATACCGGCCAGTTTGAGTACGCAGGCAACCGGTCAGGTGTCGAGGAGTTTCTTTACGCTTCCTCCCGTATTCATCTTCTCGATGTTCAAGAGCGGTATCAACCAGGTAGCTGCCGATTACCAGAGCCTGCAGAACAGCAGTCCCTCAACTCCCCAGCAGAACATTTCGCAGGCATTCCTGAATGGCTTTGAAACGCTTCCCATACTCGACAAGATATTCGGCCAATACATGCCGCGAATGAACTACTCCTTCAGCTGGAGCGGGCTCGAGAATCTTCCCCTCTTCAAGAGCTTCGCTTCCCAGGTAAGCTTCAGCAACGCGTACCAGTCTACATATTCACAGAACTGGCAGGACAATAACGGCGGCGGCAGAGTAACCAACGCACAGACAATAGCGTACGGGTTCCAGCCTCTGGTCGGCCTCAACATCGCTTTCAAGAATTGGGGCGACGCGAACATATCGGGCTCCGTCCTTTACAACACCAGTGACCAGTATTCGCTCAATCCGTCAGCACAGACGATCGCCGAGACCTATACAGGTCAACTGTCCGTGACTGCCGATTACGCGAAGAGGGGCTTCTCATTTCCGATATTCGGCTTGAACCTAAAGAATGACATAGACATCAGCGCCAGCTACTCGGTGTCCCAATCAAGCAACACATCCTACAAGGTCACCAATCTTAGCGGCGGTCCCGAGCCTCTCGGCGGGACAAACCAGATTTCTATCGAGCTGCGCTTCAAATACGACGTGAGCCAGCGAGTAACCGCATCCATCTACTATAAGAATACTCGCGTAGTCCCGACGGTATCGAGCTCGCCGATCCCCGGGACAACTACGAACGAGGCGGGTGTGGACATCCACGTATCTATCGCGGGCTGATCGGGAAAATAATCAGAATGGAAAACGAACACAGACGTTTTATGGCAATCGCTCTCAAGGAAGCGATGGCGGCACTCCGGCAGGATGAGGTTCCCGTCGGCGCAGTCATCGTCAAAAACGGCTCGGTCATTGCCAAGGCCCACAACCAGGTAGAGATGCTTCAGGATCCGACGGCCCATGCGGAAATACTTGCAATCGGAGCGGCCGCAAATCACCTGGGAAACCGCAGGATCGAGGGCTGCACTCTATATGTGACACTCGAACCTTGTCCGATGTGCGCGGGAGCCCTCGTGCTTTCCAGGATCGACCGCATTGTTTTTGGCAGCTATGACCCCAAAATGGGCGCCTGCTCAACCCTGTACAACATCGTCCAGGACGATCGGCTTAATCATCGCATAGAAGTCATCGCCGGAGTAATGGATACCGAATCGAGCTCGCTATTGAAAGATTTCTTTGCCAGGAAAAGAGAACAATAGAAGGACCGGCTCGCTCCCGTCAGTTCAAGTAAAGAGCGCTTCCCGCCACGGGAGACAATTACGACTGCTGCTGGCTCGTGCCTTTTCTTTCCACAAAGAACATCTCGACCGGTTCCATATCCTTAATCGCAAGTGCGCCCCGCGGCTCGAGATCGTATTTGCCGCTCCGCTTGAGATGCTCATATACCTCCCGTGAGACATTGATCTTGTTCGCTTGCGACGCGGCCTCCAGCCGGGATGCGACGTTGACGGTCGGTCCCCACACGTCGAATATGAATCTCCACGTACCTATTATTCCCGTTATCGCAGGCCCTGTGTGTATGCCGATCCTGATGCCCCAGTCACGGCCCGTTCGCGATCTCAATTGCTCGGAAGATTCACGCACTATTTCCCTCATCTCGACGGCAGCCTCAATCGAATCCTCAAGCTGATTGTCCTCGGTAAAAAGACCGCCGGCGTACATATAGCAATCGCCTATCGTCTTCAGCTTTTCGAGATTATGCCTCCTCACACAATCGTCGAATGAGTTGAACAGCTTCTCAAGTATCTTGAGCACCTTCAATGCATCGGACGTTTCCACGATCCTGTAAAACGATACGAAATCGACGAACACGATCGTCGTCGAAGAATTGTATCTCGGCTGAGGATACCCCAACCCGTTTATCTGGCTTACGATGTTCTCCGGCAAAATATTCTTAAGAATGGTGTCGCTCTTCTCCTTCGCCGCCTGGATTTCCAGCTTTTGCTTTTCGATCGTGCGATTGTCCAGATATTCTTTCACCCTCCCGGAGAAGACGAGACGCGAAAGGACCCATGCGACGACAACGAGCGCAGTACTGTTCAGGTAATGGCCGAGCAGCATTTCAGGATTCGACTGAAAGTAACTTATGCCGACGAGGAAACATGCATGTGCCAAGAGATACATCAGTAAACTCATCGCCCCGCTCACGTAAAATACCACTGCAATTCCGAAAATGACGATGACATAGACGGAGATTAGACCATGAAAGGTTTGTTCGACAGTGGCCACAGATGCAGCCCAGATCATAATAAATAGAATGAACAGCAAGACAGTCGCCTTGTGGGAAGCCCGTATCGATTTAGGACTGTCGGGCTTCCTGACAGTTGTGAGAATGATGAACACCATGAGTACCGCCAGCAGGAGAAGGTGAAGATAGTATAGATATCGGTAACCCTCTATCATCTTCCACAGGCCGCCTGCCACGTGCTGAAGATCGACTACGATTAGGAAGGCATCAATCGTGAAAAGTGCTGCGGCAAATGTTCTCACCCTGGAGTAATTCGTGAAATAGACCTCGTTGAGGAATGAAAGTCTCTCTCCGGAGGGAATTGTTCTTAGACTGTTTTGCCAGAACTTCAAGACGGGATTACCCATGAACCCGCCAATACACAATGTGCTCCGCACACAATATCACCGATAGATTTCGAGCCATTTGCCCTTACGTAAAAATACGACGCTTTTTCGTAACTAACCAGATTTTTAAATTGAACAAATATCATTTCCATTCTATTACACAAAGGAGGACTCATGTTCCTGGAAACCGGGTCGGGCAGAATCGCATTCGAAACACATGGCGACAAAAAAGAGAAGAGCATCCTTTTCATTCACGGATTTCCGTTTGACAGATCGATATGGGACAAACAGGCGGCGCTGCTGTCAGGCGATCATTTCGCGGTCACGTTCGATATGCGTGGACACGGCGGGAGCGACGCGGGAAGTGGACAGTACCTCGTTGAGTTCTACGTCGACGATGTAATCGCAATTATGGACCATCTCGGTCTGGAAAGGACCTGCCTCTGTGGTCTCTCGATGGGAGGGTACACGGCGATGCGCGCAATAGACCGGGAACCGAATCGCTTTTCGGGACTAATCCTCTGCGACACGAAAAGCGCTCCCGACACGAACGAAACGAAGCTCAACCGGGCCAATCTCATCAAAACAATCCTCGCCGGAAACAAATCTCAATTTGCAGACGGTCAGGTTAAGGCTCTCTTCGCCCCGAAAAGTATCGAAAACAAAATCCCCGCGGTGGAAAGGATCAGGGCAATTATTGAATCGACCTCCGACACGGCACTGATAGGTACGTTGATCGCACTTTCGGCAAGAATGGATATGACCGAGAGCCTGACCAGGATATCCGTGCCGACACTGATTATCGTAGGGAAGCAGGACCGGATCGCCACGCTGACAGACGCCGGTGAAATGCACGCCGCGATAAAAGGATCTCGTATGGCCGTGGTCCATGAGGCGGGTCACCTCTCTAACCTGGAGAACAGCTCAGAATTCAACGCCGCCCTTCTCAAGTTCCTGTCAACGAACAACTTATGATTGCTGCTTGTGACCGACCACTTTCACAGTAGTCTGTCGGGCGCTGCTAAATGCAATGTCAGTAGGGCCTGCTTATGAAGAAGTAAAGGACAATCGTGACGAATAAATACTGAACCCGTCGTGACATCTCGTAATGGTTTCGTTTGAGATTGCTCCATATCCTCGCCGCGATATACATCGCGACAGCGAGAAGGATGAATACCCCGACACATCCAGCGTAACCGAGGTGCGGCCCGATCAGGTTGATCAGCGATGGGAATGTCACGCTCGAGCCATACACTATAATAAGATGGAACACGTAGATGAAGAACGACTCTTTTCCGAATAGCTTTATCGCCGAAGAGTCCGTTCCTTTCGCCTCTTCATAAACCGTCAGTCCATATAAAATCAAAAGCAGCAACCCGAACCTTAGAAGAAACCATGAAGGCGAATAGTCCGCGAAATGCGGTTCGGTAAACAACTCCTTTTCAACGATCGAAAAGATTAACCCCACCAATGTAGTTGCGACTCCGATCCACAAAATTCTCGTCGACGCGCTTCTGTCGATCTTTCCGGTCCCGGCAGCGTCGGTACGGCTGGCCACGAACTGCGAGGCGATCGTACCTCCGATAAGGAAGCTCGCCCAGGGGAACAGCGGGAAGAGCGAGCCGTGCAGCCTGTTGAAGTACTGCGCAAGAAAGAGAGGCAGCGTTCGACTCACATCGACTGAACCGGCTATCGGAGCGGCAAACACAAAGAAAATGAAGAGGACAAAGACGAAGAGGTTGAACTTCCTGTCGTCTTTGATGATCACCCGGAGTATGTGTAAGATGAAAAGTGTGACCGCGATACACTGCAATATGTCTACTGCCGTGAAGGCGAGCACGCCTTCCGGCGATGTCCCGTACAGAGATTTACGTAGCGAGAAGAATGGAACATGGAGAAAGTATCCCGCGACCCAAATGAAGAGAAGGCGCCTGAGGTGCCGGAAAAGTTCCGGCGAGAATTTCCTGTAGGCATCTCCTTTCCTGTTCAATGCAAGAGTGAATGAGAATCCGGCGACAAATAGAAACGAGGGCGCGACGAGGCCGTTTACAAAGTCCACGAACTTGAACGCTTGCTGTGATTTAAGGGATGCGAACAGGAGCGCGTTCAGAACGTGCGTTTCAATCATGAATATCGTCGCGAATCCCCTGAACTGGTCGACGAAGCCCAGTCTACGCTGAGCCATTATCCGAAGAACGCCTCCGCTTCAAATCTTTTCTTCAATTCGCCGATACTGTCCCCGCCGAATTTCTCGAGCACCGCATTCGCGAGGACCGGCGCGACAACGTTTTCGGCGACCACCGCTGCGGCCGGAACGGCGCAAAAGTCCGACCTTTCCCGCCGGGCTTCGATCTGTTTCATGGCAGCGAGATCGACGCTCCTCAGCGGCTTCATCAGCGTCGATATCGGCTTCATCGCGGCACGCAGCCACAGCGGCTGACCGTTCGTGACTCCCCCTTCAAGCCCGCCCGCCCGGTTTGTCGGCCTTACGATCCTCTTCCCTTTCAGAAGCATCTCGTCGTGCACTTCCGAACCGAATTTCGTCGCGTTTCTGAAGCCCTCGCCGATCTCCACTCCTTTAATCGCATGTATGGACATCAGCGCCTGGGCGAGCTGGCCGTCCAGCTTCCGATCAGACTCGACATAACTTCCCAACCCTATGGGCAATCCCGTGACAAAGACCTCGACAATGCCGCCGAGTGTATCGCCCAACTTCTTCGCACGCTTGATCTGTTGTACCATCTTTGCCGCGACATCCTCGTCGAGGCAGCGCACTTCCGACTTGTCGGTTGCATCCGAAATTTCCTCGGCGCCGCCTTTTCGGCTCATCATCTTAGCAAGCATTGCGTCCAAAGCGTGCCTGTCCTTGAAGCCCGCATTTCCTATCGAGAGGACGTGCCCTCCCAAACTGATCCCGAGTTCGGCGAGGAGTTTCCGTGCGACCGCACTCAGCGCGACGCGCATCGCCGTTTCACGGGCGCTCGAACGCTCGATAACGTTCCTGATATCGTCGAAGGCGTACTTGTATTTGCCCACCATGTCCGCATGACCGGGACGCGCGATGACGATCTTCTCGATTTCCTTCTCTATTGGTCCCGCAGCCATCTTCTCGCCCCAGTTGGCGAAGTCGCGGTTCCATAACAAGAAAGAGACCGGCGATCCGAGCGTCTTGCCGTGCCTGACACCGGTGATTATCTCGACCTTGTCTGTTTCTATCTTCATTCTCCCGCCGCGACCGTAGCCCTGCTGGCGGCGGTAGAGTTGGTGATTTATATATTCCGCGGTCAACTCGAGGTTCGAAGGAACGCCTTCGATTATTCCGACGAGCCCGCGTCCGTGCGATTCTCCAGCTGTAATTAGTCTCAACATAATGGAGTAAATATAAGAAAATCCGGATTCGAGTGCGACGGCTGTTTCTCATCCCTTCTCGTTCTACTTCGGCCCGATCGCGACCGTTTGTTGCGATCCAATCTTCGAGCGGAGGACCGATCCGATCCGGCGAAACAACGGAACGGCATTATGTTCCGCCTGGACGGAGGGTGTTCCGGCTAAAACGATTTTCACGGGTTTGAAGCGAAAGCCAATCGCATTCTTCGCGCATCTGTCGACACACTCGCCGCACAAGATGCACTCGGAGTCGTACATAGATCCCGATTGCACCATGTTTTGAGCATCGAGACTCATCGGGCAGTATTCGCTGCACAGATTGCACTTTGTGCACTTCACCTCCTTCGCCTCGAGACTCAGAACCCTTATGCCAAATGCTTCCCTGATTTTCTCGCCGATTATCATAAACGGCGACATCCAGCAAACGTAGTGGCAGAATATCCTCCTTCCGGTTACTATGGCGATCCGTTCAAATCCCCCTGTCCTCGCCGCCGAAATCAGTATAATGGTGCATGTTGTAGTTTGCTTTCAGAATGTTCTTTGAGTTATGTTCTTTCGATAGAGTACGCACCCTATAACGCTTGCGGCTCGTTGTAGTTTGCTTTCAGAATGTTCTTTGAGTTATGTTCTTTCGATTCAAGTGCATACCCCGCCAGCTCACTCAATGTTGTAGTTTGCTTTCAGAATGTTCTTTGAGTTATGTTCTTTCGATAGCAAGTGCTTGCAGCAGAACACGGCATCAGTTGTAGTTTGCTTTCAGAATGTTCTTTGAGTTATGTTCTTTCGATAGCAAGTGCTTGCAGCAGAACACGGCATCAGTTGTAGTTTGCTTTCAGAATGTTCTTTGAGTTATGTTCTTTCGATGGATTTATTGTTAACTATACCGGCGTGACAGTTGTAGTTTGCTTTCAGAATGTTCTTTGAGTTATGTTCTTTCGATAGCAAGTGCTTGCAGCAGAACACGGCATCAGTTGTAGTTTGCTTTCAGAATGTTCTTTGAGTTATGTTCTTTCGATAGATAGACATCCATGATCTCGATGAACTTAGTTGTAGTTTGCTTTCAGAATGTTCTTTGAGTTATGTTCTTTCGATTATCCAGACCCAGTCGCCGCAATCTATCAAGTTGTAGTTTGCTTTCAGAATGTTCTTTGAGTTATGTTCTTTCGATAGACCGACCAAAGCTGATAAGGCAGCCTACGTTGTAGTTTGCTTTCAGAATGTTCTTTGAGTTATGTTCTTTCGATATGCTTCCCGGAAGGGACAAGAACGTCGGGGTTGTAGTTTGCTTTCAGAATGTTCTTTGAGTTATGTTCTTTCGATTTTTTGAGACAAATGATAACTATTCTTCCAGTTGTAGTTTGCTTTCAGAATGTTCTTTGAGTTATGTTCTTTCGATCGGCCACTTGATCTGGCACGATAACAATATGTTGTAGTTTGCTTTCAGAATGTTCTTTGAGTTATGTTCTTTCGATGCGAAAGTCGAGTCGGCTCCTATCCTTGCAGTTGTAGTTTGCTTTCAGAATGTTCTTTGAGTTATGTTCTTTCGATAGGCTCACCCTATCTGTCGTCGCGGGAAAGGTTGTAGTTTGCTTTCAGAATGTTCTTTGAGTTATGTTCTTTCGATTATCAGACAGCTCAATGAGTACCAATACGGGTTGTAGTTTGCTTTCAGAATGTTCTTTGAGTTATGTTCTTTCGATTTCGAATGTCCCCCCTTATCTGGCCTATCAGTTGTAGTTTGCTTTCAGAATGTTCTTTGAGTTATGTTCTTTCGATTCAACATACCCGGCAATTCATCCATACTTAGTTGTAGTTTGCTTTCAGAATGTTCTTTGAGTTATGTTCTTTCGATTGGATAAGTGTTTCAATGATAACAACGGAAGTTGTAGTTTGCTTTCAGAATGTTCTTTGAGTTATGTTCTTTCGATCTGACACATATGACACAGAATTTCTCTACAGTTGTAGTTTGCTTTCAGAATGTTCTTTGAGTTATGTTCTTTCGATTACGAATGTCCCCCCTTATTTGACCTATCAGTTGTAGTTTGCTTTCAGAATGTTCTTTGAGTTATGTTCTTTCGATTATCGTAAAGTATTTCAGGGCATGAAGGTAGTTGTAGTTTGCTTTCAGAATGTTCTTTGAGTTATGTTCTTTCGATGCAGATTGTCGAGGAAATCATTCGCACCTAGTTGTAGTTTGCTTTCAGAATGTTCTTTGAGTTATGTTCTTTCGATTCCGATTACGTACACCTGGTTGTTGATCGTGTTGTAGTTTGCTTTCAGAATGTTCTTTGAGTTATGTTCTTTCGATGCGTCATGCGCAGAGCGTCAGCGACGGAGAGTTGTAGTTTGCTTTCAGAATGTTCTTTGAGTTATGTTCTTTCGATATCTTATCGCAAATGGGGGTAGTGTCGTTGGTTGTAGTTTGCTTTCAGAATGTTCTTTGAGTTATGTTCTTTCGATAGAGCCGTTTGAACAAACTCACGGAACTGAGTTGTAGTTTGCTTTCAGAATGTTCTTTGAGTTATGTTCTTTCGATTTTATGTGCCATGATGCTCCTTCTTTTCGGGGTTGTAGTTTGCTTTCAGAATGTTCTTTGAGTTATGTTCTTTCGATTCGTTGAGCTGTCTGATAGCGTCACGATCGGTTGTAGTTTGCTTTCAGAATGTTCTTTGAGTTATGTTCTTTCGATGCATCATAGAACAACTCATTGAAGAATAATAGGTTAGACGAAAGAGCGCCAAAGAAAAAAGCGTCCCGTATTCCGGGACGCTTTTGCTTTTGCTGGCCGTTTATGCCTGCTAAAAGATCTCCAGCTGCTGCGGAGGAGGCGGAATGTCTTGAAGCTCTCTGCCTTCGAATATCTCCATCATTCCGAATTGCTTGTCGGTTATCCTGAAAATGCCCACCTTTCCCTTTCTTGGAAGATAGCTTTTTACCCTTTTTGTGTGCGTATCGGCATTTTCGCGGCTCATGCAATGCCGTACGTAGATGGAAAACTGGAACATTTCAAAACCGTCTTTCATGAGGTTCTTGCGAAACCGTACATACGCCTTCTTTTCCGGCACGCTCTCCGTCGGAAGGTCGAACAGGACCATTACCCACATTATTCTGTACTCGTTTAGTCGCATTAATCTTCACCAGTGCTTTCGCCATAAGGCGTCGAGTTCCTATCGTCCCCTGTACCATCCGGCACGATGCCACCGACTTCAGGGTACACGAGCTTCCTCGATTCGCCTCCGAAGCATCGCACCAGCGATGCCGTGGTCGAGGTCATTGAAAGCATTAGAGGCTTCCTCTCCCCTTCCGTGACGGTATCCACCGACAGGATGGAGAGAAGGATCTTCTTTGTCTCGGGCGTCACTTCGATATGTCCGCCGTATTCATCGCAGAGATGCAGGATGACCGAGTCGACAAACGGCCGGTACGGCTCCATCAGGTCGTCTGCGAGGCAAAAGGGGTTGTACTGGTTGCTGTGATGCAGCCCTACGGAAGGATGAAGTCCCGAGCCAACGATCGCCCTTGCCATTGCAGCACGGATAATCGCATAGCCATAATTCAGGGCACCGTTCGGTCCTTCTCCCTCCGGATCGCGCATGAATCTTTCTACTTCTCCGCCTTTATCACCTGTGCTGCTAACGGGGAAGTGACGCCAGTAATATGCTGCTCCTCTTCCCTCGAGATTGCCCTGGTCTCCCGACCGTACCTTCTTCGCCCACAGTTCCATCGGCTTCACGTTTATTCCCCTTGAACGAAGAACCGCCGCCTGGTTCCACAGCTTGGCCTTAACTGTCTGCTGCCAGAGTTGTTTCATGAGGGGAACCGATGCCTTCAGCTGGGTTTTCAGAACGGCTGTATGAAGTGTGTTGGAAGCGATAGGATACATCACGCTGTTCGGCAGATGCTTCGCGTCACACCCGATGACGACACAGTTGTTTTCCATGAGTGCATTGATCGCCGACGCGGTGACCGTCGCCTGGTGGCTTTCGATAATGACAAGGCCGATGTCTTCTATAGGGACTGTTGCTTCTTCCTCGCTTACGCCCCTAGGTTCGCCGTCGCGTCTCTCGATCTCCCCCTGTTGGATCGATCCTTCACGTTGATACATCCTGATGTGAAGCTGTTCGTCCTTATGAAAAATATATCCCCGTCGGCTTATGACGATAGTACGCTTAATCATAAACCCTGTTTACCAACTATGCGGCCAAGGATATCTATCTCGACCTTCACGCAATTGAGGGTATTCGGTACAAATTGAAAGAAGAGAATATTCCTGTCGCCCTTTTTTTCAAGCTTTGAAGCATACAGGTAATCGAGAAAAATTGTCCCCTTCACGTCGAACTTCCTGACCCTGAAGAGCCTGCTTCTGAGGTACTCCATGTTGTCCCACTCTATTTCATCCGGGTGCTTTTCATAACGGATCACTGTGTCGTGTTGTTTGAGTACAAGGAGGAGAGGTTTTCCCTTCATCTCGGGCCTCACGCTCGGTTCGCCCCGGAGCGAACGCTGAACCGCAGTATAAAAGGACACTGTCTCGAAAGCCCGCTTTTTCGTCTCCGGATCCCTGTAAATAGCAATCGCGTAGTTGTTACCCGTCTCAACGAAAGCACCCTCTCTTATCTCTTCCAGATGCTCGCCGGAATTTATCACTCGGACGGAATTGATGGGTACTCTCTTCCCTTTGAGGGAATACATCAGAACCGGATCCTCTTCATTAGGCCCGAACGCCTTTTTTATAGAGCCGTACTTCTCCACCCGTTGTTTGAGGATTTCTCTAACTTTAGGATCGACTACTTTCTCAAGTTGTCTTTCGTCCGTAAACTTACCAAGGGGCCACCGGGTGACGAACTTCCGTTCGTTCTTCAGCCGGATTTCGCCGTAAATTGTTTCTTCGTGCATCGCACCTCGAATCGTGGTGGTGCTCTGCCGGATCTTTCCATCGGGATGCTTTGATAGATCCTTTGCCATTATATTGTTCGGTTTCTTTCCCGTCAGCCGCTTCCGGTTCCGGTACGAAATGACGATTGAATTAATGGAATCCTGGCAGTCGTTCCGGAAACCTGGCCACGGCTCTTTGATCTCGTCGTTGGTAACCTGGCCCCTCAGATTGAATTTGCTGGAGTTAGAAAGTGTATGCATTACGGATGGAGTGGTGCAAGCAATCACGAAAGCATCGATTGCATGATGCCTGTGATCCCCGCGATTCTTCGTGTCGACATCGTTCGAGAGAAGGCCGTTGAGCTGCCACAGTCTTCTCAGGTCGCTAGTTGCTTGCCCATTGACAACCTGGACCCTGGGACTTTCGATGGCCCCCTTTTTGACCGGCGGAAAGACTGAAGAGAGCCGCCATACCAGATCTCGTGCTGCGTAGCTTGTGTTGTTGAGCTGGCTATTGAGAAAACCTTCCGGTATTTCCTTCGCAAGAAAGCGTCTTCTCTTTGCTTCATTCTGAAGCTGAGCGACGTTGTTTTTGAATTCGTCGAGCTTTCCGATCGACTCAAAGTACTCGTAAGGAAGCCTGTTGCCTTTCAGCTTATTGATATCTGCCTCACACAAGCATAGGTTTCCGAACTCGTTATTCATCGTTTGGCTGTATGGTAGAATGTGTTCGATCTGTATCTCGGGACTGAAGAGTCTGCTCAGGGAAATGACTTTGCCCGAATATGGAGATATTCGACCACACTCCTTCCAGAGTTTGTATTTCACCGAATCAGTGACTCTGTTGTTCCTCATGAAGGTCTTCAAATCGTTCAGCGACAGGTCTTCACATCCCATCTCCAGCCAGAGCTCGTACTTTCTTATTTCCGGAGAGTTCGGCTCGATGCGGTATCCGAGTTCCCGGGTGAGGAACTCCGCATACTCTTCTCTGAGGGCCCGCTTCCGTATCGCGCCGGTTCTTGCTTCTTCTCGTTTTGCCTTAGGCTTCTTAAGCTCGCGTGCTAGTTCGATGCGTACCATGTCGGGTTTACCGTATTCTTTTATCACGGCATTGACGAGACGAAAAGTCTCGCTCAACATTTGTTGAACTATAGGATTTCGAAGCTCGTTCGATCCAAGAGGGGGAATCTTGTTTTGCTCCTCATCTCTTCCCTTCACAACCTTCCTGGCGGGGTCATATCCGGCTTTTGCAATGGCATCCGCCAATCCCATGCCTTGACGCAGGAATGGAAGTATTTTATTAAGCGCCTTCCTGGAGAGATTGCAGAAGCCTTCTTCAAGATTTATCTCGGAGTAAGCATCGACTTGCTCCTCAGTTAGTTGAGGCAATAATCCGTTGGAAATCTTTTTCTTTACGATGTCCTTCAGTTTGTCCGTATTGTCGCAGTAGGAGAGAATGTGCCATAATTCAAATAATTGTGCTTCGCTAAGCTCGCCGCAGGTCTTTTCGCCTAAAGCTTCGATCAGATCCACAGTGGTACGATTACCTTTCATATCGAACACGTCATTCAAACGGACATCTCGGTGTATGCCCAGGAGTGTTTTCAGTTTCGCTTCAGTCAACTTTCTTGTTCTCATTAACGCGGAGCGGGCTCTTTGTTTTTCTTCTGCGCTTAATTCTTCACCGTTACGGTTGCCTGACGCAAAGCGTACCATCCAGAGCTGTTGCCATATACGATATTCCTGAAATTCAAATGAGCTTCTCGCGGCGCAGCGTTTCTTCGGTTCAAAGCGGCATTTGCCGACGAGACCCTTTTGGGATTTTAAATGTCTTTGGTAATAAATGGTCTCGTCACCGATCCGAGTTTTCAAATCGCCGTTCAGAACTTCCGGATGGTAGCTACTTTGTTTAGCCCAGAGCAATTCGAATTCTCTTTCGTACATTTCACGCCCAACGAAGCGACCCCGAATTCTTTCTATGGGCGTGCTTTCGCTAGGCCAATCCGGTTCTTCCTCCGCTCTCTTGAACAACTTATAGAAATACTCGCCTACGGTTCTGCATTGCTCCGCGTCAATTTGCCGCTGCAGTTTGAGTATCCCTTCCTTTACAACTCCTTCCTCTTTCTTCTTTACAGGATTGTCTGCGCTTTTACGGTTGCTCTTGAATCCCCGCCGCTTGTTGAGCATGAGCAGGATTCGCCCGAATTCCTCGAGTGACAGCTTGCTTTCAAGCCCCTTCGCCCTTAAAGCATAAAGCTCTTTTGTGCTGAGGAAGTCGCCGTTCTCCGGAAGCATCTGATTCATTTTGAGCAGTTGTATCAGCTGCTTGCGGCGCAGTTTGAAGCGGAAGCGCCTTCGACGCGCACCCCGTGCCATGCGGCGTCCAATATTCTTAGACACCTCCTTACCGTTCTTCAGGAGATCTTCTTCCTGAACTCCGACGGGAAAAATCCTTACGCCGCTTCTTATTATTTTCCTTCCGTCTTCAATCAAAGCCCAGCCGATTGAATTGGTACCGAGGTCAAGTCCAAGTGTAGTTATCATGTTTTCCTCCAAAAAGAATTCATGCATGCTTTCTCCTTGACATATTCAGGGCTGAGCCTTATCATGTGTCTGAAAGCTTACTACAATAAAGATTATTCTGTAGGCTTATTGGCCTTGCCCCTGTTCTTCAGGGGCGTTTTTGTTCCAGCTTTTCTGTGAGGCTACCCAGTCTTTAACCCGTCACAAGCCAGCACACTCCATTCTTACTCGGTTGGCAGCCCATGGAATCATGATTCCCAG
Organism: Bacteroidota bacterium; assembly: GCA_021845665.1. Lineage (GTDB taxonomy): Bacteria > Bacteroidota > Ignavibacteria > Kryptoniales > JAKASW01 > JAKASW01. Next base: position 61,736 of record JAJZVO010000002.1, on the reverse strand, counting down.
CAAACGCTGAAACGGTTCTTTGATGGAATATATCCGGTCAAAGCTCATAATCAAAACCGACCTCCAATAGCAAGGCGGTTCAAGGGTTGGCCCGGCAAAGCCAAAATTCAACCCTTTCAGGGTTTGTTTCTCTCTTCGTTCTATCATCTACAATAACTCCAGCCCTTCGGGCTTGATCGACAGGCTGCCGCACAGAGGGGAACGAATCGGACTCTTTATCGCCTGTCTCTTCCCTGAGACCGGCGCTTATGCACCCTGTCCCGGGGAGGCTCCGCCCGCATCGGGCGAACTCGAGCCGCCTCCCTTCCTCGTCGCGGCCACGTCTTTTATCACCCGTGCCGCATCGTACTCCCGCGAAAGCTCGGCGTTCTTCAGCTGCGCCACCGTCTTGTCCAACTGCATATTCAACAGAAGATCCGCACTTCTGAAAAGCGCCGTGATCGACTGCCTCCCACCGGTCTGACCGGACTTCGCGCTGCCGGCCTTCCCGAGGGAATCTTCGTACGCCTTTATCAGCGACCGCGCTTCGGCGATCCCTTCGTCGGTCACTCCCCACTCGACGAGACCGGCTTTGTGCTCCTCCACAATGTCCACCAGGGAAGTGCAGTACTTTCCTTTCTCCGCATCGCGCTTTCGATCGATGTCTGAGTCAACCACGTCCGATTTCTGCATCAGTTCCTCGTCCTTAGCATCCACCGCAAATGCATGGAGACTTCCCACGAGGATAGACACGGCTTCGGACATTTCGTCCTCGGCCTTGCCTTTTGCGTTCGTCTCGCCCGACGTACCCTGATCCACTTCGCCCGATCTGGACTTGATCTCTGCGACAATCCCCTTCAACTTCGTGATCAGTCTGACCGCCGCCGGGATCGTTCCAAATACCGCCGCGAACTTGTCCGCGACCGCAAGAACGACAAAGTACATCGCGAGCTTGTTAACCTGACGGTTTGTCATCTTTTCCTCTTTCTTTTAGTTACTATGTTTCTTTTTTCCCGATTCGCTCCCCTTGAGCGGAAAAACACTCTATTTTAAATGCCGCCCCCTTTTTCACGACTGCCCCTCTGCTTTGCAGGACCTGCGATTGACAATGTTGGAGATGACTTTGACAAAGCTGACACTCCCAATCGCTTTGAATCACTGTAAGTACCCTTTGAATTACCGCAACCCTGCTTTGTATCACATTCCGACCCCTTTGCAGGACTTTCAAATTGCTCTGCATGACTGTAAATCTGCGCTGAATCACTTTCCGGCTGCGTTGTGTCACTGCAAATCCGCTCTGCATCACATCCCGGTCGCTTTGCAGGGCTTGCAGACCGCGTTGCATCACATTTTCATCGCTCTGCAGAGTCCGCATCCTGCTCCGCTTCGGATTAGAAATGCCTCTTACCGGTTCCATGGAGATGGTTTGCCCGGTTGGCAGCCTCATCCCGCCTTTGACCCCTGTATCGCGGCAGACAGCTTCTCCGTCCCGCATCACGGGCATTTCCAACAGGTCCGCAAACGCTTTCACTAACATTACGCCCATTCTGAAATCCCTCAGTACGCGCGCGGCGAATCCCGGGCATTTAACGCCCATTTCACAGGATGCATTGCAGCCCTGTCACTGCGCACGAATTCGGCGACAACGACGTTTCTGTCGCCATCTCGTTCCACGATGTATTTATAGAGGATTCCTGCAGACTTGATGGCTGCCTCGCATGTGCAGCCTCGTACTCCCATATACCTCAATTCCGCCGGACGAAGCCTTCTATCCAGGTTCCTGCCCGTGCGCACCTCCCTTTGGTGCCGCTTTCCCGGGCGCAGTGACTTCGCTCCGCCTTACTCAGTTGTGGTCTGCCAATCCCTGACATCAGACCGTGCCACCATGCACGAATCTTCCTGAAACTAAATAATCTGCCTGCACGATACAAGTGAGATCTGTTCTTCTCACCCGTCTTCTTCAGGTTTACCTTTCGCCTTCTGAATCTTCCACTGCTTGTAACCGGCCAGCTCCTGCTCCACCAACACCAGGCAGACCGAAAGTACGGCTGCATCGTCCATATAACCAATCACCGGTATGAAGTCCGGAATCAAATCCACAGGGCTGACGACGTACAAAAGCGTGAACACGACCGCCGACATCGCCCACCACGGAATCGACCTGTATTCGCCCGACCAGTAATCTTTGACGAGAGAGATCAACAGCTTGACATCCCCGATGTATCTTCCAAGCGGACCGGCGTGCTCGAATTTGTCCCGGATCGAATCCGAATTGTCGACAACCTTCCCCACGTCGCTCTCGGTGACCTTCGATGCCCGCTTTTCGATGAACCTTTTGATTATGTTCACTAACCGCTCTTTCATCGCTGTGCTGTCTGCATTACCATTCGTCCGTGAATTTATCCCACTCGAGTCCCAATCTCAACCCGTGAGGGTGAGGACTCTTCAGGAACGGAGGGGAGCAGCGGAATAATGGAATGGGGGAACCGTGGAATAAAGGTAATAACGTTGGCGTTCCGGCTGGTGCCGATGTTAATGGACCGATTGTTCGGGTTCCCGCCACAAGACTCCGTGGCGGGAACCATATTAGTCTGAGAGCAGCTACTTGAGTAGCAGTCTGCCAAAGAGCGCGGCGGACTCTCGCTTAAATGTGGTTATTTGAGCAGCAGCATCTTCTTCGTGACGACATGATTTCCAGCGACGAGCCGGTAGAAGTATACTCCGCTCGCCAGACGCGAGCCGTCGAACTGAACCTGGTACCTTCCCACGTTCTGCTCTTCATTTACGAGCGTCTCAACCTCCTGTCCGAGCACGTCGTATATCTTCAGCATTACATGTGATTCCTTCGGGATCGTGTAGTCGATAACTGTAGTTGGGTTGAAGGGGTTAGGATAGTTCTGCGACAGAGAATATGTCGTGACAAGGTTGGCCTGCTGCATCGTCACGCTTTGGGCCGATGCGGATGCCGCAACGTTTTCGGTTGAATAGTCGTTAACCGGGATTGCAATCGGGTCCTCGATATTTGTGGACGCAGTAATCCTGATTTTCAGGTCGTTTCCCGAATACCCGCCGGTATTAAGATTGTATGCTGCCTGTTTGAATTTGCTCAGGTCTTTTGATCCGAAATTCCATCCCCTTATCGTTCCAAGAACCTCGATTTGAAAGTGTCCGGAATAGTCACAAAAGGCACGCTCTTGCCATCGACCGTGATGTCTCCGAAAAGATACTGGAGCGAAGCAGAGTCATTGCCGATTACTACGCCTCGCGAGTCGAACGCCTGAACGGGTGCACCCGCAACCGTTCTGCTTGAATCGGACAGGTGATCCGGTGCGGTGCTTTGTAGGCTGCCCACACTTCCAAGACCGATGGCGGGACTTATGGCGTAAGGTGCACTGCCGCTGCTGAGGTATGATATTTCGTACATGTTGCTCTTTCCGGAGCCGTTGGCAAGCTGCATACCGTCGCCCGTGCTGTTCAGGGCTATCGCACTCCCCAGATTGGAGGTAGAGACGACATAATCCGACCATGGCGCCGAGCCCTGGCTCCAGACAAAATAGCTTACGCTGTTGTCGTCCGAGACATTGAGCGAACACGATTGCGGGAGGGAGCCGACGTAGTTGAGCGATGTATTATTGCCGCTTGTATAACAGACTCTCGTTGTTGTCGACAACCCTTCTCCGGTGAAATCCAGAAGCCAACAGATGGCGTATATGGGCCCGTTGCTCCCCGGTATTGCAATAATTGAAGGATTATGGTTATCCGGGGTATTGCTCTGTGATAATTGAGTGACGGGATCCTGGTGAAGGGCCAGCACCCCATTGCCGTCGTAATACAAGGACGTCGATTCCGCCGAAGACCGTATCACCGGCGGTGATATACCAGTGGTACTTTTCCAGGCTCAGCACCCAGAATTCGGTTCCTCCGGATGCGGTCGCATTCACGGCGATGTTCGGATTGGCGTTTACCGAAGAGTAAGCGTCGGAGCCGTCGGTGTAAAGGGTGCCATAGGAATTGATCGAATAAGTATTTTGGACGTAGTCATCCGGCCAGAAAGTCATATACTGTATTGTGTAATAGCCGTTGCTTGATTTTTGCTGCCAGACGATGACGACATTATTAGTCTGTGGATCGTAATCGATCGATGGGTCCTTTCCGCCTGCCGTGCCATCGAGAGGGCCATATGGACCCGTTGCAAGCCAGTTCTTCCCGAGATGCCACGTCGTTCCATTGTCGGTGCTGTATTCGTACCAGACGTGACCTGCGCTTGTGTAGACCTCGTGGAGTGTTCCACCATTGGGTCCGTTGGGAGTTCTGATGAGTTTCCTCTGGCTGTTGTCGGAGAAGGCGGAGGGGTCGTTCGAGAGCTGGAAGCCCTTGTAATTTGCTGTGACCACCGCGTCGTTCGAATCGAACACTACGGCGGCGGAATCAAAGCCATTTGCTATCGGACCTCCATCGGAGATAGCCGCACCAGTTGCCGACCAGCCTGTAAACGCCCAGGTGTGGCCATCATAAGCTTGGGTGAGTGGTGCTGCCGCTGTGTAATAGGCCGCGAGTGGATTAGCTGGTTCAGGAAATTGGTTCGGAAAGACCCCATTGTATGGCGAAGAACCAAGGTTGTACGGTGGTTGAGAATTGTAAGCAACCGATTTGAATGGGGCTGACATCCCTTCGTTGCGCGTGACTTTGTACGTTGGATCGTTATAGTCGATCAGCCACGGATCGGCAAAGTCCACCGGAAAGCCAACAGAGTTTGTTTCCAGCAGGTGGGACTGAATGGAAGCATTCACTGTTCTCTGAAAATGAGACACGGCCGAGCCGCCCATGATATAGAACATGTGTGGATTCGTAACATCCGGATCATTTACGTTCGAATTACTCCAGGTGTTATATTTTTGCCCGGTGTAGATTCCATGGTCGGCCATAAGCACTTGCGGCTGACCCGTCGTGAAGCTTATGGAATCGCCAAGAGCAACCCCCGTGAACGAGCTGCCGTTCCATTGACCGACCGTTCCCACTTGCTGATTATTCGAGTTAACCTGGCTGACCATGACCTTGTACGTTACCGGTTGAAGGGCATTCCATAACCCTGTATTGTACATGCTCGTTCCCGCGTTGGCGCCTCCACCGCTGGTGCAGCCGTCGTTCGTATGGATTCCGACAACGTTGCCCGTTACGCTGTCAATCACCGGACTTCCCGAACTTCCGGGTTCGGTGTCGACCTGATACATGAGCACCTCGCCTGTAGATTCGTCGTTGGGCCCGGTCTCAGACTGCTGAGCATTGTCTCCTACGCCCGTGCCTTCACCGTAACCTATTATGGTAAGCCGCTGCGCATTGTCATTCTGCTCGACATTGAAAAATGCGTGTTGGGCCTGTATTGGCTTCAAGCCTGTCTCCGAATTACTGTAGACATCGAAGACGGCCCAATCCTGCCCAGTGGTGCCCGTCGATTGTATTTCATTGTTAATTACCCCGAAGATATTGTACTGGTCGCTTGCGGGTGGGTGTTGTGCGGAACCGTCGGGCAATGATGGTGGTACGTCGAATTCTACGACGTATGGTATGTCCGGCGGGTCCCAATTGGCGGCAACGTGTCCGGCAGTAACAAGATGGCCCGTCGCGGATATCCACGCAGTAGCAAAATTATTTGTTGAAGTAGTGTCCCAAATTCTGCCGACAGCGGGATTTGATGAGGGTTGACGTTCGTCAGTGCCACACAAGCTCATCACTCGGTCTGCTGCTGAAAACGGCGTCCCGACCGACACGTTTTCGAGATTGAAGAAAATATGTGAATCGTTGGGAGCCACAAAGAGCTCGATTTCAACGGCGTCTCCGTTGAAGTATGCACTGGAGTTGTGCCACTGAGCGAGCCCGGATGAATTCAGCCCCTGCTGGTCCCCGTCCTTCAGGGAGGTAATGACCAGATAGCTGCTCGATCCGAGCGAGGCATTCTCGAAGTACAATCGAATCCAGTCTGCGCCAGCTATCTGGACTTTCGTTTTGTAAGCAAGCGTGGGATAGTGCATCGCAGGATCGCCATTGTAGATACCGGAACTGAGTGGGTACGATTCCGTGCCACCCTGGCCTGGCCCATTCCCTGCTTCCGCTCTTTGACTATACGCCATAATCATGCCCCCCAGCAGGACCATGAGCGCCGCATTTCGCAAAGCAGTTCTGACGCGAGGGCCTGAGTCTTCTTTCTGAGGTGCGGCCACGATCGGCCTTGATGTCGGTTGGACGACCGAATCCCGATAAATCGATTTGGTTACTTCGTGCATCTTGAATCTCCTTCCGTTTAGGTATTTGTGAGCTTGACTTCGCAGGCGGAACTTCGGAAGCGCTGAACTTCCTGCCTGCCGTTTGATATGCTTCAAGCTCTTCTCATCTTCTTCCGATTGCAGCGACCGCATAAGGGTTATCCTGCCCTACAGCTATCACGAGGTTCCCTTTGACTGCGACGCTTCCATATCCCCCGTTCTGCACCGCAGTCTGGTTCAAATAACTCCTCCATGTCTTCCCATTGAAATGCCAGATCTGACCGAAAGAACCTACGACGAACACGTCGTTCGCGGCATTCCCCCGCACTCCCTGCATGAATGTTTGAGAACTATCCACCGCATCAGCCGACCAGCTGGCGTCCGAAAGAGTCTTCTTTTCATACACACCGCTTCCCACTACGTAATATTGCTGGCCCGGAACAAACCAGACGCCCATCAGAGATCCGGTTATCGGGTTGTCCGATATCGTTGTGGCATTTGTGCCGCTGAGCTGTACTATTTCGCTCTCAAAACTCGAGAAGGGATTTGAGGCGACGGCGAGGACCTGACCACCTAAACCGTAAATATCATAGAAGTTCAGGCTTGTGCCACTTTGCACTTTCTGCCAAGTGCTGCCGTTGTACAGGGCGAGCTGACCTAAGGGGCCGGCTGCATAAATTTCGTTTTCGCCCGCAGCCCACAGTTTGTTTACTGCGATCGGAACGCTCATAACGCTCGTTTCGGAATCCCCATTCCAAACAGCGATCTGAGAATTGCTCGATGCTATCCAGATTTCAGACCCATTAAAAGCCCAAATGGCTTGCGTTGGGACGGAAGCTTTAAACTGTTGTCCCCAAAAAATGTAAAACGGAAGATGAAGTAATTGCCAGTTTCTCCCGTCCCACTTTGCTAAGTTGTAAGCATTTGGATCGAAGTTACCAGAACTATCCTTCCTGTAAATAGCTCCCACAGCATAAGCAAGCGTGTCATTAACGATAGACACATCAAACAACTGGCTGCTATTTCCATCACCCAATTTATTAACCGTAAACGTCCAATCATTGCTCGTGGTGTCTGCTCCCGTCGGCGGTTCAGTAGGTGCGTGACATGTCATGGATGTAAGGGCTAATATTGATATTCCTAACAGCATCAAGAAGTATTTCATATTTGTCCTTCTCCTCTCTTCAATTTCTTTTACCCACAAATGCTACAGCCTTTGAGCCAAGGTATCCGACCCCTATCATCAGGTTTCCCTTGACCGCTATACTCGCAATTCCGCCTTGCTGCAATCCGAGCACATCCTGGTATGACCGCCAGCTCTTTCCGTTGAAATGAAGCAATTGTCCATATCCTCCAGCGACGAAGAAATCGTTCCATGCGTTGCCGCGAATGCACGAAAAAAAATCAACGGTATCAACACTGTCCTCCTGCCATGTGCTTTGGGAAAGAGAAGTCTTCTCGTAAATACCCTGGCCAACAACATAGTAGTGTCCCGGTACAAACCAGACGCCGCTTAACGGCCATTGGATACCGGCGGTGGATAGTTGCGTAACATTCGTACCGTTGATTTGAAGTATCGCTTTGTCGAGACTTTCACCGGGATCGGAGGCGACCGCGAGAACCGTGCCACCATATCCGTAGATGTCCTGTATGTTTAGAGTAGTACCACTGGAAAGTGCGCGCCACGAGCTTCCGTCGTAGCGAGCGAGCCCCCCCCCGTTCCCAGCACCGTACAGATTTTGGTCTGAGGTTCCCCATAGCCGCGCGACGTATTGACCGGGTCCAAGAAGTGGTGACGGATTTCCCGGATAGCCTCCTATCCAGTATGCCGTCAGCTCGGAATCGTTTCCATTCCAGACGAATGCATTCCCGTCACTTAACCAGATTTCCGACCGTGAATACGCAACGACTCCCAAGATTGGTCTTATATTTTCTTGATATCCACTCTGGTTGCGGGTGTACACGCGGCGAAGAGACCAGCTTCTTCCATTCCATATCGCCGCACCATAAGAAGTTGGATTGATGTGACCTGTTGAATCGCTCACATAAATGTCACCGACTGCATATGCAAGCGTATCACTCACGATGGACACATCAAGGAACTCGCTGCTCGAGGCCCCTCCCAGCATCGTTTCTGTAAACGTCCAATCGTTGCTTGTGGTGTCTGCGCTACTGCTGGACGGCCCTGTCGGCGCATGACATGTCATGGATGTTAGCGCAATGATTGATATTCCAGTCAACAACAGGATGTATTTCATCTTCTGACTCCTCTCTTCAACTTCTTTTACCGACAAATGCTACAGCCTTTGAGCCAAGATACCCGACTCCTATCATCAAATTTCCTTTGACTGCTATACTTGCGATACCCCCTTGCTGCAATCCGAGTACGTTTTGATATGACCTCCATGTTTTTCCGTTGAAGTGAAGTAATTGTCCGTATCCTCCCGCGACAAAGAAATCGTTCCATGAATTGCCGCGGATACATGAGAAGAAATCGACCGTATCAACACTGTCCTCCTGCCATGTGCTTTGGGAAAGAGAAGTCTTCTCGTAAATACCCTGGCCAACGACATAGTAGTGTCCTGGCACAAACCAGACGCTGCTGTCGGAAGAGCCGTCTATGCTGCTGAGTATGTTGCCTCCGGCGTTGATCGTGTCCACCTGCCACGTGTAGTCTCTCGGACCCGGCTGGGTGGCGTAATGCGGACCTACTACCTTGTTACAGGAACTCAAGGTCATTATGACGGTAGAGATCAATATGAGAAATCCTGTTTTCATTCTGTCTGCTTTCTCCATTTAGTCATTCCTTTGGGCCTGCCGCAAGAGGTGCTCACGACACCCCGCCTCGTTAATTAACTGAGTAGTTCTTTAGTTTTCTTTTCTCCTCTACTGTGGCAGATATCCGCGGTAAACGTAAGTAAGGCCGTTAGAATAATCGTGGGCGAGAATAAATAGACTTTTCGAGAACATCTTCATCCCCGTAACATACAGTTTCGAACCAGCGAAGTGATATAAATATTCCAGGTCACTGCCGTTGTACTGGGCAATCCCGTCAAGCATAGATAGAACGACATCGTCCGTGCTCCTTGCGACTATACCTGCCCCGCTATTAGAGCTCACAATCATAAGGAGAGATTGAGATTGTCCCCCGTCATAAAACGATAGCGTAGTGCCTTCTAAAAGGATGTAGCCGCCCGCTATCCGGCAAAAGTCAGCCCAGCCTGTGCGGTTCTCTATGCCCGAGTAAATCTCTTGAAGATTACTTCCGCCAAATGAGAATATTTTATCAGAGTCAGGGGCCGACCCATTCGGCAAATGATTAAATCCGAGTACCAACGCTCTATTTGAGGCGTAGAAGCTCATCTTGTACAAACCGCAATCCGGAATGTCTTGGATGTTGACTTGTGACCATTGACTGCCGGATAAGTGGTACATCAAAGGATGAGCGTTGTCTAGACTATCAAAGAATTCTCCATCTGCATAAAGGTTCGTTGGCGAGTTTCCATCTATACCACTGAGAAACATGACTTGCGCGCCATTAGGAAGAGGTACTCGAGCCTGTTGGCTCCAATCAACCCCATTGTAATTCCATATCTGCCCGTCTTCACCTACCGCCCAGACGTCAGTTAATGAAAAAGCTCGAACAGCATCCGGGTTCAGCGGGCGATTCACGCTGTCGGTCGCCCACTTCTTCCCGTCGAAGTGCCAGATGGTAAACCGAAAGTCTCCAGCTTCGCCTACCGCCCAGACGCTGCTGTCGGAAGAGCCGTCGATGCTGCTGAGTATGTTGCCTCCGGCGTTGATCGTGTCCACCTGCCACGTGTAGTCTCTCGGGCCGGGCTGTGTAGCGTAATGCGGACCTACTACCTTGTTACAGGAACTCAAGGTCATTATGACGGCAAAGATCACTAAAAGAAATCCCATTCTCATTCTCTTGTCTTTCTTCATTTTGTCATTCCTTTGGGCCTGCCGCAAGAGGCGGCGGTGCTCACGACACCCCGCCTCGTTAATTAACTGAGTAGTTCTTTAGTCTTCTTTTCTCCTCTACTGTGGCAGATAGCCGCGATAAACGTAGTTCAAATGTGTTGTATAGCTGTAGCCGATTGCAAAAAGGCTCTTAGGAAATGCCTTAAGAGCTATGATGTTTGCCCCGGACTGCCTATATAGATATTGAACATCTGTGCCGTTATACTCGCCGATACCGTCACTTGCTGGAAGGAATACATCTTCGGTACTTCGGGCGGCAATCTGCCAACCGAAGGGCGAATCCATGACAGATGCAATTTTCTGAGGACTACCGCCGCTTGAAAAAAACAGAGTTCTTCCCTCAAGGATAACAATTCCGCCAGAGATAGGCGCAAAATCTGCGGCGCCGTCAAGTGTTTCTGGGCCACCGTAAATGAGCTGAAGACTGGTTCCATTGAAAGAATAAATCTGCTCTGAATCTGGCGGCGACCCGTTCGCCTCCGATTTCTCAGCCCATACCAGTGCCCTACCTGGGGCATAGAATCGCATTCTGTAGAGGGCCACATCGGGTAGGTTCCGGGTCGTTACTTTGTCCCATGTATTTCCATTTAGGTGGTACATCAATGGATATGCGTTACCTGAATTGTCAAAATACTCTCCGTCTGTGTAAAGGTTCGTTGGCGAGTTTCCATCTATACCACTGAGAAACATGACTTGCGCGCCATTAGGAAGAGGTACTCGAGCCTGCTGACTCCAGTTGATCCCATTGTAGTTCCATATCTGTCCGTCCTCCCCTACCGCCCAGACGTCGGTCGGCGAAAATGCTCGAACTGCATTCGGGTTCAGCGGGCGATTCACGCTGTCGGTCGCCCACCTCTTCCCGTCGAAGTGCCAGATGGTAAACCGAAAGTCTCCAGCTTCGCCTACCGCCCAGACGCTGCTGTCGGAAGAGCCGTCTATGCTACTGAGTATGTTGCCTCCGGCGTTGATCGTGTCCACCTGCCACGTGTAGTCTCTCGGACCCGGCTGTGTAGCGTAATGCGGACCTACTACCTTGTTACAGGAACTCAAGGTCATTATGACGGTAGAGATCAATACGAGAAATCCTGTTTTCATTCTGTCTGCTTTCTCCATTTAGTCATTCCTTTGGGCCTGCCGAAAGAGGCGTTCACGACACCCCGCCTCGTTAATTAACTGAGTAATTCTTTAGTTTTCGTTTCTCTCCTGTTTTGGTTCTTGATTTGGCTATTTATCTGCTACCTACCGTAATAACAGCTTGCTCGCTGGTCGCGGAGTTACCGACGGCAACGATCATGTTTCCCTTCATGGCTACTTTTGTGTATAGCACGTCCATTGACGGGGGATATATTTCCCAGTGCGCGCCGTTCCAGTGAGCGATGAATCCGAATCCTCCCACTACGACTATGTCGTTTGTGCCATTGCCGCGTATGCAAGTTGATATCGGTGGTCGTACCGGTATTCAAGGCCTGCCAACTACCGCCAAAATGCGCGGCGGTTCCCCCACTGCCAACAACGTAGATGTTATTGTCGGAGCTGGCCCATATGCTTGTCATGAGCTCCCCGAACCCAAATGCATTAACAGCTTCAATATCTGAAAACTTCTGACCATCCCAATGTTCCATCCCGTTGCCTCCGAACCAAACATCGTCAGGGCTAAGCGCAAACACTGCGCTAATAGGATGGTAGAAAGGTTGTCCCTGGTATATGTAAGGAATCCTCAAGAGGGTCCACGCCTTTCCATTCCAATGTACTGCATTGTAAGGGGAAAGGTCCGGGTTGCCATCAGCAGAGTCGAGATAGATTGCTCCTACCGCCCATATATCTGTGTCGTTTACGATCGAAACGTCATTCAACAAGCAGCCTCCGGCATTCCCGCCGAATGTATATGTCTGGAATGTAAAGTTGCTGGAAGTGGTATCTGGGCCCGACGGACTATGTGGGCCTATAAGATTACAGCTGAAACCGCCCGTGATGAGCAACCCCATTAAAGCCAATGGAAGAATATTCCGCCATACCTTCTGCTTCGTCATCTCGTTCTCCCCGTCCGGACTGTTTTCCGGACAATCGTTCTTACGATATGGATTAATACACTAATCCCTCATGAAATCTCCGTGTGATATTCCCAACAACTTTCCCATCTTTCGCTCTCCTCTCTTTCCCTCCAGGAGCGAGCGCCGTCGCCGATCTTTCTTTCCCTGAACCTTCGCCCGATTCCCGAGCTATGTCAACTTCCTCGAATTTGACGATAAGATATACCCCCCCCCCTCGCAAAGTCAAGGTGCGGTGCAAAATCTCTCATACACGTACAATACTCCCGTCCACGAACTTGTTCCTGGGGCGATGTCGATTCTCAATTGCGGAGTCCATTCTTCTCTCCGCTCTTCCACAGTTCAACTGTGGAAAAAAGACCTGTGCAGGAGTTCAACTCCTGCACAGCTTCCGGAGGGAGCAGCGGAATAATGGAATGCACTGTTCCCGGATCATGCGGCACTACGAGAGAACATCGGCCCTATCCCACCGATCCACTTTTCCATCATTCCAAAATTCCGCCCTTCATCCTGAGAGCTAGAGTATACTGCTTATCCCGATCGTGAAGAAAAAAGCATTCGGCTTGCTTATCCTGTACGTGAGATCGGCGCGGATGAGTCCGAATATCTTTCCAAGTCCGATTCCCGCCTCGTAATACCAGCCGTTCGTAGTCGAGACGCCATCCAGCCACGACTGGCCCGCGGCGGCGTTTACCAGGATTTCCATTCCACTTCTATATAGGAACGGCAAACCGATGGCGAGGAAAGGCACATTCCCGAAATTCTGCTCGACGCTTAGCATTACGAACCTGTCGCCGATGAACTCACGCGGATAGGCCGTCATCAGGACGCCGAATGGTGCAAATCGTCCGAACTGCGAGTCGAGGACGAAATCCCGCTGCGAAGGACTATGAGCTTCATTTTACCCTAAGCATTTGAACTCATTTCACCATAATATTCATAAACCAAAAGAGATGCTACAATATCATCCACATATCGAGTGGGGTTTCTCCCGTCAGGAACTTCACCAATCCGAAGGCTTGTTATTCTCATTATCAACAAGAAAAACAGTATCATCGTGATCAGGTAAACAATAAACGGAGATGAAATCCATGAGAATCATCGTAGTCGGCGCAACCGGGCTGATAGGCCGGGAAGTTGTGAAGGCACTTTCAGCAAAACACGAAGTGATCAAAGTCGGACATAAGAACGGAGACATCCGGGTCGACATAACTTCCAGGGGGTCGATAGAAGAAATGTATAAGAAAGTAGGCTCATTCGACGCGGTGGTTAGTACCACCGGCGGAGCGGCATTCGGAGAATTGGAAAAGCTTACGGATGAGAACTTCGCGTACAGTTTGAAGGATAAATTGATGGGGCAGGTCAACCTTGTCCGTTTCGGCGCGAAACACATAAAGGATAACGGTTCATTCACGCTGACCAGCGGCGTACTGGCACAAGAACCCATGCCGGGCAGCGCGGCGATCAGCCTGGTAAACGCCGGGTTGGAAGGATTCACCCGCGCAGCAGCGCTGGAGATGAAGCGCAGTGTACGAGTCAATGTAGTCAGCCCGCCTTTTGCGACCGAGACGCTGAAAGCCCTCGGGATGGATACTTCCACAGGAACGCCCGTCGACAAGTTCCCGCATGCATACGTGGAGAGCGTCGAGAGCAAAAGGAACGGAGAGGTAATAGAAGTCCTGAAATTTGTTTGAGGCAAGCTGACACCGAAGTAACCCCTTAATCCCGCCAACCTGTGCGGAAAGAAGGTACTGACTTCGTGCTCGTTTTTGAAATCCATGCGGAAATTGATAACTTCTAACTCAAAAGAATTCAAAGAATCAGAAGTTTTATATGAAGAAATCTTTCCGCGAACGACTGAAAGAGGGCGTCATCGTATGCGATGGAGCGATGGGAACACTTCTCGAGCTTTACGAATATGGCGAGAAGCCTCCTGAGATACACAACCTGAAAAACCCCGACATAGTTGAGCGGGCGCATCGCGAGTATATACAGGCCGGCGCAGAGATAATTGAGACTAATACATTCTCGGGCAACAGGCTGCGTTTAGAAAGCTACAGGCTCGACGACAAGGTGATGGAGATAAACGTAGAGGCCGTCCGAATCGCAAAACGGGCAGCCGGTGACGATGTCTATGTGGCAGGAGCCGTCGGACCGAGCGGGAAGCTCTTCGAGCCGTTGGGAAAAACAAAAATCACGCAGGCAAAAGCGGCCTTCAGGGAACAGATCGGATACCTGGTAGCGGAAGGCGTGGACCTCTTGATACTCGAGACGTTCCTCGATTTGAACGAACTCGATGCTGCAATAGACGCCGCAAAGGAAATCTCTTCTGAAATTCCCATCATTGCTCAAAAAACCTTCTCCGAAGACGGCGCGATTCTCGCCAGCGACTTTCCCATAGAAGTCGTCAGGCACATTAAGTCCAAAGGTGTGGACGTCGTCGGCTCGAACTGCACGGTCGGCCCTCAACGGATGTACGGAATCATTAAGTCGGTCTATTCCGAAGATGTGGTGCTCTCAGCCCAGCCGGCCGCCGGGATCCCGACGCTCGTGGACGGCAGGTCCATTTACCACGCCACGCCCGAGTATCTCGCCACGTATGCAAAGCAGCTTGTCGAAGCGGGGGTGACCGTCGTCGGGGCGTGCTGCGGCTCGACACCCTCTCACATCAGAGCAATTGCCGAGGCCGTACGCGGTGTGAAGATTGAGCCGAAACCTGTGATGATCCGGCAGAGGACGACAATCGAAAAAGAAGCTCCCGAACCCACGGCTCCCAGCCGCTCCGACTTGTCGAAAAAAATCGGAAAGGAATTTGTGACGACGGTAGAGCTCGACATACCTCGCGGCCTCGATATTTCTTCAGTCATCGATGGTGCAAGGTACTGCAAGGAAAACGGTATCACCGCCGTGAACATAACCGACGGCGCACGCGCGCGTATAAGGATGAGCTCGATCGCAATTTCTCACCTTGTGCAGAAAGAGACCGGCATTGAAGCGGTGACTCACATAACGACCCGCGACAGGAATATGATAGGTTTGCAGGCGGAACTCCTCGGAGCACATACACTCGACCTGCGAAACATACTCGTCATTACCGGAGACCCCGCGAAGATAGGAGATCTTCCTCAGGCTCAGTCGGTGTTCGATATAGATTCTGTCGGTCTCGTTAGAATTGTGAAGGGACTGAACAATGGCCGTGATTCAATGGGAAATCCGATTGGACAATCGACATCGTTTCTAATCGGGTGCGCCGCGAACCCGTCGGCGGATAGATTCGATTACGAGATCGAGAAGCTCGCCAGGAAAGTAGAATCCGGGGCGGATGTAATCTTCACCCAGCCGATTTACGAGATCGGCACGTTTACCAGGTTCCTGAAAGCCATCGAGCCTCTGAAGGTGCCGGTAGTAATCGGGATACTGCCTTTGAGAGGACACAAACATGCCGAGTTTCTTCATCACGAGATACCCGGCATCGATATTCCGGAGAAGATAAGGGAAAAGATGTTCCGGGCTGGGTCAGAAGGTGCGAAAGTCGGGATCGACCTTTCCGCCGAACTTTTAAGGGAAATGAAACCTGCCGTAGCTGGGGCGTATTTGCTTCCACCGTTTAAGAAATACGAGGTCGCCGTGAAAGTGCTTGAATTGGCCGGAATTTGAGGGTGAAAGAAATTTAACTAAACCCCGTTGTCGCAAATGGTGAAAAAGCGCACATTTGGAGGGTCATATCGCCCGACAAGAGTAGCCATTCTTGCTTGGGAGCGTCAGAATGGTTAGATTATTTACCAAGACCAGAAAGCAAAAGCAAAGGTTCTTTGGGAAATTTTTGATATTGGGAGCTACTTTCGGCTCTTGGCTCAGTCCGTTCAGTCCAGACAAGTCGATATCGCACTTGAACGGCCTAATGTTGAGGCGTCAATTCTCGCGCGCTTGGAGTCTAGAGGTGAGTAGGAAGAAACACCTGGGCGATTAGCTCAGCTGGTTAAGAGCGTTCGCTTCACACGCGAAAGGTCAGAGGTTCAAATCCTCTATCGCCCACACTGATCTTTGAGAAACTCCTCATCCGCGCTCCCGGCACGAGCGGTTCTTTTCAGGCTTGTCGGCACGATGTGCAATAGATCATCCCGGTTCGCGGGATTACGCTCATGGTCCGGGCTGGCCATGTGAAGGAGTCTCTAACTTTGCAAATATTTGTATTTAGAGGTAATATTTCGCAATTATGAAGAATCAAGAAGCAACACTAACGGAGGGGAAAGCGAGACTTTGATATTGGATGCAACAAAGAAGTCTCACTAGAAAGCGAGGACCACATGGAGAAGCTAAGCAGTATCCCCTCTGAGAAGAAGAGGGTTCAGAAAAAGCAGATTGAGAACCCGCTGAGTGACCTGCTCAGCGACGAGGTGTATCAGAAGCTGAGCGAAAACAGCCTTCTGGACTACAAAGCGGTGAGAGACTACCAGATCAAACGCCGCTTCAAGGACTTGCGGAATTATATGAGTGTGGGGGACGCAATCGAGAAAATCCAGGATGAGTACCCTTACCTGCGATTCGACACGATCCGCAAGATAGTCTACAACGCAAAAGCCGAAAAAGAATAGTTGCTGCGTCGGTCCCGAGGATGTCCGGGACCGACATTACTTTCTCACATCGCCCCATAGTCGGGAATTTTCTGTCACTTAGTTCGGTTAAAGATTGGGTAGCCACCTGTGTAGCTTGACGAGGCGGCCTTCGGATTACTGTTTAACCGTCCTGATGAAAGAAGGAGTTTTGTCATGAAGCTGTACGTTTCGAACGGCGATGAGTCTGTAAGGATGTTCAAGAACGACTTTCTCGAGCTCTTGTCGCATGTGCATCCTTCTGTTCCTGCTATCCTTTACCTCCCCGTAATCGCACTGATGTTCTACAGGTCGATCGAATTCGGACTCAGCCTTTATTACATCTTTGCCCTCTTCATGATCGGCATCCTCATCTGGAGTTTCACCGAGTACATCCTTCACAGGTTCGTGTTCCACTTCATTCCCAAAAGCGGATGGGGTAAGAAAATTCATTTCATGTTCCATGGCGTTCACCACGACTATCCGAACGACTCGACGAGACTCGTTATGCCGCCTATAGTCAGCATACCGCTCGCGATCGTGTTCTACTTCGGTTTCATGAAAATACTCGGCGCTCGTTATCTTCCTCCGTTCTTCGCGGGCTTCATCGCGGGTTATCTTGCCTATGACCTTACTCATTACGCGGTTCACCACTTCAGTCTACATGGGAAAGTAAGCCTCTACCTTAAGCAGCACCATATGCGTCACCATTACATGGATCCCGACAATAACTACGGAGTGAGCTCTCCGATGTGGGATTTTGTGTTCGGCACCTATTTGAAGAGGCAAAAGTCCGAAGGATCGAATCTCGTGTCAGGACGGGAAGGCGCAACGGTTCGCCGGTAGTCATATCCGTAGACAATTTTGGAATTTCCAGGCGGCGCGGACAACGCCGCTTTTTTTGTCTCAAAATGTGTACCACAATGGTTGCCGAAGGTTAATTGACATCACGAGGCATTGTTATCGCGGTAACGTATCTCGAATTTTTTTCTTGACATTTACTCCGTGAGTTACTAAACTTCGGAAGTCTAACACAGAAGTAGGTAGCCATGTATGATGGCCACCTTACCAGCGAGGGACTGGTAGCGACGAGCGGTGATCTTCAGAAAATGAGCCATTCGAAATGCTGATGAGTATGAGGTACCAACGATTGTAAGTTGACAAAGGCACGACATGATGCGCGAGCTTGAACGTTATCGTTCCAGGTTCGGAAGCCCAATGCATTTCAGTCAAGTTGGGCTTACCCTCTGGTAAGTCGTCACGGCCCGCAAGGTAGTGAAATTGTAGTACCAAGAAAGAGAGAGCTTCTATGAGCAGACGGATACAGCTATTAGCAATTCTTTTTCTTTCAATCCTTCAACAGTCTACACTCCATGCGCAATGGACACAACTCGACGTTGGTAGCCCGTGGCAAGTCTGGTCTGTAGCAGTCATAGGAACCACTGAATTTGCTGGAACTTTTGCCGGCACCTACCGGTCCACTGATGGTGGGCAAAGCTGGACTAATGTAAACGGTGATTTCACTAACTGCTTCGTAAAGAAAGGGTCCGATATTTTTGCGGGATACTTCAATGGTGTACTCAAATCCACAGATGACGGCATAACATGGACCGATCCGGATACTTCCTTAACTTCAAATATAGAACACTTAGTGGTAAAGGACTCGGTTATCTTTGCAGGGGGGGGGGGTATGTTCCGGTCGACGGACGATGGAGCAACCTGGACTGTGATTCAAGATGGATTGGGATACGGACAAACGACGGTAACTGGCCTAACATTGGTCGGTACGAAATTATTCGCTTCTACATTGGCTGGAGTCGTGAGATCTACGGATGGAGGTAATAGCTGGTCGACGGTTACCGGCACCGGCGATATAAACGATGCGACAAGTTCAATTGCGGCTCATGATTCTACAATCCTTGTAGGATGGGCCGGCGGCATAATCAGATCGACCGACGGCGGGAATACGTGGATTTGGCCGGGTACGGATGGTCCGTCGTATTCTGGACTGGTTTGGAGTATTGTCATGGATAGCACCTACTCTTATATAGGAACTCAAAATGGAGTGTTGCTTTCCACCGACAGAGGTGTCACGTGGGATAGCGTCGGTAATGGTTTGCCTCTGAACAAAGTATTGTCACTTGCTGTAGCAGACACGGACTTGTATGCTACAAGCTTCAACAACGGTGTTTATGCTTCAACCGACAACGGTAAGAATTGGACATATGCGGCTAACGGAATTGTAGGGTCAGATGTTACTTCGGTCTCAGGAGATGGATCAAATGTTTATGCTGTGTTCAATGGTGACTCCCTCTATTCTTCAACGGACAATGGGAATACGTGGCTCACTGATACTACCCTGAAAGTTCCCGGCGAAATAAATGCGGTAACTGTCATAGGAACTACCGTTTATGTCGTGACTGGTGGAGGGACATACGCTTCGTCGGATTCAGGGAAGACATGGAACACTTTAGATCTACACGCTCAGGCCCTCGTGCAAAGCGGAGCCAACCTTATAGCAGCGAAGTCCCAACTGTATTATTCCACGGATTTTGGGAAAAATTGGTCGCTTGCTGAAGGAAGTCCTATGGGGGTAGGTGAACTCACCGCCTCTGGCACGAACGTTGTTGCTGTAGGCGATAGCGGGATTTACAGATCTAGCGACAGTGGCAAAAGCTGGACAAAGGTCAATGGAGATCTAATAGATGTTTCGTCTATCGCCGAGAGCGGCTCTACGGTGGTTGCCGGAAGATGGGTCATGCCGTATCCGGTTTCTGACACCGTCCCACCTCCTCCTGGAGGGTTGTTCCTTTCGACAGACTACGGTGAGACTTGGTCATCGTATTCAAACGGCCTCCCTGGCTTCGGGTCGCCGCAAGTATTAGCCGTGGCGATCCAAGGCCAGGATGTTTTTGCAGGTTTAACGGACCAGGGGGCCATAGGTTTCTATCCATCGATGTTCTATTCGTCAACAGTCAACCGTGATAGTTGGAAAAATACTGGCCAGGGTCTGCCTTACTTGGGAATCTCATCAATCTATCTGAATAATTCGAGTGTTTTTGTGGGAATTGGTCAGGAAGGAGGACTGTGGCGCGCCCCCCTTTCTCAGGTAACGGGCGTCAATTTTTCTGGAAGCTCTCTGACCCCGTCGTCTTTGAAACTGAGTCAAAATTATCCCAATCCGTTTAACCCCTCAACTACGATCGACTATTCTGTCCCCAAGAGATCACATGTGACACTTATTGTTTTCAACATCATTGGGCAAAAAGTGAAGACTTTGGTGGACACTTACCAGGGACGTGGAAATTACAGCGTCATTTTCGACGCATCAAATTTGGCAAGTGGAGTTTATTTATACCGTTTAACTGTCGGGTTAAGTTCGATTTCCAAAAAATTAATGCTGCTGAAATAGGTTAGTAGGAGGAAGCATGATAATGGCATACCCATAAAAAGCGGGAGACGTTGCAGCATCTCCCTTAGAACGAGAAGCAAAAACTCGGCTTGTCTACACTTATCCTCAGAAGGACAGGTGGACCTCGTTCTTTGTTTGTTGAAGGCTAAGAAACTGTTTCAGAACTTCAAACTCAAGAGGAAAAGAGATATGAAACAACTTTTCAAATACATCATACTGTCTGGGTTTGTCCTTCTCTCTTCTAATGGTTATGCACAGACTGCGAGTCTCAAGACTATCCCCAATCACATTCCAGCATTGCTTGCAAGTTGGGGTAGGACCTCAATTGGCCAGATGGACTCCACTGAGCAGATGAGGCTTGTGATCGGCCTTAGTTTGCGTAATCGACAGGAATTTCATCAGTTACTGCAAAATCTTTACAATCCGCAAAGTCCTCAGTATCGACAATTCCTTTCGCATCAGCAAGTGGTCCAACAATTCTGTCCGACAGAGAATGCTTATCAACAAGTCATTACGTTTGCCAAAGCGCACGGACTTGTGGTAACTGGTTTACATGCTGATCGCATGCTTGTCGACGTAAGAGGGAGGGTGGCCGCGATACAGAAGGCGTTTCATGTCAAGATGCTTCTTTACAGGCACCGGAAAGGCAATCGCAACTTTTACGCTCCCAATACCGCTCCCAAAGTGAGCCTAGCCCTCCCGATTCAGGCTATCAGTGGTCTTAGCAATTACTATACTCCTCAAACGATTTTCACGAAAGATGGTGCCAAACAGGGAAGTAAATATCCCGTTGTTAATTCTGGATCTACTGATGGCTATTATAATGGCAATGATCTCCGCCTAGCGTATCTCCCACACGTGTCGCTTAACGGACATGGGCAAAAAGTGGGGATACTTGAATTTGCCCAACTTCCCCATCCTTCCTCCGACTCTCTAACTGGCGGATTCTACCCACAAGACATTGCAATGTATGACTCTATATCCGGGCTCCCTCAAGTTCCCATTGAGGAAGTGGATGTGAACCCGTCCTTGGACTACGAAATTCCTAATCCAGTAACAGTGGATGAATTCTCAGTGGATATTGAGATGGCGAACGCAATGGCGCCCGGACTTGACTCAATAATCGTCTACTATGGAGTGAACGCCGATGATATTCTTAATTCAATGATAGCGAACTCCTCCGTGAAGCAATTCAGCGCATCGTGGCTATATTGGGCGAACTTCTACACTACCACTCAGTTTGCAGTAATGGCTATCCAAGGGCAGACTTTCTTCAATGGATCCGGTGACAATCTCTCGTGGTACAACGGATCTGAAGGTGGGGAAGCGCCACCATTTAATGGGATCGCTTCTGATACAGGCGTCACGATCGTCGGAGGGACAGAATTATCAACGAATGGACCTGGTGGGTCGTATTCGTCCGAGGCTACTTATAATCAGTACGACTCAAGAGGTACGGGAGGAGGAGTAGAAAATGGATCCAATGGCTCCTATGCAGAGGCTATTCCATCTTATCAACTAGGCCTTGATGGCATCAACGGCGCATCTCATACTTACCGAAATGGGCCTGACGTAGCCATGGTAGCTCTCGGTATTTTGGAGGTTTCCAGAGACGGCCAGGTTTTTGGATCGAATGGTACCAGTTTTGCCACGCCACTATGGGCGGGTTTTTTGGCCCTTGCTAATCAGCAGGCGGTTTCCAACGGGTATACTAAAGGACTAGGCTTTATCAATCCACTCCTTTACTCTCTAGGTGAAGGAAATTCATACGATAACTGCTTTCATGACGTACAGTCAGGCACAAACGATTATACTAATTCGAATACTGGAATTACCTTTGGATACAATGCAGGGGCCGGCTATGACCTTTGCACCGGATGGGGCAGTCCCAATGGACAAAATCTAATTAACTTTCTTTCTGGTCCTGTCTGGGATAGTACAGTTATCTTGAATTCAGATTATACAATACCTAGTGGCGGAAGCCTAATTATTCTGCCAGGAACCAAAGTAGAAATTGCAAGCGGAGTCTCGATAACTGCCAGTGGGGTCATCAATGCGGTTGGAACGTCTGCTCAACCCATTACATTCACCTCAACCGGTGGCACGAGCCCAGGAAGCTGGGGATCCATTGTTATTAGCGGTGCTGGAGCCGACAATTCAACGATGAAATACTGCAATGTTGACTACGCGACGGATATTGAAGTGACTAATGCTTCCAATGTCACAATCCAAAACTGCGATATTTCAAACAGCTCCGGTGACGGCGTTGAGGTGTATAATAGTTCGAATTTCCTGGCTCAGAACAATAACATTGCAACCACTAGTTATAGCACCGGAATATCAATTGATGGCGGGTCCAACAACAATTGCTACGACAATGTTGTGTATAACGGAAGCCTTTCAGAGCAAGGAATCGGTATAGAATATGATGCCTCGAGCGGAGTTCTTGACCAGAATGACGTCGATTATTTTGGGTCCGGCATTCTCGCTGAGTTTGGTGCCACACCCAATGCCGAGCAATATCCCGGTGGCCGAAACAACCGCGTCACTAACTGCGACTACGCATTAGACATCTATGATCAGAGCTATTGCGATTTTGGTGACCCGCCTGGTACCGCATACGACCTTAATAGTGTTCACAACAATACTCTTTATGATGCCGCGGTTGGTTATTTCTACTCAAGTGATGCCAGTGGCCTCTATGCAAATGGTGACTATTGGGGGAGTTCGCCTTCCTTTTATGTGAGTTCCGCTTGCTATGGGCAGTTCAATATGCAATCCCCCGTCGATCCATGGAACGGTTATCCTCTTCCTTCCGCTTCTCAACAAGTGGCAGCAGCCCAGCTAAGAATAGCCGACGCCACCGAAAAAGCAAGCGCCCCCAGTATCACGGTCAGGACTTCAACCACCACTCCAAATTGGCAAGACTCTCTTCTCACCGGGATTCGAATGAGGGAAAATGGCGATTTCACGGGAGCAGAGAACTACCTGATGTCTTTTGTGGAAGGTCATCCTACCATGAGGGCTGGTTACGTGGAGTTATACGGTTGTACAAACGATACCACGTTGCCAGCGATAGTCAATCGTTTTAAGAACCCAACTGTTCAGACACTTGGGATAGCTCAGTTGCTTCTTGGCAATCTGTATCAGATGGAAAATCGCCCAGATCTTGCAGAACAGGCCAATGACAGCATCATAAGTAGATATCCCAATACTCCTCTTGAGGTGAAAGCCGAGATAAACAACATGATGATTGACATTTACGACAACAACGATATGAAAAGCGCGGAGACGCTGCTCGCGAGTATTAAAGCCCAGCAAAATCTTATAGCGCCTATGGATCTTCAAAGTGCTGAGGAAGCAGTCGCAAGCAGGTTAACAGTTTCAACTTCAGGTTCCCAGAAAGTGGCGGCTCCCAAAGCCGACATCCCCGACTCATACAACCTTTCACAGAATTATCCCAATCCGTTTAACCCGACGACCGTCATAAAATACCAGGTGCCGAAGGACACACACGTGACAATCAGAGTATACGACATCCTGGGTCAACAGGTCGCTACCCTCGTCGACGGTCAAGTGTCTGCTGGGTATCATCAGGTTACATTCAACGGCTCTCGGTTTGCAAGCGGCGTCTACTTCTACCGGATCTCGACACCCGGATATTCGAAGGTTATGAAGATGCTGGAGCTCAAGTGACTCAGACACTTGAGCGGAAGCTCGCCTTTGTTCCTGACAGGATGATGCTTAAATAGGCCTCAAGCTTTCGATGCCCTGTCTGATTGTCCAACTGCGACTCACCTCCAAGGTGCGTCGCAGTTACAGAGCTAAATATACCCCGCGTTTTTCATGCTCAAATATCCCGTCGGCCCGACGATGATGTGGTCGTGCACGGGAATGTCGAGGAACTCACCCGAGTAGACGAGGTCTTTGGTTATCTGGATGTCTTCCCTGCTCGGGTCCAGCTTCCCGCTGGGGTGATTGTGTACCACGATGATGCTGGCCGAGTCTTCGAGGATCGCGAACTTGAAGACCGCCCTTGCGTCAACGAGGCTGGCGCTCAGCGTCCCCTCAGTCATCGTCTTCACCCGCTTCACTCTGCCCGAAGTGCTGAGTGCGACCACTTTGAACACTTCCCTTTTCTCACCTGCGAAGTCCCGCATGATAAATTTATATACCGCTTCGGGATTGTTCAGGAGCGGCGTGGTTCCCGTTGAAACATTCTGTAGGCGCCTTCCGATCTCGAATGCGGCGGCCAAAGTAACTGACTTCACAATTCCAATTCCTGCGACTCCGGAGAGTTCGAGTGCATCCCTCATGGAGAGAAGAGCCATCGAATTGTCGAACGCCATCATCAATTCGCGCGCGACATCTACTGCAGTGCGCGATTTCGATTTAGTCCTGGTCCCTGTTCGCAATAGAATCGCCAACAGTTCAACGTCGGAAAGCTTCGTGGAACCTTGAGAGAGGAGTTTCTCGCGAGGCTTCTCGCTATCAGGCCACTCGCGCAGAGTCCGCGTGCGGTCGCTCCCTCGCACCGTTTCAGGTTCGTTCGATTTGGATTCCTCAAACATAGCAGCCCCTTGCATTTGTTGTATATCCAGTCGTCCGAAGCGGTTTCTGAACCGCCTCTATTTTCTGTTCACTTCACCAAGATCGACTATATTTCCGTTTTTAAATTGAAGTATGTGGAGGTAACGGTTTGAATTGCCATCTCCGAAAGAAATCATGGAATGAAGTCCGGTGTAAGTCTGCGACTTGAGTCCTTCTTCGATGCCCGTCCTAGAAGTGACCCCGGAGCTTATCTGGCTTAGAAGATCGTTGGTTATGTCGTAGCCGTACGACACTACCCTGTCAAGCTCTGCGTCCGATATTTGCGACAGCGAGTCGGTCGCGGCAATATACGGCTGTGAGTTAGCCTGAAAGTATGTGTCGCTGCAAAATATCACGCCGTCCACATATAGGTCGTTCGTGGAAAGCTGGTTCAAATCATACCAGTCGTCCGTTCCAAGTATCTGCGTCTTCACGTTGTAATACGCGAGCTGGGCCCCGATGATTCCGATGTCGCTCGAAGAAGTCAAAGGTATGAATATCGCGTCGAGCGATCGAAGCGCGTCGAACTCTCCAAGTGAAGTCAAAGTATCGATCGGAATCCCGAGCGAATCGGCGACGCGAGTCGGGTTGTTGCCGAAGAGATCATAGGCATCCATGCTCGTGTAGGAATCACCCAGCGAATCTACATACGCCGGAGGGATGTATGGCCGAATCCGCTGTTGCTGCTGCGGGCTAAGCGTCCCG
The DNA here is from genome assembly GCA_021845665.1 of Bacteroidota bacterium. Classification (GTDB taxonomy): domain Bacteria; phylum Bacteroidota; class Ignavibacteria; order Kryptoniales; family JAKASW01; genus JAKASW01. Next base: position 36,163 of record JAJZVO010000002.1, on the reverse strand, counting down.
ATATCGACATAAGGCTCGCCGAGAAGTGCAGCCGCAGATTTTATCTGGCCTATCGGCTGAGACAGATCGGTCTCGCCGCTCTCATAGTATGCAACCGCCACGGGAGGCGTGCCGAGCGAGTCCAGCCGCTGCACAAAGTACTGCGAAATTATTCTTCCGTAAGATCCCGACGGCGAAAGCACGGCAATCCGCTTCGCGTGAAGAACGTTGACTGCGTAATCCGCCATGGCGTATGCCCGGGTCTTGAAGTTCGGATTCGCCTGAAAGACGTAAGGATTCCCCTTTGTCAGACCGACGTCGGTCGCCGTGGGAGAAATCAGCGGAAGTTTTTTCTGATCGGCAAGTTTCGCCACGGCGGCTACTTCGTCGCTGTATACGGGACCAACAACAGCTTTCACGCTGTGATCGGCACCGAGGGAAAGCATATCCGAAAAGAGGTCCGGCATGACGCCAGAGTAGTTCTTCAGTACGAGGCCGACTTTGGTAGAGGCATGTGCGTTATAATTATCAAGTGCAAGCTGGATGCCGAGAAGCAGCCTGTCGCCGACGCCGCTTCCATACTCGAGTGGAAGAAGCGCGCCTATTTTGATGGGTGAAAGGTTGAGCAGGCTGTCGGCCGATATTCTTTCAAGCCACCTGTTGACCTCACCGCTCCCGACGCCCGGTTGGGAATATGTTTGAGAGAAATTCTTTAAAATAGTCTCCGCGCTGCCGAGTTTATCAGAGAAATACGCGCGGCGCGCGAAGCCGACGGCTACTGTGACGGCAGACAGCCTGCTGTGACATGTCTTGTAAAGGCTCTTGATCTCACTGAAGGTGAGATTGTGTGCGACCAGTGTATGCAGGCTGGCCACCGCCTGCTCCCTGACGACACTATTTGCCGACGAATCTGTTGAAATCACGAATTCGTCGGCGGCTTTCAGGTATTCGCTCAACTCGTAGTAGTTGGCCCCGAGAATGTATAACATATCATATCTATGCTGGTCACCCGGGAATTTCACAAGAAAGGTGTCGATCACGTCGGCAGACTCCTGGTACTTTCTAAGGTTGAAGAGCGAACGAGCACCGTAATAGAACGATTCCGCCGACCGCTGGTTGAGAGAATCGTCCATAACTTCCCTGAAATACTGAAGTGCCGTCGAATAGTCCCCCTGCCTGAAGCTTTCCAGGCCGAGGTTATAGTTGGTCTCGTCCGTCTGATTGAAGACTGCCTGTGAGAATGATGTCGAGGCGACGAAAAGAACCAGGAGGGCAGCGATAAGCTTCATCGTCAGTGTCTTTTCCGCTTCCTGTTTATCTTGGATATTCGTTCCAGAGTTTCGGAGTCGTCTTCTACGATAGCATTTGCTTCCGCCAGTTCGTCGAAGATGGTACGGGCTTTCTCATCCTCCCCGATCGTGCTGTAAAGGTTTGCAAGCGCCTGTAGCACTTCCGCGCTTCTCGGGTTGATGCTGAGCGCCCTGGTAAGATAAAATTCCGATTCGCCGGTCTTGCCCAACTCGAGAAGGATTTTGCCGCACATCAACCAACCGGGATAGAAATCCGGATCCGTATCGATAAGAAGCGTGAATTCTTCGAGCGCCTCGCGAAGGTCCCCCAGCATGTAAAACGCGGTCGCGAGATCGAGACGGAATTCGACAGACGACTCGTTAATTCCAAGCTCGCGCTTCAGGTATTTTATGGCATTGGGAAAGTCTTTCCGCTTCAGGTAAACCCTGCCGAGGAGTCCGTTAGCATCGGGGTACTTTCCGTCCGTTTTCAAAACCAGCCGCACTTCGGACGCAGCCTCGTCGTAATTATCGTTTTCCAGGAAGATCGATGCAAGCGCCAGATGGACGCTCGGATTACGCCACGACGTCAGCTTCCTGAGAAGAGGAAACGCGCGCTCCATTTCGCCGACATTGAAGTAGAAACTCCCCAGCGCGTATGCCAGCCTGTAATCGTCGGGCATCCGATCGAGCGCATCCTGCAGCAGCTTCTCGGCTGCATCGTAATTGTGAAGCCCCAGGTAAATCTCGGTAAGCTTCAGGTAAGCATCGGCACAATCCGGATCCTTCGAGATGATCCTTCTGAGGATCTGCATGGCGTGCAGAGGCTTGTCTTCTCCGAGAAAGCCGACCGCCTCGTCGATCATAATTTTCACGGCTTCACTCGATCGTTCTGTTAATCCCATCTCTTGATTTCATTTGGTCAAGGGAAGATAAGGGCTCGAAAGGAAAGTTTCACTCCCATTCGATGGTCGCGGGAGGTTTGCTGCTGATGTCGTACACTACCCTGTTCACCCCGCGCACCTCGTTAATGATCCTGCTCGATACTTTGGCAAGAAGCTCGTAAGGGATCAGCGCCCAGTCGGCGGTCATCCCGTCTTCGCTCGTGACGGCGCGTAGCGCTATAGTGTACTCGTATGTCCGCTCGTCGCCCATGACGCCCACAGACTGCACCGGCAAAAGAACCGCGAATGCTTGCCATATATCGGTGTAAATTCCATGCTTCCTGATCTCGTCGATGAAAATATCATCTGCCTGGCGGAGAATTTCGAGCTTCTCCGGCGTGACGTCGCCCAGTATCCTGACGGCCAGCCCTGGTCCCGGGAACGGATGGCGGTCTATTATGTCGGACGAAATCCCTAGCGCGCGGCCAACCTGCCTTACTTCGTCTTTGAACAGAAGCCTGAACGGCTCGATGAGCTTCAGCTTCATCACATCGGGAAGCCCGCCGACGTTATGGTGGGTCTTGATCTTCGCCGAAGGGCCTTTGTGAGATTGCGACTCTATGACATCAGGGTACAACGTGCCCTGTGCCAGAAACTCTACATCCCTTATCTCGTGCGCCACCTTTTCGAACACCTCGATAAAGGTGTTGCCTATTATCTTCCGTTTCTTCTCCGGATCGGTCACGCCGCGCAACTTCTTCAGGAAAGTGTCCGAAGCATCGACATGACGCAGGTTCATATCGAAATTCTTTCTGAAGTACTCGACGACGTTCCTGCTTTCGTCTTTCCGCATCAGCCCGTTGTCGATGTGAACCGCGTGAAGCTGGCTGCCTATCGCCCTTTCAAGCAGAACTGCCGCGACCGCTGAATCGACACCGCCGCTCATCGCGCAGATGACTTTCCCGGTTCCGACTTTCGACTTTATCTCCCGCGTGGTTTCTTCTATGAAATTTCCCGGCTCCCAGTCGGGCTTGCATCCGCAGACACCTATGACGAAGTTGCCGAGTATTTCCTTTCCCCTGGATGTGTGAACCACTTCGGGATGGAATTGAACGCCGAAGACCTTTCTTTGGTCCGACTTGAAGGCCGCCACCGGGGAATTATCGGTGTGAGCGATCGGGACAAACCCGGGCGGAAGTTTCGTGACTTTGTCCGCGTGGCTCATCCACACCTTCGAGACGTCACCTATGTTCCGCAGGAGATCCTTCGAATCGTCCACGATGAGCATTGCCTTGCCGAACTCCTGGTGCGCCGACCTGTCGACTTCGCCACCGAGCTGGTGCGCTATGACCTGCAGACCGTAACATATGCCGAGGACGGGTATCCCCGCCTCGAAAATTCTCTCGTCAGGAAGCGGGGCGTTCGCCTGATACACGCTCGATGGGCCGCCCGATAGGATGATCCCTTTAGGCGCCAGTTCTTTGATTTTGTCGTAGGGGAAATCGAAGTTCTCCACGAGGCTCAATACATTCAGCTCGCGAACTCTCCGCGCGATGAGCTGAGTGTACTGCGCACCGAAATCTAGAATTAGAATCTTATCCATTTACGTTTCAATCTTGTTGTTTGTCCTGGAAAGACTTGCCGGAAACTTCGTCATGGCTGAGTCTGAAGTGTTCTGCCACGTCCCGGATAACGGCGTCCAATACCGACTCGATGGCCGCGTGAACTGGACTTGTTGGATGATGTTTCCCCATCTCGGCAGATGTCGAACGGACACGACTCCCGCTCTGTCTCCTTGTCTAGCATTCTAAAACCGAAAGCTGTTCCGCGAGTTCCCTTCCAGAGATGTCCCGTGGAAATCTCAAAGCGAGATCAGTTTCTCCCGGATGAAGATGAGTGCAACCGTATCATTGCCGTTCCAGTTCACAAGTAATTTGACCAATTCCGCCTGTTTCCGCAAGCACACAACTCCTGACCTCAACAGGGCGTGTCAAGAGAGGTCGATGCTCACCGCGAAATCGACTTCAGCAGATCCACATATTCGTCAAGTTCGGTGCGCGTGCGCTTTTCCGTTACAGCCACAAGAAGGCCTTTCTCTGACGGATACAACGCTTCGAGATCGACGCCAGCGAGAATCTTCCTCTTAAGACCCGCCTTTAAGAGTTGGTCGGCCGGGACCGGAGTCGAAACCAGAAACTCGTTGAAGAACGGATGCTTGTACTTCACCGCGAAACCAGGCACCTTGGCAATCTGTTCGGCGAGGTAATGCGCCTTCGCACCGGATTGCTCAGCAACTTCTCTTATACCATTCTTGCCCATGAGCGACATGTAGATGGTCGACGCAAGCATCATCAAACCCTCGTTCGTACAGATGTTCGATGTTGCCTTCTCGCGCCTTATCTGCTGCTCCCGGGTTTGCAGCGTCAATACGTAACCTTTCTTCCCGTCAGCGTCCACAGTCACGCCAGCAAGTCTTCCCGGCAGACGACGGATAAGCGCTTCCCTGACAGCAAAGATACCGAGGAACGGTCCTCCGAGACTCTGCGGAATTCCGAGTGCCTGACCCTCGCCGACGACGACATCGGCACCATATTCTCCCGGAGCGGCGAGGAGTCCAAGAGAGATGGGCGCGGCATCGACGACGTAGAGCGCTCCCTTCGCATGTGCGATCTCTCCAAGCGCAAAGACGTCGTTAAGCGTCCCGAAGAACGAAGGCTGCTGCACCAGAAGTGCCGCGGTATTTTCGTCGACCGCTCTCTTTGCCGCATCGATGTCGGCGGCGCCTTCGCGAGCGGGTATCTCGATAATCTCGAATCCCTGCCCGTGCACGTAAGTCTTCACCACCCGCATGTAAAACGGGTGAATGGGATGTGCGGCAACAATCTTCTTTCTACCGGTATGAGATACGGCCATCAGCGCTGCCTCCGCAAGACCGCTTCCTGCATCGTACAACGATGCATTCGAAACGTCCATGCCTGTCAACCGGCAAATCATAGTCTGGTACTCGTATATCGATTGCAGCGTCCCCTGGCTTACTTCCGCCTGGTAGGGAGTATATGCGGTGTAGAATTCCGATCTGCCCAGCAGCGCGCCGATTGCCGACGGGATGAAATGGTCATAGGCTCCTGCGCCGATGAAGGAGACCGCGTCCTGGGTGTTCACGTTCTTACCGGCCAGCGCCGCAACGTGTCTTGTCACCTCATATTCACTCATTGCCGGGGGGATTTTCAGATCGCCTTTCAACCTGATTTCCCTTGGGATATCTTTTATGAGATCTTCAAAATCCGTAACTCCGACAGCTGCAAGCATGTCACGCCGGTCTTCGTCGGTATTCGGGTAATAGGCCACTTTCTAATTCTCCTGCTATTTTCCTACCGTCTCCTCGTACTTTGCCGCATCCAGAAGGCCGTCCAACTCGGCGACGTTCGAAATCTTCACCTTCACCATCCAACCTCCGGAATACGGGTACTTGTTCACGACCTCTGGTGAGTCTTTAAGAGTCTCGTTGATCTCAACCACTTCTCCGCTGACGGGAGCAAATAAATCGGAGACGGTTTTCACCGCCTCGATGGTTCCAAATTGTTTTCCCTGCTGGAGCTTCGCACCTACCGCGGGAAGTTCGACGAAGACCACGTCGCCCAGTTCGCCCTGCGCGTATTCCGTGATTCCGACAACACCTGTACCGCCGTCGACACGGATCCACTCATGATCTTTGGTGTACTTCAGGTCTTTGGGAAATTCCATGTTTTCTCCTTCGACAAGTTAAAACTTAAATCGCTGACAGAATTGTTAAGGCGAGATCCCACGTTCCGGTGAAATCCGTGATTCCTAAGTGCATGAAACGATTCGCCAGCCTGCACCTTCGGTAATGTGAATTCAACCGGAGCCACGATTGTGGGCTCCGTGACTGCGGAATCAGTCCGCGAAGTTGAACGAATCGAGGAAGTGAGTATCGAACTCGCCTTTCCTGAAACGCTCGTCCTTCATTACTTTCTTGTGAAACGGGATCGTGGTGGCTATGCCTTCCACCACAAACTCGTCCAACGCCCTGTACATTTTGTCTATCGCCTCTTCCCTGGTCGGCGCGAAAGCAATTAGCTTCGCGAGAAGCGAGTCGTAATAAGGCGGAACCTTGTAGCCAACATACACATGCGAATCTGTCCTGACGCCAAATCCCCCGGGTACATGAAAACCGGTAATGGTACCGGGATTCGGTCGAAAATCCTTGAAAGGATCCTCCGCATTTATGCGGCATTCGATCGCGTGGCCGGTCTGTTTCAACTTCTTCCTGCTGACTCTTGAACCCGAAGCCACGAAGATCTGTTCCTTGACTAAATCGAAACCCGTTACCTGTTCGGTTACCGGGTGCTCTACCTGGATCCTCGTATTCATTTCCATAAAGTAGAAATTCTTATACTTATCGACCAGGAATTCAATCGTACCGGCGCCTTCGTACTTGACGCTCTTCGCGCCCTTGATGGCGGCAGCGCCCATTTTTTCCCGGAGTTCCGGATCTACGATTGGAGACGGTGATTCCTCGATCAGCTTCTGATGCCGCCGTTGGATGGAGCACTCGCGTTCGCCGAGGTGAATCACCTCGCCATGCTGGTCACCCAGCACCTGGAACTCGATATGACGCGGCTGCTCAACATACTTTTCAATGTAAACGCCGCCGTTTCCAAAGGCAGCTTCCGCTTCGGTACGCGCCATCTGGAATTGTCTTTCAAATTCATCCGCGTTCCACGCGAGCCTCATCCCTTTTCCGCCACCCCCGGCTGTCGCTTTTATAATAACCGGGTATCCGACCGATTCCGCTACTTCCTTCGCCGTCTTCGGATCGTCGATGACTCCATCGCTACCGGGAACGACGGGTACGCCCGCCTTCCGCATCGTGTCTTTGGCAGAGGCCTTGTCGCCCATCATGGTGATCATCTCGGGCTTTGGCCCGATGAATTTTATGCCGCTACTCTCGCAAATTTCCGAAAATCTCGCGTTTTCCGAGAGAAATCCGTAGCCCGGATGAATTGCGTCTGCGTTCGTTATCTCCGCCGCGGCAATGATCCTCGGGATATTGAGGTAGCTCTCGCGTCCGGGAGGCGGACCTATGCAGACAGCTTCATCTGCAAAACGAACGTGTAGAGAATCATGATCGGCTTCAGAGTATACCGCTACCGTCTTGATGCCGAGCTCCTTGCAGCTTCTGATTACGCGGAGCGCGATCTCACCTCTGTTTGCTATAAGTATCTTGTTAAACAATAGTTGCCTCAGATTGCGGACTTCGAATTTACAATTCGCAATTCGAAATGCGAAATTTTGAAGAAGTATTAATCAAGCAGGGTCTACCAGGAATAGAGGCTGATTGTATTCAACTGGCTGACCGTTCTGGACTAGAATCTGAACGACTTTGCCGGCAACGTCCGATTCTATCTCGTTCATCAGCTTCATAGCTTCGATGATGCAGAGAATGGTGCCGGGTTGAATCGACGATCCGATCTGCACGTATGGGTCGGCGTTCGGTGCAGGAGCGCTGTAAAAGGTGCCGACGATCGGCGAACGTACCTCATGAAACTTGGAGCCTTCCGCCTTCGGTGCGGCGGCAGGTGCCGCCTCCGGCGCCGCATTGACAGGTTGGGCCGGAGCAGGTTGAGCGTAGACCGGTTGCTGAGGCAGAAACTGAGGGATTAGAGCCGCCGAGGAATTGTGGCGAGCCTTGCTGACCCGGATCTTTGAGCCTTCCTCCTCAATCTCTATTTCATCTACGCCGCTCTCGTCCACTAGTTTGACGAGCTTCTTGATGTAGTTAAGGTCCATTTGGTCTCCGATGCTAAGGTGTCCACTCCCGTTATCGGGAAAAGTCAGGATGAAAAGAAAAAACCGTGAGGATTCTCTCCACGAGCCCCGGGCCCGTGTTCATAGAAGGATCGCCGGCTCCACTACTTTACGCGCTCCACGTAGGCGCCGGTGCGCGTATCTACTTTGAGAACTTCCCCTTCGTTTACGAAGAGAGGAACGTTCACGGTCGCACCTGTTTCCATCTTGGCGGGCTTCATGACGTTATTTACGCTGTCGCCTTTTATGCCCGGCTCCGTTTCCACAACTTTCAAATTGACGAAAATCGGGATTTCAACGGCGGTTATCTCCGAGCCGTTGAAGGATATCTGCACATTCTCGTTTTCCTTGAGGAACTTGCTTCCTTCACCGACAACTTCTTCAGGTACCTGTATCTGCTCGTACGTTTCATTTTCCATGAAGACAAGAAGATCGCCGTCCCGGTAGAGGTATTGGTAGGTACGCTGCTCGATCCTGACAACATCTATGTCCTGTCCCGCCCGAAACCTGTTCTCAATCACCTGTCCGGTTTTAATATTTTTCATCTTCGCCCGAACGAACGCGCGCCAATTGCCCGGGTTTACATGCTGAAACTCTACAATTGTCCACAGATCGTTATTGTAACGAATCGTCAACCCCGGTCTGAAATCTGAGGTACTAGCCATAATCTCCCATAAATCTTGGTGTTTTGTGAATTTTGCTTAAAAATATAGTTTCGGAACCCCCAAGAATCAAGGTTGAGGTAAATGGTCACGCCTATGATGGGAGTGACCGCTGCACGGTACCGGTGAAAGACAGTCTGTTCCTGGCAGGCGGTCGCCTCAGACACCGGTTAAGGAGTGGAGCCTCCCGCAGGCAGATTGAAAACCGGTATGTCCACTTCAAGGATTTATCACTCTTCAGGGCCGGTTGAAGCGGCAATTTAGGATCGGATGAGAAACGCTCTCGCCGCCACAAGCGCGAACACAGCCAATTCAAATGCTATGTGGAAAGACATCCAGAAGAAAACAGACAGGGAGGTGGAAAGACCCGAAGAGGCTAGCCTTACCTGCCTCAAGGTTCGATGCCGAGAATCAAGAGCGGAACCGGTGGGCTGTTGCGCCCCTGACGCATCACGTTATAAACCTCTCCCTCGTAATAGGCGATTCCACTTGACATCTGCATCTGCATCTTCTTGGTTGGCAACACCTCTATACCGAGGTTTATTACGCCGCCGGAATAGAACAGCATGTGCTTGACAAAGAGATCATAAGCCACAAAAGAGTATTTGCCGAACTGGACTTCGACGGCAATCTTGTCTTTTACAAAGTCGGTCTGGTTATAGCTGTAGATCGGATCTTTTTCGCCTTGCTGCATCAGATATTTCTTCTGCTCATTGGCAGGCATTAAGATACACTTTTCCATTAGGTCGCGATTGAGAGTTATGTAATAGTTGTAACGGCTCTCCGACCAACTACGTGCAGAAAACTCTCTCAGAAATACGTTGTTCAACTCAACAGGGCTGTAGAGGTTGCTTCCTACCTTTCTAAGCTCCTTGCTAATTTTTGTCTTGAGTGTGGCCGCGTCGATGTTGGAGATTACCTCTCTGATCTCCTTATAGAGTTGCTTATGGTGTACTATCAAGTATTCTTCACCGTTCAGGTGCGAGTATTTCTGAGCAATTCTCATTTACCCCTTCCAATGAGTGGCAGTTGTTCCCATTCCTTCGGAATCTGAGCTACTTTGTCATTTTGGGACGGAGTGTGGATCGGCTTGCCAATTGGCCTCATCCTGAGACGTCCTTCCTTCAGGTCGTCGATCCTCTTTTTTGCCATCGCACAGTATTCTTTTTCCTTCTCGATGCCAACTGCATTCCGCTCGTTCTTGATTGCGGCAATAATTGCTGATCCAACCCCCGAAAAGGGGTCTAGCACCCAACTACCTTTGTTGGTAAGCGCGAGCACGCAACGCTCTACCAGTTCAATGGGAAATTGACACTGATGTTGCGTTTTCTCCGGATGATTAGCCTTGACGTTCGGAATGTCCCAGAGCTCGTTTTCCCAGTCTGTACGAATTACTTCCCACATGTCGGAAGGATTCTTCCCCAGCGGATTGCCAGAAGGTTTTCCCTTGTTTGGGCCCTTGAAATGTCTCTTTCCCGGATATTTAGATGGGATTCGGATATCGTCGAGATTAAAAATATATTTATCAGACTTCGTGAACCAAAGGATTGTCTCATAACGACCCGAGAACCTCTTGGATGCGTGAAGTCCATGGCCGAAATGCCAGATAATGCGGTTACGCAGCCTCAATCCAAATTTCTTGAAGATTTGATAGTAAAAGATATCTAGCGGAAATATCTCCCCGTTCTTCACATAGTTGCCGACCTGCCAGCAGAGACTTCCCTTCGTAGAAAGAACTCTTACCAGCTGTTCAATTATCTCTTCCTGAGTTTGGAGGTACTTCTCGATGGACGTCTTCGTTTCGTAAGCCTTGCCAACATTGTAAGGAGGAGACGTTATGATAAGGTCGAACTTGTCATCCTCTATCTCATCCAGCGCCTCCAACGCATCGGCGTTCTGAACTACGTATTCCGTCTTGGGGTTCACAAATTCAAACAACGGTTCTTTGACCTTAGCTCGGACTTTCTTCATTTGATTAAATTTAAATACAACAGGCTTTAAAATCATCCTCAACAAGCCGCTACAGGATAGATTATCTCCCTTGCTTCGGATTAAACGTCTGTCTCGAATAATTCAGCTTGACCCTCTTCAATAACTCTCTCACGCGCGCCGAGTCTTCTTCCCTGACGAGCAGGACGACCGGATCAACGTTCCGGAACCCCGAAAGGGCATCGCCCTGCAGAAAATATTCCACACCTTCGGAGTCGAGGAGCATCCGGATGCTGACGACGTCGGACTGATCCATCGTCTCCAGTATCGGCACAAGCTTCGCGTTATCCCCCTGCCTTTCCTCGACTTCTTCAGACTCTTTAGGAAGTGCATCTACCAGCTCTGAACCGCAGTCCGCGCATCGCAGGAAGCCGGGCCTGTATTCGGTCTTGCATTGTGGACAGAACATCTCAGCATCTCCGTTCTGCGAGCTTTTCCCTTGAGGAATGCTCAGCATTTGTGTTTGACGAGCTTCTGGTTCTATATATTGCCTTTATGGTTCACTTATGATTTCATCGGTGATGCAAACTCGATTGACGGTGTCGTCAGTTCTCAGCTTTGATCCTAATGAGTTCTCTGACTGCCGCCGCTGCCCTCCTGTCTTTGACTTCGACACGGAGCCCCCTCCCTTCCGGGTACTTCTTTGAGTTGGCGACCTCATCGATTATGTTCTTCGGGAGATCGCTCCGCAGAATCGCTTCGACGGCACGGTCACCGAAGACGAACGACAGTCGAAATCCCTCCTTAAGCGCCGTGAAGAAGAAGAGGTTCTTCCTTGGCAAAAGGAGCTTCATTGTCCATCCCGATTTGGAACCGTAGTACTTCCATTCTTCGATGGCAGGACCGTAATTGTTCTGGACATACCTTCTCAATTCCAGCCAAACGTCGCCCATGTCGCCGAGGGTTTTAAGCAAAGTCCTTCCATCGGGGACCACAGACTTATCATTGAACGCATTCTCTTCCATGTAAAACTCTCCCTTCCTCTCTGCCACCTCCGGCCCGGAAATGCTGCATCATTGGCTTTCCTGGTCTTTGTACATGACATAATTGACGGCAATATCGAGAGCCGCCTCCACCGCTTCCGGTTCAATGTGCTCCACAGTATCCTGCAGGGTATGGTAGACAGTCTTGTCGCCGATACTTGCAGCCGATATGCCGATAAACGAAGTTGCTTTGACTCCGAGCCTGGCGAAAGTCCAGGCATCAGTGCCGCCGCTTCCGGGAAGAAGAGGCTTAACGGAAACAATGTGGCCGAGTGCAGCACCGATTTGCCGGCACTCTTCGGCCATTTCCTCGGAAAGGGCACAGGTTCCGTTTCTGTCGCGTGTAATGAGTGCGAGTTCCTTCAATGAATACACGCTGTCCATGTTGAATACCGATGTCGGCACAGAGAGCAAATCGTCCTGGTGGCGCTTCACGTAGTCGGCGGCGCCGCGCATTCCCGCTTCCTCGCCGTCGGTGCTGAGGATAATAACACGCGTGTGCTTGAGGCACGTTCCGCGTTTCCTGCGAAGACTGAAATGAACCCCTGCTGTAATTGCCGTCGAGGTAGAGTTGAGGTTGTCACCTGCGCCTGGTGACTGGAGTCGGGTAATCACGAAGTAAAGCGGTACTACGAAGAAAATTCCAAGAACTCCTTCGACGACCGTCAGGCCTACAGGCAATAGACCACCGGTACCGAGGCTTTCCCTTACAGCTGCCGTGGCCGCAATGACAAGGATCGACAAGTAGACAACGACGGCTATCGCGAGTCTCGGTCGCGCGAACTTTTTAAAGCGAAGAAGAAATCCAAGTACGTAAGGGCTGTCGTGGTGGCCGCTCAGAATGACCTGGTGCCTTACTTCGCCCGACGGCTCGATGACACCGTAGACATTGCATCCCTCAGCCGGCGCGAACCATCTGTCAAAAATCTTACCGTTGAAAACATAAAGCACCGTTCCATAAACCAGCCCAAAAAATGCAGTTAAGAATGAGAGATAGCTCCATATACCTCCAGCGATCAGGAAAAGCATCGCGAGGAAATAAGAGATAGCCATGATTTTCCCGACATTCCGGAACGAGCCGGGGTGCATCTTGAATCGCTCCTGCACCACTCTGTCGCAATGGACTCTCAGCATCTCGGCGACCTGGTCGGCGGCATTAAGGCACTGTCTCGTTCCTGCTATGCGTGGCCCGTGCCGCTCGATTAGTGATCTGGTGAGCCTCAGCGTTGCAAGAGCGGCCTCCCGCCCGACACGTTCTAGTTCCACGATATCTACCTGCCGGTGTTCTCGTTGATACTCCGTGAGCAGGGGGGCACAATCCTGCCCGGCGTGTTCCGCCGCCAGCTCACCGAGTTTTTTCCTATCATTCCCTCATGCCTTCCAATCATAGCTCTTTGCTATCTTCGCTACTTCAAGTGCAACCATGGCATTATGTTCAAAGGCAAGCCGCTTGTAGTTCACAAGATCGACTATCGTTCCGATGAAGCAGAGTCCGCAGGTCAAAATGTACAGGATCCCCATACCAACCTGCCCCAGTACGAACCGATGTATCCCGGCGATACCCACGAAACCCATCACCGCAAGCAGTAATATAAGCTGCGGGTCTTTCCTCCGTGCGTTATATACGCCGGCAAAAAGTCTGGCCTGGTCGTCGCTAAAATCCTTTATGATATTCTGGACATAAGACAACTCGTCACCCTGCAGCATCGGCATTAACTCATAGATGTTTGCCATTTCATCACCTCGGATTAGTGAATTGAATCGTTAAGTAGCTTCCCCTTCAATGAACCGTTTAGCAGGAAGAAAGTACGAAAGAGAAGGATGATGGTTGCAGGTATGCCGAGGATGTGAGTTTCAAGCGACCTCGCCACGTCGCCGTGCAGAAGGAACGAGACCGATCTGCCGAGCCCGCATCCCGGGCAGTAACGGAATCCAAGATTTTCGAGGGGACATATCGAAAACGCTGTCTGAACATATGGGTTATGAAGTCCAAGGTAGAAGAAGGCCGCTATCAACGTTACTGTCTCCAATCCGATTCGCAGGTAAAGCGTCCGAACCATACTAACTATGATCAAAGTGATGCGGTACACGCCATTCCCTTCCCGAAGTCGCGGGCGCAAATGATTTCTTTGTCGCGGCGGAGGAACCGCCGGACAGTTCTGAAGGCTCCGTCCGACAAAATGTACAGTCCGCTCACCGAAGAGTCAATCAAAGATTATCACTCTCGCACCGCTTTTTGAATGGACCTTATGAGGCGTTTCATCATCGCCGAGCTGGACACTCATGTCCCCCTTCAATTCGTATCTCTTCCCATCCGCCAGCTCGACAGTCAAATCGCCTTCAATCACGAGGACTATGTGTCCCCTGGAACACCAGTGGTCGGAGCGGTAATCGGCAGAGTACTCGACTATCCGGACCCGGACGTTACTCTGGTCGAGCTCCTTGGAGACGGCCCTGCCGGTTTCGCCGCGCACACCGACGGAACTCACCTTGTTCCAATCGGTGACCGTAAATGGAACGTTTTCCAGCTTCATTGCAATGGCCCTCTGACATTGTTCTAAGCTTCACTCAGCCCGGTAGGATCAGGTTTCAACTATGCGAAGTTCGTTTCCTCCCGGTCGCGAATTGATTTATTCTACTTCGATTTGACCAGACTTTCGCTCGATTTCCACAACCTTGCAGACAATTCCGGATCGTTGGAAACTGCTGACGAACGCACGGCTTTCTTGTCTTTGAAGTACTTGCCCGAAACGCCTTCAACTTCCGGAGAAGTTGCCAGATAAATTACCGTCTCAGCTCCCTTCTCAGGCGAGCGCATCGTCCAGCCGAAGAGTGCCGAGAACACCTTCAGCCCCGCCCCTGAATTGCCGTAGAAGTGCGTATAGACCGCACCGGGCTCCATACAGTTCACCGTTACTCCGCTACCGTTCATGCGCCTCGCAAGCTCATACGTGAAGAACACGTTTGCGAGCTTCGAAAGCGAATATGCCTGAAACTGTTTGTACTTCTTCTCGCCCTGAAGGTTATCGAAGTCGAGTTTCGCATAATGGTGCACCGCCGATGCAACGTTCACAATTCTCGAAGGTGCCGACTTCGCAAGCTTAGAAAGGAGAAGGTTGGTAAGTAAGAAGTATCCCATGTGGTTGGTGGCAAATGTTTTTTCAATTCCGTCGACGGAAAGCTCCCTTCCCGGCACCAGGCCACCGGCGTTGTTCACCAGGACATGCAAAGAGTCGAATTGCTGCTCGAATTTATTTACGACATCGAGTATGTCGCGCTGTGACGACATGTCTCCCACCAGAAGATGGACCGATTTGTTGCCGGTGGAACTCGCAATTTCCGCTGCTGCCTTTTCGCCCTTCTCTTTGCTGCGGCAAACCATCATGACTGTTGCACCCATTCTTGCGAGCTCAAGAGCCGTTACCTTTCCGATGCCGCTGTTCGCGCCCGTCACTATGCAGATTTTATCTTTCATACTAGGAATGTCCTTCTCAGTTCTGTATAGGTTTCATTCTCCAAATCATGAATAGAGATTCCATGTCGTTGAATTTAGCATAATCACAGTTACCATACAGATCAACCACCTCAAGACCGGCATCGAGGGCCAATTCTTGGAACTCATCTCTCTTGAGACGACGAAAGTTGACCTCCATTTTCCTCGTCCCAACAGGTTTTCCACATCTACCCCGAAAATCATACAGCTGGAACCCGTGCACCAAGCCGGATGCCTTCTCATTTCGAGATTCAAATGTTACCGTCACGGTTCTGCCATCCGCTGATGCGAATGTGCCGATGTTTCCAACATTTCTTGCCTAAGCCCGCATTTCCCACCGTCGGATTACGGAGCGTGCTAAAAAAGACGCCTCCCTCCGCGAGATGATACTTTATGAGGAACATCTTCATGGTAGTGAGAATTGCTGTTCTCGCTTTGGACTTTGTCCGGATGGCGCTGCGAGCGATTTAAGGGACGGTCCTTGCAGTATACGAATTGATATGTTGCGTGAAGCTATCGCGCCTGCAACAACGAGCAGCTTACTCCTGAGGGACCGCTTTCTTCTTACGCTTGAAAAGATTGCCCGCAACAGCAGCCATAAGTCCGGCGACGACTCCCGTCACCGCTCCAATGAACGGACCTATCATGACCATAATGAGTCGCGGATGAGCGGTCTTCGGCATCATCGAACGTCCGGCGCGCAGCTGCGCGTTGTGTGCCACGTATGTTTTTATGAAGGCCGCATGAATAATTCCCACCCACAGTCCCGCGAGTATCGCGGCAAGGAGCGCATGCACGAAGAAGTCGCTTTCCAGGCGCCTCCCGAGTATGAGGGCGTAAATCAGAAACACAATCAGCCAGACTATTACTTCGCCGGTCCCTGAAAGTCCGAACACTCCGGCGAAGCCGACAACCACGCCGAACAATGAAAGGAGCAAAACTATCTTCCAGTTCATGATTCTCCTCCTTAAATGATATCGAGAAGCCAGCAATAGCTCCGTACTCCTTCGGCAATCTAAGGAGAGAAATTGTTTGAACCAAACCCGTTACGCGTTCGGGAATCTGACGAATGTGCGCCCTCCGGAAGTCCAGTGTCGGTTTCACTTCTTCACGAGAGTAGCCGAGAAAAGATCATAGCGTGTCGCTCCATTCCGAGTCCCCGGATTCGTCCGCCTCCCAGATCATCTCGTGAGAAGCGCGCACTACGAGCCGCAAACGCAATTCGTTCTCGCGAAGCCCGGCAACATTCATCTCAGGTTCGTTCTCAGACTTCTGAAGTTCGGACGCCATTCTGTTAAACGCTCCTGCGAGCATGTCCAGTTCGTCTTTGCCGTTTTGCTCTATCCTGACATCAGGGTTGGTGCGGTCTATCTCGCGTACGCCCTTCTCCAGTGCGCCGACCTGATCCGCGATCTTTCTGGACAATCACCTTCCAAGCAAGATCGAAACGACGACCGGGGACTAGATTTCAGCCATCAATCCTTACGGCGCCTCACCAGAGGTTGCCGTTTCTTTTTCGAGTACTAAAACGACTTAATGATGTTCATGATGGTGCTGCATCGTCGGACCGGTCGTGACCGGGAGCTTTCCCTCTGACGCGAGCTTCACGGCCTGCGACACAGGGATGCCGGACGTGACACAGACTTCAACTTTGAATTTCTCTGCGACCTGATACGCGTGCGGGCCAATTCCACCGCATATCATTTTCTTTACGCCGGCTTTTGCGGTGTCGCGAATCACAAGATGTGGATCTATGCCGTCCCCGTTTTGTTTGACCTCAAGCAAGTTCGTCTCGTCATCATACACAAGAAAGTACGGCGCCATGCCGAAATGACTGCTTACGCTGCTTTCGAGCGAATTTCCTTCAGACGATACTAAATATTTCATTTGCTTCCTCTTTTTCTACTTTTCATCGATTGACCGATTATTCCATGATTCCCCACAGTGTCATCCGGAAAGCATTCCATTATTCCCACGTTCATCCCATCATCGCCATCTGTTTCGTTCCACCTCCCTCGTCCGAAAGGCACGTCACTTCTTCATCGATGAGACCGATCTGCGATGCGATGCAATTCAAACCCTTCTTCATTACGCCGAACTTCCATTCGCCTCTCAGCAGCGACGCCAGGTACTCCTGCCAGCCTTCTCTCAGCGGGAAGCCTTTCATGAATCTCCTGTATATATCGGGAGTATGTTCATACACCGATATCAAATCCTTGAGAGAGTATTTGACCTTGTCGAGACTGTGCGGGACCGCCACACACTTTTGCGGCATCAGCGGGCAGGTTATCGATTCCTTCTGCGAGGAGAACTCGAAAAATTTCCTGCACATGGAACAGTAGTACTTTCCTGTTTCATTTTCTCCTATGATATCAATCTCGTCGAAGAAGATATTTTGTGCGATGTCGAGTTCGTCCTTCAGAACCGCGATGGCCGAACCGAGTATAGGAAAGAGTTTCCTTCTGTCCCACACTTTGCTCACGTCGGTAATCACGAAGACGATCCCTTCCGGCGTAATCCGCTGCGCCGTCTCACTCCCGCTTACGGTTATTATGAAACTCTTCAATGTCTGAAGCGGCTCGTGTTTGTACTCGAACCGCCACTCATTCAAAAACCGGATATATTCATCGGCCAATTTCCTGCCGATCAATTCGGGTTTCTCGCCCGCCAGATAGTTCATCATTTTCTGTGGAACCTTTGGATAAAAGAGGCCGAACTTCTCTATGCTGACGGTCGACTCTGGACGCATGACCTCGATTGGCACAGGCGTGTTGATGCACATCTTCGACATGTACGGACACACGGGATTGTCCATATCGAAGAGAAGCTTACACGTCACGCACCAGTATTTGTTTGAGGAAGAGTAGACGCCAGCCGGCATATTTCCAACCCGTTCCATTATCGCTTGCTTGTCCATCATCATAATATCAAACGCTCCGGTTTAAGTTTTCAAATGTTCCGGACCGGTTTCCTCCTGCCTCCCCTGACACCGGGCCGCGATATTTCATATTTTTGATGCCCCTTGAGTTAAAAGGATGCATCAGCCGCTTTGGAGACGACTCAGCCGAACTTCTCTCTTAGACCGTCGACAGCTCCTGGAAATGACATCGGATCGAATATGGAAATCACGGGCCGATTATTCATTTGAACCTTGTCACTGGCAACACACGCTTTCTCTTTGATCACCAAATTGAATGATCTTCGCGGATCCGCCTCGAATTTCAAGACAGTTGTGTTAACTTTGGTACAGGAGGCTGGAGACCGATCGTGCAAATAACACTGAGGTTGTTGTGCTGTGCATAAGCCATTTCACTCAATCACGCACGCGACCCTTTCCTCGTGCCGCGGTACCATATTCAAAAGACAATTCCATCACCTTCTTTATCCAATCCGGTCGATTCGGTTCTGCCACAGACAAAACCAAGACATCGTGCCGGTAACCGATTTAATGACATCGGTATATTAGAGGCGACATAATGAACGATATCTTGCTGGAAGTCAAAGACTTCGGAGTAACGCTGGACAATACTCCTGTATTGTCCGGCCTGAATTTCACCGTAACCGAAGGTGAGTTTCTCACTGTACTCGGGCCGAACGGCTCCGGAAAGACTGTTCTGCTGAGATCTCTCCTCGGGCTCATACCTCATACCGGCGAAATGAACTGGCACAAAAAGCCGAGGATCGGGTACCTTCCACAGGGACTGAACCAGGTCTCAGTTCGGGACATGCCTCTGACGGTTAAGGATATATTCGGACTCAAGGAGCTTAAGCCAGCCGAGGGGGTAACCTTCCTTGAGCTTGTTGGGCTGGAGGGCGACATCATAAACAAAAGAGCCGGTCACCTCTCGGGCGGGGAATTTCAGAGGATGCTTGTCGCATGGGTTCTCGCGTCGCATCCCAACATTCTCTTCCTCGATGAGCCTACCACGGCAATCGACGTGGCCGGAGGCGAGACCGTGTATTCTCTCATCAAAGAAATCTGGCAGAGAAAAGGCCTGACGATCTTCAACGTTACTCACGATCTCAATATAGTGTACGCGCATTCCACACATGTCCTTTGCCTGTCGAGATTCGGTCATCGCTGCTACGGAATCCCGAAAGAGATCCTTACGCCGGACGTGTTGCGCGATATCTACGGTGCCGAAGTAAAGCTTTACACTCACTGAGGAGGTCCGTTAAAATGACATATCAACTGGCACTCAGCCTCATCAGCGGCATTTTCATCGCAGGTTCAGCGGCATACCTCGGCACGCTGATGTTGTCGAGAAAAATGGCGGTGATAGCAGGTCCGCTTGGACATCTCGCCCTCCCCGGAGCGGCGCTGGCGATCGTTTACGGCTTCAGCATCTCGCTCGGCGCATTCCCTTTCGTGGTTCTCGGCATAATCGTGATTTGGCTCCTCGAAATCAGGACGAAACTCGCCATGGAAGCGCTGACGGCGATCGTGTTCGCAACCGGGGTAGCCATCGCGTTTCTTTTCCTCCCGATTGACAAGGCAGAAGCCGCCCTCGTCGGAGATATTTCCAAAGTCGGGATCTACGATACCCTCGCCTCAATGGTGCTCGGAACTCTTGTGGTAGTGATCATAAACCGCAGCTATTCGAAGATATTGCTCATTAATATTCACGAGGATGTCGCGAAGACTGAAGGCATCGACGTCAAATTATATAACCTCATTTATCTTTCGTCCATCGCCATCATTGTGGCCCTTGGAGTCGATCTTGTCGGCGGGTTGATGACCGCCGCACTCGTAGCGATCCCTGCGGCGGCGGCAAGAAACGTGAGCAGGACACTCGGGCAATTCGGTGCAACGGCAGGCTTGTTCGGAATAGCTTCGGCTGCCCTCGGAATCGTACTCTCAACGATCACAGCGCTGCCTGCCGGGCCGCTTGTAATCCTTGCCAGCGGGATCATCTTTCTGGCCACCGTACCTGTCTCGAGGGCCTGGTGACTCGACCTGCCGAGTGCTTCCCTCATTCACTTCACTATAGATGATCTCGTACCCGTTTCCCACCTCGAAGGCAAAACATTCCCCGATTTGTCGCGTCCCTTCTTTCCTTCTACAACTGCGATATGACTGGAGCACGGACGGGTCTTCAATTCATTTAACATTTTAAGATGGAGCTCTTTCAGCAAACCGGTAATTCCCCCTTTCCTCATGAACGACTTGAAATTTCTGTAGTGCCCCGGGCCGGCGGCATACTCGACAAGCTGGTTCAGCACACCGCAAAAATTCCTGGGTTGCGGGGCGAGATATTCCACCAGGATAATCCTGTCCGCGACTGCCGATGCGGCGCGAAGGAGAATGTCCCTGTCGTCCTCATGTATTTCGTGGATGACGTACGACATTGTTATGAAATCGAAATGGAAATCATTTGTCGCGAGAAACTCGAACGCGTCCATCCTTCCCACCATGAGTTTCTCCGATGGCAAGCCGGCAAACTTACGTCGTGCGATCCTGATGTTTCTCTCCGACGGATCGATTATGACTATCTTGCCGCATTTGTCGAGCAACTGAGACGCGAGCCTTCCGGTTCCGCAGCCTATGTCCAGGATCGTCGCCCCCTCGGAAAGCAACTCCTTCACCTGCGCGAATGCTTCGTCCTGGTTTGGGGCTATGAAGAGATCATAGAAGAGGCCGTCGTACCAATGATTCTTGTTATCCGGCATGGTATCCAACCTCCGTGATGCGGCTGTGAGCATATTCAGTGCCTCTGTAGTTCATCAACTCCCGTCCTCTCCCCACTTCATTGAAAAAGGTCCATCGCCTTCCTATCCATTTTTCCCGTTCGCGGATCCATGAGGACACAATCCTGTTCTGCTGTCGACACACGGGATTCTCATTATGGGAGAAGGATTGCGGCGGCGATCACCGTCGTCCACAGGCCGGTTTTGTCTCCCTCAGCCGTCTGCGTAATGTTGAAAGTCCGTACGATCTTCTCAGACATCTTGAAGACCTGTTCGCCCTCGTTCCAGTCGGTGTTGGGGTCGAACTCGACTCCGAGGGTTGTCGCAAGCATCTGAGCCGCAAGGAAATCGGAACCGGACAAATTCATTACTGCCAAGATCCGGTCGGCGATCTTCGATTTTGTTTCCGGACTTCCGTGTTGGCGTCCGCCGGAATGATGGTGGTCCATGTGGCATCTCCTTTTGATTGATTGCGAGAAATCACTTCGCCGGCAATTGTCCGATCATTTCAATCAGCGAATTCACACCATGAAAAGTCATCAGTTTCCCGTATGAACCGGGATCAACGGTCTCGTTTCTTTTTCTTGTCAATTGCCAGCATATAGTGTTCCGACCCTTCCCGCATCATCACCTTTCCGCATTTTGGACACTTCTCTTCCATGCACGGAACGCCTTGTTGATGCGGTCTCTTGTAACCGCAGCTTACGCAGACGCAGAATCCGCCTGCACCCATTTTGCCGCTTTGTTTGCCGTTCATTGCCGATCCCTTTCATTTAATTTGAGTCCCGGACTCGAATTCCGGGATTTGCCCGGTCTTTTTCTGCCGTTCATCTTTCCAGGTTATGACAGGATAGAGTGTGTCGACATCCCCTTTCCTGATTCGCGACAGTTTCGGCCTGACGAGCTGCCGCTTCACCGAAGAAAGCCGCTCGATGAAGAATTTCTGACGAAGGTGATCGTACTCGTGCTGGAACACACGTGCGGAGACGCCGCTTAGCTCCATCTGCACCTCCTGGAAACTGCCGTCGGTGAAGCGGACTATTATAGATTCGGGACGGCTGACGTCCTCCCGGATCCCGGGAATGCTCAGACACCCCTCTTCCATCGTGACGCTGACTTCACTCGATGACAAAATGTCGGGGTTGATAACCGCGAGCGGCTTGTTGCCTTCATGGCCCGACATCCCGGACAGATCCATCACAAAGAGCGAGACGGGAAGTCCGATTTGATTTGCGGCGAGACCGATGCCGTCGCCGTTGACCAGAGTCTCAAACATACTCCGTACCAGCCCGACAAGCCTTTCGTTGAACTGAGTAATTCGATGCACCGGTTCGTCGAAGACCCTGGTGCCGTAAAGGCAGATTGGCATTATCATAACGTTACATTCCGAAATTCATTTGCTGTTGCCGTGGATGCCCGAACCGCATCAGGCATTCGAAGCGCAGCGTGGCAGGCCTCAAACGTCCGGGATCCTCTGTTCCGGCTTCGTTCTTCGGCCGGCTTAGTTCGAATGATGCTCATGACCCGCGCATTCCTCGTAGCCCCTGAGTTTCCCGAGCGCGAAGAGCTCGACAGCCTCCTTGTAAAGGAGACCCGGAGCAGTAATCACTTCCATCCCGAGCTCATGGAAGCCCGAAACGGCCTTGCGCCCCATTCCGCCGGCTATGACCGTGCCGACGTTGAATTGTTTCACATAAGCGGGAAGCTGGCAGGCTCCGCCGTGCTCGCCGTTCAACGGGTTGAAGTAGGACTCCTGCTTAACGACGCGGTTCCCGCCGTCGAGCTCGCATATATTGAACTTCGAGCATCTCCCAAAATGTTCGGCAACTCTTTCTTCCGATCCCGATTCCTCAACGGCAATGGCCACTCTTCGATTCATGCTTTCATCTCCAGTATGTTACTTGGTCCAGTGTAAGCGCCGCAAAAGTTATATGTGCCTGGCGTCTCCTGATGAAAGCCAATTCCTGTGCCGTGACCAACCCTCTTTCTGCTCCGGATTGAGAGATATTCGGCAATTGGTGTTGCGCTACCGCAACAGGCATTGCAATCGTTGCACGAATGCAATAAGATTAATCTGTTCAGGAAAAGGGCACACAAGGAACAAACAACAGGACATGCTTCGATGAAAGAAGTCATCAGCATTATCGACAGTAACCGAGAAAACATGGTCCGTCCGGACGGGATAGCTGTAATCGGTCGTGACGGGAAGCTAATTGTGTTCAATGAGGCAGCCTCAAGAATTACCGGGTTCAAAGAAGAACAGATCATCGGGAAGGACTACAGGACCCTGTTTCGGCGAAGTCCGGGTGAATCGACGCACATCTCAGACTCATTGGCGAAGAACATCGCCCTGCCAAATCTCTCAGTCAACATTACAAATAGGAACGGCTCTGAAAAGAATGTTCTCGGTTCGATCACGCCGATCGTGCGGGAAGATGAAGTTACAAGTGTCGTGTTCGTGTTCCGTGACACACACGAGATGCTTAGGCTCAGCCGGGAACTGCAGCAGAAGACATCGGAGCTCGTCGATCAGCGCAATAAGCTCGACGCCATATTCAACTGCAATATAGAGGGGACATTTACGATAGACAACGACTGGACCGTGACGTCGTTCAACAATTCGGCCGAACGAATCACGGGTTTCAGGAAGAACGAAGCCGTCGGCAGGAAATGCTGGGAAGTATTCAAGTCCCGGCTTTGCCGGAACGGCTGCCACATGGAGCGTACCATAATGAAAGGAAAACCGTCTATCGAGAACGAGCTCGAAATCGTCAAAAAGAACGGGACCATCGTGCCGATACGCGTGAACTCCTCCATCCTCAGGAACAACAAGAACGAAAGGATCGGGGCCGTCGAGACTTTCATGGATGTTTCCGAGATGCGAAACCTTTCCGAGCATCTCAGGGAAAGATACCGGTATGACAACATCATCGGCAGGAATAAGGAGATGGAACGCGTCTTCACGCTGCTGGATAGCGTTTCCCAGACCGACACCACCGTTCTCGTCACGGGCGAAAGCGGCACGGGCAAGGAGCTGGTCGCCAGAGCCATTCACCTGAACAGTCCAAGAGCGAAAGGTCCGTTCGTAGCGCTCAACTGCAGCGCCTTTGCCGAGTCGCTGATAGAGAGCGAGCTGTTCGGACACGAAAGAGGAGCGTTTACCGGCGCCGTGAAAACGAAGGCCGGCAAATTCGAGATGGCCCAGGGGGGCACACTTTTCCTGGACGAGATTGGAGACATATCTCTTCCGGTGCAAACGAAGCTTCTCCGTGTCATCGAGACACGTCAGTTCGAGCGAGTCGGCGGTAACAGAACGATCAAAATGGACACGAGGATCATCGCTGCGACGAACAAAATCCTTCCGGACGAAATCGAGGCCGGCAGGTTCAGGAAGGATCTCTTCTACAGAATTAACGTCATAAACATCCATCTTCCTCCTCTCACGGAAAGGATGGACGACTTCCCGCTCCTGGTTAATCACTTTATCTCAAGTTTCAACGAGAAGTTCGTAAGAAAGGTCGCCCGATTTTCACCGGAAGCTTATGACCTCCTTACGAGGTACAACTGGCCGGGTAACGTGAGAGAGCTTGAGAACGTGGTGGAACATTCGTTCGTGCTGAGCGGACAAGACGTCATCGCTCCCGAATGCCTTCCAGAGAGAATCAGAAAGCCAGTCAAGGCCGAAAGCGTAAAGACCCTTTCAACGATCAAAGGAGCCGAAAGAGAGGTAATCGTGGGCGTCCTCAAGAAACACAACGGCAGCAGGGTCAAGGCAGCTGCCGAGCTGGGGATCAACCCTTCGACTCTCTGGCGGAAGATGAAGAGGCTGGGAATCTAAGGGGACGCCTTGCAAACGCGGAATTTCAAACTCCTCTATCCCGGGGAGCTAACGTTCGCAAAGTAGTTCCTTCATTTCATCTTTCCAGACATCCTCCATCCCTACCCATTAATCCACCAATCCAGTAATCCATTCTTCCACTTTTCCAAAATCCCATTCTTCCATTTCTACACCATCACTGCCCCACCGGCAACATCCAGGACGATTCCGGTTATCCACGAAGAGTCTTCAGATGCAAGGAACAATGCGGCTTCCGCGACATCCGATGTCTCGCCGAGGCGTTTCAGATTGTAATACCCGATTCACAAAACCACCCGTAATTCCTGTATTCCACCGTTCCATTATTCCTCTTTCATCCTGCGGAACCTGTATTGAAAGATCGACTTGCCGCCGGTCTCGGGGAGAAAGTTCTCCAGCTTCAGTTGAGGTCCGAAGAATTCTTCGATCTCTTTCCGCTTCCTCCCGTGCCGCAGCCGATGTCCAGGGCGTTTCCCCGCTCGTCCGCGATTTCCACCGCCTCGACGAGAAGGGGCGGCGGCTCTTCGCGGTGCCAGTCGATCCTGGTCTCGTCCTTCGTGCGGCGATAAGTTAACCGGCAATAGAATTTGAAATTACTCATGGCATCCTGTGTTCAAAATCCGAAATACTAAGCTCTAAACAAATTCACACTCAGGCATCCGTTTCATCTTCGCCATGCTCGTGTTCGTGGAAGTCCGGGTGTTCCTTGTGCCATTCCTTCCAGCGCTCCCACTGCCGGCGGCGCGAAAAGTAAGTACGTGGTCCTCTTCCGAAGCTGCCGAAGAGGATCTTCGCCAACACGAGCAGACCAAGCGCCTGCCAGTATCCGATTGCCTTCAACCCGAATATCGCGGGAAGAAGTGCATTCCACAGGAGCATGAAGACCAGCCCGGCGAGCGCCAGGAAAGCCAGCATGAACGGCAGTCCGAAAACAAACCACCATCTCCTTCTGTGCTTGAACTCATGATTATTCATGCTACACATTTTCTTTTAACTCCTCGTAAATAGTTTTCAAACGCTTTCTCAGGAACAGCACCGCATATCGCTTCCTGGAAATGAGCGTGTTAAGCGGCTCCTGCTTTATCTCTGCAATTTCTTTGAAGCTCATTCCTTCGAACTCCGTCATCTCGAATACGTCGCGCTGCTCGCGGGGAAGTTCGTCGAGCGCGTCTTCGATCTCGTCCCAAAACTGCTTCTGCCAGTAAACTTCGTCCGGCAGCCCGCTGAAGTCCGGGATCATGTCTTCCATTGAGAGCGAATTTCCTTCTTCATCTCCCGGCACCCTGATCCTGATATCTCTGAAAGCCTGCGGTCTCTTTTTCCTTCGGGAGTCGATTATCCTGTTTTTCGCGACGCGCATCAGCCACGCCGACACGCGGTCCATGAACTCGATCGACTCGAAGGCGCTCGCAAACTGGAAAAGAACATCCTGGAATATATCTTCCGCCTCTTCCTTCGAAAGCACATTTCGTCTGATGAAGGAGAGTAGTTTTCTTCTCTCCTTCTCAATAGTGTCTTCTATCTGCTTCGAAGTAGCGGCTGTCAATTCTGTCCTTGCTTCTGGTAATTATAACGGATATGGGGAAGAAATATTGTAGGGCTCAGGCTGAAGGTCGCGCAACTCTGTCAAGGTTTGCCGTCGCACGGGAAGAAGGCGACCTTCCACTACGGCTTGCGAGGCCTCCCCTGCCACCAAACCCGTCACCAAGAGTGTCTTTCGCCATGTGACGATTTTACATGCAATAGTCCGGCGTCATTTTTATTGCTTAGCGGAGACAATTCAGTAATTCCTCTTTCTTCTCAATATGTTTCAATAAACCTATGATCACCACCAAAAAGAAAAGAGTCGGCTAAACGTGACGCCGACCCAGATAGGCCTTGATTTCCTCGTCGCCGATGAACCGGTGGTCCAGCTTGGCGACACGGTTGCCATCGACACCTCTTTCCCTGAAGAGTCGGCCAACGCTCTTGCACACATCGAATCTTTCAACAAGCATCTCTTCAGACCGAACACATATTTGCACAAACGGTGGGCGCGGCGGTCAGGGACAACGTTCTGGCATATACTGAAACAGCTGGTGCCCGATCCTGCGCGAAGAGATTATTACTTTCCCGGCGGTCTCGAAGGCGTCACCGTTCTCGATCCGATGATGGGCGTAGGTACTATCCTTCACGAGGCAATCAGGCCCGGTGCTTACGTCATCGGCTTCGATATCGATCCGATCCCTGTCCTGCAGGCAAAGGCGTCGCTCTCCGATGTGCCGCTTTCGGAAAAAGAAAAAGTGTTTCGCGCCTTCAGAAGCGAGCTCGTCAAGCGCATGTTGAAATATTACGTGACCGCCTGCCCCGAATGCGGAGGAGCGGCAGAAATCCAGTTTACTCTCTATGGGCAACGGAAATTAGGGCCGGATTGCGAAGTACTCGTGGCCGATTCACTTGCATTGCGGGAAGAACCGGACGGCACCGAGAAGAACATTAGAACCACTTATCCCTCTCTGGAATTTTCCATTGACGGTCGATCGTGGCCCATAGTCGAGAAAGATGAAGCTAACAAGAATGGAGTCAACCGAAAGCCCTCCGATATCCTTTCCAATACGTTTGCGGAACGATACGTTCCACTTGTAATAGCGGGCCACTGCGAAACACATAAGGGTTTCCTAAAGAAGATTGATCCGGCGGACAACATGAATATATCGGCAGCCGCGCGATGGGTAAAGAGAAATGCGCATTTCACCGACGCCGACTTTCAAATACCTGACGGCCCGAAGTCCGGCGACCTGCTGAACAGGGAGACACAAACATTTCTATGAACTCTTCTTCCCCCGTCAGCTCGCCTATATTGTCCACTCTCAGGAACTCTTCCGTGCAATCCCCGACGAGCACAGACTCTGGCTCTCAATGCTAATGTCAGCCTCTCTTGAGTTCAATTCGGCGCTGTGTGGTTACAAGGGCGCCGCAAAGAGAAGACCGGGCGCAATTAGACATGTGTTCGCTCACCACGCTTATGCGTTGCCCTACACCGCCTTGGAGAACAATCCGACTTTCTCACGCAGCACCTCCGGAACACTGAACACTCTTTTCGAAAGCCGGATCGCTGCCGCCGGAGAATGGGCAAGAAAACCCATTTAGCGCCGCAGGGTTGGCAAGACCTGGAAGAAGGTGGTCATCCCCGATGAGGTGGATATCGGAACGGAAGTGTCGTCAGTTGATGAATTCGCCGGTAAGAAAAGGATGTTCTTCGTTGCTCAGAACGACTCCAGCCGTATGCCCCTCCAGGCTGAGTCGGTTGATTTCGTCGTCACAGACCCGCCTTCGACAATGTTCAGTACAGCGGTTTGTCACACTTCTTCCGCTGCTGGCTGAAGAGTTTCCTTCCCGACAAAGTGGAGTGGCAGTACATCGCGCGCGGTTCGGCCGTTGCAGAGACTTCGGCGGACTAAGACAAATTCGCTTCGGTCATCGGAAAGATATGGAAAGAATCGAACCGCGTCCTGAAACGCCCGCACGGCAGGCTGATCTTTACCTATCACCACTGGCGACCGGAGGCCTGGGCAAAGCTGACAACGGCTCTCAAGCAGGCCGGCTTCTCCCTGGTAAACGCTTTCGTGGTCCATTTCGAGAACCCTATATCGGTCCACATCATGAACGTCAAGTCCCTTAAGCATGATACGATACTCGTCCTCAAACCGATTGACCATCAGATCGGCGCTTCATGGAATAAACCCGAACCGGTTGTCGGTTCCGACAGTTATTCGTTCTGCAAATCGTGCGGTCAGATGACCGGGTGGATATTGCAGTCTGACCTTACACAATATGAAATGGAAGACGAGGGATCCAAATTCATGAAAGGCTGACCGATGTCGAATTATCCTTCGGAATTGTTCGGTTATTATTGGAAGAACGGGTCGAAAGATGATACGGCAGCGAAAGAGCAATACACTTGCCCGGTAGATCGTTTTACTTGTCGCCTTCATCGTTGCACCTCAGCGGCACATCGATGCAGTCGCCGGATACATCGTTGTACCCTGTCAAGGGCCTTACTACTTCCCCTGCTTCATGAACTCCTCTATCGCATCGAAGTACTTCCCTGTCTCCTCAATGAAGGGCAAATGTCCGCTCTTCTCGAACATGACGAAATTCGCCTGCGGGCAGTATTCCTTGAACTTATCGGCGAACCTCGGGACGGCGATCCGGTCGAATCTCCCGGCGAGAATCAGAACGGGCATCTTAAGATTCTTCAGCTCCGTCCGGAAATCGAGCTTGGCAACGTCCCCCCCGATAAGGAAATCCCCGTCCGCTCCGACAATCCGGTAATAGACCTGAGGGTTGAAGCTCGACGAGTCGTTCCGCACTTTGTCCGCATCGGCTGCATTGTAATAATAGAGGAGTCCCGCCGGGACTTCGTCGTACAGCTTCATGCATTCGGGCGAGCTCGAGACCAGTCCCTGGTTCCGCAGCGCCATCAGCTGCTCCCATATGCCGGGATACTGGTTCTTGATCTCGTAATTCGAGTTATCGTCGTTCTCCTGCCACATCTCTCCGTCGTAAAATGTATTCGAGAGGATAAGTTTGTTCACCGAATTCGGATACTTAATTGCATAGGCCTGTGCCACCATGCCGCCATATGAATGGCCTATCACCGTCCACTTCTCGATGCCGAGGTCGATGCGCAATCCCTCGAGATCCTTCACGTTCCGTTCAAATGAATATTCGCTAGGATTGGAGGCCCTGTCCGATTTGCCGCAGCCGAACGGGTCGTAGTATATCAGTTTGTGGTGTTCCGCCAGCTCGTCGAACCATGGAGTGAGGTAAAGATGAGAGTCGCCCGGCCCGCCGGGAATCACCACTACCGGATCGCCGTGTCCCCTGATCTGGAACCAGAGATGCGCACCGTCGACCCAGGCATACGCGCCCTGCGTGTCCCTGTCGCTTTGAGCCGAAGCGTTCGCGGCAGCGAAAGTCGTCACCAGAATCAGAATGAAACTGAAGGCGAGCGTGCGCTGAAATCCTTTACGATTAATCGATACGGCAGTAGCATTCATCTTGATCGCGTTCCTTTCCAACCTGTTATGACCTCATTTGTTTTTCTTGAATCTGTACGAGAGCTGCACCAGCCCGGTCGAATACGATTTCGTCCCAACGAGTTTCAGTTTGAGTCTCTGGTCCGACTCCTTGAACAGCGGCTTGCCTCCTCCGAGAACCACAGGGTGTACAGAAAGAAGAGCCTCGTCGACTAGACCCAGCGAAATAAGACTGTTTGTCAGCTCCGCCCCGCCGAAGAGCCAGATGTTCTTTCCCTTCTTCCGCTTGAGCGTCTCCACGTTCGCCTTGACATTTCTGCCGATGACCACCGCGCCTTCAGCGCTCCTGAGCGTTTTCGAGAAAACATACCTCGCAAGATTCGGGTAGGCATTCGGACCCATCGGGCAAACAAGCTCGTAGCTCTTTCTGCCGAAGAAGACAGCATCGATCCTGCCCAGGAATCCCGTCATCCCATAGTCCTGATCCGTAAAACACCAGTCATATTCCCCCTTCGGTCCCTCAATGTAACCGTCGAGACTAACTGCCAGATTTAGAATCAGTTTTCTCATCCATGGATTCAGTTTAAGAGCAAACTCATCGCCGCGCCCGGTCCCTATTACACTCCTCCGGCCGAATGACCCCGGCCTTGTGTATAATAAGCAATGCGAGATTCATACGCCATTGCGCGCCGATAGCCGCGTATAGTGAAACGTTTGCGCTCTCAGTGGCCTAATGCTCGGATAATAGTACGTGCCGACCGGGGATTTGCTATTCCTGAACTTTACGAGTTTTGTGAAGCGGAGCACTTAGACTACGTGACAGGGTTTCAGGGGACATCACCTCTTAAGTCGTTAAACGAGAAGAACTTGGAGCGGGCTCGTGAGGAATGCAAAAAGACGGAGATAAAAGTAAGGACATTTGAGTCGATATATTACCGTGCAAGCTCATGGGACAAAAAGCGGCGGATAGTAATGAAGACGGAAGTTAGCATCGAAGGAGAGAACCAGCGTTTCGTGGTTACAAGTCTGACGGGCGAAGCCGAGAACGATTACGATTTCTACGCAATGCGAGGTGAGGTAGAAAACCAGATGATAAAGGAATTGAAACTCGATATGAAAGCCGATCGCCTCAGTTGCCATCGGTTTTCCGCAAATCAATTCCGGCTTCTTTTGCATGGCTTTGCATGCACTCTCCTTCTTCAACTTCGTCGGAAGCTTCATGGCACAGAGTTAGCCACAGCACATATGGTGACGGTGCGGCTACGGATTCTCAAAGCTGCCGCCCGCGTCCGTCACACATTCAGGCGCATCTGGATAGAGCTTCCATCGAGTTACCCGTTCAAGGACATCTGGTACACCGTCTTCACGCGCCTGTGCCCTGCTTGCTGAATTCCCCCTGAGCAACCAGGAAGTCTACTTAGTATCCAATCGTCAGACAAACCAACAGTGCCGGCAAAAGTTGGAACATTGGTAATCCGTCTGTAAATCCTGGAAGAATTTCGGAAGGACCCACTGGGGGAGACACTCTCGCACCGCCAACAGGGGCCACCAATCTATGAACGTCGACGCTATGCACTCCACGACAACCTGAAACTACCAACAACAGCAACGGAGCTGCCTTAATGGTACACATCACCGTCTTTATGAATAATGCAGGTAGGCAACGGTCTGACTGCCATTAGGTTCAAGACTTTACCGAAAAAAATCAAGGCATGGGAACTGTGGTTTAGTGAATAATACATAAATGCAATTCCCATCCAATGACAGTAAACTTTCCGGATCCTGAGCCCTGTCAGTCCAGACCCTTTGAGCTAAACTATTTTCATCCTTGTCAATCTACATTCGAAAGACATCAGCGAGTTATTTTCGCAACCTCCGATTCGAATCTGCTTTTCATTCGTGCACCGGGGTTGTTCTTTGAAAATTGTTTTTCAACGAACGCCTTTATGAGTTTATATCTTTTGACGGGATCGTTGTGAAGGGAAAAATCAGCACCGAAAATATTTGGATTGGCCTTCCGGCTTAACCTCTCCACTTCCCTGTCGAGTCGTACAATGCCCCATGGGTCATATCCTGCATTGGCGCATAGGACGGCAGACATCTCATCAGCCTCTTTCTCATATCTGAACAACCTTCTATGCACAACGATGTCATAGCTTTCCTGTGCCATGGATTCCAGATCCTGGTCCGTCTTCGAATGCCAGCCCGTGTCCTCATCCAGTTCAAAGAAAACGCTGTCGGCCTTTATGTCCACTGCCCTTTTTGTCATCTCTTCCAGGCCGTTCCTCCCGATAACATGTCCCATTTCATGAGCGATGATCGCGGCAAGCATCGACTCGTCTTTGCAGGCTTTGACCGCACCGAGTGTAACGAAGATGTACCCACCCGGGCAGGCGAAGCCATCGAGCGTCGTATCATTCAACACAAAGACAGTAAAATCCCAATCATATACCTCTGAATTCTCGGCAAGAACCGCGGCGATCATGTTGACGTACTTTTTCAAACCGGAGTCTTTGACAATTCCCCGCGAAATGAGCCTTGCGGCGACCCCAACTCCGATGGCCTGCTCGTCCATCGACGGATCATATACCGGAGTCGTGAAATTGAGGTTGCTCAAGTTCATTTTATCCTTGTTCTCTGACCCGTCATCAGCGAGAGGTTGGGCAAAAGCGGCAAGCTCACCTGCATTAAATGTTTTGTTGGAATATTCAAGCACTGACTCGACGTCGCCCGTGCTCACCTTGCCATAGCTCTTGGCAAACCCTTTAATCGCTGCGGCCAAAGCCGTCTCCGACGCTCCCGCCGAGCTCCAAGCGCTGCTTATCCTGTAAAACATCGCAGCCTGCGACCTCCTGTCGGAAAGACAATTCGTGGCGATCCACCCTTCTTTTCCTCCTGGAACTTTGACCTTATACCATTCACCTGACGATCCGACCTTCTCGATCCTGGCACCAAACTGGAGCACAACTATGAAGGGATAGTATGAACCGGGGCCCTGACGAACATAAGCGTCGTTCCTTTTGACGTACATCGTCTGCGACTTGGCAGCTATGGCTGTGAGAATAATGATAAAGAACAAGAGATGTTTTCTCATCTTACGCCTGTCTACGTCTATTTTGCATCAGATTTGTAAATGCCATCCCATTCATCCGGCACGCCGGTCTCAATAAGCGTTCGGCAGCGATCAACATACATCCTGGATGGCCCGTCATCAGGTTTCCTCTCCAGTACCCGTTGAAAGAGACCCTCAGCCCGCTTCCACTCTTTCTGCCTGTAGTACTCCAGCCCTTCGTGGAACATCTCATAGAGGCTGATCACGTCACGATGAAGAACCCCTTTCTCCGCGATCAGTTCGAAAATCCGTACGGGGATGTCTTTCCCTCTGACTCGTACCAGGTCCAGCTCTCTTGTTTCAATCGCATGCTCGGCTTTCTCATATGTCGATTGGCTGATAATTATCCTCGTCCCGAATTCCTTATTGACTACCTCAAGTCTTGAAGCGAGGTTGACGCTGTCGCCAATAACTGTATAATCCATCCTTCTCTCAGAACCAATATTGCCGATAACCATTCTTCCTGAATTCAGGCCGATTCTGGTTTCGAAAACCGGTTTATCGTCCCCACGTCGCGAGTAATGATCCAGCAGGACATTCTGAATCTGGAGCGCAGTCAGGCAAGCCTTCACTGCATGGTCCTCCTTCGGCAATGGAGCGCCGAATACCGCCATTATAGCATCACCGATATATTTGTCCAGCATCGCACCGTTGTTCAGAATGAGCTCGGTCGCAAGATTGAAATACTCGTTCAGGTTTTCGACGAGTTCCCTCGGTTGAAGCTGCTCGGATAGGGCAGTAAACTGGCGAATATCTGAAAAGAAAACGGTCGCCTCGATTTCTCTCCCCTTGAAGTCGGCTGTATCGGGGTACAAGGAGATTTCATCAACGACCGCGGGGCTGATATATCTGTTCAGCAGCTTTCTCAACTCTCTGCGCCGCCTCCCTTCGGTGACATAGCTGATTACTCCGGCAAATGCGAAAGCGGTCAGGGCAGCGATCTCAGGTGCAACGATGGGAAGCCAGAATCGGCGGATTGACATCAGGAGAAAGGCAGCAAGGAGATATATTCCGCAAGAAGCTAGCACAACACTTGTGGAGACCATCACCTTTCGGCTCCCGTAGAAAGACCCTGCTGCCAACAGGGACAATGCGATAATAATGATCAGTGTGAAAAAAGGCGGCATCTCGGTGAGGTAGTAATGTTGAAGAAAGTTACTCAGTATAGTCGCGTCGATTTCTACGCCTGGAAACGGATGCTGCCCGGTAAACGGGGTGGAGACGTAATCCATCAAGCCAACCGCGGTACCTCCTACGATTATGTATTTGTCTCTGAATACTGTCGGTGGAATCTCGGGCCTAAGCCCCTGCTTCATTTGAACTGCTGACTCAATAAGGGCAGCAATAGAATAATACTTAAACTCACCATTTGGCCCGCCGCGGCCGTACCAATTGATCAGGTAACTGCCGTCACGGTCGGTGGGTATCGTTCTGATAAAGTTTCCCAGGGTACTGTTCGTTAACCTTTTTCCCACGGTGTAGGCAGCAAGGGATAATTGCGGAAGAATTTCGTTATTCAGCCTGAATAATAAAGGTATCCTCCGGGCAACACCATCCACATCGACGAAAAAGTTGGCAACTCCAATGGCGCTCGCTCCTTTTTGAAATTCACCCCTTGGAGCAATGCATGATTTGAAACGTGGTTCGAAGATGCCTGCACGGATTGCCGGAAGAAAGAAAGCGGGATCGATTTCGGTACCGGTAGATGCAGAAGAGTCGCGGCTGCTGGTAAGTACTGTAACCAACACGACGCTGCCATTTTTCGTTATTGATGAGGCAAAGGAACTGTCAGACGCACGCCCCGACACGTTAAGCCTGTCCATGTCTTTCTGCGAGAAATCGATATCAAAGGCGACCGCCTTTGCGCCTCCCTTGTGAAGGTAATCGAGCAGTATCCCGTAGAATTCTCTGGGCCACGGCCACGCGACTCCGTTCTTCTGAAAGAAATTAAGGCTCTTCTGATCGATTGCTGCAATTACCACGGATCTATCCGGCCGCCTCGCATCCCACGCCGCTCTCATTCGCCAATCGAGGGTCTCCCTTTCCACCATGGTGCCGAACTGCGATCTTGCAAAGAGAGCCGCAATTAAAGTGGATGCGGTAACCGTCAGGAGTAGGTGAAAGGAACTCGACTTGAGAAACAACTTCTTCATCGAGAACCCCTTGCAAATTCAAAGCGAGCCCTCATAAGGATCGGCACCATTAGTGCCCGGAGGCCTGCTGCTGTTCCTGCTCCTTTTTGTATTTATCGTACCTGCTTACCTCGTCCTGAAGCTCCTTGAACGCCTGGGAAGCCCTGAAGCGAGTATACATCTGATCATTATTCCTTATCTGTTGCATCAAGGCCTCGTTCGCTGTTCCGATCGGGTATTGCACGAGCACATACGCCCGCCACAGCATGCCGTCTCTCACAATCTTCTGTCGCTTCACCTGGCTCCCCTCCAGGGTAGTCGAGACGACCGTCTTCTCAGCCTGAGTGAACATCTGGAGAAGCTGGGCATTACTTCCAGTACCGGTCTCTTCAGCAAATCTCTTCTGCAGCCCCTCGATTCTCACCTGAAGCTGCCTCCCGATATCCACACGTGCTGCCTCGGTCGCCTTATCGACTGCCAGCTGCATGTCTTGCGATGTCTGCGTGTTTGCTGCAAATAAATAGTCGGGATCATGGGGTACATTGTCGTACCACTTTGGAATACTGCCGGTTCCGGCCGACTGTAGCGATTGTGACCCACCGCAGCCGATGATTGCCACACCCAGAATGGGTACTAAGAACAGAATCCACTTTCTCATCTTGATCTCCCTTATTCGGTTTTGATTTGTTCCAGATTATAAAGCACGCGAAATGAATTGCGTGGACCTGAAGTCGCACAACGTTTCAACTTCATCGCCTTTATTATAGTGCAGTGATGTTCAGACTTTGTGAGCCCATGCTGTTTCTTTCCTTTTCCCGAACAGGACGTTCGGGAAGCCGAACATCACACGATGTGATTTTTGATCGGCTCGGGTGAGTGTCCCGCTCAAGTGAGCGCTTTGCGCCATGCCGCATACCGTTGTCAATAATTGATCGGCACAAGTCATCATCCTGTTAACCTATTGAACCCTCTTCAAACAGTACGTGAGGTTTTCCCTCATGCGGCTTTCCTGGTACACGAGTATATGGAACCGAAAGCGAACAAACCCGATAGTCGTAGAACAAACCAAGCGTGCCATACAGGTAGCTTGGATGCTTGCTCAACAGGGTTCAGGTAGATGTTCGCCAGTAATGGACTTATTACTCCTCCCTGCGGTGTGCCTCGCTTGCTCTGCTTGTGCTGTCCATCTTCAACGTATCCACAGCTCAACCAGAGCTTGATTACGTGGAGTATCTG
This sequence comes from Bacteroidota bacterium, assembly GCA_021845665.1. Lineage (GTDB taxonomy): Bacteria > Bacteroidota > Ignavibacteria > Kryptoniales > JAKASW01 > JAKASW01. The sequence continues at coordinate 10 of JAJZVO010000002.1, read as the reverse complement.
CTTATCTACT
>JAJZVO010000035.1 GCA_021845665.1 Bacteroidota bacterium | reverse complement strand
CTCGCCTCTAACCCTTTGCAATAAGGAAGGTCGGCACTACATCGACTTTTCCAGCCTCATCCGCTTATCCAAATCAAATTGCCACAAAAAATATTTCTTCTGTACCACTACCGTCGAACTTGGGTTAATTCTCCCAAGCGGAAACCGTTAGTAACAATATTGACTTGCATCAAAACCGGCCGGCTTGGTCTTCCTTTCCCTTTCATTTTAGGCCCCCAATTGCTAATTTTCGATATTCAAATACCGATGAGGACAAGCGACGAACTGACATGGTGAGAAGTTATGGACCTTGTTCCGCAGGATTAACTGAACGCAAACGGAGGTAATAGCAATGAAATTCTTCATAGACACGGCAAATCTTGACGAGATTAAGGAAGCTGCCGAGCTCGGCATACTGGACGGAGTCACGACAAACCCCAGCCTGGTGGCAAAAGAGAAATACGATATAAGCTTCAAGGAGTTGATCGGTGAAATTTGTAAGATCGTCCCGGGACCGGTAAGTGCGGAGGTTGTCTCCACCGACGTCGAAGGGATGATGAACGAAGCGCATGACCTTGCAAAGATCGCGAGCAACGTGGTGGTCAAGATCCCGCTTATCAAGGACGGTTTGAAAGCCGTTAAGAGGCTGAAGGGAGAAGGGATCAAGACGAACGTCACGCTCTGCTTTTCCCCGAATCAGGCACTCCTTGCTGCAAAGGCAGGAGCATCATTCATCAGCCCTTTCATCGGCAGGCTTGACGATATAAGCACGGAAGGCATGGAGCTCATCGAACAGATAGTTACAATCTACGGTAACTACGGGTTCGATACCGAAGTTCTCGTTGCCAGCGTCAGGCACCCGATGCACGTCGTAGATGCGGCCCTTCTGGGAGCCGATGTCGTAACGATGCCCTTCAAGGTTATCGACCAGCTGATTAAGCATCCGCTGACGGATATCGGACTCGAGAAATTTCTAGCTGATTGGAAGAAGACGAACCGTAAATGAAAAAGACACCGTTCAACGAAATCCATAGGAGACTCGGTGCCAAGCTTGTCGAGTTTGCCGGATTTGAAATGCCGATACAATATTCCGGAATTGTAAACGAGCACAACACGGTCCGGGAGGGTATCGGAGTCTTCGATGTCTCGCACATGGGCGAATTCTTCGTACATGGCAAAGATGCCGAGGCCTTTCTTCAACGGAACACGCTGAACGACGTTACCAAGCTGACTGCCGGCAAGGCGCAATACACGGCCCTCGTAAACGAAAGCGGGCTTCTCCTCGACGACCTGATAGTGTACAAGCTCGACAACGCGTACATGGTTGTCGCGAACGCTTCCAATATCGAGAAAGATTTCAACGCGTGCTTGTCGAGGAAGAGCGGCGACGTGAAACTCGAGAATGCGAGCGACGCGACCGCCCTTCTTTCGATTCAGGGTCCCCGGTCCAAGGACACACTTCAGAAGATTTCTGATGTCGATCTTTCGGCGATCGAATACTACCATTTCGCCGAAGGAAAGATTGCAGGCATCGATGCTATCATCTCGCGGACCGGATATACCGGCGAAGTAGGATTCGAAGTTTTCTTCGGCGCCGAAGCAGAGGACTGCGAAAAGATGTGGGACGCGATTTTCGATGCAGGAAAGGAATTCGACATCCTACCCATCGGGCTCGGCGCGAGAGACACGCTGAGGCTCGAGATGGGATACTGCCTTTACGGCAACGATATTGACGAGACTACCAATCCCATCGAGGCCGGCCTCGGATGGATCACGAAGTTAGACAAAGGAGATTTCTTCGGGAAAGACGCGATCATTAGGGCAAAACAGAACGTTACGCGCAAGCTTGTCGGATTCATGATGGATGAGAATGCGATTCCACGGCACGGCTATGAGATTCATTCCGGCAACGGCGTCAAGACAGGCATCGTGACGAGCGGGACTTTCTCCCCAACGCTCGGAAAGGGAATCGGCATGGGCTACGTCGATAGCTCCCTGGCCGGCGAGAACACGCCGATTTCTGTCGACATCCGCGGAAAGCAAACGCGCGCGCACGTCGTGAAACTGCCTTTCGTCGCGAAGAAGAATTGAGAGGATAGATGAAGATAGAAGTATTCTTTTCGCCCGTAGGTATCGACGAACTCGGCATGCGCGGACGAAATGTCATAATAATAGATGTCTTGCGGGCTACGACGACCATCTGTACGGCGTTAAGCAACGGCGCACGCGAGGTCATTCCGACAGCGGATATAGAGAACGCCACGAAGATATCTTCGAACCTGAGCAGCGATTCGCGCCTTCTTGGCGGCGAAAGGCAGGGAAAGAAGATAGACGGATTCGATCTCGGCAATTCGCCCGCGGAATACACGCCGGAGAAAGTCAAGAACAGGTCGATCATCTTCACGACCACCAACGGCGCCGGCGCAATTCACAAGTGCAGGTACGCCTCGACTGCCCTCGTCGCAAGCTTCGTGAATGTCTCGGCAATCGTGGAAACGGTAGTGGAGATCGGCGGTACATGGACGATACTTTGTTCAGGCAGACAGGGGGCATTCTCCGTAGAGGATGCTACTTGTGCCGGGATGATCATTTCCAAAGTGAAAGAAGTTACGGATGTCGATACGGAGGACGCGGGGCTGACAACGCTCATACTCTACAAAAACTACAAGAAAAGCCTACTCGGCATGATGAAGAAGTCCCAACACGGGCAATACCTGATGTCGATCGGCTTCGAAGAGGATCTGAAGTTCTGTTCCATTGTCGACGGCGTTCCGGTCGTGCCGGTCGTTTCCGGCCTCGTCGTCAGGATAAAGCAGCCTGGCTCGCCTGCCCAATCAATTACTGGCCAAACCCAATAGCGATAGATGGCTGAAGAAAAAGACACAAAGGAGAGGAACGGGAAGAAGAAACAGAAGAAATCAATCCGTTCCGAGGTAATTAATTTCTCATTATTGGTAATATCGATCCTTATCGGGTTAAGCGTTCTCTCATTTTCGCCGGCGGACGACGCGAGATCCGAGATAGGTTTCTTCGATACTTTCAGGCTACTCATTGGAGACGAGACCATCCGTGCGAAGGCGGCGACAATAAACAACTGGCTGGGCCTCTTCGGGGCTTATATCGCACACTTCTTCGTCAATTACACCCTCGGTTATTTCTCCATCGCATTTCCTATCGTCCTATTTATCTTCAGCTGGACTGCGCTTTTAAACAAAGATTACAGAAATGCCGCGCGCATCAGTACGATGGTGCTACTATATGCGGCGGCAGTCGCCATTCTCTCTGGTTATCTCAAGACGCTGATCGGGTCCGACAGGTTCGGCACACAATGGTACGGGCTGATCGGTTTGCAGGCGGCAACGGGACTTACGCGGGCCTTCGGTGCCGTCGGCGGAGGGGGCGTCATCTTCATACTCGTTTTCGCACTCGTAGTTTACACGTTGAAGATTTCTCCGCGTGAGCTCATAGACGCCCTGGGCTCGGCCGCTGCCTGGGCCGGCGAATCGATCAAAGGGATGTTCGCATCGACGAGAAACGGGAAGGAGCGTCCCGTTAAAGCCGCTCGGCCTGCGGCGGAAAAACAAAACCGCTCGAAAGTCGAGGCAGCGCCCGTAAAAATTGTCCGGGAGGATGCAAAACCTAAGCAGGACGCAGGCCTGATCGAGGAAGCGAAAGACCTGGTAAAGCGGGTGATGACCAAGCCGGAACTGAAAGAGGATGAGGAAGTCGAGGAAGAGCGGCTTGAACCGGAAGAGGAAAAAGAAGAAGAGGATGCACGTCCCGCTCCCGCCAGAAAAGCAGCGGCAGCCGTTCCCGCGCGCGAGATAAGCGATACTGAGAACGTCGACGAAGAGATAGAGTACACCAAGCCGTCAGTGGATCTGCTGGATGTGCCGGTTGAAGTCGACAAAGTCTCGGACGAGGAGCTCCGGTCGAATGCGGACCTCCTCCGTTCGAAGCTCGAAGTCTTCGGCATCCAGATCGAGAGTGTGAGTGTAATACCCGGACCGGTCGTGACCCTCTACGAGCTTGTCCCGGCAGAGGGTGTAAAGATAAGCAGGATCACCAGCTTGGCCGACGACCTCGCCCTAGCGTTGCAGGCACGCGGGATTAGAATTATCGCGCCGATACCGGGAAAAGGTGCGGTCGGCGTCGAGATACCGAACAGGAAGCCGCAGATAGTAAAATTCAAGAGCATCGTGTCTTCCCCCAAGTTCAAAGATATGAGGTTCAGCCTTCCCATCGCGATGGGCAAGACGACGACGGGGGAAATCGTCGTCGACGATCTTTCCAAGATGCCGCACCTTTTGATAGCGGGAGCGACGGGTTCGGGCAAGAGCGTCGGTATCAACACGATAATGATGAGCATGCTCTATAAGCTCCATCCGAGCGAGATAAAGTTCATGATAATCGATCCGAAGAAAATCGAGCTTTCGATCTACCGCAAGCTGAGCAGGCACTTCCTCGCGATTTCGCCGGACGTGCCCGAAGAGATCATAACGGAATCGGGCAATGCAGTTCTCGCCCTCAAGTGCGCAGAAGCGGAGATGGACAACCGGTACTCGCTGCTTGCGAAGGCCGGTGTCAGGAACATACAGGATTACAATAAGAAGCTCGCCGAAGGAAAACTGCTGGATACGGAAGAGGCGAAGTTCATCAAGTTACCGTACATCGTAATAATAATAGACGAACTGGCGGATCTCATGCTCACAGCCGCACGGGAAGTGGAAGATCCGATTACACGGTTGGCACAGCTGGCGCGCGCGATCGGAATACATCTCGTGCTTGCCACGCAGAGACCTTCGGTGGACGTAATCACCGGCCTCATCAAGGCAAACTTCCCCGCTCGCATAGCGTACCAGGTTGCATCCCGCATCGACTCCCGCACGATACTCGACCAGAACGGTGCGGAGCAGCTTCTCGGCAACGGCGATATGCTTTACTTAGCCGCCGGCAGCTCCAAGCCGGAGAGACTGCAGAACTCTTTCCTATCCACAGAAGAGACTGAAAGGGTTGTCGATTACATAGCGGGACAGCAGGGTTTCTCGAGACCGTATCAACTTCCGTCGGTATTGAACAGGAAGAAGAACGGAGGCTCACTTGCCTCCGAATTCGACGAGATGTTTGAAGAGGCTGCCCGGCTTGTCGTCCGGCACCAGCAGGCATCAACCTCGTTCCTGCAACGAAGGCTTAAACTCGGCTATGGCAGGGCGGCGCGCGTCGTCGATGAGTTGGAAGAGGCCGGGATAATCGGACCGTTCGAAGGGAGCAAGGGACGCGAAGTACTCATGGAGAGCGAGGCGGAGCTGGATGCGAGACTCACTGAATTGGGGATGTGACGGAGACACGTTCGACACAGTGCGTCAGACATGATCGACCTCAGTCTTTGCCGTTTTCGATTCCCGTTTTGTTAGCTTGAATTTTCACCCCTAACCCAGTATAGTTTACCGATATGGTCATGAGAAAATTAACAATCGCATTCGCCATTCTAATGATGTCAGCGCTCCCCTTGTTCGCCGAACCGCCGTCGGCGATGCAGATCGTGAAGAATGTCCAGGACAATTATAACAAGATCGAGGACGCCACTATAAAGTTCACCCAGACCGTCGTATTCCCTTTGTCAAAAGTATCGAGGACAACCTCCGGCACTTTGTATATTAAGAAGGGGAACAAGTACCGGATCGACACGGAGGACAAGGTAATTGTTACGGATGGCAAGACGTCGTGGGTGTATCTGCCGCAATCGCAGCAGGTACTGATAGACAATTTCCGCAACGACAAGAACACGATAACCCCGGAGAAATTCCTGCTGGACGTTCCGGAGGATTACTTCGCCGTGCTTCTTTCGACGAATAAGACGACGAAGGGAAACTTATACGTGCTCCGGCTCACCCCAAAAAGCGACAACTCGTTCATCAGAGCAATCACTATCGAGATCGAGGACAGCAGCTGGACGATAAAGAGCGCCGTGATATCGGACATGAACGACACTCGATACACCTACGATGTCGAGAGTCTCAAGACGAACACGGGGCTTCCGAATTCGGAGTTTGAATTCGTGCCGCCGAAGGGAGCTCAGGTAGTGGATCTTCGCCAGCATTGACGGGCCGTTGACATCTCAAACCGAATTACGCGGGACGACTATTGAGAAGATCTAATCTTCTGCGCACAATCGTGGGTCTTTTGATGGCGGCGCTCTTCATCTACTTCGCCTTCCGAGGTATATCGTTCAAGTCGCTCCTTCACGATGCGCTGCGCGCGAACTACTGGATACTCATCCTTACGGTTCTGGTCGTCCTCCTGAGTCACTTTTTCAGGGCGCTGAGATGGCGCGCGATATTGCAGGAGCTGAAATCGGAAATATCTCTGATCGACACCTGGGGAAGCATAATGGTCGGCTACCTTTTCAACAACTTCATTCCTCGCCTCGGGGAAGTCGTCAGGGGTTATACGACCGGACGGCTCGAGAAGGTAAGCGTAAGCGGAGTGTTCGGCACAATCGTACTCGAGAGGCTTTTCGACATGATGTCATCGGGAATACTCTTCGGCATAGCGCTTTTCCTTTACAAGGGGAGCCTGGTGAAATCGTTTCCCTTTCTTCGCGTCGCCGGGATAATTCTCGTTGCGGCGTCTGTCGCGGTCGGCGGTGTTCTCTACGCGGCGTCCATCTCCGAAAAGATACAGAAGATAACGATGCGTATAATCACGATTATGCTTCCGAAGAAGTTTGCGCACAAGGTGGAGTCGATGTTACTGTCATTCCTCACTTCCTTCAGGCTTCTTCGATCGGGTAAACGAGTCGGCATCGTATCGTTCTACACGGCGGTGATCTGGCTGGTCTATGTATTTACGATGTACATCCCTTTTTTCGCTTTTCCATTCGGAGCGAGACTCCATCTCACTTTCTACGATGCTTTCCTTCTCCTACTTGTGACGACGATTGCCTGGGCTCTTCCCACCCCGGGTGGCATGGGAGTTTACCATCTTCTCGTTTCGCAGGCACTCGTCATAATCTCGGGCGTCTCCACGCCTGAAGCCCTTACTTATGCGACCCTTACCTATTTCTTCGGATATATAGCCATCACGATTGTCGGATCGATCTTCGCATTCATATTCATGAGGAGGCTCAAAATAGGCTCGCTCAGGAATCTTATGAAGGCGGCAGACGAAAACGACGGTGCGTAAATTCGCCTGCAGCATGCAATTCCGATAACAGGCCACGGGCATTCCCAGTAGTCCGATCTTCCCAACAAAAGTGTTTCCATAATAAACCAATGAAAAACGATTTCGTCTATTAGTTAGTATATTATTGAACTGAAGACGGTCTTGTTACGCTTTTGGGTTCAACGATTTAACCTGTTCGTGTTCTGGAATCCGCTGAAAGGGGCCTTGCGAGGTTGCCGGCGATGTACGGGACATTTTTCCCGACGCCGTCGCGTCAGGATGAATTCAGACGGAATACCTGGCCATTGTTATAATGAAGAACCAATTAGGAAATGGTGATGAACCTTCAGTCCAACTTCATGCGCTCTCAGAAGAGACCGATCCGAGGGCGATGATGGGGCCGGTGCTGCGAAGACTGGAAGACGAGAGCATCTACATCATAAGAGAAGCTATTGCCGAATCGCAAAGCCCTGTCCTGCTGTATTCGATAGGCAAAGATTCCTCGGTGCTTCTCCACTTGGCAATTAAAGCATTCTATCCCGCCAAACTCCCCTGCCCGCTCCTCCACATCGATACCACCTGGAAATTCAGGGAGATGATCGAATTCCGGGACCGAAGGGCGAGAGAGCTGGGTGTCAGTCTCCTCACATACACGAACGCCGACGGGCTTGAGAAGGGGATCAATCCTTTTTCAACGGGGAGCGCTCACTACACATCGGTCATGAAAACTGAAGCTCTGAAGCAGGCGCTCGACGTTCACAAGTTCGACATGATTATCGGAGGTTCGAGAAGAGACGAGGAAAAATCCAGGGCGAAGGAGCGCATCTTCTCGCTGCGCGAAAGCGGTCACAGGTGGGATCCAAGAAGTCAGAGGCCCGAGTTCTGGAATCTGCACAACTCGCGTCTCAACCCCGGCCAGACCATGAGAGTCTTCCCTCTTTCAAACTGGACTGAACTGGATATCTGGCTCTACATCCACGAAGAGAACGTTCCCGTGGTACCACTCTACTTCGCCGCAGAGAGGCCGGTCGTAGTGCGAAACGGCAGCTTAATTATGGTAGACGACGGCCGCTTCAAGTTAGCCGAAGACGAAACGCCTCAGACGAGGAAAGTCCGGTTCCGTACGCTCGGATGTTACCCGCTAACCGCGGCAATCGAATCGGACGCGGAGACCGTCCCTCAAATCATCGACGAGCTTTTCATGACCGGCATCTCGGAGCGCTCCGGCCGGCTGATCGATCACGACGAGCCGAATTCGATGGAAGAAAAAAAAGTGATGGGATACTTTTGAGCGATACCAACTCACGCATTTCGAATTATCTTGAAACCCCGGTCTTGAAAATCATGACCTGCGGCAGTGTCGACGACGGCAAGAGCACGTTCCTCGGCCGGCTTCTCCTCGACAGCGGCAATGTGTTAAACGACCAGTTGAGAGCAATCGAGAACTCGGGCCGGGGAGCGGATTCGACCGGAAAGGCTCCCGAACTCGCTTTCCTCGTCGACGGCCTCAAGGCCGAAATCGAGCAGGGAATTACTATAGATGTCTCGTACCGCTATTTCTTTACGTCGAACAGAAAGTTCATTGTCGCCGACGCCCCGGGCCATGCACAGTACACACGGAATATGGCTGTGGCCGCTTCCAACTCCGACGCCGCAATTGTCCTCGTAGACGCCACATCGGGCGTGAAGATCCAGACCAAACGGCACCTCTCCATCCTGTCAATGCTGAGAGTCGACCGCCTGATAATTGCGGTGAACAAGATGGATCTCGTTGGATTCAACACGAAGCAATTCAGGAAAATCAAGGATGAAACCGCCAGGACGATTCAAAACGTATACGATCATCCTTGTTCTTTTGAGTTCGTACCCATATCTGCCAGACATGGAGACAATGTCGTGGGCGGGTCGGCGAAGATGCCGTGGTACAGCGGAAAGAGTATTCTTGAGCTATTGGAAGGGCTGGAAGTGGATGACAGCAAAGATTCCCCTTTCTGCCTCCCGGTGCAATATGTTGCGCGCGACTCGGGCAAACGCTTTTACACCGGCACCGTCATCTCGGGGTCCTTTTCGACCGGAGACGAAATTGTCGTTCTCCCTTCTTCGAAGAGGACGACCGTAAAAGGGATTTCGGTCGCGGGACATGACTCCACCGGCGCCGAAGAGGGTGACCCGGTTATGGTCGAACTTGCAGACGATATCGATGTCTCACGTGGAGACAGGCTCGTTAAATCCGAGAAGGACTTGGCGCAGGGCAACGCGCTGTCGTGCAGACTTTTCTGGTTCGGCGAGAAGCCAGCAACCGCCGGTAATATCTGCGAGATGAAATTCTTTTCCCGCAGAATCCGCGGAACGATCACGCAGATCAAGGAAAAATTCGATTTAGATAATCTCAAGAGGATACCGACAGGTGGCCTGGAACAAAACGAGATCGGATTCGGTCGCATTGTGCTGTCAGCTGCGCACTTCTGTCTCCCTTTCAACGATTCAAAGGATCTCGGCTCGTTTCTTGTTGTCGATATCGGATCAGGCGATACAGTCGGCCTGGGCACAATCGATTCGATCGAGAACACCGGCCCAACTTACCCGTACGCCACCATCGTGAACAAATCGATGCGCGCTTCGATGAAGAGTCAGCATCCTATGCTCATCTGGATGACCGGTCTCAGCGGTGCGGGCAAATCAACGATCGGCAACCTGCTCGATCAGAGGATGTACGAAAGCGGCTATCATACTTATCTGCTCGACGGAGATATACTGAGGAACGGCCTTAACGGCGATCTCGGATTCGACGCGGCCGGTAGGAGAGAAAACATCCGGCGCGCCGGGGAAGCCGCGAAGCTGCTGGTAGATGCCGGATTAATTGTCATAGCATCTTTCATTTCACCTTTCATAAAGGACCGCTCGCTCGTGAGGTCTCTTTTTGCAAAAGGAGAGTTTTGCGAAGTCTACGTAAGCGCCCCTATCGAAGAGTGCATACGAAGGGACCCGAAGGGGTTGTACGCGAAAGCCCGGAGAGGAGAAATCTCCGAATTCACCGGCATCTCCTCCCCCTACGAGCCGCCGGTCAATCCGGAGATCGCCATTGACACCTCCCTTTGCTCTCCGCAGGAGGCTGTAGAACAAATCCTAAATTACCTTGCTGAAGATTGATTATTCGCAAACCCGACTGGACCGTGCAAGCATGACTGACCTGATTGCAACTGAGAATACAGATATCATTATCTCATGTCCCAATGAGGGTGGGCTTGTCCGGATTCACGACGATAGCTCCACTTTTCTGGACAGGATAGACACAACCGGCATCTGTTTTTATGAAGGAAGAGTATTCCAATGTCTCCAGAATACGATAGACACGCCTCTCGAAATGATTGTGTACGGTGAAGGACAGAATGAAAAACTGGTTTTTCCGGAGATTCGCGACGCTCACGACATAATCGGTTTCGACGGAAGACTTTTCATCGTCTCGACCGGCACGAATGAAATATTCGAGCTCTCTGCCGACCGGCTTGAAATTCTTAGCAGGGTCCGAATGAAAGGCAAAGGAGACGCGTGGCATCTTAACTGCCTCGAGATATACCGGAACCGACTTATTGTTTCCGCGTTCGGAAAATTCCGAAGACACCGCGGATACAAAAATAAAACGCGCGGCGCAGGAATCGTCTTCGACTATGAGTCGGGCGACGTCCTCTTCAAAGGATTCTCGCAGCCTCACTCCCCCCGGATTATCGACGGCGCTCTCTTCATCTGCAATTCCGAAGAGAAGACTGTCCGTCGCATCGACACAACTACGGGTGAGACGACGATCTTCGAGTTCGAAAATTATACAAGGGGAATAGCGGCAATCGACAACGTCATATACATCGGTATCAGCAGCTCCAGGAACATCAAACAGCACTCGAGACAAAGCAAAATTGTCGCGCTGGACAGGAAGACTTTTGAGCGTGTAGATGAAATAAACCTCGATTGCGCCGAAGTATACAACATCTGCGCGGTGCCGGCTTCACTTGAGCTATGTCCCGTTCAAATTGAAACAGCGGCTTCATTCGCGTCATGAACAAAAGAATGCAGGAGGAGATGGCCATCGCGCATGTGAATTTGGGCCGATAGCGGTCATCTACGAGAATCTGCTCGCCTTGACTTTTCACGGCGGCAGTAGTAAAATCTCATGATTAGTCTGGAGGTCGAAGATAAGGCTCCCGGATTGACAGATAGATATTTGATTTGTAAACGTGGTTAGAAAAGCACTCAGGCGGTTTGCCGAACCGCGAATCGTGGCCCGGCAAGTTTCAGACCAGTATTTCATATAAATATCCGACCGTTCGCAAAGAGCCGGTCGCCCCGGCTTCCGTCAGACGGCGTTCGCACCATCGGGCGACTCGTCAGAGATATCGCCAAAACAGAGAGAATACAGAAGGAGCCTTTCATGGAAAACCATGTCGTAGACGCAAGGAATCTATATCGACTGCCCTGGACAATGCCGGACAACGGCATCACATGGCTGGAACCCACTTCTCAGTGCAACCTGAACTGCTACGGATGCTACCGGAAGAATATCAAGAATTCACATAAACCGCTGGAAGAAGTCAAACACGAGCTCGACTTTTTCCAGTCAATGAGAAAGACGGACTGCGTCTCGATAGCAGGAGGCGATCCGCTTCTTTACCCGGACATCGTACCGCTCGTCGCCGACATCAAGCGCCGCGGGTTGAAACCGATCTTGAACACAAACGGGATCGCCCTCACGAAGGAGCTGCTCCACGAGCTGAAGCAGGCCGGTGTATTCGGTTTCACATTCCACATCGACAGCAAGCAGGGCCGCGGACGCGAGAAAGAATGGATGGGAAAGAACGAGCTCGAACTTTGCGACCTGAGGCTTCATTACGCTGAGATGCTCGCCGCGGAAGGAAACATAGCGTGCTCTTTCAACTCGACAGTATATGACGATACAATTCAGTATGTCCCGCAGCTCGTCGAGTGGGCCCAGAAACATATCGATATCGTCCACACGATGGTATTCATCCTCTTCCGTTACATCACGCCCGACACGCCGTTTAACTTCTATGCCGGCGATAGGAAAATCGTAATGGATGACATCCACTATCACTCCGACAAGAGCGAAGTCACGGACATAATGGCGCCCGACATCGTGAACAAGATCCGCGAGAAGTACCCCGACTTCATGCCTGCCGCTTATCTCAACGGCACTCACAGGCCCGATCATTTCAAATGGCTCCTTACGGAAAGGGTTGGGACGAAGGACCGAATATTCGGATATGCCGGCAGTAAGTTCCTGGAGTTGGTAATGACGCTGTATCATTACAAGCACGATCGCTACATATCCTATGCTTCGCCGAAGACTCTCGGTCTCGGAAGAACGACGCTTCTCGCTTCCTGGGGAGTCGACAAAGGAATGCGGAAGGCGGCAGGCAACTATTTCAAGTACCTGTCGGCAAATCCATTCCGGCTTTTCAAGAAGGTACGCATGCAGTCGATCATGATCATCCAGCCTGTCGACCTGATGCCGAACGGCGACCAGAGCATGTGTGACGGTTGTCCCGACATCACCTACTATAAAGATGACAAGGGGAGAGAACAGCTCGTTTGGTCATGCAGACTAGAAGAGCTCATGAAGTACGGCGACTTCTTGCGAATGGTCCCGAAGAATGCCATAGAAGTCGAACAGGAACAGGAAAAGGAGTTGGTCAAATAGACGGTAGTAGCTCTCCTAATCAAATGATGGGGAATGCCGGCGGGACGGCGTTCCCCTTTTTTCTTACCTATGTTCAACCCCCATCGGTTAAATGATTTCAAATTGGCGCATTGTCACCCCGGGGACCGTGGTTGAACTACCCGACGACGTTCGAATGATTTCGGATTTCTGCCGCAGGCTTTCCTGAATGGACTTCCGATTTTCAATTGCCAACTCGTGAAATTCAGCGAAGAACAAAGGAATCAGCCACTTAGACGTGCAGGACAGCCGCTTGTAATGCGGGAACAGGCGCCGGCAAAGTCCAGATGGTTGCACGTGTCTGCTTACTGAAAATTAACCGGACCGAAATCTTCTCTTAACAGACGGTCGATATTTTCCAGATAGAAAGAGAGGAAACGCAATGATAAACCTGATATTCAAGGAAGGCAACAGACATGTCGATATGGTGTGGGAAAAGCGGCCTGAGTTTATCAAGAGTTCCAAAAGCGTGCTGGATAGTAAGGTTTCACATCTCACCTGCCCGGCTCACCGATCGGGTTCGCGTGCCACGATCCTCATAGATGTAAGACCGGGAAGCGAGTCATGGGAAGTAGTTGACTATTGCTGCGAGCGTATCCGGGCGGCTATAGCGGAGAGGATGCCGTATCCACCCAATCATCCTTCCGCCACCCGGCACCTCGACCGCGCGGCGTAAGAGGATTGTCTGATACCAGACGGCCACAGGATCAATAACGATTATCTATCTGAATTAATCGATGTCGCTCCCTCGTCTTCCGTGCTCATTAATCTGAAATGGATCATAAAGCCGGTAGTAATGTCTTGACACATGTACTTGGGTCTGCGACAAATTTGTGAAACTATCGCCATTCATTTAAATGAACGGCTCAAAAAGTCTCAAAACCCCATTCGGGGTTTCGGGCACCTTCACAGGCGTCCATTTTTAATGGATGCCGATGGTGCGTTATATTTTTGTCGCACACCCCATGTACTTCTTCTGCGTGCATTTCATATTTCAAGTTGGTAATTTGACTTTATCCATCATGGGCGGGAATGATTCGTTGTCACGACCGACAGAAAGGAAAGAAGAGATGAGCACCGTGCTTGAAAGTCTTGAGGCCTTTGTCCGGGCGTCAAGACCGGATTTTGAGAACACACTCCGGGAGATAACTGAGATCCAGACAATATCTATGGACCCGTCTCACAAGGAAGACATGCTCCGCGGCGCGGAGAAGGCGAAGCAGATTGTCGAATCGATGGGAGGGACGGCAGAAATTGTCGAGACCGGCGGGAACCGTGCGGTGATTGCGAAGTTCGGGTCCCTCCCGCACGCAAAGACGATATCCGTTTACAATCATCTGGACGTTCAACCTGCAAACGAGCCGGAATGGGTGCGCGAGCCTTTCAGGTTCCAGGTGGAGGGTGACAAGTATTACGCGCGGGGCGCGACGGACGATAAGGGTCCGGCCATGACGGTGCTCTTTGCCGCAAACTATGCCATGCTGAACAACATCCCGGTCAACATAAACTTCATCTGGGAATTCGAAGAGGAAATCGGAAGTCCGAATTTCGAAAACCTCATCACGAAAAGGAAAGCCGAGTTGAAATCGGATGTCATTGTAGTATCCGACACGCTCTGGCTCGACCGAACGAAGCCGGCCATTACATACGGGCTCAGGGGACTACAGGGGGTAACGCTTCACCTCGAGACCGGGACGAACGACGCGCATTCTGGCGTAACCGGCGGCGCGGCCAGGAATCCGATCGGCGAGCTGGCTCAGCTGATATCGCAGCTCTACAACGCCAAGACCGGCAAAGTGAAGATGCCGCATTTTTACGACGACGTAATCCCCCTGAAGAAGAAAGAGATCGACAATTTCCTCGCGAGCGGATTCAAGGTCAGCGACTTTCAGAGAGTCCATGGCCTAAAGAGCATGCGCACAAAGAAGCCTGCCGAAGTGCTCACCAGAATCTGGGGTATGCCGACACTTGAGGTGCACGGCATTGTCGGCGGATATACCGGCCCGGGAGTAAAGACCGTGGTGCCGCCGAGAGCGGAGGCGAAGATCAGCATGAGGCTCGTGCCGAACCAGTCGCCGAAGAAGGTATTGAAGCTTCTCACCGGCTATGTAAAGAAGCTAAATCCCGATGTCAAGGTGAAGCCGCACAGCGCGCTCGGGCCGTACCTCGGTGATTTCTCGGGTTCGCTTGCGAAGGCGGCATCGGATGCTGTTGAGTTCGCCTTCGGCAAGAAGCCGGCCTTCATACGCGAAGGCGGTTCGATAGGTGCGGTCGTGACAATGGCAAAGCACCTGAAAGCACCGATAACCATAATCGGATTGAGTCTTCCAGAGCACGGCTATCATGCGCCCAACGAGTACTTCGACTTCGGACAATATGCTGTCGGCGTTAAAACGTTCGTGACATTCTTCGATACCGTAAGCAGGATGTAACCGTGGTGGCTGTCACCAGCGCCGTATATTCCTGGGCTGGTGACGATCACCCTAATTGCCGGCCCCCTCGCCGCCTTTCCACCCCGCTTCACAAATCCTTAACACACTATTAACGTCGAGGTTATAGCGCATGGGTAGATTGTTTGCAAAAAAGGAGAACACTTTCATGCGATCAATCTACGCCTTTATGGCTCTCTTGCTGTTTGCGGGAGCGGCTTTCGCACAGAACCTCCCGAAATTTTCCGGCCTCATGTTCGGAGATTACTACTACCTCGCGCAGGATCACGTACCTTCGCAGAACAACATGCAGGCTTTTGAATACCGGAGGATCTACCTTACGGCGCACTATAACATAACTAATGATTTCTGGGCAAGGATGCGTCTGGAATCAGATCCTACAGCCTCAAATCTCGGCAATGGTAAACTTTCGACATGGGTTAAGGATGCCTTCATCGACTGGCACAATCCCATCCCCAACAGCGACCTCATTATCGGTCTGCAGGGAACATGGAACATCAATTTTGCGGAACCACTATTCGGGTATCGGCCTCTTGAGAAGACCATCCAGGACCTGCACGGTATTAGCGCTTCGAGAGACTTAGGGGTATCACTGACGGAGAGATTCACGCACGAATTCTCAGCAGGGCTTCTTGTTGGCAACAACAGCGGCAACAGCGGCGGCCTGTATCCCGACAACGCCAACGGCACGCCGACAAATCTCGATCCGAGTTTCAGGTACAAAAGCGCATATCTCTTCCTGGATTATACTGTCAACGGGTTTACCGTATACCTCGATGGACAATACTCCGGAGAACCGGACCAGAAGGATATCTCCACCGGCGACCTCATATTGAACTACAAGACGAAGACTTACTCCATCGGTGTGCAGGGTTTCGTGAATACCGTGGCGAAATCAAACCCCGACGGTTCCAATCTCAATCGCAACGGCATCAGCTTCAACGGGTGGGTCACGCTCGTCAAGGATCTTAACCTGGTCGGCAGATACGACATTTATGACGGCAACTCGGACAAGACGTACCAGAACGTCACGCTCGGATCCAATCAATTTCTCTACTGCACCCAGAATTTCCTCATGGCGGCGCTGGACTACAAAGTAAACGACCACGTTCACTTCATGCCCAACTTGGAGTATACTACCTATGGAGTGAGCGGTTCCAAGCCCGATGTCATGTACAGGGTCACCTACTACTTCGATTTCTAGAATTTGAAACAGTTATTCGCGATTCTTTGTTCTTATTGACAAATCCAAAACTAAAAAGGAGCATGTGATGCTTAAATCGAAGATCCCGCTTGCGGGAAAAGTCTTGATCGCGATAGTCGCCATGTTTGCCTCGACCGCGATGGTCAACGCGCAGACACTCATCAACGGCGCAGGATCGACTTTCATCTACCCGATGTTTTCAAAATGGGCCGACGTGTACCACAAGATGCACCCGGACATTGAATTCAACTACCAGGCAATCGGAAGCGGCGGCGGAATCGAGCAGCTGCTAGCCGGTACGGTAGAAATCGGTGCCAGCGATGCGCCTCTCAACAACGAGCAGATCGCGGCGGCCGAAAAGGCACACGGCCCGGTCGTTCACCTTCCGGAGGCCATGGGTGCGGTTGCGGTTACTTATCATATACCGGGCTATAAGGGCATTCTCAAGTTCACGGGGCCGGTCATCGCTGAGATCTTCATGGGACAGATCACGAAATGGAACGATCCCGAACTGAAGGCTTTGAACCCCGGCGTGAACCTTCCTGACCGCCCGATTATCGTGGTCCACCGTTCCGACGGCAGCGGCGACACATATATATTCGTCGACTTCCTCTGCAAAGTGTCAAAGCAGTGGGACAAAAAGGTCGGCAGGGGCACAAGTGTTGACTGGCCGGTCGGCATCGGAGCCAAAGGGAACCAGGGAGTCACCGGACAGATCGAGCAGACTCCTTATTCGATCGGATACGTAACCCTTATCTACGCACTTCAGAACGACGTGCCGTTCGGCGCTGTGAAGAACCAGGCGGGCGCCTTCATTCACCCGACCATCCAGAGCGTCAGCGATGCGGCCGCCAATGCTGCTAAGATCGTTCCGAAGGACCTCAGGTTCTCCATAACGAACGCTCCCGGAAAGTCATCCTATCCGATCTCGAGCGCGACATGGCTCATTGTCTACGTCAACCAGGGACACTATACAAGCTACAAGATCGCCAATGAGACAGTCCAGTTCCTTCACTGGGTCCTGACCGAAGGTCAGAAGATGGAGCCTGCATTGGATTACGCTCCTATTCCCGGACCGATCCAGAAGATGGAGCTCGGCCTTCTCCGCAAAGTAAACTATAATGGAAAGAGACTGTACTAAGATTTAAATCCCGTTTTTCGGGGCAAGAGGATGCGGGGTCCGCGGCGTAAAAACTGCGACCCCGCTTTTTTATGGAAACCTTTCGAAGGTACCGGGCTGAATCCGGACTACCTTCGAAAGATCGCTGTGCTTCGCCGGTTCCCTCCCTTCACGATTCCTTAATCCAAAATTAACACATATGTTACCCTGACTTGGTAAATTGTCGATGTGCATAAGGGCAAATCGTGCGCGATATTAGACTCATTCCGGCGTTTAGAACATCATAACAAAAAGTCAGGAGACTAAGTATGCTAAGACGAGTCGTGAGTGTATTAACAGCGGTGCTTCTGTCGATAGGCACGGCGAAAGCGCAGGAAGTGATCAATGGGGCAGGTGCAACTTTCCCATACCCACTCATTTCAAAATGGTCCAGCGAATACCAGAAAATTAAGCCAAGGGTTCGGATCAACTACCAGGCGATCGGGAGCGGCGGAGGCATCAGGCAGCTCATCGCAGGAACGGTAAACTTCGGCGCGAGCGATGCCCCGATGACGGAGGAACAGTTGGCCGATGCGAAAAAGGTGCACGGCGATGTCATTCACATACCAGAGACACTCGGTGCCGTGGTCGTGGTTTACAATCTGCCCGGTGTGACTGCGAATCTGAAGTTCGACGGTAAAACGATTG
Source organism: Bacteroidota bacterium (assembly GCA_021845665.1). Classification (GTDB taxonomy): domain Bacteria; phylum Bacteroidota; class Ignavibacteria; order Kryptoniales; family JAKASW01; genus JAKASW01. Next base: position 26,533 of record JAJZVO010000035.1, on the reverse strand, counting down.
CAGACATCTATCTCGGGAAAATATCGGCGTGGAATGACAGCAGGATCATGTCACTCAATCCCGGAATCAAGCTCCCGGCGACAAAGATTGTGGTCGTCCATCGTGCGGACGGCAGCGGAACAACCTATATCTTTGCGGATTATCTCTCCAAAGTCAGTTCGGAATGGGATCAGAAGGTCGGCAAGTCGACCAGCCTCGATTGGCCGGCAGGCATCGGTGGTAAAGGAAACGACGGAGTCGCAGGACAGGTCTCGAGAACTCCGGGGGCGATCGGCTACGTCGAACTCATTTACGCTCTTCAGAATGACATTTCGTTTGCGGACATAAAAAACGTCGACGGCGTCTACGTACACCCTTCAATTCCCGGAGTGACCGAAGCGCTTGCAAACGCCGCAAAGACGCTCCCGAAAGATTTGAGGTTCTCGATAACGAATGCTCCAGGAAAAACATCTTACCCGATATCGAGCGCCACCTGGTTCCTCATATATAGGAATCAGCCTGAATACAACCAGGCCAAAGATGTCCTCGAATTCATGAGATGGGCGGTAACCGAAGGTCAGAAGTATTCTGCGGATCTCGACTATGCGCCGCTTCCTGGCAGGATTCAAAAGCTCAATATCGAAAAGCTGAAATCCGTCACTTACAACGGTGAGAGCATACTGAAGTAAGAGATCTATTCCGTTTGACAAAATACAGGCAAGGGCATAATTTCATATATGCCAACGACACTTGCCGCAATTGATATCGGTTCGAATGCCATAAGATTATCTATCGGCCGAATCGACAACGACCGAAAGGTTACAGTCACAGACAACTTCAGAGAGCCGGTTAGATTAGGGCGCGACGTATTTACGGGACGCGTCATTTCGGAAGAGACGATGGGAGCCGCTATCGAAGCATTCAAACGGTTTCGGGAGGCCATCGACAGGAACAATGTAACGTTCACAAAAGCGGTCGCAACGAGCGCGCTCCGGGAGGCAATGAACCGTGACTCTTTTGCGGACAACATCTCCCACGCCTGCGGAATCGAAATAGAAATCATAAACCCCGAAGAGGAAGCGCGGCTCATTCACCTTGCCGTGGGCGACAAGATGAATTTGAAAAACAAGACCGCACTTCTGATCGATATCGGCGGAGGGAGCACCGAAATCACGCTGACCGTCGACGGCAGCATTATCTCGACTGAAAGTTACCGGCTCGGCGCGGTACGGCTCCTCCAGGTGCTCGAGGAAAAAAAACAGGGAGAGAAGAAGTTCAACCTTCTTGTTCAGGAATATGTTGAGGCCGCACGAAGAAGGCTGAAGAAAGAGATCAGTGGAAAGAAGATAGATCTTTGCGTCGGCACAGGCGGCAACATTGAAGCACTCGGTGCTCTCCGGAAGGATCTCCTCGGCAAAGAACGCAACGGTTCATTTTCCAGCGACGACCTGAACGCGATGTTGAAGAAACTGATGTCGCTCTCATTCGATGAGAGGGTCGGGCAGATCCGGCTGCGGCCCGACCGTGCGGACGTGATTATCCCGGCATCGATCATTCTCCAGGAGATTGTAAAAGTGGCAGGGATAGAAGAAGTGATCGTACCGGGAGTCGGATTGAAAGAAGGCCTGATGATCGACATGGGACAGGCCGTACTCGGCGAGCAAAGATCTTCCAACCGGGACCAGGTGATGACATCTGCGGTCGAAATCGGCAGGAAATATTCGTTCGATGAACAACATGGCGTGAGCGTGGCGCGATATGCGCTCGAGCTTTTCGACCAGACAAAGAGCCTTCACAATCTTGCGCTCGAACACCGGCTCCTGCTCGAAGCGGCGGCGATGCTGCACGATATCGGAACCCACATCGGAATGACTGCCCATCATAAACACACTTATTATCTCCTGACCGCAACGCCGGTAATAGGACTCAGCAGCGAACAGATGCAGATCGTCGCCAACATTGCAAGATACCACAGGAAATCATTCCCTAAGATGCAGCATGACCATTACCGTATCCTTTCCTCCAAGAATCGGATTGTCGTCTCGAAACTTGCGGCGATCTTACGGCTTGCGGACGCGATAGATAATGAGCATGCATCAAGAGTCACCTCATTCACCGTCGATTACAAGAAGCCGAATTTCACCGTCCATTTGCACGGCGAGGGCGACCTTCTCCTGGAAAAATGGGCCCTGATGAATAAGGCTGACTTATTCGAAGAGATTTTTGGCGTAAAAGTATCGGTCGAAGACTGAGAGGATAGTGAAAGGGATCCCACGAAGCCCGTCCGGCAGGATTGCGACTAACCACCTTGCCGATCCTGACGGTGACAATCCTACGGAATTGAGGTCGACATTCGACTCGGCTCTTTCGGAAAGATGGGAAGAGTTCGAACGGCAAACGGAAAGAGCACGATCTAATCCCACTGAGAAAGCCGTTCACGACCTGAGGGTAGCCATGCGCCGCCTGATTGCACTGCTCGACATGATAGACAATTTTCTTCCCAACAGCGAAGCTCTGGATATCAGAAAACAGCTGAAGTCCCTGTTGGATTCTCTCAGCGCACTCAGAGATACCCAGGTGCAGATTCTCGAAGTTCAGCAACTCGCAGCTCGATTCGGTGTGCTTTCGCCTTTCCTCGGTGAACTGATTACGCGGGAATCGATTCAGTCGAAACGCGCCCGGAAAGAAATTCACCGGATAAATATAGAACCGATGAAACGGCAGTTTGATATATTGAGGTCAAAGATAAGCGACGTCCTGGTCGATCCATCGATGGAAGATGTTGCGATGTCGATACTGCACGGACTGCTCTCGCAAGTCTTCTTCAGGATGAATTCCCTTCGAAAGGAAGTCGCGAGAGCTTCGAACGATTCGAAGGAGAAATGCGAAATTGTTCACCGGTTGAGGCTCCTCTTCAAACGCTTTCGATATACCATTGAAATCCTGAAGCCAACACTCCCGGGTGTGTCCGATCGCTTGTTGAAACGAATGAGAGAGTTCCAGTTGAAGATGGGAACCATCCAGGACACGGAAGTCCTGCTTGCTTCGGTTTCGACGGAGGCACGAAAAGCGCGAAAGAAGGAAATCAAACGCGGCAACACGCCGCCTGACCAGTTCGGTCCCGTCGTGCAACTGATGACAGGGCGCCTCGACGAGGACTTGAGAGTTTTCCTTGCAACGTTAGGCGAACTTGATACATACTGGAAACGGGTAAAATAGATCTATATACACGGAGAAGACAATTGGATTTGTACTTATTGAGACACGGAGATGCAGCCGAACCCGGAATAACAAGAGACGCGGATAGACCTCTCACCGAAGCCGGGACGAAGAAGATGAAGAAGATCGCGAACGGAATGGGAAGCATGGACCTTTCGTTCGATGCGATCTTAACAAGTCCATACAGGCGAGCCAAAGAGACCGCGGAAATAGTCTGCGAAGTTCTTGAGTGCGCTTCACTGATCAGCATTAGTCCCAATCTCATACCCGACGGAGAACCGGCCGCGATACTGAAGGAGCTAAATGAAGATTACTCCCGCAGGAAGAAGATACTTCTAGTCGGACATGAGCCCAACCTGTCGGCGCTTATCTCGGCGCTCATATCCGGCGGGCACGGCGTGTCCCTGAGACTGAAGAAGGGAGGACTCTGCAAGTTATCTGCCGACTCGCTCCGATTCGGTAAATGTGCGACGCTGGAATGGCTGATGGGCCCGTCGCAAATTATACGTTGAATTCGGCTAAAAAGAGCGAAATGGAGCGATTTCATGGAGATCGCTTAACAATTCCTTAACTTGTCATTGACAATGGAACGGCGATATTTTACACTCATCTTTATCGAGGACGAGAGGAAATGGTACCAGCAGATAATCATGACGGAGAGCAGCAACGCAGGGGGGATCCTACCGCCAAGACTTCCAAGCTTGCTCCGAACCAAAAGCACCGGAGGAAGAGGGAGATCGGCCCTCGCGGCAAAAAGGCCTTCCAGTCCGTGCCTCAAACCCGATATTCGTTAGACCCGGCTCTGTACATAAACCGTGAGCTAAGCTGGCTCGAGTTCAACAAGCGCGTGCTCGAAGAGGCTCGCGACACGCGGCATCCACTGCTCGAGAGAGTGAAGTTCCTATCCATTGTCGGTTCCAATCTCGACGAGTTCTACATGATAAGGGTTGCGGGAATCCAGGAACAGGTACGCGCGGGATTTGTCGAGCTGTCGCCGGATGGAATGACACCCGACCAGCAGCTCAAGGCAATCCACGACCAGGCATCGGTCATGATGAAGAGTATGCGCGAATGCTTCTGGAAAGACCTGCACCCGGCGCTCACCGCTGCCGGGATACATCTTCTGAAGATGAGTGAACTTCGCCAGGGTGAACGTGCGAGACTCTCCGAGTATTTCGCCCGCGACATATTCCCGGTGCTGACACCTCTCGCTTTCGACCCCGGCCATCCGTTCCCTCATATCTCGAACATGAGCCTGAATATCGCAGCAGTCGTATCTACTCCACGCGGCGAAGAGCGGTTCGCCAGGATCAAAGTACCCGATGTGATACCGAGACTCGTAAACATACCGGGTGAAGACGCCAGTCAGATCCGTTTCGTGTGGCTCGAGGATCTTATCGCGGAGAATCTCAGCCTTCTCTTCCCGGGGATGACGATCAAGGAGTCTTACGTTTTCAGGGTGACACGCAACGCGGACATGGAAATTCAGGAGGACGAGGCGGAGGACCTGATATATTCGATCGAGGAGTCTATCCGGATGAGGCGGTATGGTTCGGCAGTAAGGGTCGCCGTTCAGGAAGGAATGCCGGCCCGGATCCGGGATATACTAATCGAAAACCTTGATGTCCTCCCCGACGGAGTCTACGAACTTCAGCCGCCACTCGGACTGAGCCATCTCATGCAGCTGCTTTCGCTCCCGCGGCCCGATCTGAAGGATCCGCCATATCATCCCGCCATGCTTTCACTCGACGAAGAGGGGGAAGATATTTTCGGGGCCATGCGGCGGCGCGACATCGTTCTGCACGCTCCTTACGATTCATTCAGCCCCGTTGTCCAGTTCATCGAGTCTGCCGTCAACGACCCAAACGTTCTCGCAATCAAGCAAACGCTTTACAGGATCGGCAAGGAATCGCCGCTTATACCGCTCCTCATCAGGGCCGCGGAGAACGGCAAGCAGGTTGCTGTTCTTGTGGAGTTGAAGGCTCGCTTCGATGAAGAGAATAACATCGGCTGGGCCAAGCAACTCGAGCGCGCCGGGATACATGTGGTCTACGGTCTCGTCGGTTTGAAAACACACGCCAAGATGGCGCTCGTTATCAGAAAGGAGCCCGATGGGCTGCGGCGGTACGTCCACCTTAGCACGGGCAATTACAATATGGTCACCGCTCAAATCTATACCGACCTAAACTACTTCACGTGCAGAGAGGACATAGCAGAAGATGTTACGGAGGTGTTCAACTACCTGACCGGCTACTCGTGCAAGGAAACATACAGGAAACTCGCGGTTGCACCTGTTTCACTCAGACAGGCCGTCACGTTGCTCATCGAACGTGAGATGGCAAACGCCAGATCCGGCAAGCAGGGACACATCATCATGAAGATGAATTCCCTGACCGACGTGCAGATGATAGAGAAGCTGTACGACGCGTCGAAGGCAGGGGTGAAAATAGAGCTCATCGTCCGCGGCATTTGTTCGCTCCGGCCTGGTGTGAAAGGCATAAGCGAGACGATTCGAGTAATCAGCATCGTCGGCCGCTTCCTTGAGCACAGCCGCGTGTTTTACTTCGAGAATGGGGGAAATCCGGAGCTTTATCTCAGCAGCGCCGATCTCATGAGCCGCAACCTCTACAAGCGAGTCGAGCTGATGTTCCCGATTGAGGACCCGGTGATGATAGATAGTCTCAAAGAGGAAGTCCTGGTCACCGCTCTCGCGGACACTAGCAGGGCAAGAGAACTACAACCTGATGGGTCATTTGTGCGTGTCCGGCCTCAAAACGGGGCGGAAGTATTAGACAGCCAATATGCAACTATGGCTGCCCGCTCGAAATCTTTCACCTCCAGAAGACTCGTTCCGAGAGAGTCGCCACCAGCAGAATAGGATAACTGAACGGCGACAAATTCCAGGTCGAGGCGTACCAGCTAAGTCCCCGAGTTGAGTCCGTCCGAAAAGATTCCATTTAGGCAAGGCTGAACCATTTATTCGCAGTATGGTGGAATACTATCATCATAGAAGCCGATTGAATTTATTTCCTAGTGAGATTATTATTATCCAAGGACGCAGGGAGTTCCCAGCATAAAAGAAGAGGTCACCTTCGTCTTGAAGATGTCACCCCGCTCTGTGATTTTTTGCTTCAAAGGAAGTAGTTTCAATAGCTCGCCTTGAAGGTCCCATGCTGATCGGAACCTCGGCGATGCTGACAACCTGCGAGCCGAAAAAGGAAATCAATAATGGGACGAGTTCTAATTCTATACTACAGCAAAGATGGAAACACGAGGAAAATGGCCGAATACGTTGCAGAAGGCGCGGCGGAAATAACGGGAATAGACGTGGTGCTGAAGTCTATCAGTGAGGCGACACGAGAAGATGTTTACTGGTGCGATGGAATTGCACTCGGTTCGCCGACTCACCTCGGGACGGTAGCTGCCGATATGAAGAAGTTTTGGGAAGACCTTCTTCCGGATTGGCAGAAGATCGACGGCAAGATCGGATGCGCGTTCAGTTCCGAAGGCGGATGGGGAGGCGGCGCAGAACTAACATGCCAGACACTTCTTACCATCATGATGAACTTCGGATTTCTGGTGTTCGGCCTGACCGACTATTCCGCCAGGCAGTTCACCGCACACTACGGCGCAACGCTTGCCGGAGAGCCGCGTTCAGAGAGAGAGATCGAGTCGTGCCGCCGGATCGGCAGACGACTCTCGGAATGGGTGGCTGTCTACTTCGACGGCCGGCACGAAGCCCACCCGCTCAAGGCAACATATATCAGAGAATTTTGAGCGCCTTCGTTCACATTCCGGTGCACGGGCGCTGAATTAACCAAGCCGACTTTCGTAGGGCAAGGGACCCGATCGGCACGAGGGCGGTTGACCCCGTCTGAGCGTGCAAATACGGATCGGGCATACCGAATTGTGATTCTGTTGGACTAATTGATTACGAGACGAATCATCGGCATATACCACCGGAACGTTCTTTCTCATCTTCACGGGAAATGGGATGGAAGTAAAGCGAAGTCCTGAGGATTGGACTGTCAATCTTTGCCGTTGGGAGTATCTATCTCGTAGTGTTTGATCTTGAGATAAAGTGTTTTGAGACTTATGCCGAGTGCTTTCGCGGACTTATTCCGGTTGAAGCCGTTGGCCTTCAGCACATTTTCGATATGTATCTTCTCGAGCTCTGCGAGCGATAAGCGTGTCGGGATCTTCCGAAGGTCGGTTGATTTGGATTTCGAAGTAAGAGCGATCAATTCTGTGGTAATCTCGTCGCCCCCGGCAAGTATCGCAGCTCTCTCAATTACGTTTTCCAGCTCACGTATATTTCCCGGCCAGTCGTATTCCATAAGTAGTTTAAGTGCACTCGCGGAGATTCTCTTCGCCCGCCGCGTGCGCTGTTTCTTCTGGAGGAAGTGCTCGACCAGCAACGGTATGTCCTCACGGCGCTGTCCCAAAGAGGGAACTTCAACATGGACGACATTCAGGCGATAAAGGAGATCTTCCCTGAATTTTCCTTCCTCGACTTCGCGCTCCAGGTCCTTGTTTGTAGCGGACACTATGCGGACGTTCAAGCTCATTTCCGTCGTACCTCCGACCCGCCGGTAGGTTCCGGTTTCGATGAACCTGAGAAGCTTGGGCTGCACGAGAAAACTTATGTCTCCCACCTCGTCGAGAAAAAGAGTCCCGCCGTCGGCGATCTCGGCGAGCCCCTGCTTCAGTGTATGCGCATCGGTGAACGCGCCTTTCTCGTGTCCGAAGAGCTCGCTTTCGATCAGCGTGTCCGGAATCGATGCGCAGTTGAGTGCGACGAAAGGCTTCCTGGAGCGCTCGCTGTTCTCATGGACGAGGTGGGCAATCAGCTCTTTGCCGGACCCGCTCGGACCGGTTATGAGGACCGATGCATCGCTCGGCGCGACTTTCAGCGCCACTTCAACTACTTTCTGGAGGGCGGGGCTTTGACCTACGAGCTCGAATTTCCCCTCGCCGAGCTGCATCTTCATCACTTTGTTGTCCACGATGAGGCGGCGCATCTCGAGCGCGTTGTTCACGGAAACGAGGAGCTCGTCAAAATTGTAAGGCTTGGTTATGAAGTCGAAGGCACCCATCTTGATCGAATCGACGGCGGTCTTGATATCGCCGTATCCGGTCAGTATCAGGACCTGGGCATCAGGCTGGTTCTCCTTTACAAACTTCAATACTTCAAGTCCGTTTATCCGGGGCATCTTGAGGTCGAGGAGGATTACATCGAATTTTCTGGACTGAACCTTATTTATTCCGACGGCCCCGTCATTTGCGACATCGACGTAGAAGCCCGATTCTACAAGCTGAAGTTTAAGGAGGTCTGCTACATTCTTTTCATCGTCGACAACGAGAGCGCTAAATTCCTCGGCCATTCGGTCATTCAGACAGGTCTATCATCTTAATATTGCCGATGTAGGCAGTCACCTTGTCCCCTTTCAGGTCTCTCAGCTTGGCCACGACTCCCTCTATCCTTTCGGTATTCTCTTTCATGATGGCAAGATAACTCATGATATCCGGCGGAATCTGTTTTCGCTGGAGGACATTGATGGCAAGCTTCAGGGCGGCCAGCGGGTTGTTGAGCTCGTGTGAGATCGTCACGATAAGGCTTTTGATCCCGTCAATCCTCTCGCGCTGGGCAACCTTGTTCATCTCCGCTTCCGCGAGCTTCTCCCGCAGCCGAACTCGTTCGACAACGTTGAGTATGATGCTCGGAAGTATAGAAGTGATCGCCTCTTCTTTGAGAAGGTAATCTTCCACATCCAGCTTCATCGCCTCGATCGCAATCTTGAAGTCGATGGCGTTCGTGAGGAAAACGATCGGGATCCTCACTCCCTTCTCGCGAATAGCGCGAGTGGTTTCCAGCCCGTTCATGCCGGGTAGCTGGTAATCAACGAGGATAACGTCGAGGTTCTGGCTATCCTGAAGGAATCTTAATGCATCCTCTCCGGTCTCGACCCATACAAGGTTAAACTCAGCATCCTTATAGGGCTTCAGGTAAAGACGAGCCAATTTCGGAATATCCGGGTCGTCTTCAACCATCATTATGTTGAGCTCACGCTTTTCCATCGCAAAGAGATTCCTTATGTCGGTAACTGAGTTTAAAGCTTCCATATGATTATTCCAATCCTGTTTATCGGAATTCTAGTCCATGACTTTTCTCAGAAATGCGGGTCTCTCTCCCGGTTTCGGAGTCGGTTTGTCGGAAGTTCCGTCGGGTCCTTCTTCATCTTCCAGCTTGTTGAGATGTATGTTAATTCCGTTACGCTCAAAGGTCGGCTCGTCGAATGACCGCCAGTCCTTTATGCTCCAGGATTGTTCCTTAGCTTTGTCTTTTTCTTTCAGGGTCAGCCTTTTCCTCGGATCGGGGGTCGGTGTAGGCGCAGGCTGCGGTCGGCTGTTCAAACCGGCAGCGATGACGGTGACTATGAGGTCTTTCTCAAGTTTCTCGTCGATCGACACGCCGACGATTACCTTGCTCTCGTCGTCTCCGTTCTTTGCCACTCCTCTGACGGTCTTGACGATTTCATCGTACTCATGAAGACCGAAGCTCGGCCCGGAAGTGATGCTGACAAGAATTCCCTCCACGCGCTCGAGAGCGACCTCTTCGAGAAGCGGGTTGGATATCGCCGCGGAGGCAGCCTCAGCAGCTCGCCTCTCGCCGCTCGCAATACCAGTCCCGATAATCGCGTCACCTCTGGATGCAAGGACCGTCCTCACATCGGCAAAGTCGACGTTAACAAATCCCGGGTTCGTTATGATTTCCGATATTCCGCGGATGGCATCGTAAAGAACGTCGTAGATTTTCTGGAAGGAGGCAAGATAGCCGGCATTCTTATCTGATACAGCGAGAAGTTTCTCATTCGGGATAACGATCAGAGCATCGACGTATTTCTTCAGCTCATCGATGCCCGACTCGGCGTTGCGCATACGCTCTTTTGCCTCGTTAATAAAAGGCTTCGTCACAACCGCGACGACGAGCGGCGATTGCTCTTCCGAACCGTCTTTCTTGACTTCGTCGCGGTCCACGCCCTTCAGGATACTTGCAACTATGGGCGCGGCCCCCGTGCCGGTGCCGCCTCCCATTCCGGCAGTTATGAAAACCATATCGCTGTCTTTCAGCGCCCGGTAGATCTCATCACGTGCCTCGATCGCTGCGCGGCGGCCAATCTCGGGGTTCGACCCTGCGCCGAGTCCGCGCGTTGTGCTCTTCCCGATCTGAATCTTGTTAGGCGCTATATTCCTCTCAAGGTCTTGCATATCGGTGTTCATCGATATCAGATCGACACCATGGATCCCTCGCTTGGAGATGCTGTTTATGGCGTTCCCGCCGCATCCGCCAATGCCCACGACTCTTATCCGCGGGCCCTGTTTGTCTGTGTCTAGTTCGAACACTGTCTTATGCCTCCTTTTTAAACATTGTCGATGTTTTTGTTAATAAACTTCTTAAGGAACTGAACTCCCCTTCCTAATCCGAAGGGATCTCGCTTTTGCGGTGATAAAACTTTTTCTTTTCTCGCACTCTTTGGATTCTCGATCGGCTCAGCTTCGGGCGCCTCCTGGATCGTCTCCGCAAATTCGATCGTAGACTTGCCTGCCCCCCGCTTCAGGCCGTACTTTACCAGCCCTACCGCAGTTGCGTACATCGGGTTCTCCACCTCGCGTGCGAAACCGCCGTCGAAAGTCTGCGGTATCCCTATCTTCGCGGGAACACCGAGAACGTACTCTACAAGTTCCGGCATTCCTTTAAGCAATGCGCCTCCGCCGGTTAGCACAATGCCCGCCGACAGGTGACGCGAATAACCGGACCTCTTTATCTCCATCGCCACTATATCGAGAAGCTCCTCGATCCTGGGCTGAATGATCTGCGCGAGGAGTTTCTTGTTTATTTCGATCGGCTTTCGCCCGCCGATTCCGGGAATCAATATCGGTTCGTCGTCGACGACTTCGGAAACCATCGCGTAACCGTGGTTGACCTTTAACTCCTCAGCCTGCTCCGGCAGGATTCCGAGTCCCTTCCGGATATCTGTGGTAATATGGTCTCCCGCTATCGGAATCACCGCGGTGTGCCGAATGGTCCTGTCCTCAAAAACCGCCAGGTCGGTTGTACCGCCGCCTATGTCGAGCAGCGCCACACCGACTTCCTTCTCGTCTTCCGTCAACACGGAGTAACTCGATGCCAGGGGCTGCAACACCAATTCCTCGACCTTGAGGCCCGCCCGTTCCACACACTTGTGAATGTTCTGTGCGGCGGTGACAAGACCCGTAACCACATGCATCGAAGCTTCTACGCGAACACCCGCCATTCCGATTGGATCGTGGGTGACAGTCTGACCGTCGATGACAAACTCCTGCGGGATGATATGTATGATCTCCCTGTCACGGGAAAGGTGAACCCGTTTTGCATCTTCGATGAGCCGGTCTATGTCACTCTCGGTTATTTCATGCTCTTCGTTGCTGACAGTGATGATGCTGTTTGTTTTGAAACTGTCAATGTGCTCGCCCGCAATCCCGACAATTGCACTCTTAATTTTCGTACCGGGCTTGGACTCGGCAATGTGCACCGCTTCCTGGATAGACTTCACCGTCCGGTCGATATTGGCCACGACTCCACGGCTCATGCCGCCGGATTTGCTCGTACCAATACCAAGCACGTTGAGTTTGCCGTTCTGGTCGTTCTCCACAACCATGGCGCAGACTTTTGTTGTACCGATATCGAGAGCCACAATCAAATTATTACTCATACGTACACCTCAGTTTTCTTTCCCGGCCGGTTTCACGATCGCGAGCTGGCTGTGAATATCGGCCGTACCTGTACCGACTACTATCTGACCATTATATCTCAAATCGACGTAACTGCACTGCGGGCCGCCGTTGATGGCAGCCTCCTGAAGAAACTTCTGCAGATAAAGGAGCTTCCTGTTGAAATCGTTTTTCCCGACTATTACCTGGAGCGAAAAGACGGTTGTATAAGCGATCAGGTCCCCGTGATCGAGGCGGACCTCGGCTATGTTGGCGCTGAACGCAGGCCCCAGATTCTGTGCGTCATTCACGAAATCGACCGCCTGCATGAGCGTGCCGGTAGCGGTGTCGCCGACCTGTAGCTGCTCATGCACACCTGTAATTACGGGCATGTTGTTCTTCCGCTGCATCGGCAGCGGAAGTATAATCCCGTGTTTGTCGATTGAATAAGCCGAGGTCGGTGTCGCGACGACCGCGATCGGATCGCGCTCCTTGACGGTGATCGCCACATCGTAAGGTAGGGCGCGTACGACAACTGCTTTATCGACAAATGGATTCTCCTCGACTCTTTTAGCGATCTTCAGGAGCCTTAGTTTGTACAACGGGCTGCCGGTTCGAATATCCGCCAGCGACTTCACCTCATCTCCGGTGACCAGGCGTTCATCATAGACTTTCACTTTCTCGACCACGAGCTGATTCTTCCAGCTCTGCGAAAGGAGAAACAATGCTCCGAGGGCGCTGATGACTATTATCAGATTCAGATATGTCCTGTCTATCTTGAGCATCGTTTCAGTTCTTTGACTTCTGTCCTGAGTTTTTCGCTTTTCCAGACGCCGATCCCTTCGATAAGAGACCGATGAACTCTTCGCCGTATTTTGAGATATCGCCTGCGCCCAAAGTCACTACGATATCGCCCGGCTTCGCGGTCTTCGCCAGAAATTCCGGGAGCTGCTTCTTGTCCGGGATATAGTGCGCTTCCTTGTGGCCGAATGCCCTCGCATCGTTAACTACAAGCTCGCCGGTAATTCCCTGTATCGGTTCCTCGCGCGCCGGATAGATTTCAGTCACGACAAGCAAGTCGGCATTCAGGAAGCTTCGTCCGAACTCATCATGAAAATCTCTCGTCCTTGAATAAAGATGAGGCTGAAACACGGCAACGACTCTTTTTTCGGGCCAGCCGGATTTCAAAGCCGATAGCGTGGCCTGGACCTCCGTTGGGTGATGGGCATAATCGTCGACGACCATTACGCCATCCACATCTGCTTTCAATTCCAGACGCCGGTATACGCCAGTGAAGGATTCCACTGCTCTCTTTATTTCTTCGAAACCGATCCCGATTTCCAGCCCGATTCCGATCGCAGCCATCGAATTCTTTATGTTATGCAGGCCGGGAACTTTCAACGTAACCTCGCCCAGATCTTTCCCATGCCTGATAAGATTGAACTTGCTGTGATTCTCGTGAAATGAAATGTTAACTGCCCGAAGATCCGACTGGGGGTTCAGTCCATAAGTCACGACCTTCTTCCTGATGAGCGGCAATATTTCCTGTATCGAGGGTTCGTCAAGGCAAAGGATTACGAAGCCGTAAAACGGGACCTTGTTGGCGAACTCGACGAACGCGCGCTTGATGTCTTCCAGGTCCGTATAAATATCGAGGTGTTCCCGTTCGAGTGTCGTGATCGCGGCAATCACGGGAGTCAGCTGGAGGAACGACCGGTCGAACTCGTCGGCTTCCACGACGATGTAGTCGCCACGTCCGAGCCTTGCGTTCGTGCCGCCGAAACTCGATAGCTTTCCTCCTACAATGACGGTGGGATCGAGACCGCCCTCCATCAGAACGAGACTCGTCATGCTGGTCGTAGTGGTCTTCCCGTGCGTTCCGGCTATTGCTATCCCGTACTTCATCCTCATGAGTTCCGCGAGCATCTCGGCCCGGCGAATGACCGGGATCTTCTTCTCTGCGGCAGCGATGAGCTCGAGGTTGTCCTTATGCACGGCGGACGAATACACAACTACATCGGCTTCGTCGAGATTCTTAGCAGCGTGACCCTTGTGTATCGTTGCACCGAGTTTCTCCAACCGGTCGGTTATCTCGCTAAGTGAACGGTCGGAACCGGTCACTTCAAATCCCTGGTCGAGAAGTATCTCGGCAATTCCGCTCATGCCTATTCCGCCGATCCCGACCATGTGTATCTTCCGGACGCTCTTAAACATTCCCGGTCTCCTTTTCCTTTCGCGCTCCGGCGGACTTGCCCAGCTTTTCACTGAGATCCTTGAACGCCTCCATCATTGCCTTTTCATCATGAAAGTGAACCGGGTTGATGCGAACTGCTCTCATCTGGTTCTTTAATTTCAATCTAATGACCCTATAACTGCCGCGTACTTTCATCCGCTTCGCTTTGCCGACACGGATCCACTCGATCTCCGAAAGATTTATTTCCTTCCTGTCGAACCTATTCTGGAAAATCATAGAGTTATCCGTCAGGAGAACGTCCCGCTGATAAAGCAGATTGAACACCAGGACGATAAGCGAGTATGCGAGGACTATTATGAACGCATAAACGATAGGATCTTTGAAGACGATTCTGAATTCGCTTTCAGCGAATGTCCCGCGGATGACGGCGTAAATTATCAGTGCGACAGCATAGACTGCGACGGATTGATAATAGAATTCGAATCTGCGTCTGAACTGCTTAGTCATTTCCGGCAATCCTCAGTACAGATTCCGCGATGACGCCGGCCGCATCTTCGTGCGACAGGTCTTTGATTTTCTCCCGCATCCCGTCGATGCGAGTAGGATCGTCCACAAGGTTCAGCAGCTCACCGGCAAATTTCTGATCGGCCTCGGATTCGAGCACCATCAAAGCCGCGCCGTTCTCGACGAGAGCGCGTGCGTTTTCGACCTGGTGATTCGCTGCCGCGTAAGGATAAGGGATAATTATCGCACGAAGGTTGAAATAAATGAGTTCGGCGACAGTAGTCGCTCCGCCCCTGCAGACGGCGACATCGGCCGCCGCATAGGCGTAATCCATTCTCTCGACAAATTTCTCGACCCGGATGAAGTCCGGCCGATCTTTTTGGCTGGCCGCGATTCTCTCGTAATCGACGGCGCCCGTCTGCCATATCAACTGGTAATTGCGGCTTATTAACTCGTCAACGACTTTTGCTACTGCACTATTGAGCCTAACCGCTCCGAGACTGCCGCCCGTAACAAGGAGTGTCTTTCTCTCAGCGCTTAAGCCGAAGAAGTTCAGCGCTTCCTCTCGCTTCACCCTCGGCATTTGCCTGACAGGGCTGCCCGTCAGCATCAAACTGCGGCTTACACGTTTGCTCGACCCGTGTTTGAAAAAATACTTTTTGGATGACTCAAATGCAATGTGGATCTCGCGCGCGAACGGCGCGAAGAGTCTCGTCATCGCGCCGGGATAGCTGTTGTGCTCCTGCAGAACGATCGGCGTACGAGTCATCACGGCTGCCGCGCACACCGGCCCCGACACATAGCCGCCCGTTCCGACAACAACGTTCGGTTTGTAAATCAGCATGAGCTTGAGCGACTGCACAATCGACACTGCAATCTTAAGAGGAAGGAGGAAATTAGAGAGCTTGAACTTCCTGGAAAATCCTCCGATCCAGATCGGATTGAATTTGTAACCAAGCTGAGGCACTATGCGAGCTTCGATTTTATTCTTCGTCCCGACGAACAAGACGTCGACGCCATCGTGGGCCAGCAGCCTCTCGGCAATCGCCACTGCCGGGAAAACGTGACCACCTGTACCTCCGCCTGCAAGCACAACGCGCACCATCAGCTGTAGATCCTCCCGACGACGGGCTCATCGCTCCGAGGCCTGCTTTTCTTTAGAGGTTTGTGCTGCGGCACTTCGACAGGATTCTTCTCCGAAAGCGATAACTCAGCTTCGTTGGGAATCTGCTTCGATATATTCAAAAGGATCCCCACTGCGAATGAGTTTATGATCATTGCCGTCCCGCCGTAACTAACGAACGGCATCGGCAAACCGGTTGTCGGGAACAGCCCTATGGCTACTCCGGCATTGATGAAAGCGTAGAAACACATCGCAGCGGTTATACCTGTAGCGAGTAGATATCCGAACCTGTCGGGTGCCTTCTTCGCAATCGCGGTTCCCCTGAATGCCAGGAAGAGGAAAATCAATAGGATGAAGGTCGAACCCCAGAGACCGTATTCCTCGCCGATAATCGAATAGATAAAATCGCCGTATGATTCGGGAAGGAAGAGGTTCCGTTGTTTGCTGTTACCCGGCCCCACTCCGAAGATCCCACCGTTGCCGAATCCTATTATCGACTGGCGGACCTGGTAACTTCCCGCCCCATGATGCATCCACGCCTCAATTCTGTGAACCCGGTATGCCTCGAAAACAAGAACCATGGCTCCTATGACAACGGCCGCACCTACCAACACGGCAATGTGTGTCTTCTTTACACCTCCGGCGATGAACATAACTCCGACTACGGCCATGATCATTAATGCCGTACTGAAGTTAGGCTCAAGCACAATCAGACCTGCGACAACCGCGGTGATAAGTATCGGGGTCATCAAATTCCTGTAATCGTCCAGCTTGTCCGCGTTTTGGGCAAGATAGGAAGCGGTAAAGAACAATATCGCAATACGGGCAATTTCCGACGGCTCAAAGCTGAAGAGGCCGAGATGAATCCATCGTGCTGCGCCCTTTATTATGACCCTTTGCCCAATCGCGAGCGCGACCAGGAACGCCGATATTATGACGAAATGAAGTGCAAATTTCTGATATCTGTGATAATCCACCTTCGCAATGACAAAGATCAGCACCATGCCTATCATAACCTTGAAGAGGTGGCTTCTCAGGAGATAGGCAGGATTCTGAAATCTGAGCTCCGCCCATGAAGCACTGGCACTGTATACAACGACCAGGCTCATGAACATGAGCGAGAGTACTGCAAACAGGAACCACTTGTCCGCCGGCTTCATCACCTTCTTTGCCGACTCCGTAGTCTTGTCCGCTATGATTGCGCTCTGACGGTTCACAGCTCCATTACCAGTCTCTTAAATTCTCTTCCTCTGTGTTCATAATCCTGAAACATGTCGAAGCTCGCGCATGCGGGCGAAAGGAGTACGACGTCACCCTTCTTAGCTTCGGCCCTGGCCTTCGTGACGGCGTCCTCCATCGATGAGGCCATAATGCACTTCGTTTTGTCGGAAAATTCCTTTTGCATCTTCGGGGCGGCGGCTCCGATGAGAATCATAGCGCGGACTTTTTTCCTCACCGGCTCGAAAAGCGGCGAGTAATCGTTTCCTTTGTCTTTACCGCCGGCAATAAGGATTATCGGCGAGTCATAACTTCCGAGCGCGTACCAAACCGCATCAACGTTCGTTGCCTTCGAGTCATTGACGTACTTCACGCCGTTAAGTTGTCTCACGAGTTCGATCCGGTGCTCGACGCCGCTGAAATCATGAAGTGTCTCCGCGATCACTTTCACAGGAACTCCGAGCGCCCGTGCCGCCAGAGCCGACGCGAGAGAATTGTATAAATTGTGAACTCCAGGTATGCCGATTTCCCTGGTGTCGATAAGGTGCACCGGCTGGCCATTTTCGACGAGATAAACTTTGCCGTCGCGCGCGAATCCGGCACATGAATTTTCATCTTTCACACTGAAAGGCATCAACTTGCTTTTCAAACCGCGGCAGTACTTGTCCACCGCATCGTCGTCATGATTGTAAACCGCAACATCATCGGACGATTGGTTTGCAAAAATTCTGAACTTCGCGTTCATGTAGGCCTGGTAATTCTCATACCTATCGAGATGATCGGGTGTAATATTAAGAAGCACCGAGACCATCGGCTTAAATGTGTCGACATGGTCGAGCTGGAAGCTTGACACCTCGAGGACGGCGACCGCATCTTCGCTCGTGTCCGAGACATAATCCGAGATCGGGAAACCGATGTTGCCTGCGACCACCGTCTTGCGCCCGGAATTCTCGAATATCTTTCCGATCAGAGTGGTGGTCGTCGTTTTCCCGTTCGATCCGGTAATCGCAACGATCGGGGCCTTGCAGAACCAGGACGCGACCTCTACCTCGCTGTATATGTTAAGTCCGACTTTGATTGCATGCTGAACGAGATTCAGGTTGGACGGTACTCCCGGACTGACTACGATGAAATCTGCATCGAACAGCCGGTCGGAATGCGAGCCGAATTCATACTCGACACCGATTTCGTCAAGTTGTTGAATCTGCTGACTCGCCTGTTCGCGAGGCTTTTTATCGCTCACGAACACGGATGCGCCTTTCGATTTAAGAAGTCTTGCGACGGCGATGCCGCTTCTCGCCGCGCCGAGAACGGAGACTCTCGCAGATCTTATTTTATCCGGCTTGCTCAAACTATCTCACCTTAAACGTTGTCAGACTAAGAATCGCTAAAAGGATTCCGATTATATAAAATCTCATGACTATTTTGGGCTCGGATATTCCCGTGAGCTCGAAGTGGTGATGGAGAGGGGCCATTTTGAAAATGCGTCTCCCCTCGCCGTATTTCCGTTTCGTGTACCTGAAATAGAGCACCTGAAGAATCACGGAAATCTCTTCCGCGACGAATATACCTCCCAATATCGGGAGCACTAGTTCCTTCTTTATCATAATGGAAATGCCGGCGATTGCTCCGCCCAAAGCAAGTGAGCCCGTGTCGCCCATGAAGACCTGTGCAGGGTATGTGTTGTACCACAGGAAACCTAGCGAGGCGCCCACAAGCGCGAAACAGTAAACCGTCAGTTCGCCCGACCCGCGAAGGTATATGATATTGAGGTAACGGCTGAACTCGATGTTGCCGGACACGTAACACATAAGCGCAAGAGTGAGCGCTGTTATCCCCACGGTACCTATCGCCAACCCGTCGAGACCGTCTGTCAGGTTGACTGCATTGGACGTTGCGGTGATAATGAATATCACGACCGGGATATAGAACACGCCGTAATCGAAATTCAGGTTTTTGAAAAACGGAACGGTCGTGATCGAATTGAACGGCTTGAGGGCTGGCGAAAAATAGAGGGCCGCACCGACCAGTAGGCCTATCGTTATCTGGCCGATGAGTTTGTAACGCGCGATAAGACCCTTTCGTTTCTTCTTCACTACTTTCATGTAGTCGTCGGTGAAGCCGAGCACCCCGAGCCAGATCGTAATGAGCAGGATAAGAAGCACATAGGGATTTGTGAGGTCGCCCCAGAGTAGAAGCGGTATGATGACCGACCCGAGAATTATGATTCCTCCCATTGTCGGTGTTCCGGCCTTGGCGAGATGCGATTTAGGTCCTTCGATCTTTGCCTGCTCGCCGATCTGCATTTTGTGAAGTTTCTTTATGATTATCGGGCCGATGACGAAACTGATAAACAAAGCCGTCAACGCCGCGAGTGCCGACCGGAAAGTTATGTATCTGAACACGCCGAAACCCGGCGGATGAAATTCCCTCTCGAGCAAATCGAACAGATAATACAGCATTACCGCATCCTCCCGGTTTTCAGCCCGTAAACAAGTCCTTCCACGACCTCCTCCATCTTCATTCCGCGCGACCCCTTCACGAGGATAACGTCGCCGGGGGAGATTGCTCGAAGCAACTTTCTCAAAAGTCTGGGTTTGTCGTCGAAAGATTCGGTCTCGACCTGTCCGCGAGCGCTGTCCGCAATCCGGCGCGCCATTTTTCCAAATGTTAAGAGCATGTCGATGCCTGCAGCAGCGGCTTCCTTTCCAACCCTCTCATGTTCACGCGCCGATGCTCCTCCGAGCTCAAGCATGTCTGCCAGAACTGCGATCTTCTTTCCGTCAGCACGCACCGTGCTGAACCAATGCAGAGCTGCAATTGCCGACTCCGAGTTTGAATTGTACGTGTCGTTTAGGATCGTCACGCCGGAAATCCTTTCGATCTGCATTCTCTTGTCGCAAGATCTGAACGACTCAAGGGCTTCTCTGACTTCCGGGTGCGGGACACCGTACCGAAATCCGACGGCTGCCGCGGCCAGCGCGTTCGCCGCATTGTGAATGCCCGGAACGCCGAGGTGAACAAGTTCCGTCCTCCCTTCGAATTTTATCTCGAAAACCGCGCATCCCTTGTTGTCGAAGCCGAACAGCCTCCCGGCAACGTGCCTGCGAGAGGACGTAAGAAAGCCGTAGTTGACTCTCCGGCGGGGCATCGAGGCCATTCCAGCCACAAGCCTGTCGTCTGTGTTGACGAATGCCGTTCCTCCGCTCCGGGAAAGCGACGCGAAGAGCTTTCCTTCCTCCCGGCGCACTCCGGAGATATTCCTGAAAAACTCCAGGTGTTCAGCGCCGATGTTGGTTATCACTCCGGCAGTTGGGGCCAGTACCTCGCAGAGATGCTCGATCTCGCCAGGGTGGTTGGTTCCGATCTCGACTACTGCGGCCCCGTGGGATTCCTTCATGCTCAGAATGGTGAGCGGCACGCCGATCTGATTGTTGTGGTTGCCTTTCGTCTTAAGGACTTTGTATTTTCTCCCCAGAACCTTCGCGATCAGCTCTTTCGTGGTCGTCTTTCCGTTGGAGCCACCGACGGCAATGACGGGCATATCGAGTTTCCGCCGATAAATCTGTGCCAGGTTCGCGAGAGCGCGCGTCGTGTCTTCGACTACCACGAGCGGGGAACCTGAGATGTACCGATGGGCTCTCGAGGCCGCACGGTACCACTTCGTGTCGACGACGGCACAGGCAGCGCCTTTCTTCACGGCCTTGGAAACAAAATCATGACCGTCGAACTTCTCTCCCCTGAGCGCGAAGAATATCTGCCCGCGCGCAACCGTACGCGAATCGGTAGATATGCTCGTGGCGTTTCTGAATTTCAGGTTCACAAATTCGGCGCCCTCCAGGCCGCGTATGTCTTCGCCAGTAATCAACTGTCCAGACCAAATGCCTTCTCGACTTCCTCCCGGTCATCGAAATGATATTTCACGTTCCTGACTATTTGATAATTCTCATGACCCTTGCCGGCAAGGAGGACAATGTCGTTTGGACGCGCCCTCCTGAGGCTCTCAGCTATCGCTTCATGCCGGTCTATGATCTTCATAACTTTGTCGCTCCCTTTCGTCATGCCCGCCATGACCTCATTTGCAATGGCGTCCGGATCTTCAAACCGCGGATTATCTTCGGTAACAATCGTGAAATCGCTTAGCTCTTCGGCGATCTTTCCCATCTTCGGACGCTTGTCGCGGTCACGATTGCCGCCGCATCCGAAAACTGTGATCAATCTCCCCCCTTTGTTGGCAGCCGCCAGAATTTCCCTCGCGGACTGCAGGCTCTTTTGAAGGGAATCAGGGCTGTGTGCGTAGTCCACAACGACGAGGAATCCTTTTCCGGAATCGATTCTCTCAAACCGCCCTTTCACATTATGAACCGCCGAAAGCGCTTTCGAAACAAGTGAAGGACCGTACCCGAGACTTACTGCGACGGCAAATGCGGCTGTCAGATTGTATACGTTGAACTTTCCGACCAGCTTCGAATCAATTGCAAAATCCCGCCCATCGTATCTTATCAGGATGTTTGTCCCGGACAAACTGTACTCCGATTCGATTATTTGAAAATCAGCTCCGTCGCCGAATCCGTAAGTAACCTTTTTAGCCTTCGTGTCGGCGACGATTCTCCTGCCATAGCTGTCGTCTAAATTCGTTACGGCCACGCTTTCCGGGGGCAGGCTGTCGAAGAGTATTTTCTTTGCTTTGAAGTACTCTTCCATCGTCTTGTGAAAGTCGAGATGATCCTGAGTTAGGTTAGTGAAGAGACCGGCTTTGAAAGGTATCCCGAAAACTCTGTCCATCACCAGCGAATGGGAAGATACTTCCATGACGACAGATGTTCCCCCCTGTTCGATTGAAGACGCCATCATCCTCTGAAGATCGCACGACTCGGGAGTCGTGTTGACTGCAGCACCCACTTTCGCGTCGTTGAACAAGTAATGAATAGTACCGATCAGAAGGACTTTCTCAGTTGCGGCCTGAAGGATCGACTTGATAAGATAGGTGCTGGTTGTTTTGCCGTTTGTTCCCGTGACTCCAATTACTTTCAATCGATCGGCGGGATGTCCGAAGAAATTAGCGGAGATAAGCGCAAGAGCGCGGCGGGTACTGGGGACAAGTAGTTTAGTGGTGTGGTGAGAGAGGAAGTAATCGTCGTTGACGATACTGTTGTCCTCGACCGCGACCGCGCTCGCGCCGCTACCTATGGCATCTACAATGAAGCGATGCCCGTCGAACTGAGATCCTTTCAGCGCCACGAACAGGGAGCCTTCACAGGCTTTCCTTGAATCGTACACGACCTCGGTTATCTCCTTCCCGAAGTCGCCTACGATTTCGGTTACCGAAACGTTTTTTATCAGTTCGCTTAGTGTCATTCAGTAAAGACTCGAGACGGTGAAGTCTCTGTTTTCACAGTTAATTGTTACAGTTACATTCTTGCTGATCGGCTGTCCGGCGGAAGGGGTCTGGCCGATAATCCTTCCGCTTCCCACAACATGGAACGGTATGCCGGCGGCAATCAGGAAACTCGTGGCGTTCCTCACACTCGTTCCCTTGAAATTTGGCATGCGTGTGACTTGACTCGCATCGACAACATTCAAATTGATCGTGGATCCTCTGCTGACGACAGTTCCGGCACAAGGCTTTTCCGAAAGGACTATAAAACCATGTTGACCCGAACGCGACGTACGGAGTCCGAACTCGTCGAGAATCGCGGTAGCAGATGAGTAGTCGAGAAAAGAAACGTCCGGAACGCGCACCCGGTCGCTGTTGTCTGCTGAGAACGCCGCTGTATATGTCGCAGGAGCCTCTTTAACGTCTTGTGAATTATCGGTGCCGCCGGTGTTGGAGGCCATTCTGACGTCGCTGTTGGAGAGATCCACGCTCTTGCGCTGCATGATACCGTAGATGCGTTCCGCAATTTTCTTGAAAATCGGTGCGGCGCAGGCTCCGCCAGTGTAACCTCTCTTCGGTGAGTCGATCATTATATATCCGACAAACTGAGGATTCGGCACGGGAAAGAAACCGGCAAAGGATGCATGGTAATAAGTTTCCGAATACTTCCCATCGACAAGCTTCCGTGCAGTGCCTGTCTTCCCGGCGATTACGAAATTGTTTATTCTGGCATTTTGGCCGGTACCGTGTTTGACGACATCTACGAAAAGACCGGTCAGAGTGTGTGCGACGTCAGGCGTGACGACTCTCCTGATTTTCATAGGTTCATTTTGAAAAACCACTTCGCCGTCCGGCGCCGTTATCTTGTTGACAATGTACGGCTGCATTAAGTTGCCACCGTTCGCGATCGCCGCATATGCCTGCGCCATTTGAAGAGTCGTCACGAGTACTCCGTACCCGAACGACATGTAAGCCAATGAGACTCTGGACCATTGATAAGGTTTTGGAAGCTCACCTGAAACTTCGCCAGGAAGAGTGATGCCGGTCGGAGTGCCGAATCCAAAATCTCTGGCGTATCTGTAAAACTTATCGCTCCCGACTTTTCTACCAACCATCGAAAATACTATGTTGCTCGAAACTTCGATCGCACGCTTGAACGTGATCCAGCCCGAAGGCTCAAAGTCGCTTATGACGTTGCCGAAGTAGGTATAGCTTCCGTTATCGGCAAAGAACATTTTTTCCGGATTTACGACTCCCTCTTCGAGCGCAGCCGACGCGGTGACTATCTTGAAAGTCGAACCAGGTTCGTAGACATCGGTTATCGCGCGGTCTCTGGCATTTGAAGATTTATAGTCACTGAGGTTCCCGGGATTGAACGCCGGGTAAGTTGCCATCGCGAGGATTTCGCCGGTGTTCGGATCCATGAAAACCGCGGTGCCCGCCTTTGCCCCGGTCCTCTTTACTCCAGCCGCAAGCTCTTGCGCCACGATCTGTTCAATATTCATGTCTAATGTCAACTGGATGTTGCATCCGGGAATCGGATCTACTTTGGGATAGCTGACGGAAGGCATTTTCCTTCCAAGCCCGTCGCGCTGCATTATCTCGTAACCGTTCGTGCCGGCCAGAAGCGAGTCGAACTCAAGCTCGATGCCGGCCGCCCCCCTCCCGTCCACATTTGTGAAGCCGAGAATCTGCCCAGCCGAAGAGCCGTATGGATACATCCTGCGCTGCTCCTGCAGACGTATCAGTCCGTACATCTTGAAGCCCTGTAGAGCACCGGACTGCGTCGGCGTAAGATCGCGGGCGAGCCAGATGAAGCGAGCCTTCGTTTGAAGCCTGCTCATGAAAAACGATGCGGGAACATCGAGAACCGAACCCAGCTTCCGCGCAATTTCATTTTTCTGAGCACCATCAAGGAGCTGTGGGTCTGCCGCGTATGAGTAACCGTAGCTGTTCGACACGATGAGGCTGCCGTTTCTGTCGTATATCAGACCGCGGTTCGCCTTAAGAACCACTCGGCTCTCATACTGATCCTGGGCAACACGGTGATAGTAAAAGCCCTGGATAACCTGGACAATTACCAGCTTGACCATGATACCGATGAAGATCAGTGCGAACAACCCGCGCAGGAAATTGATCCTACCCGAGTAGTTAACCCGCCTTTTGTTTTCATCCGGACTATTTTGCCGAGTCGATTGCATCCTGCTCTTCAGCTTCTTGAAGTTTGTCTTTGTTTATGCGCAGCTGCTCCAGAGTCTGTGTGCTGTAGACGAGTCCCAGCTTCTCGGACGCTATGCGTGTAATGCGCTCCGCGCTGGAAAGCCTTTTCAGTTCCGCCTGCAGAGAGTCGTTCCGAAATTTCATTTCGGTATTGGTAGAATCGAGCGAGGAAATGTTCGCCAGAAGCGAATCGACGGTAACGCTGTTGTTCACTATCAGAAGCAGCGTGCCTGCGACCGCTGCGAGTATGACGATGAATTTCGAGACGGAGATAGAGGCGCCTTTTGCAGGTTTCTTCGCCGCCGCGGACTTTTTTATCTCTTCGCTCATACAATTTTCTCAGCCACCCTGAGCTTAGCGCTCCTCGCCCTTCTATTGCTGTCGATTTCGGCTTCCCCCGGGACAATGGGTTTTCTCGTCAGGATCTTCAGCCTTGCTGTTTTCCCACATGTACAAATGATCGCCTCCGGCGGGCAAACGCATGTCGCAGCTTCATATCTGAATTTTTCTTTTACAATCCTGTCCTCGAGGGAGTGGTAAGAAATAGCGGCGACCCTTCCGCCTTGCTCGACGAGATCGACCGCGGCATCGAGTGCATCGGCAAGCATCTCGAGTTCTTTGTTGACTTCGATTCGGATTGACTGGAAAATCCTGGATAGTGTCTTCGCGGATCTGCCGCAAATGCGCGAGACGATCTCGGCAAGTTGAGTCGTAGTTTCGATGCTTCTCTTTTCTCTTGCCTTAATTATAGCTCTGGCCAGTACCCGCGCGCGCGGCTCTTCTCCGTACTTGAAAAATACATCGGCAAGACTTGCTGCGTCGTAAGAGTTCACGACCTCGAACGCGGAGACATCGAGCCGTTTATCGAGTCTCATATCGAGCCTTTCGTCGCGCCTGTAGCTGAATCCCTCTTCGTTGTCGATCTGATATGATGACACACCAAGATCGAAGAGAAAGCCGTTGAATTGCTTTCCTGGGAATTCCTGTTTGAGCGAAATGATAGAGGAAAAATTTTTCTGCAAAAACGCGACGCGGCTGTCTGAGCCGGAAAGCACACTGGCGATTTGACGAGAGTTGTCGTCCACATCGAACGCGATGACCTGCCCTTCAGGTGCTAGCCTCGAAAGAATCTCTCTCGTATGACCGCCGCCGCCGAAGGTCGCGTCTATATATGTTCCCTTCGAATCGGTAATCAAGAAATCAATACTCTCCTTGAGCAGAACGGGTTCGTGATAAACAGCCATTATTTGTTGACATTAACTGCCATTATTTGTTCGACTACAGAAGCATAACTCTCGGGCTGGGAGTTCAAATATTGATTAAAGGTCTGCGGATTCCAGAGTTCGATTCTCTCAAGGGCGCCAATTATGACCACGTCCTTCTCTATCTCCGCGAATTCTAGTAGATTCTTGGGAATTGTAATTCTTGACTGTGAGTCCAGAGGGAATTCTTCGGAAGCCCACATAAGGAGGGTTCTGATGAAGTATCTGTGCTTCTCCAGAAATTGGTTGAGGGAGCGGAGCTTCTCTTCAAGTCGCCGCCATTCATCGAATGGATAAACATAGAGGCATTTTTCGACCCCTCTGGTCACGACGAATGTGTCGTGCGCATCAGGGGACAAGCTCTTCCGGAGTTTAGCCGGTATACTAAGCCTCCCCTTGGAGTCTAAAACGTATTCGTAACGTCCTTTGAATGACGACATTTTCCTCTAAAATCTTCCGAAAGTTGGTCGGACACATTTTTTTACTAAACACTGGGAAAAGCCGGGAACTTCCCCACTTTTCCCCACCACGTTGGAAATTTAACCAACGGGCCCCAAAAGTCAAGCGGTATTTTCACCCTTTTTCCCCACTCATAAAATCTCCGAAAATCAGCAAAATTTCGAGGTATTTTTAACATAGAATGCCGTTATAATATCTTTAGTAAACAATCAAACAAAAAGATCGGA